>JAUIFJ010000006.1 GCA_030429345.1 bacterium | reverse complement strand
TGGCGGCGGGGAGACACCTCTTCCCATCCCGAACAGAGCAGTTAAGCCCGCCAGCGCCGATGGTACTGCATGAGCGATTGTGTGGGAGAGTAGGACGCCGCCTGGTTTTATGAAGCCCCGGTATCGAAAGATGCCGGGGCTTCTCTCTCTATGGTATATAGGTGCCATGTCCATCCAGAAACGAGGAACCCCATGCGCGCACTTCTGCTGATTCCCATCCTGGCCGCCACACTTCATGCCGGCCACCACTTCCGCGAGACGACCGTCAACCACCTCGAGAACCTCGAGGAGATCACCCAGATCTGGATCCAGGGCGATCTCCTGCGCGTGGAGGAGGGAAGCGGCGGCTGGCTCTTCTTCCACGACGCCAGGGCAGGGGCCTTCTCCGTTTACGACCGCGAAAGCAATCGCGTCAGTCGTGTGACGGAAGAGGACATCCAGAACATGAAGGGCCAGGTCAAGCAGCAGATGGCCGCCACCGGTGTGACACAGCAGGATCTGGCCAACGCGCAGGACATGCTGCAGGATGCACTGAAAGAAGCGCGGCAGCACATGAGTGCAGAAGACCGGGCTGCTATGGACCAATACCTGGGTGGTGGTGGCGGAATTCCCGGCATGGCCGGGCTGGGCACGATGGGCGAAGTAGCCGGCAGCGACCCGACCTGGCAGAAAGTGGACGAAAATGTGGACGTAAACGGCTTGAGCTGCGCCCACTATCGGGCCACGCTGGGAGATGCGCTTAGCCAGGAAGTCTGGTCGACCACGCCGGGCGAGCTGGGCCTGGGCGCCGCCGAGGGGCACTTGATCCAGTCCATGGAAGAGTTCATGGCCCGCATCGGCGAGGAAATGGAAGAGTCGGACTACGAAGGCCTTCCCGTGCGCCAGGTGCACTACCAGAACGGCATGAAGCAAAGCACGTCCACCTTGCAAAAAGTCGGTGAGTCCGAGCTGGAAGAGGCTTTCCTTCGTCCGCCCGCCGATGCCAAGACCGTTTCCATCATGGACCTGATGATGGAGCGCTAGCCGGACTGTCGGCCGAAGCCGCTTCCGGATCGGCTAGGCCGACGCCATGGTCGCTCGCGGCAGGGTGAAGCCGAAGGCCGTGCCCTCGCTGGGCCTGCTCTCAACGCTCAGCGCGCTGCCGTGCAGTTCGACGATCTTCTTGCAGATCGACAGTCCCAGGCCGGCCCCGCCGCGGCCCCGGCCGCGGCTTTTCTCCACCCGGTAGAAGCGCTCGAAGATGTGCGGCAGGTCCTCCTCGGGAATGCCGCTGCCCGTATCCCGGACCTCGATGCGCACGCCTTCCACCGTGTTCGCCGGCTTGACGAAGACCTTGCCGCCTTCCGGCGTATACTTGATGGCGTTGTCGATCAGGTTGCCCAGCACGCGCTCGACCAGGCCGATGTCAGCGTATACGGCGTCCAGCTCGCCGGGGTGCTCGAGTTCGAGCTCGACGCCCGCCTGGCGCGCGCGCTCGCCGAACTGCATCACGAGGTCCTGCAGCAGCTCGGCCAGGTTGAAGTGCTCCATCTCCGGCTCGACCTGCTTCGCGTCCAGCTTGCTCAGCTCGAAGAGCTGTGAGACAAGTCCATTGAGGCTGCTCGTGTTCTTCAAGCCGATGTCCAGGTACTCGCGCAGCTGGTCGCGGGAGAGCTCGTCCTGCTTCATCAAGGCCGTTTCCAGGTAGCCCTGAATGGTAGACAACGGGCTGCGCAGGTCGTGGCTCACATTGGCGATCAGTTCGCGGCGCAGGCGATCCGTGTTGCGCAGGTCCTCCATGTTGGCGACGATCGTGTCGGCCATCTCGTTGAAGTTCTGGCCAAGTACGCCGATCTCGTCCTGCCCGCTGACACGGGAGCGGGCCGCCGTCTTCCCGCGGCGGAACTCCTGGATCGTGTGACTCAGCGATCGCAGACGGCCTGTCATCCAGTAGAAGAGCACGAAGCCGACGATCGCCGCCACCAGCAGGATCAGCAGCAGGCCGCGCAGGGTGGTCTTGAAGATATAGCTGTTGCGCAGCATGCCCGCCGTCGACTCCACCTCCTGGCCGCCAAGGATCACGTAAAGCCAGCAGCCATCCATGCCCATCATGCTGATCCTGGAGGCGGAGAAGGGCTTGCGGCGGTCCGGCGAAAGGGGATCATCCCCCGCGATCGGCACTTCCTTGCCGGCGACGAAGTCCTCCAGCGGGGCGGTATCGATGCGATCCCTCTTCAGCTCCTGTCCTTCATGGATGAAGGAGGCCTTGATCATGCCGTCGCCGCCGAGCAGATAGATCTCGATGCGGCGGTTGATGCCAGTCAGGTAGGCAATGCGCTCCTCGATGGACTCGTGATCCACGGAATCCTGCACGAAGGGGGCAAACTCCATGGCCATCTGGTGCGCCAGGGTGCGGTTGAGCTTCTGCTCGGTCTCCTCGTTGAACATCACCATCGACTGGATCGTCAACACGGTGAGGGATACGCCGAGGCCCAGGATCAGGACCAGGAAGAGCGCGGAGAGACGGGCGCTGAAACTGTGACTCAAACTGAACATCAGGCGTCCTCCTCGCGGAAGCGATAGCCCAGGCCCCAGACAGTCTCGATCCAGACGGGCTTGGCCGGGTCTTCCTCGATCTTGTTGCGAATGCGGTTGATGTGCGAGTTGACCGTGTGGCTGTAGCCGCCGTATTGGTAGCCCCAGACCTTGTCCAGCAGCTCCTGCCGCGAAAAGGCGGTGCCGGGATTGCGGGCGAAAAGCAGCAGCAGGTCGAATTCGCGGGTCGTCAGCTCGATGGCGCGTGTTCCGATTGTCACACGACGCCTGCGTGTGTCGATGCAAAGCTCGCCGCGCTGCAGCACGCTATCCTCTTCCGAGCCGGCATCCTTCCCGCCCAGGTCGCTGCGCCGCAGCAGGGCCTTGACCCGCGCCACCAGCTCGCGGATCGAGAAGGGCTTGGTCATGTAGTCGTCCGCGCCCAGCTCGAGGCCCAGCACCTTGTCCAGTTCCTCGGTCTTGCTGGTCAGCATCAGGATAGGCAGCTGGGTGTTCTTCCTGCGGATCTCGCGGCAGACATTGAAGCCGTTCATGCCGGGCAGCATGATATCGAGGACGACCAGCTGGAACTCGCCGCTGGCAGCGGCCTCGAGGCCACCCGGACCGTCGCCGCGGGTCTCGACGCGATAGCCCTGGTCGGCCAGGTGCAGGCTCAGGAGCTTGGCCAGGTCGCTTTCGTCCTCAATGACGAGGATCCGTGCCTCGCCGACAGTTTCGGTGCTCATGGGGTCGATCCTTCTTTCGGGTGTGAAGGGTAGAATGTCCTGTTCGCAGTGGTGGAAGTCTTCACGAAAGAATTGTCTTTCGCGTCGCATTGGCAAGATAGGCAGGGAAAAGGGCAGCCCCGATTACAGTGCGAAGATCCAAGCGCAAGAATCGAAGCTCAGGACAGACTCTCTCGCCCAGGAGCCCTCTGCACCAGCCCTCGCAGGTCCTCGTGCACCAGGTAGAGACAGGGCACGATCACCAGGATGATCGAGGTGGCGAAGAGAATGCCGAAGCCCAGCGAGATCGCCATCGGGATCAGGTGGTAGGCCTGGCGCGAGCTCTCGAGGATGATCGGCGTCAGCCCGCCGAAGGTGGTCAGCGTGGTCAGCAGGATCGGCCGGAAGCGGCGCAGGCCGGCGTCGCGGATCGCCTCCCGGGGCGAGCCCTTCCCGTGGCGGTTGGCGTAGTCGACCATGATCAGGCTGTCGTTGAGCACGACTCCGGCCAGGGCGAGTACGCCCATCACGCTGACCAGCGAGAGATCCACCCCCAGCAGCATGTGTCCCACCAGCGCGCCGAAGAAGCCGAAGGGGATCGCGCCCATCACGATCAGCGGCTGGGTGTAGCTGTTGAAGGCGATGGCCAGCAGGGCGTAGATCACGACCATCGCCAGGCCGAAGCCGCTCCAGAGCATGCGCGTGCTCTCGCGCATCTCGGCCTGGCTGCCCTCGAAGGTCCAGGTCAGGCCGGGGTAGCGCTCGCGCAGCGCCGGCAGCACCTCCCCGTTGACCGAACTGAGCAGGCGTGATACGGCGTTTGCCGGCTGGGCGTCCATGCCCACGTTGACCACGCGGCGGCCGTTGCGGCGGCTGATCGTCGAATAGGCCTCGCCCTCCGTGATCTCGGCGACCTCGAGCAGCGGCACCTCGCCGCCGCCGGGCAGCTGGATCACGAAGTCCTTCAGCTGCTGCAGGCTCTGCCGTTCCTCCTTCGGCAGCCGCACGCGCACCTCGACCTCGTTGGTCCCGCGAAGGTGGCGCAGGGCGAGCGCCCCGTGGAAGGCGTCCCGCAGCTGGCGGCCGAGCTCGACCGCGTCCAGGCCCAGGTTTCGGCCTTCGGGCAGCAGGCGGAAATCGAACTGGGCCTTGCCGCGATTCAGGTTGTCGCTCACGTCGCGGGCGTTCTCGAAAGTCTTCAGCTCCTCGACCAGGCTCAGCGCCGCCTCCTCGAGCACCGCGATGTCGGCGTGACTCAGGTCGATGCTGATGTCCTGGCGCCAGCCGCCGGGGCCGCGCTCGGCCTCGAAGGTGATCTGCTGCACGCCCTCGATGTCGCCGATCTCGTCGCGCCAGAGCTCGATCACCTCCTGGGCGCTCATCTCGCGCTGGTCGGGCGGACGCATCACCAGTTCCACGTCGATGAAGCGTCCGCCGCGCACATTGGTCTTGACGCCCTCGGCCGCTTCGTGCAGCGCGTGCTCCTCGAACATCTTCCAGGTGGAATCGGTGACCGCCGCCGCCAGCTCGGCGGCCTTGTCCGGAGTCGTACCCACCGGGAGTCTCACGCCGGCCTCGATCTCGTCGGCGCTGCTGGCGGGCATCAGGATCATGCCCATGTGATCGCTGAAGGCGTAGCCGCCCATCAACAGCAGGCCGGCGAGGGCCGTGCTCAGCGTGATGTAGCGGAAGCGCAGGCTGAACTCGAGAAAGCGCTTGTAGGGACCGTGGAGCAGGGCCTCGTAGCGCCGCCGAAAGGCTGCCTGCAGCCGGGCCGCGACGCCACGGTCTTCGGTCCCTTTCTCCGCGGACACATGAGCCAGGTGAGCCGGCAGGATGTAGAGCGCCTCGAAGAGCGAGAGCGCCAGCACGACGATCACCACCACGGGCAGCGACCACCAGTACATGCCCGTCTCGCCGGGAATGTAGAGCAGGGGCACGAAGGCGATGATGTTGGTCAGGATCGAGAAGACCACCGGACGTGAGACATCCCGCGTGCCCTCGATCGCGGCCCGCAGCGGAGAGTAGCCGCGCAGCCTGTACTCGTATACATTCTCCCCCACGACGACCGCGTCGTCGACGACGATGCCCATCACGATCAGGAAGCCGAACATCGAGATCATGTTCAGCGTGATGCCGAGGAAGGGCAGGAAAAGAATCGCCCCGATGAAGGAGATCACCATGCCGGCCATCACCCAGAAGGCCAGCTTCAGCTCCAGGAAGAAGGCCAGCACGACGAGCACGATCACGACAGCCAGCAGGCCGTTCTTGGTCAGCAGCCGCAGGCGCTCACCGAAATCCTCGGCGGTATTGCTGTCGATGCGGTGTCTCACGCCTTCCGGCAGGGAGACCTCCTCGAGGATCGCCTCGACGGCGGCGGCGATCTTCAGCGGGGACTGGTCCCCGACGCGGAAGACATCCAGGTCGATCGAGGGCTGCCGATTGAACTGGCCGTGGAAGCGGGTCTCCTCGAAAGCATCGCGGATCTCCGCCAGTTCGCCCAGCGTGAGCGCGCCCCCGCGAGGGTCGTTGAGGATCTCGATGGCGGCGAACTCCTCGGCCCACTGGCGGCGCTCGCTGACCCGCAGCAGGATCTCGCCGGCCCGGCTTTCCAGCGCTCCCGCCGGAATGTCGGCGCTCGAGCGCTCGATGGTCCGCGCCACCTGGTCCAGGGTCAGGCCGTATTCACGCAGGCGGTGCGCGGGAATCTCGATGTGGGTCATGTAGTCCGGCGCGTTGCCCAGTTCGACCTGCGTGATCGCCGGATCGCTGAGCAGGCGGTCGCGCAGCTCCTCGGCCAGGCGGCGCAGCTCCCAGACGCCTGTCTCACCGTAGAGTACGACGGTCAGCACCTCGCGCTGCGTGCTGCGCAGCTGGACCTCCGGCTGGTCGATGTCGTCCGGGAAAGTGCGGATGCGGTTGACGGCCTGGTCGATGTCCTGGAAGACGCGCATCCGTTCGCTGCCCGCCACCAGCTCGACTTCCACCGAACCGCGGCCTTCGCGGGCCTCGGAAGTGATCTCCTGGATGCCCTGCACCCCGCGCAGCGCCTCCTCGACGGGCCGCAGGATGCCCTGCTCGACCTCGGCGGGCGCCGCTCCGGGGTAGCCGACGGAGATCTGCACCGTGTCCAGCAGGAACTGGGGATAGACCTCCTTCTGCATGCCGGCCAGGGCCCAGACACCGCCCAGCAGGAGCACGATCATCGCCAGGTTGGCGGCGATCGGGCGCTGCGCCATCCAGGCGATCGATCCTTCGTGCTGCTTGTCGTGATGCATCACAGGGGCCTCAGGGCCGCGCCTTCGCGGACGCGCGCCAGGTTGGTGACAACGACCTGCTCCCCGCCCTCCAGTCCTTCGGAGAGGTAGACGAAGGAGGCGTCCCGCAGCAGGACCCTGACCCGACGGAACTCGAGAACGCCTTCCGTATACAGCCAGACCCTGTCGCCGGCGCGCAGGTGCTCGCGTCGAAGGCGCACGCAGTCCTGGAGGAGCCGCCCTTCGACTTCCGCTTCCACGTAGCTCCCCAGCAGCAGGGGCGGCCCCTCTGCGGAGGAGAGGGGATCGGCGACGCTGACCAGCAGGCGGGCCATGCGTGTCTCACCGCCCAGTTCGCCCAGCAGCCGGAAGACTTCGCCCCGGCGGCTCTCCCCTTCGGCCCAGGCGCTGCGCTGCCGCAGGCGGACGGCGGCACCCGCCTCGTCGTCTGCCGGCAGCTCGATCCAGGGCAACCGCGCCAGGGGCAGGCTGAGCGAGACCCGGTACTCGCGCGTGCCGGCCAGGCGTCCCAGAGGGCTTCCGGCCGAGACCTGCGTGCCCTCGAAGGCCGCCTGCTCCAGCACCAGGGCGTCGAAGGGCGCTGTCACACGGCAACGCTCCAGGTCCAGCCCGGCCTGGCGCAGGGCGCCACGCGCCGCCTCGACAGCCGCCCGGGCGGCTTCGAGCTGCGGTTCCCGCAGGACCAGCGCCCGCCGTGCAGGCGGCAGATCCTCGCCCAGCAGTTCATAGTCCCTCCGGGCGACTTCGCTGCGGCCTTCTTCCAGGGCCAGCTGCGCCTCGGCTTCGGCCAGCGCGCCGCGCCTCTCGGCCAGACGATTGCGGTAGTCGGCCGGATCGATGCTCAGCACCCAATCGCCCTTCTTCAGCAGCGCGCCCGGAGCAAAGACCGGATTGACTTCCAGCACCTGGCCGCCGACCCGCGCCGCCAGCTCGATTTCCCGGGCCGGCTCCACCTGCCCGCTGGCTGCCAGCCGCGGCCGCCAGTCGCCGCGCTCGGCGACTGCCAGGCGCACCGGCACCGCGGTTTCGCGCACGGCTCCGCTGCGTTCGGCGCGGGGTTCGCTGGTATAGATCAGCAACAGCAGAGCGGCCGCCGCCAGGAAGATGCCGCAGCAGGCCAGGGCGGTACGGGCGTGTGTCATGGGTGCTCTCCTTCTTCAGCGGCCTGAGGGCCACCGCCCAGCGCGCGGCACAGGCGCAGTCGCTGGAGCAGGCAGTCGGCCCGCGCCGCGATCAGCGATCGATCCAGGTCTTGCAGGCTCTCCCGCGCGCGCAGGACTTCCAGGAAACTTTCGCTGCCGTTGCGATAGCCGAAATCCACCAGCTCGAAGGTGCGGCCGGCAAGCTGTCGTTGCTCTTCCAGGTGCTGCAGGGCCTCCCGCGCGGCGCGCTCGCCGGCCAGCGCGTCTTCCACTTCCAGAAAGGCCTGCAGGACGGTTTGACGATAGGTCCACAAGTGCTGCGCGCGCAGGGCCTCGCGGCGATCGGCTTCGGCCTGCAGACGGCCGCCGGCGAAGAGCGGCAGGCTCAGGTCGGCGGCCAGGGTCGCCAGCCAGTCCTGGAAGAGCTCGGAAGGCGCTTCGGCCGCGTCTTCCAGGCTCAAGCCCAGGGTGAGGCGCGGAAAGCGCTCGCGCAGGGCCACGGCCAGGTCGCGGTCGCTGGCCAGCAGCTGCAGGCGGGCGGCGCGTACATCCGGTCGGCGCTCGACCAGCGCCGCGGGCAGACCGGCGGCGGGAAGGGGCGGCAGGGCGGGCAGGGGAGGCCTAGTGCTCATCGCGAGGCCCGTGGGCGGTTGGCCGCCCAGCAGGGCAAGGCGATGCTGCCACTGTTCGGCATTGACGCGGGTCTCGGCCTGCAGCCGGCGCAGGGCGGCCAGCTCTCCCTGTTGCCGGAACAGGTCGGCGCTGCGGCTGTCGGTGCCCAGGCGCAGACGCAGCAGTTCTTCCTGTTGCCGGCCTGTCCGCAGGTGGTCTTCGAGCAAGTCCAGGGTTGCCAGGGCCCGGGCCAGTGTGAACCAGGCCTCGACGGTCTCGGCGCTCAGCAACAGGCGCAGGGCTCGCAGGTCTTCGGCCTGTGACTGCGCACGAAAGGATTCGGCCGCATGGGCTGAGGCCAGGCGGCCCCACAGGTCCACTTCCCAGGCTACGCCCAGTTCCGCCGACACGCTTTCCCCTTCGGCCGCGGACGAAGGGGAGCGTGTGCCCTGCGCTCCGGCACCGGCTTCGACGGAGGGCAGGCGATCCGCCCCTGCGCGTCGCCTCAATGCCTCGGCGGCGCGCAAGCCGGCAATCGCCCCGGCCAGCTCGTGGTTCTCCGCCAGCGTGACTTCGACCAGGGAATCCAGTGCGGGCGTGCCGAAGTGCTTCCACCAGCTTTCCGGGAGCGGGTCCTGCCCGCTCTCCGAGAAGCCGCCGGGCAAGTCCTCCTGCAGCGGCAGCGGAGGCAGGGAGCCCGCGCAGGCCGCCAGCAACACGAGTAATAGCAGATGGGCGGTAGCATGGCGGGTCCGCAAAGGGATCTTCAAGCAGTGGATTCCTGTTCAATTGATGAATGCAAGTGTGTCGAGTGCGCGGCTGCGCTTCAGGAATATGCTACCAAGTTCGGGCGAATCTGTTTCCGCACGAACAGAGTTTGTGCAAGCGAAGTGTGATCGGCGGTTCTGTCCCGCACACGGACAGGTAAAGGAGGAGTATCCGGTAGTTCAGATGGTCGCCTCGTAGCGCCCGAGGATCACCACCCGGTCGCCGGGCTCCAGCACCCAGCGGCTGGTATCCGCCGGATTGAGCGCCAGCTGCCGCCGGCCCTTCCGCCGCTGCTGCAAGCCCAGGGCGATGGAGCGGCGTTCCTTCAGCTGCTCGCGGATCGCGCTGAAATGCAGGGCCTGGCCTATGGGCAGCCCGCAGGCCTCCACGGGCACGAAATCGATTTCCGCCCCGCCCACCGTGAAGAGCTCCTCGAAGACGGTCCACAAATCCCGGCGCAGCGTGACCTGGGCCAGCATGTGGCTCAGGATCTGCGGACTGACGATGCGTTCCCCGGGGCGGTCGGCGAGCAGGTCCTGGTTGTCCGGATCGATCAGCTCCACCAGCACTTCCGGGCCGCCCTCGCGGGGCAGCAGGCTCTGCAGCAGCAGGCAGGCCGAGAGCGTGCGCGAATCCGGATCCTCGCCGGAATGCAGGCCTTCGCCGGCGAGCAGGATCACGTTGTCGTAGCTGCCGGGGTCCAGGGCTTCCAGTTCGCGCGGCAGGGCGTAGTCCAGCTGCAGATGGGAGACTTCGACGCGGTCCGTCGCGCCGGCGTAGCGCTCGATGAACTCGCGGCGATTCTCTTCCGGCACCCGGCTGGCCACGGTCAGCGAGAAGCTCTCTTCGGTGTAGCTCTGCAATTCGTCGAGTAGCGCGGGCAGCTTGCGGCTCCAGCCGAGCAGCAGGATGCGTCGCCGGCGCCTGGCCGCGCTTTCCTCGACGGTGGCCGCCACTGCCTGCCTGGTACTCTCCCGGGGGCGGGGAAGGGGGTCCAGGCAGTCCTCGCTGTCCGCCAGCAGGACCAGGCGGTCGCCGCGCTCGAGCAGCGCGTCCGGATCCATGTTGAGCAGGGGCAGCAGCTGTTCGCCGCGCGGACGCAGCACGCCCAGCGGAATCGCGCCCTTGTAGTACGCGGCCAGATCGCCGAAGGCCCGCCCGGTCCAGGCCGCGCTGTCGCGCAAATAGATCTCGCTGCCCGTTTCGTGTGTCAGCAATTCGGCGGCCAGGGCGCAGAGCCCGGGATGCCGCAGGGTCTGGGCCATCAGCCGGCTGATCAGGGTCGCGCCGGGAATCAGGGCGATGTCCCCGCGGTAGGCGGTGCGCGCGATCTCCGTCTTGCGGGCGTCGAAGAGTTCGGCGGTCAGGATCGGCAGGGGTTTCAGGCCCTCGCCGCGCCGCGAGATGGAGAGAACGGTCTTGATCATGCGCGCGTCCAGGGCTTCGCTGCTCAGCTGGTTCGCTTCGCCGGCCGGCAGGATGATCGCCGAGGCGTGCAGCACATCGACGCGGTCCAGGTGTTCCGGCAGCAGGGGACTGCCCATGCGCAGGATCACCACCTGGGGATCCCAGAGCGGGCCCAGGGCCTGGCGCAGTTCGGTGGTCCGCTCCAGGCTCACCTCCTCGACCAGCACGACGATCTTCAGCTTGCGGGCCGCGAAGCGGTCGAGGAAACGCCGCATGCGTCCTTCGCTGAGCAGCAGCTCGCGCAGGATCGATTCCGTGCGCGAGGTCCAGCCCAGCACCAGGATGTGTCCCTTGAGCGAGAGCGGCGTCGTGCCCGATTCGAGGCGCCGCATCAGCCGCCCCAGCCCCTGGGTCATGATCGCCACCAGAGCGCCCAGGAAGACCACGTAGCCGAGGACCGTGACCACCGTCGAGACCACGCGGGCGATCGTGCCCTCGTCGTCTCCGAGATAGCCGGGGTCCGAGAGGCGCAGAAAGCCCCACCAGACGGATTCGGAATAATCGTTGAACTGCGGCACGCTCAGGTAGACCACCGTGCCCGCGGCCAGCGAGATCAGCAGGATCACCGCGCTGACCACCAGCAGCTGGTGGAAGGCGCCGCGCAGGATGAAGCGCTCAAGGGAAAAGGTGAGACGCTGCAGGAAGCGTTGGATCACGAGAGGTCCTTTCGATCCTCGAGGACGAAGCCTCAGGCCTGCCGCCCCTTGAAGGCGGCCAGCAGCAGCAGGGCGCCGATGGCCAGCAGCAGGATCGCCACCAGGCCGTGCCCCAGCCCGCTGAGCAGGGAGATGCCACCCGCGATCAGCAGCACGCCGGCCAGCACCCAGAACAGGTCGGAGGCCAGGCCGTAGCGCCAGCGCGCCGCCTGTTCGCCGAGCAGGATCAGGCCGACGCCGGTCAGGCCCGTTCCCCAGCCGGTCTCGAGCAGCATCAGCAGCCCGGTCCAGAGCAGCAGCAGGCCGCCGCTGACCAGGTCCACCTGGCGGTCGATGCGCAGCGCCTGCTGGGCCTCTGCGGGTGTTTTCGTCCTAAACATTCTGTACTCCTTTCCCTTGCCCCGGACGAGGTTGTCTCACGTCCCAGCACTTGCCGTCGTGCAGCAGGCAGTCGTCGAGTCCCGAGCGGTGTTCCAGCTGGATGGTGGCGTGGCCGATGCGGAAGCGCTGCTGCAGCTGCAGCTGGACCCCGTGCAGGAAGTCGTTGTCGATGCCTTCGTGATCCACCACCAGGTGCACGGTGAGGGCGGTCTCGGTGGTGCTCAGCGGCCAGACATGCAGGTCGTGGATGTCCGTCGCGCCGGGCTGCTCGAGCAGCAGGGCGCGGATCTCGTCCAGGTCGATTCCCGGCGGCACGGCGTCCATGGCGTAGTTGGCCGAATCCCGCAGCAGGTGCCAGGTGCCGACGAAGATCACGACGACGATGCCCAGGCTGACCACCGGATCGACCCAGAGCCAGTTCGTATACAGGATCAGCAGGCCGGAGAGCACGACGCCCAGGGAAACGGCGGCATCCGCCGCCATGTGCAGGTAGACCCCGCGCAGGTTGAGGTCCTCCTTGCTGCCCTTTGCGAAGAGCAGGGCCGTCAGCGTGTTGATCACCACGCCGATGGCAGCCACGGTGATCACGACGCCTCCCGCCACGGGCGCCGGCTGACGCAGCCGCACGAGCGCCTCCCAGGCGATGCCGCCCAGGGCCACCAGCAGCAGCAGCGCGCTGAGCAGGCTGGCGAAGACCGTCGCCTTGCTGTAGCCGTAGGTGCGCCTGCGCGTGCTGCTGAAGCCGGCCAGCAGGCTCGCGCCCCAGGCCAGCAGCAGGCTGAGCACGTCGCTCAGGTTGTGTCCGGCATCCGCCACCAGGGCCAGCGAACCCGCCCAGGCGCCATAGCCGAACTCGACGATCACGAAGCCCAGGTTGAGCACCAGCCCAATGGCGAAGGCCTTGTTGGGAGGCCCGTCGGGATGATGGTGCCCGTGGTCGTGGTGATGATGGTGGTGGTGATGGCTCATGTTTCCGGGTGCTCGTCTACAGGGATCGACAACGATCCTCGTCGACCAGGACGATTCTCTCTAGACGTGCTGGTCGACGAGGATCGGATTGCCGTCCGGGTCCTCGCAGGTGAAATAGCCGGGGCCGCTGCCGCTTTCGTCGGCTTGCTCGATGAGTGTCACACCTTCGGCCTTGAGCTTCTTCTGAAGCTCGCGCACGTCGCTGAATTCCGGCAGGGCCTGAGCCTGCTGGTCCCAGCCCGGATTGAAGGTCAGAATGTTCTTCTCGAACATGCCCTGGAAGAGGCCGATCACCGTGTCCCCGTTGGACAGAACGAGCCAGCCCTGGGAAGGGTCGCCGCCCTTGTCCGAGAAGCCGAACTTGTAGTAGAACTGCCGCGAGGCTTCCAGGTCCTTGACCGCCAGGCTGATCGAAAACGCTCCGAGCTGCATCACATCCTCCCGTTTGTATACAGGTCCGCCGGCTTCCACGGGTCGCCGTCGACCTTGTGAAGCCGGCAGGCCGACTTTCCGGTTCCCCTTCATTGTAATGCATTCGCCGAGCCTTCGGAATCGGAATCGCAGGGTGGAGAAGGGCCCCGTCGGAAGGGGATCGAATTTGGATTCGATTTCGAGCGGAGGCGGTCTGTCGGCATCCGCGGGGTAGCAACATCTGCGCCTTTCCATTGTTAAACTGGCGGGCTGTCGACACCCTCAAACGAAGCTCGGGAACTCCCTATGGCGACCCCCAAGATCCTCTATACCTTCACCGACGAAGCGCCCTACCTGGCGACCCAGTCCCTGTTGCCCGTCATCCGCGCCTTCAGCCGCAGCGCCGGCGTGGCCGTCGAAACCCGCGACATCAGCCTGGCGGCGCGCATCCTGGCCGCATTTCCGGAGCATCTGCAAGCGGAGCAGCAGCAGAGCGACGACCTGGCCGAACTGGGCGAACTGGCCAAGACGCCGGAAGCCAACATCATCAAGTTGCCCAACATCAGCGCCTCCGTGCCCCAGCTGAAAGCGGCGATCGCCGAGCTGCAGGGCCAGGGCTTCGCCCTGCCGGACTACCCGGAGGAGGAGCAAAGCGAAGCCGACAAGGAAACGCGTCAACGCTATGCCCGCGTGCTGGGCAGCGCTGTCAACCCGGTCCTGCGCGAAGGCAACAGCGACCGCCGGGTGGCCCGCGCGGTCAAGGCCTACGCCCAGGCCCACCCGCATCGCATGGGCGCCTGGAGCAGCGAATCCCGTTCCCGGGTGGCGCACATGGAAGACGGCGACTACTACGGCAGCGAGCTGAGCCACGTGATGCAGCGGGAAGGAAGCGTGCGCATCGAATTCACCAGCGCCTCCGGCGAGCGCGTGCTGCTGCGCGAGGGCCTGCCGCTGCTGCAGGGCGAGGTGATCGACAGCTCCCGCATGAGCCTGCGCAAGCTGCGCGCCTTCTACGGCAAGAGCATCGAGCGCGCCCGCCGCGAGGGCCTGCTGCTCAGCCTGCACCTCAAGGCGACCATGATGAAAGTCAGCGACCCTGTCTTCTTCGGCTGCGCGGTCAGGGAGTATTACGCGCCCTTCATTGAAAAGCACAGCGCGAAACTGGACTCCATGGGCTTCAATCCCAACATGGGCGTGGGTGATCTGGAAAAGAAGCTGGAAGGACTGAGGGCCGCCGAGAAGCAGTCCCTGGAGCAGGACCTGCGCAGCGTCTATGAGCAGCGTCCGCCGTTGGCCATGGTCGATTCGGACCGCGGCATCACCAACCTGCATGTGCCCAGCGACATCATCATCGACGCCTCGATGCCGGCGATGATCCGCAGTTCGGGGCAGATGTGGGGCCCCGACGGCCAGCTGGCCGACACCCTGGCGCTGATCCCGGATCGCTGCTACGCCGGCATATACCAGGAATGCATGGCTTTCTGCCGCGAGCACGGCGCCTTTGATCCGGCCACCATGGGCAATGTCAGCAACGTGGGACTGATGGCCCAGAAGGCCGAGGAGTACGGCAGCCACGACAAGACCTTCCAGGCGCCGGGCGACGGCGTGATCCGCGTGCTGGATGCCGGCGGCGACGTGCTGCTCGAGCACCGCGTCGAGCAGGGCGATGTCTGGCGCATGTGCCAGACGAAGGACGTGGCGATCCGCGACTGGGTCCGCCTGGCCGTCAAACGCGCCCGCCGCACGGGCAGTCCGGCAATCTTCTGGCTGGACAATCGCCGGGCCCATGACGCCAACCTGATCACCCTGGTCGAGCGCTACCTGAAGGATCACGACACCCAGGGCCTGGACCTGCGCATTCTGCCGCCCGTCGAGGCGATCCGCCTGAGCATGGAGCGCGCGCGCAAGGGGGAGGACACGGTCAGCGTCACCGGCAATGTGCTGCGCGACTACCTGACGGACCTCTTCCCGATTCTCGAACTGGGCACCAGCGCCAAGATGCTGTCCATCGTGCCCCTGCTGGCCGGAGGCGGCCTCTACGAGACGGGCGCCGGCGGCAGCGCGCCCAAGCATGTGCAGCAGTTCGTGCAGGAAGGGCACCTGCGCTGGGACAGCCTGGGCGAGTTCCTGGCCCTGGCCGTCAGCCTGGAAGACCTGGCGACGCGCAGCAGCCAGCCGGCGGCGGGAGTGCTGGCCAAGGCCCTGGACACGGCCATCGGCCGGGTGCTGGAAGAAGGCAAGTCCCCGCTGCGCAAGGTGCACCAGCTGGACAATCGCGGCAGCCATTTCTACCTGAGCCTGTTCTGGGCCCGGGCGATGGCCGAACAGGACGAGGACAAGAAGCTGGCCGCCACCTTCGCGCCGCTGGCCGAAAAGCTGGCCGCTGCCGAAGAGAAGATCCTGCAGGAACTGGATGCCGCCCAGGGCGAGCCCCTGGAAATCGGCGGCTACTACCGGCCCGACCTGTCGGCCCTGGAGAAGGCCATGCGTCCAAGCGCCACCTGGAACGCGATCATCGACGGGATGAGCTAGTTTTCCCGAAGGCAGGATTGCAAACGCCCGCCGGTTGCTTCCGGCGGGCGTTTCTCGTTCCTGGCTTTCGTCTTGTCCGGAGCGGCACCTCCCGTTTCGCGAAGAACGACAGGTCAGCGGAGCACGACAAAGGGCGCGAGATGCAGCTGCTTGCGTCCGCGCACTTCCATGAAGTACTTGCCGGAGGGCAGGGAGCTGGTCGGGATCTGCAGGTCGATGATCCCACCTTGCCCGCTGGCGCGCCGTTCCCGGTAGACCGTCTGGCCGAGAAGATTGAACAGCCGAATCGACAGCAATTCATCGGCATCGCAGGGAATCCGGCATTGTGCGACGGTAGTGGCCGGATTGGGATGAATGTGGGCTACCCGGACACGGGAGTCCCGTATCTGTTGCTCGGTACTTCCTGCCAGATGCAGGAGTTCTCCGTCCCAGGCGAGCACATCCACCTGTGTGTCACCGGACTGTTCGATGGTCCAGATCCGCAATGGATCAATGTCCGGATCGATCGTCACGAAGGGCAGAAAACCCAGCTCGGCGCTCTCCCGCTCGTAGAGGATCAGGCCTTCCTCTTTCACGCTGCAGAGAAGATCCAGGTCCCCGTCGCGATCAAGGTCCGCTAGGGCCAGATCATGGATCCATGCTTCCGAGGGTTGCCGCAGGATGGTCGCCTCGCCTGGTTGGCGAAGCGGATAGGGTCCATGTAGCAAAAAGCCGCTGCGTTCATCATGGATGACCAGCTCGTTCTCGAAGACGCGGATCACCGGATCCTCCAGTCCCGCTGCCGGGATGGTCCAGCGAAGCATGAAGGGCGCTCCGAATTCGGCCGGGCCTTCTCCAGCCAGCCAGATCGCATCGTCGTCCGCCAGCAGCAGGTCGTTGTAGACGCCGCTGCCCGGTTGCCAGAGATAGGCCTCGTTTCGCCCGGTCTCCGGATCCGCAAACGGAAGTGTCCAGTAGTAGGTCTCGCGGATGTCCCGGATCGCCAGCGTGTTCGGCAAGGTGCCCGAGCGGAAGCTGTAGTTGTTCCAGCCAGGGCGCAGCAAAGCCACCTGGTAGTCGGGAAAGCCCCGGCCGAACTCGACTTCCCGCAGGTCAAGGCCCTCATCGTTCCAGATCTCGAAGGCCGTGCCCCCCGAGAAGAAAGCGGCACGGAAGTCGGGAAAGACCGCTCCCGGATTTGTAGACCAATACTGCATACCGCCCTCGAAGACCTTCGACACCGTGATCCACGGCGAATACAGATCCGCGCCGATCAGGCGCAGGTCCTGCATTTGCGCATTGAAATCAAGAAGCTGGATGTCGCTTTCCACTTGCGAGAACAGGCACAAGGGCGAGAACTCCGGAAAGGGCAGCAGCCTTCGGGAGTCCGTTCCGCGGGAATCGAGGGTATAAAGCATCAGGCTCGTATCTCCCGGATACAGGGCCGTGAGCCTGTTGTCATGTCGTACAGCCAGTGGAACGCGCCAGGAATAGCCGCCGAAGCCCATCGCATTGTATGGATAATTCTCCGATTCGAGATCCAGCACGACGGTCCGGGGGGTAGGGTAGCCGTCAAGAACCAGGGCAGGATACCCGGTTGGATCCTCCCGCATCGTAAAGGCGGTGGAGGGACTCCAGGAAGAGGGGAGTTCCGGGATCGAATGAATGTAGAAGCGATGCGAGAGATACAGGGCACCCGTTTCCCCCATCGAAAGGAGGTCGAGGGATTCGCCTTGCTCCCCGCCGTAGAGGATCACCTTCTCTTCGATCACATCATTCCATTCGGACTGCACAACCTCGATCCGGAAGGGCTCCATGGTGCTGAACTCGTCGATTTCGATAGTATCGATGTCCGTGGAGAAGCGCGAGGAACCCGGGTCGTACTCGATCCGATAGAGCTGAGTTCCATCCGTGTGATCCGCCGTGAAGAGGATGTCCTTGTATCCGTCCCGGTTCGTGTCGAAGAGGTCCAGCGTCCGTGTCGTCGAGCGGAAGAAGTGATGCAGGAACCACTCCTCCTCCCACATCATCCTGAACCGGTCAACAGCCTCGTTCTCGGGACGCAAACCCTCCAGGAACCGGATGCGAAGCGTATCATCCTCGGTCCGGATCGCTCCAAGGACATCCATTCTGCCGTCTCCGTCAAAGTCGAGCGCACTGTAGGACTGGGGAGACCAGTGCCAGCTTGCGCTGTCAAGCACGGTGAACTCGGTGGAGTGCAGGTGGAGGTACTGTAGCCTGGAACCGCTTGTAGAGAGCAGGATTTCAGGCTCTTGTGAGACTGGATGGGTCCATGCGTCGGCACGCACGATCTGCACTTCAGCCGGCATGTCAACCAGATGAATCGGCCGGAAACGCCCGATTTCCTCCTGTAGTAGAAGAAGCCACAGGGACTGCTGCCCCCTGGCGCTGATCAGGATGTCCTGCTGGCCGTCGCGATTGAGATCCGATGTACACAATGTGCGGTAGCCCGCTTCGATCTGCGGAAGGAGCGTCTGCCGGAACTCCAGATCATAGAAAGCTTCGGCAGAGACTGCTCTGCAGGAAGACACCAGGCAGTAGAAGGAGGAAAGGAGGAGGTAGCGCATCGGTCGAAGTCTTTCATTCTCACAGATGCTGTTTTCCGAATGGTAGCAAATGAAGTCGCTCTTCGCTGCCGGGGGATCGATTCACGTCCCCCTTGCTAAGGCAACCACTACAGAACTAGTCCAGGTACTGCACATCCTGAAAACGGATGCCGGTCGACTGCCACTCTGTCCCAGTTGCCTTTGTCCTGCGTCAAGTCATTCGACTCTTCGCTTCCGCACCTTCAAGCATCCTTTTCTGGAGGTCCCGTGCGCCTTGTCCTGCTGCTCCTGCTTCTGGCTTCCCTGGTGGAAGCCCGCTCCAACTTCACCGGCTATTCCGGCGCGCCCGGTCGGCAGACCTGCGCGATCTCCTGTCATGGGGGCGCGGAGGGCACGGTCGGAATCCAGGGCTTTCCGGCTCTCTACGAACCCGGCGCGACCTACCTGGTGCTGATCGAGAGCAACGGCTTCCCCTCGATCAACAACTTCAATGCCTCCTGTCGTCTTGGAACGGGAACCCAGCTTGCGGGTGAACTGGCGCCCTTCAGCGGGACGGCTCTGTATTCTACCGAGGGAGAAGCCAACGGCATTCGGCTGTCGTCCTACAACCAGTCGACCGCCGGCTTCCTGTGGACCGCGCCGGACTCCGGTTCGGGGGAGGCCCGCCTCTACGTGGGGGCCTTCCAGGGCACGAGCGTGGACGGGCAGACGACCGCGCTGGAAATCCTGAGCCAGGAAGGCCTGGGGCGTCCTGAACTGGTCCTGGACGACTGGCAGATCGTAGAGGACGATGACGGGGACGGTGTTGCCGAGCCGGGAGAACAGATCAGCCTGTTGCCCATTCTGCGCAACACGGGAAGCCTTCGCGCAGAGGGGATCGTGGTGCAGGCTTCCAGCGAAAGTCCGTGGATCAGCTGGATTGAGAATGCCCTGACCTGCCCCGACATGGGCGCCGGTGCCAGCGGAGCGTGTGACAGCCCCCTGGTTCTGCTGATCGATGCCGAGGCACCCGCCCTGGCGGAGATTCCGATCGCGCTTGCCCTGTCCTGTGATTCGCTTGAGTTCGAGGATGCCCTGAGCTTGCAGATCGGCAACCGGGAGGTCCTTGCAAGCTGGGACCTGGAAGACGGCGCTCCCGGCTGGAGCCATTTCGGCGTGGACGAGGGCGCGAACGACTGGCACCTGAGCACGGAAGACAGCCAGAGCCCCTCGACGGCCTGGAAGTTCGGTGATACAGGCGGCGGCGACTACAGCGACAGCGCTCATGGACGGCTGATCTGTCCTGAAACGCAGCTGCCGGAGTTTGCCCTGCTGCATTTTCGCCATCGCATGGAAGCGGAGACCTCCAGCACCTGGCCCGATTCCGCCTATGACGGAGGGTTCGTCGAACTCAGCAGCGATGACGGCTTCACCTGGGTTCAGCTCACCCCGCGCGAGGACTATCCCGCCCACTTCCGCTACCGGTCGGGCGGCGGCAGTCCGGCCAGCCATCCCTTCGCCGGCGGCACTCCGTGTTACAGCGGAGAACACGACTGGCGGGAAGCCTCCTTCGATCTGCGCGAATTCGCCGGCCAGAACGTGCGCATCGCCTTCCGTTTCGGCAGCGACACGGGCACCACCGCCGAAGGCTGGTACATCGACGACATCCGCCTGCTGGGCCTGCCGGGCGTCGCGGTCGACGGATCCCGCGTGATGCAGCCGCAGGTCTTCGCGCTGCTGCCGGCCCGTCCCAACCCCTTCAACGGCCAGACCTGGATTCCCTTCCGGCTGGAACGCTCCATGCCGCTGACGATCGCCATATACGACCTGGCCGGTCGCCGGGTCGGCCTCCTGCACGAGGGCGAACATCCGGCCGGAGAAGGCCGCGTGGCCTTCGGCGGTGCCCGCCTGGCCAGCGGCTTCTACACGGTGCGCGTGACAACTCCTTTCGGCCAGGCCAACCAGAAGCTGTTGCTGCTCAAGTAGGCTTCCTGCGGCAGATGCCCTATGGCGGCTGCCCCCGAAGAGTCCCATCCTTCTTCCGCCAACACCAGGCTTCGCCGGCTGGCACCGTTGTTGCGTGGTGTGACGTTGCCCTGAAACGACAATTCTAGAAAACAAGCGCTTGCATTCGGTCGCAGGACAATGCCCTGTTCACCTGTGCCGGATTCCGACCAGCGCGGGAAGAAGGAGTCCCACATGAAAGCCCTGCTGCTTGCATCCCTGGTCCATCTGTTGTCCGGATCCGTTCTCGCCGATGAGACCTTCATGGTCAATCCCGCATCGAACTGCGGGCAGACCCCCTACTTTGGCGGGCCGACCTACTTCCTCGAGGCCGGCCTGAACCCGATTCGCTGGGAAAGCGGTGGGCACTCGTACTGGAGTTCGGACGCCCAGAGCGGTGGCACGGCGTGGCGCGCCACGATCCAAGGCTATGTGCATGCAACCGGCGACATGCTGAGCTGGTCCACCGGCCTGCAGTATCCCTCGCTGGCCGCGGCCTCCGCGGATGCCAGCGGCGAAGTCTTCGACTTCGAGCTGCCTGTGGCCAGTCTTGTGACCTTTTTCATTTTCGACACACCCTGCGGTGACAACCGGGGCAGCATCACGTTGACCCTGCTCGATGACCCGACTGCAGGAGCCCGGGAACTGCCATTGGCCTTCGCCCTGCAGGCGCCCGTGCCCAATCCTTTCAATCCTTCGACAACGCTCGGCTTTACCCTGCCCGAGACGGGCTCAGTCAGCCTGGCCGTATACGACGTGAAGGGCCGCCTTGTCTCACGCCTGCTGGACGGCATGCTCTCGCGGGGAGAGCACGAGGTCGTCTTCGAGGCCGGCAACCAGCCATCGGGCCTCTACATCGCCCGCCTGCAGACCGAGCGCGGCCAGAGCACACAAAAATTGATGCTGGTCAAGTAGCGCGCATCCAGCAAGAGTCTCGAAACGGGAGGGCAGATGCCCTCCCGTTCTCTCTCTAGCACGCAGGGACGAATCCCTGCCTTGCCTTCAAGCCCTTCCGCCAGAAGTGGCATGACCCTTGCCCTGTTCCGGCCTGTGTGACGGACTCAAAGCTGAAATGGCGCTGGCAGCATGGGACGAGTGGTGGACCTGCCCCGGAGTGGCCCAGCAGACGCAGTGCCTGAACCAATTGGAAGGAGATTCCTGTGCGGAAAATACTTGCCTTGCCTCTGCTCCTGGTCCTGGTCGGCGCTCCCCACGCGGAGACGACCTTCAACGTGGACCCCTATTCCGACTGCGGCACCGCGGACCCCTTCTGGGACGGCCCGACCTATACCCTGCCGGCCGGCCTGCAGCTGATCCGCTGGGAAAGCGGCGGACATTCCTACTGGAGTTCGGACAACCACAGCGGCGGCACGGCCTGGCGGGCGCTGATCAAGGGCTATGTCCACGCCACCGGAGAAATCCTGCACTGGAGCTCCGGCGAAGAGTACGCCTCGCTGGCCGAGGCCACGGCCGACGCGGCGGGCTCGATCATCGAATGGGAGATTCCCGTCGCCAGCGAGGTGACCTTCTACATCTACGATGTGCCCTGCGGGGACAACCGCGGGCTGATCACGCTGACCCTGCTCGATTCGCCGACCGCGGCGACTCGCGAGCTGCCGCTGGCCTTCGCCCTGCAGGCGCCCGTGCCCAACCCCTTCAACCCGGCGACGACCCTGGCCTTCACCCTGCCGGAGACGGGGCACGTCGAACTCGGCGTATACGACCTGCAGGGACGCCTTGTATCACAGCTGGTCGACGGCCTGCTGTCGCGCGGGGAGCACGAGGCGGTCTTCGAGGCCGGCGCCCTGCCCTCCGGCATGTACCTGGCCCGGCTGGAAACCGGCCTGGGCGAAAGCACAAGGAAGTTGATGCTGGTGAAGTGACTTCCTCTCCGGATCCAACCGCGAACGGGAGGGCTGCCGGCCCTCCCGTTCTTTTGTACTCCGGGCGAAGGGTCGTATTCCGGGGCCTTCCCGCGTCTGAAAGCGCAAGCTCTTTTCCTGCCGCGTCTTCCTGGGCTTGCACCCTGTTGTGCTCCTTCCCTGAGAAAACGAGCAGGTCGTCCCCACTTTTTCTGGTAAGGGTCGAAACCCGGCGGCATTCC
Organism: bacterium; assembly: GCA_030429345.1. Classification (GTDB taxonomy): domain Bacteria; phylum CAIWAD01; class CAIWAD01; order CAIWAD01; family CAIWAD01; genus JAUIFJ01. The sequence goes on along the minus strand of JAUIFJ010000006.1, from coordinate 141,169 downwards.
TTATACTGAAAGATTCCTGTAAACGACTGCGAGCGGCGGTGAAGCACAATTCCACATCCCAGCCTCCCGGCATGCCCGAGCCGGCCCGCGGCGGTCGCGGCGCCGTGCTCAACCTGGTGGTGAACATCGCCCTGCCGATCTTCATCCTGGTCAAGCTCAGCGAACACCTGGGCGCGCTGCCGGCCCTGCTGCTGGCGCTGGCCTTCCCGCTGGGCTGGGGCATCCTGGAACGCGTGCGAGAGAAGCGCTTCAGCATGATGTCCATCCTGGGCATGGTCAGTGTGCTGCTGACCGGCGCCATCGCCCTGCTGGAGCTGCCTCCGGAATGGATCGCCGTCAAGGAGGCCGCAATTCCCCTGATCATCGCCCTGGTCTGCGTGGGCAGTCTCTGGACGCGCTGGCCGGTCGTCGCCACCCTGGTGGAGAAGATGATCGACACGGAAAAAGTGCACCGGGCCCTGGAAGAGCGGGGCCTGGAACAGGAATACCGCCGCCGGCTCGTCGTCAGCAACCTGATTCTCGCCGCCAGTTTCCTGGTCAGTTCGACCACCAACTATTTCCTGGCGCGCTGGATCGTCGTCTCGCCGGCGGGGACCGAAGCCTTCAATGAGGAATTCGCCCGCATGACCGCGCTCAGTTATCCGGTCAATGTGCTGCCCAGCCTGCTGGTGATGATCCTGGCCCTGCTCTACCTGATCCGCGGCATCGAGAAACTGTCGGGCCTCAAACTCGATGAAATCCTTCATCCTCACCTCTAGACCGGACCCGTCCCGTTGAGGGTCCTGGCGCTCCTTCGGCGGGTGGACTGGGGGCTGCTGCTGCCGGCCCTGGCGCTGATGGCGATCGGCCTGGGCGTGCTGGAAAGCGCCTCCGCCAACCAGGCCACCGACTTTGCCGCCAAGCAGGGCCTCTGGCTGCTGATCGGCCTGCCGGTGCTGCTGGGCGCGGCCTTCCTGCCGCCGGGCTTCTGGTTCGCCACCGCCTGGCTGGCCTACGGCACCAGCATTGCCGTGCTGCTCTGGGTCAAGCTGGCCGGCGCGGTCGGCATGGGCGCCGAGCGCTGGATCCAGCTGGGACCCCTGCGCTTCCAGCCTTCCGAACTGGCCAAGATCGCCCTGGTGCTGGCCCTGGCCCGATTCCTCTCCGACAACCGCCTCGACCTGAGCCGCTTCGGCTCGATCCTCAGCGCCGGCGTGATCGCCGGAACGCCGCTGATCCTGGTCCTGCTGCAGCCCGACCTGGGCACGGCGCTGGTCTTCCTCTTCCTGAGCTATCCCATGCTGCTGCGCGCCGGGCTGCCCTGGTCCTGGGCGCTCTTCTTGATCGCCCCCGTGCTGGCCGCCCTTTTGTCGACCAACATCTTCCTGCTGCTGGCCTTTGTCCTGCTGCTGGCGGGCGTGCTCTGGTTCGCCGAAGTCGGCCTGCTGCTCAACTTCGGCATCCTGGGATTGACGGCGGGCGTGGGCTTCAGCCTGCCCGCTCTCTGGGGCCTGCTCAAGCCCTACCAGCAGCAGCGCATCCTGACCTTCCTCGACCCGGAGGCCGACGCCCTGGGCGCGGGCTACCAGATCATCCAGTCCAAGGTCGCCGTCGGCAGCGGCGGCCTCTTCGGCAAGGGCTTCCTGCAGGGCAGCCAGACCCAGCTGGCCTTCCTGCCCGAGCGCCACACGGACTTCATCTTCAGCGTGCTGGCGGAGGAATGGGGCTTTCTGGGCGCCGGCCTGGTGCTGCTGCTCTTCGGAACGCTCATCCTGCGGGCGCTGATGGTCGGCCTGGACCACCGCAGCGGCTTCTGCGCCCTGGTGATGACCGGGCTGGCGGCGATCCTCTTCGTCCATGTGCTGATCAACGCCGGCATGACCATGGGCATCATGCCCGTCACCGGCCTGCCCATGCCCTTCCTGAGCTACGGCGGCACCTTCACCCTGAGCAACATGCTGCTGATCGGCCTGCTGCTCAACCTTTCCGCCCACCGCCGCGAAGGGCTGACCTGAATTCCTGCCTGCAAAGACCCGAAAAACAACAGGGCAGGCCTCTCTCCTTCCACCAGGCAGGTGGAGCGACGGGCCAAGCTTCGGATCCCCATTGCAGAAGACCCTCATCACCTGGCCCGATGGCATGCCGCGCCAGAGCTATCCGCCCGGGGTGCTGGACGGAGGCGCGGGACTGGTGCGCGAGTACCATCCCGGCGGACGGCTGATGGCTTTGGGGCAGGTGGACAACTTCCTGCAGCAGGGCCTGTGGAAGTATTACAACCAGAGCGGCCTGCGCAGCGCGGTCGGCATCTTCCGCGACGGCATGCCCCACGGCCGCTGGCTGTACTACAGCGAGGACCGCGAGTACCGCGTCGTGCACTGGGAGACCGCCAAACGCGAGGGATTCCGCATCTGCCTGCCGCAGGGCTGGCAGGGCGTTTCGCAGGAAGGGCATGTGCTGCACTGCATCCAGGGGCAGGGCGACCCGGACAGTCCCTGGATTTCCGTATCACAACACGGCATTCGCGCCGACATGGGCATTCGCGAGTTCACGCTGCAGCTGCTGACGCGCAGCGAGAAGAGCCTGCGGGCGATGCACTTCCAGATCCAGGAAATGGAGCCCCAGTGGATCCGCAACCTGGAGGCCTGCGTGGCTCTGACCACCGTCGACCAGGGCAAGCGCAGGCTCTTCACGCGCATGGCCTTCATCCAGGACGACGAGGATCTCTACAAGGTTCAGGCCGTCTGCCCTGAAGGCACCTGGCCGCTCTACCGCGTGCTCTTCGAGGAATGCCTGCGCAGTTTCCTGCTGGTCAAGCCCCAGACTCCCCTGAAAGGCCTGCACCTACTCTATCCGCCCGAACTCGACGAGGAGCGCGGAACCTACGAGGACAAGGCGGCAGGGTAGGAAAGACCCGACGGATTTCCGGGTCGATCGCGATCGACCCCTACGTTTCCCCGCCTTCCGGTCCGTAGAAGAAGACCCAGGTGGCGAAATCCTCCGAGAAGTCGACGAAGCGGTGTTCCATGCCCGCCGGCACGAAGAGCAGCTCGCCGGCCTCGAAGGGCCGGCCCTTCCCGTCCTTGAGAAAGATGCCGCTGCCCGAGATCACCACGTAGAGCTCGTCGCGGGTGTGCGGGGTCTGCCGATCGACACGGTCGGGCCGGTAGATTTCCACCTGCAGGCTGCCGTGGCGGAAGATGTCCAGGAACGGACCGCCGGATTCTTCCAGGGCGGCAAGGGCTGTTGCGGGGGTCATGCGCTGCAAGCGGGATCTCCTTTCTGCGAGGGTCGCCGGCCGGCTCCGCCCTGCCGCGCGCGGCAAGCCGGAAACGGTCGATACGGGTCCTGGTGCCCGGTCCGTGAATGCCCAGGATCGGAAAGCTTTTGAACATTCCTTTTTACTTTGCGCGACTGGAGCCGGATCCAGGCAGCATCCCGGCGGCGTGAAGGCCGCGCCCGGGATCGGCATTCGGCCCGAAGCGGAGGACACCATGGCCAATATTCGACGAAACAAGGGATGCATTGGCATCCTGACGGGCGGCGGGGACGTGCCCGGACTCAATCCCGCGATTCGCGCCCTGACGATCCGGGCCCTGCGCGACGGCTACCGCGTCGTCGGCATCCGCCGCGGCTGGGGCGGCCTGATCGAGATCGACCGCGACAAGACCCTGGAGGAGAACGGGGACTCGGTCATCGACCTGACGGAAGACATCGTCAACCGCGCCGGCCGCACCGGCGGGACCTTCCTGCACACCAGCCGTACCCGGCCGAGCCATGTGCCCTGGCCCATGGTGCCGCTGCACCTGCGCGACCGCATCCAGGAGCCGGAAGGCGACGCCACGGTGGATCTGACCGACGAGGTGCTGAAGAACCTGGACTACCTCGGCATCGACATCCTGATCCCGATCGGCGGCGACGACACCCTGTCCTACGGGGAGCACCTGCACGAGCAGGGCGTGCGCGTGATCGCCATTCCCAAGACCATGGACAACGATGTGCCGGGCACGGACTACTGCATCGGCTTCTCGACCTGTGTCACACGGACCATCGAGATGACGCACGCCCTGCGCACCAGCGCCGGCAGCCACGAGCGCATCCTGGTGCTGGAGGTCTTCGGCCGCTATGCCGGGTATACGGCGCTGCTGCCGACCATGGCCGGCGCGGCCAACCGCTGCGTGATTCCCGAGCACGCCTTCGACGTGGATCACCTGACCGAGCTGCTGGTGCGCGACCGCGAGCTGCACCCCAGCAGGTACAGCGTGGTGCTGATCAGCGAGGGCGCGACCTTCAAGGGCCAGGACGAGATGTCCTTCGAGGGCACGGAGACCGACATGTTCGGCCACCGCAAGCTGGGCGGAGTCGGCGAGAGCCTGGCCAACCTGATCAAGGAGCGCAGCGCCGAGTACAACGGCGGCAAGCGCGTCAATGTGATCTACCAGAAGCTGGGCTACCTGGTGCGCTGCGGCAACCCGGACAGCGTCGACGCCATCGTGCCGATGGCCTTCGGCAACATCGCCATGGACCTGGTGACGCAGAAGGCCAGCGGACGGCTGGTCTGCGTGCGCCGCGGAGCCTACGACCACGTGCCGGTCAACACGGTGATCTCGACCAAGAAGCTGGTCGATGTCTCACGGCACTACAACACGGATCGCCTGCGCCCGATCTACCGCGACTTCCTGGGCAGCCCGGTCTTCATCATGACGGGCAGCATGTAGGCGACGAATCCCGGCATCCCCGGTGATGCCGTGTGACAGAAAGTGATCTTCCCATGATCGACATCAAGGAGCTGCGCAGCCGGCCCGCCGAGCTGAAGGAGCTGATCGAGCGCAAGAATGTCCGCGTCGACTTCGAGCGCATCCTGGGCCTGGACGAGACGCGTCGCGAGCTGATCGGCGAGACCGAGAAGCTGAAGGCCGAGCGCAACGCGGCCAGCCGGGACATCGCCCGCCTGCAGAAGGAGAAGCAGGACGCCTCGGCGGCGATCGCCGCCACCCGTGAGACAGGGGACCGCATCAAGGCCCTCGACCAGGAGCTGAAGGCCCTGGAGGAGGAGCAGCGGCAGCTGCTGCTGGCGATTCCCAATGCCCCGCATCCGGAGGTCCCCGTCGGCAACGACGAGGAGGCCAATGTCTTCGTGCGCGAGTGGGGCGAGAAGGCGCCGGCGCCGGAGTGGCTGAAGGACCACCTGAGCTGGGGCGAGGCCGAGGGCTTCTACGACTTCCCCCGCGGGGCCAAGCTCTCGGGCAGCGGCTTTCCCTTGTATACGGGACCGGGCGCGAAGCTGGAGCGCGCGCTGATCCAGTTCATGCTCGACCTGCAGTCGGGGGAGAACGGCTATACGGAGGTCTCGACGCCCTTCCTGGTCAACTCGGCCTCGATGACCGGCACCGGCCAGCTGCCCAAGATGGCCGAGGACATGTACTACTGCGAGCGCGACGACCTCTGGCTGATCCCGACCGCCGAGGTGCCGATCACCAACATCCACGCCGGCGAGGTGCTCGACGCGAAGAAGCTGCCGATGAAGTTCTGCGGCTACAGCCCCTGCTTCCGCCGCGAGGCCGGCAGCTACGGCCGCGACGTGCGCGGCTTTTTGCGCACGCACCAGTTCAACAAAGTGGAGCTGGTCAAGCTGGCCCGGCCGGAGAACAGCTACGAGGAGCTGGAGAAGCTGCTGAACGACGCCGAGAGCGTGCTGCAGAAGCTGGGCCTGCACTACCGCGTGCTGACCCTCTGCAGCGGTGATACAAGCTTCGCCAGTGCCAAGACCTACGACATCGAGGTCTGGAGCCCCGCCGAGGGCAAGTACCTGGAATGCTCCAGCTGCAGCAACTTCGAGGACTTCCAGGCCCGCCGGGCGAACATCCGCTTCAAGGAAGGCTCCGGCAAGCCGCGCTTCGTGCACACGCTCAACGGCAGCGGACTGGCCACCAGCCGGCTGATCGTCGCCCTGGTCGAGGCCTGCCAGCAGGAAGACGGCAGCCTGCTGCTGCCCGAGGTCCTGCGTCCCTACCTGGGCACGGAGCGGCTGCGGGGGCCGGCGGCGTGACCCCTGGCCACTATGCGGACCGGGCGCGCGCCTGCCGCCTGGGCGCGGCCCGCGAGCTGCTCCACGACAGCGGGGCCGTGATCCAGTCGACCCACGACTACGGCCTGGTCGAGGACGGCGCCCTGGCCCTGCCCGAAGGCCTGCGGGAAGACCTGCTGCGCCTGCTGGCGGCCCTGCCCCACGAGACCCTGGCCCTGCCCCTGCGCGAGGACGCGGTCTGCCCCTGCGCCGACACGGCCCCGGAGCACACGCGGGTCATCGAGCTGCGCGGAGTGCCGGTGCTTGTCACACGCACTCCGGAAAAGGCCCTGGCCTGGCTGGCGGCGAAGGCCGTCTCCGTATCACGCGAAGTGCTGGCCGAGGACGCCTTCCGCTCGCTGGGCCGTCCGCCGCAGTCTCCGGAAGCGGCCCGCCGTCCGCAGGACGGGGGAGGGCTGCTGTGAAGATCGTGATCATCGGCGGCGGCGATGTGGGCGGCTACCTGGCCCAGTACCTCTGCCGCGACGAGAACGAGCTGATCCTGGTCGACATCGACCGCGAGCGCCTGGAGGCCCTGAGCGAGCGCCTCGACCTGGCGGCGCACGAGGGCAGCGCGACCAGCCTGTCCGTGTTGCAGGGCGCCAATGTCAAGGGCGCGGACTACTTCATTGCCGCGACCAGCATCGACGAGATCAACGCCCTTTCCTGCAGCGTGGCCGCCAAGCTGGAGGTCAAGAAGCGCATCGCGCGCATCCGCAACGACGAGTTCGCCCGCGAGGTGCTCGAGATGGGCCTGGCCGATGTCTGCGTCAATCCCGAGCGGGAGAGCAGCCGCGCCATCGTCGAGCTCGTGATGCACAGCGGGCTGAAGGATTTCCAGCGCATCGCCGGAGGGCGGATCCGCCTGATCTCGCTGACCGTGCAGAAGGGCTCGGTCTTCGACGGGGCCAACCTGGCGAGCAGCGCGAAGAAGTTGTCTCACATCAGCTTTCGCGTCGTCGCCGTCCTGCGCGACGGCATCAGCTCGATTCCCGCCGGCAATGCCGAGACCCGCGAAGGGGACACGGTGACCTTCGCCGTCAGCGGCTCGCAGACCGTCGAGCTGATCCGCGCCAGCGGCGTGCACGACGGCAGCAGCCACGACGTGATGATCCTCGGCACCACCCCGATCGCCCTGCAGGCGGCCCAGTCGCTGAGCGAGATCAAGGGCCTCAACATCAAGATCTTCCAGACTCCCGGCGAACACGAGCGCCCGGCGCAGCAGGTGGCCGAGGAGCTGGGCCGCGGCGTGATGGTGCTCGAGTCGGGCGGCAAGGAGATCGACGCCATGGCCCAGGAAAGCCTGGGCGACATGGACACCTTCCTGGCGCTGACGGAAGAGGAAGAGAAGAACATCATCACCAGCCTGGTGGCCAAGCACCTGGGCGTCAAGCGCACGATGACGATGATCCAGAAGGCCGAGTACATGCCGATCGTCAAGACCATCGGCCTGGACATCGGCATCAACAAGCGCATCATCACGGCCCAGGAGATCCTGAAGCACGTCAAGCGCGGCCGCATGCGCCAGCAGGTGCAGCTGCCCGGCGCGGGCGTCAACGTGATCGTTTTCGACCTGGGCAAGAAGAGCCGCCACGCGGGCAAGACCGTGAGTCACCTCAGCCTGCCGAAGGACTGCGTGCTCGCCGCCATCCAGCGCGAGGACGGAGCCTTCGTGCCCATCGGCGACAGCCGCCTGGAGGCCGGCGACCTGGTGACCGTCGTCACCCTGGACGAACGGCAACAGGAAGTGGAAAAGTGCTTCGCCTGAGCGGCACAGACGGCGGCCCCCAGGCCCGTGAGACAGCCCGTCCATGGTGAACGGCGCACGTGTCACACGCATCCTCGGCTGGCTGCTCCTGCTGATGGGCGTATCGATGCTGATGCCCCTGGCCGTGAGCTTCATCTACGCCGAAGGGGACAGCGCGGCGCTCGGCCTGGGCCTGGGAGTGACCCTGGCGCTGGGCTCGCTGCTGGCCTTCCTGCCTGTCTTCCAGCGGCAGCGCGGCGAACTGACGGTCCGCGAAGGCTTCGTCGTCGTCACCGCGGGCTGGCTCTTGATGTCGCTCTGCGGCGCCTTGCCCTTCTACTTCAGCGGCCAGTTTCCGGGCCTGCTCGATTCCGTTTTCGAAAGCGTCAGCGGCTTCACCACGACGGGCAGCTCGATCCTGCACAAGCCGAGCGAACTGACGGCGGGCATTGCCTACTGGCGCATGTTCATGCAGTGGATCGGCGGACTGGGCATCGTGCTCTTCGGCCTGTCCATCCTGCCCATGCTGGGCGTCGGCGGCATGCACCTCTTCAAGGCCGAGACGCCCGGGCCGAGCAGCGAGAAGATCACCCCGCGACTAAAGGACACGGCCAAGCTGCTCTGGCGGATCTACATTCTGCTGACCTCGCTCAACATGCTCGTCTACTGGATCGGCGGCATGAGCTTCTACGATGCCAGCGCGCACGCTTTCACCACCATGGCCAGCGGCGGCTTCAGCACGCAGGACGCCAGTTTCGGAGCCTGGGACAGTTCCTTCCTGCACTACGCGGGAACGCTCTTCATGTTCATTACGGGCATCAACTACACGCTGCATTTCCGCCTTTACCAGAAGCGCTGGCAGGATGTCTTCCGCGACGGGGAATTGAAGCTGTATACGGGCCTGACCCTGGGCGCCATCGTCGCGATCACGATGATGGAAGTGATCTACGGCGGCATGGAGTTCTTCCCGGCGCTGGAGGACGCGGCCTTCCAGTCGACCTCGATCATCACCTCCACGGGCTATGCCACGACGGACTACAACCTCTGGCACCCGCTGGCACACATGGTGATCCTCTGCCTGATGGTCGTCGGCGGCATGGCGGGATCCACGGCGGGCGGCTTCAAGGTGGTGCGCCTGAAAGTGCTGATCAGCCTGGCCCACCAGAGTCTGCGCAAGATGCTCCACCCCCGCGCCATCTTCCCGGTACGCGTCGGGGACCGCGTCATCCCCCCGGAAATGGTGCTCAACATAGCGGGTTTCCTGGTGCTCTACCTGGGGATCATCGCCTTCACCATGCTGCTGCTGGCGGCCCTGGGACACGGCATGGAGACCTCGCTCTCGGCGACGATCGCCTGCCTCTCGAACATCGGCCCCGGCCTGAACGATGTGGGCCCGGCGGGAAATTTCGCGGGGATACATCCCCTGGGGAAGGCGGCGCTGATTGCCTGCATGCTGCTGGGCAGGCTGGAGATTTATACGGTGCTGGTGATTTTTGGCAGGGATTTCTGGAAGAAGTAGGGGGAGTTGGTCAACCCAGTTTGTCTACAGAAGCTCTATCCCTGAATGGTCGCTTGAATAGGGAAGCTTCCGGTAGCACAACAGTATGCTTCCCAAGAAAGTCGCCTTAACTGCCAAATGCTTCAAGCGAGAATCAATCGGGATAAATACCAAAAGTGTGATCGCCATGAATCAGCGGAATTCAGCTTCTTCCGGAAGAAGAGATTCTCCAGGTGGGCGAACATGCTCAGAGAACTCGATTGTGCCAGGGTAGGAGTACAGAGCAAGCTGCCTGAACTTTGGTTCATAGGCGGCGTAGCAGGGAACCCTGCTTGGCCAGAACTTCCTTGTCAGGGCATTGTTCACTGATAGCTCTGCTGAGTGAGTACTCAAGTGAAACATCACGAACAAGTGCATGGTAATTCAGAGAATCCGCGCAATGATGTGCAGAATCTCTCTCGGATGAATTGCTAATCTCTCTTCCTGCTGGAATGCTTACTCCAGGCTGTGCCGGAATTCGAGCAATTCGAGTTGAGTTGTACTCGCTGAGATTGACGGATACAGGATCTGATCTGAAGGTAAGTACATGTTATACAGTTGCCTAAGTTCTTCTGTTTCCCCGGTGCCTCTTTGGTCTGACATTTGCACTCTCCTGCTGCTTGATTCTGCGCAATGCGAGAAGTGTCTTCTGGAAGGCAATTGGTCCGCAACACAGTCGTATGCAATCACCTGTAATACACAGTTGTGCTGAATCCCGGTCAGGATGACAGGAACGGACAGCCTGCCCGAGGGAACAATTCCCACCTTGCATTATGCGTTCAGCCAGTTTCCGGGAGGAAGTATGAAAAAGTTTCTGGTTTTCACGTGTTGCTGCTGGTTGAACACAGTTCTTGCCGCTGACTTCTCGACTTCTGTAGACGGGACCGGAGTTGTTGGCCACGAGCTGAGCAGCGTCCTTGCTGCTCCTTTGCCCACAACGAATCCTGACAAAACAGTTTCTCTTCTGAAAACACGCCCGGAATCAGCAGATCACACCTTGCGCCGTTCCGTGGACAACAAGGCACAGACTGGTCTCGAGTTTGATGGCAGTCTCCGGCAGGATCCACCTGTCAATGACGATTGTCAGAACGCGGAATACATCAGTGGTCCATGTCCTCAACATGTTTCCGGAACGATTGCCGGTGCGACACTCGATTGCCCGGGAGTGCTGGACTGGAACGGCATCTGGTACGAGATCGAGTTTCCCTACACCCGGAACAACCTGCAGGTATCCTATTGTGGTACAGTTCCGGCAATCGCCAGTATTGCCCCGACCATTCATGGATCCTGCAGCGATTGCCCGGACTACTTGATCGGTGTCGATGAGTGGGGCACCTGCGGGGATGGCAATCCCACACTGAGCTGGAGCAACATAGCAGGCCCTCGGACAGTGATGCTTCCCGTATTCATGACAGGTGCAAGCGAATTCGAACTGGATATCTGCGTCGAGCAATACACAGTTCCTGCAGATGAATGCCCATTCTCGACGGATTGCGCCAACGTTGACTTGACAATCAGCAGAGTCGATGAGGATGTCCTGCTTAGCTGGCCGCCGCTGGCCGAGGCAATGGACTACAAGGTGTACTCATCCACCGAGAACGCCTATGGCGGATTCACGGAGCTTTCAACCTCAACTGCAGGTATGACAACCTATCTGGATGCTGGTGTTGCGACCACCGGGCAGCGGTACTACAAAGTGTCCGCGGTTTGCCAAACCATGGAATTTTCCCTGGAGCAGGAAGCACCCTGTGCCGATACGAATGGTGGTTGTTCTCTCGAGAGTGGCGCAATGGAGGAAATCAGTGAAGGCCAGCTTGTGTGTGGTACTATGTGGAGAGATGCCGGGATGCGTGATACAGATTGGTACGAAATAGTCCTTGAGGAGAATTCCACGATTACGATCACACTTGTTCCGGGTGAAATCATGCCGATGACCGCACATCTGATTCGTGCTGCTTCCAATGATGTCAATTGTCGCGACGAAGAAATCATCAGCACGGTTCATGCGCAGCCTGGATCTGATCCAGTGACAATCACAACTCCATGCCTTGCGGCAGACCAGGACTATATCTGGGACAGGTATGCCCTGTTTGTTGCGTCTCAGCAGTTTATTGACCTGGAGATCCCCTGTGATCCGGCTGCACCCATTCACTATGGCATCTCGTATACAACAGCACCCTGCCCCGACCCCTATCCCAATTGTGACGGGCCGCGCACGTACGAAGAAGCCCATTTGATCGATGCCCTGCCTTTCACCTACTCGGGCAGCACGGAAGGTTGCCTCAACACCATCGCCCTCTCAGATACTTCCAACTTGATCTGCAGTTGGGATGAACACTATACGGGAGGCAGTGTAGCGGCGGACCACTGGTTCAAATTGAGTCTGGCTGAGCCTGCTGTGCTGGATATCGAGCTTTGCGCCACCGGGCACAACTCGACAATCGGGGTTTTTCTTGACCATGGTGTCATGCCCGCACTCAATGACCTGATCTGGGGCAATGAGGACCGGGATGAGTATTCCAGTGAATGCTTCTGGTCGGCCCGGGCAAAGGGGTGCCCGCTGCCTGCAGGCGACTATGTGATCGTGGTAACCGGACGCTACGAGGATGGGGCCTACGATCTGCGTGTTGACACTGTTGTTGAGGAAATTGCCTTTCACAGCGGAAATGGACCTGTGGGCGGATGGGACACCCAGATAAGTCTTCGTAGCCATGTAACCGCAGGACCCTTCAACTATAGCTTTGCCTTCAGTGACTTCAGTGACGCTCGAAACGGTCCAGATGCAGCGATTATTTCTCCGGAATTTGATTGGCTGCAAGCCCTGCCGGCGGACAGCACTGCACACTGGGTCACGAATTCCGGCTTCTTTGGCGGCAATTCAGCACTTTATGCCATAGAATTCGAGGTAACAAGCGACCCCATCGATGTCGCACAACTCGACTTGTATTACGCAGCGAAAGATGGCCTGGGTCTCGGGCAGAACCAGGAGATTTACCTGAACATGATGCCGCTTCCAGGTGCTCCAGGTGGTGGACCAGCCTTCCAGAGCCATCTATCGCTTGAGGTCGGCAGCATGTTGTTTCCCGGATCCAATTGGCTGTACTTCAATGTTTCAAATGTGAATAACCAGAATAGCGGCCTTCTGTTCAGCGGTACGCTGCAAGTACAGGCTGGACAACCCTAGTTCTGGCTCCAGGCCTGATGGGAAGGTTGTACCACAGGTCATGAACTGCATCGATCCGATCTGCTCCTGTATCCCGGGAGCAGTGGATTGGTGAATGAGCAGCCTGGTCCATGGTTGGTTTGGCAAGGCGGTGTTAGCGAGTTGAACTCTTTGATACAACCGGCTCTGAATGATTTTAATGTGATACTGCCTTGCATTGCTTCTTGCCTGGGCCCACGATCGACAGTCCTTACTGGCAAGTCCATGTCTTGGGCGAACCTTCGTACCAGCAGTTGGCGTTTGAATTCTGCGCTGGAACGAATACAGTGGATATCACAACCATTCCGATGGCGCACGGCTTCCTGTATCTCGTGGCGGTGATCGACTGGCATTCCAGAAAGATCCTGTCCTGGCGCTTGTCGAACACGATGCAGACAATCTTCTGCATCGAAGCGCTGGAAGAAGCGGTCGCCCGCCATGGCACACCGGAGATTGTCACCACGGACCAGGGGAACCAGTTCACAACCGGGAAGTTTCTGGGGCTTCTGACGACCCATGGCATTCGAGCCAGCATGGATGGACGCGTTGCCTGGCGGGACAATGTGGTGATCGAGCGCTTCTGGCGGACCCTGAAGTACGAGGAGATCTGTCAGCGTGGCTATGAATCCCCCGCGAAAGCACGGCAGCAGATCGGCTCGTACATTGCCTTCTACAAAGGTCGTCGTCCGCACCAAAGTCTAAACAACGAACCGCCGGCGGATGTTAACAGCATAAAACATTTGAGTGTGGCATAAGCTGTCACACACTCTTGCAGGAATCGAGACTCAGTAGGCAATCGAAGCTCTCTTCTAACGCCGCGGGCGACTCTCGGCGAACTGATTGGGGGATTTCAATTGCCCCAAAGAAGACGCGCCTGACGGCGCGAAGAAAAACGGCAGGGATCCACTTGGGAATCGAAGAATGCTGTCCAACAAAGTGGGACCTTCTCAGTGATCTACGGCGGCATGGAGTTCTTCCCTACGCTGGAGGACGCGGCCTTCCAGTCGACCTCGATCATCACCTCCACGGGCTACGCCACCACGGACTACAACCTCTGGCACCCGCTGGCTCACATGGTGATCCTCTGCCTGATGGTCGTCGGCGGCATGGCGGGATCCACGGCCGGCGGCTTCAAGGTGGTGCGCCTGAAAGTGCTGATCAGCCTGGCCCACCAAAGCCTGCGCAAGATGCTCCACCCCCGAGCCATCTTTCCGGTACGCGTCGGCGACCGCGTCATCCCCCCGGAAATGGTGCTCAACATCGCGGGCTTCCTGGTGCTCTACCTGGGGATCATCGCCTTCACCATGCTGCTGCTGGCGGCCCTGGGACACGGCATGGAAACCTCCCTTTCGGCGACGATCGCCTGCCTCTCGAACATCGGCCCCGGCCTGGACAGCGTCGGCCCGGCGGGAAATTTCGCGGGGATACATCCCCTGGGGAAGGCGGCGCTGATCGCTTGTATGCTGCTGGGCAGGCTGGAGATTTATACGGTGCTGGTGATTTTTGGGCGGGATTTTTGGAAGAAGTAGGGGAAGTCGTCTAAGCTGGTTGGCAATTCTAGATGCAAGATCTATATCGTGCATGTCAGCTTAGAAGTTCATACTGTTCGGATTACCCATATACCTTGTTGAGGATGTCCCCATGCTCCAGATCACCTTTCTTCTTATGCTAGGCGTCTCGATGGTTCGGGCTGCTGTTATTCATGTGCCTGGGGATCAAGAGTCTCTTGAGAATGCTGTTTCAATATCTGCGATTGGCGATACTATCTCTTTGGCAGAGCAAGAGCATGTTATTGACACACCGATACATGTGCCGCGATCTATAACACTGCTTGCAGCGTCGGTATTATCTGGAGAATCTAGTTGGAGCCAAGGTTGTAGTGTCTCAGGGGTTCATGATATAGTCTTTACTCCTGATGACTCGCTAGTAACTAGAATACGTGGCATAAACTTTTACAATCGCGGTATAAAGTTTCCAAACCGTGAAGCTAGAGTTGAGATTCAACATTGCCGATTTGAGTTCTCCTTCGACGTTGATTTTGTTAATCTCTATAGTCTTGAAGTTAATGAATGTTATTTTTCTGAAAATTCTATACGCATTCATTACTGTAATGATGTTCGATTTTCGAATGTGCAATTCGTTAATTTGAGAGAGAGACTAAGTATTTTGTACTCGTATGCTGATTTTTTCGATGTGCTCCATATTCAGACTCAGCAGCCCAGCGTTTTTGTAGATGCCATTCATTTGGATGCTTCGGAAGTATTGCTACAAAATTGTACGATTGCTGGTTTTGAAATTGAAGGTACGCACTATACTAGCAGCCTTGTGCGCGTTTCGAACGCATCACACCTGACCATTCATAACTCGATTCTGTTTAATAACATTTACAATTACTATGCCGTCCCCATACGCTTGGTTAGTGAGGATGCCTTTGTTCGGAATACGCTAACAATTGATTACTCTTGCATTGAGCAGGGCGCCGATGGAGTTGAAGTGGATAACATTAGCAGCGATTTATACTGGAGGAATGGTAACATTTCAGATTCGCCTTCCTTTGGCGAAGATTATAGTTTGCTGTCGAGTTCGCCATGCATAGACGCTGGCGATCCTAGTAGCCCACTCGATCCAGACGGCACCATTGCAGACATGGGTGCCCTATTCTATTGCCAAGGCGATCAGGTCAGTATCCCAGAAGAGGCTGTCGTAGTTACAGAGCCCGGCTACACAGCCCAGCTTGCTGTCGAGTTCAAGTCCGCATGCGCGGGTGTTTCTGTAGACAGCGCAAGTACGACTCTGATGGAGTTCATTCTAGGTACATTTACAGACTCCATCGGCGCTGGATTTCAATCGGGATTTTTCAACCTGACATTCGACCCCCAATCCCAAGGCCTCTTCCAAGACACCCTCCACATCTGGGCTGACACAGAGATCAGCAACACCGAAGACCCACGACACCATGTCGTTCCCCTGGTCGGTGAATCCGGCCCCATTCCTGCAGCGGTCACGGACTTGACCGTCGCAATCGAGGAAGACCAGTCCGCCATGCTCAACTGGTCGCCCGTTGACTCGACGATCTATGGCAACCCGGTGACCCCGGACATCTACCTGGTCTTTTACAACGAGCTGGATCCCTATGTCGAGGATTACTGGTTCTACCTCTTCGCAGTGCCCGGGACGGAGTTTGAGCACTTCAGGGCGGCGCAGTTCTCGGACTTGATCAACTATCGAGTAGAGGCGTGGGTGGACATTGCTGGTAGAGTAGAGGATCTAGAGCCAGGTATGAGCTTTAGTGGTGTGAACGCGATATTGCGAGGTCGGGCAGTTGCAGGAGGGGTCGATCCTCGGTGAATTGCCAACCGAAACTGCAGATCCAGACTACTTCACCCACTTGCACCAAGTAGATGCAAGGCCTTCGTCCACCCAGTCCTGGATGAAGTAGGTGTAGTAGTCAAAGCTAGTTTGAAGATCTAGATGCGTGCTCTATATAGTGCATGTCAGCTTAGAAGTTCATACTGTTCGGAAAGCCCGCACATCTTGCTCTGGAGATCCTCATGCAAAGGTCATCAGTCTTTTGTCTAGCTGCATCGTTTTTTATTTCACTTGGCTCACTAGCATTTGCCGAGGTGGAGTTTGCTGCAGCTGAAGAAGATTTCTCTGGGTTTGCAACCCCCATACGAGTTACTGCGGATATAGGTTTAACCTCAGGTGAAACTGCCTTTATTGGCTCTATTTCGGGTCCCGCTGGTTTGCCCTCTGCCTTTACTTTTACTTGGGCGATAGACGATCAGCTTTCTAGCCCAACACCCATTAACAGTATAACAATCCACTATGGCTGTGACTCACTAGTACATACTTTTAATCCTTTTTCACAGTTCTATCTGCCTGGCCCAGCAATTCCCGCACAAGTTCCCACCGATTTTGGTGAAATGCACTGTGATCAACCCAGTCCAGTATTTGAAGATTTTAATAGTTTTGGATCATTTCCAGAGAACTGGACGACGCAATCGCTAAATGTATCACGCTCAAACCCCTGGGCGCCTTTTCTACAGCTAGAAGAAGATTATGCTATGAGAGTCTCACAGGAGCAATTCAGTCTTCCTAGGAGTGAATGGCTGATCTCTCCAACGTACAATCTCGTTGGCTATGGCGAATTAAGTGTTGGATTCACACACGACTATGTTCATAGCAGTTCATCCGCACAGCTAAGGTACTCTACTAATGGAGGTGTTTCTTGGAATCTGCTAGCGGGCTACTCTGAGTCTAGCAGTGGAATGCAAATAATCGACATTTCAGATTGGGCAACAAATGCGAACGACATTCGATTCGCATTTGTTTTTGAAGGGGACTTTCTCGCAGATGAATCATCTTGGTTAATCGATGATTTCTACATAGAAGGGGTCGCAAGCTCACCAGTCGCGACTAATCCTATTCCTTCACAACCACCAGCTGCGTGGGTGAACAGGACAGGACAGATTGGATGTCTCTGGACGCATCCAAACATAGTTCAAGGAAGCAGTATTGAAATTAGAATTGATGAGAATGGTGATGGAGATTATTTAGATGGAGACTCAGAAGACTGGTCAGTAGTTGATTTCTTCCAAGACAGTGATTCAATCTATATCCAGACTACTCATACTTTTGTGTCGGGAAATGGCGAGTACGCATTCGAGTTCCGGGCAAGAAGTTCTGAATCTGGATTGTGGGGATATAGCGGAACCAGTAGTTTTCCCGGAATAGATGATGATTGGCGAGTTCTCATAGATGAAGATGTTATTCCGCCAACATCATCGGTTCTATTCGCAATTAGTAGCACAGAGTCAACTGTTACACTTGCGTTTTCGCCTGCAATCGAAGGAGCCTTCCTTCGCTATGAGCTGTGGTGCTCAGAAGATTCGTTAATAAGCGATAGTGATCGCTTGTGGACAGATGTGGATGATCCATTACTATCTGTGATCACTACTAGTCATACTACCGTTACGGGTCTTTCATCAGGAACGGTATGGTATTTTGAGCTTAGAGCTGTTGATCAGTCTGGTAATATCAGCCCGCCATCCAACCTTGTCAGGAAAGTGACTAAAGGTTCTGAATTAGCTCGAATATCTGACTTAACTGCGTCAGTAGTCAATGAATCGATACATTTGACTTGGACTCCTCCTGAGTTTGACGCATATGGTCAATCACCAATTGCCATTGAGACGTATGAAGTTCACTCATCCGGATTACCGTTCTTTGAGCCAAGTTCTGATACTAGGATTGCTTCTACTCTTAGCCCAGAGTTCTCACTGCCATTTTCTGGTATAAATACATCAGGCTACTTCAAAGTAGTTCCTGTAGGCGCTGGACCAGGGTTTCCAGCGATTCCTGAAACTCAATTCCCGTCGGGTACTTTTGATATGGGTTTTGATGAAATTGAAGAGCCAGTTCATGAAGTTGAACTAACAAATGCATACTTTCTAGGAAGTTTTGAGATCACAAATCAGCAGTTTCTTGCGGCATTAAACTGGGCTCTTTTTAGAGGATATGTAGAGGTTAGTGGGAACTATGTTACAGCTTATGATCAAGATCTGATCTTGATAAATCACAATAATTCAGAGATTGTATATGATGGGACACGATTCATACTTACGCGAGCAGCCAACGCAGGCGAGTGGGGCTTTGTGGACGCTCTCACGTACGACCCGCTCCTGCACCCTGTAAAGAATATCACTTGGTATGGTGCTGTTTGTTTCTGTGATTGGCTAAGTGAGATTTATGACTTGCCACCATTTTATCAAGGAGTGTGGAACCAAACAGAGGACCATAATCCGTACCAATCGATTGGGTTCCGTTTGCCAACTGAAGCTGAGTGGGAGTACGCTGCGAAGCTGGGAAATGGTAATAAGTATCCGTGGGGCGATGATCCACCTTCTTGTAGTGTTTCGAACTATAGTCAAAACTGGCCATGGTCATGTAATGGGTGGACTTTGCCTGTGGGAAGTATAGTCGGAGGTGCTACTGAACTTGGCTTATTTGATATGTCTGGAAATGTGCGCGAGTGGACAGGCGACAAGTGGCAACCGTATGGCTATGAATCGGTTGTAGATCCGCTTGGATCTCAAGGTTTATCAGGCGGCAGAATACTTCGAAGTGGAGCATGGGACGATGATGATCGGGAGGTTACTACTGCACATCGTTTTAATCTGCATCCATATAACTCATCGATTTCGCACGGCTTCAGGACGTGTCGAACAATTCTAGACTAGTCAAAAATTGATGACCTCCCCCTGTAATCATACCGGCACTATGCCACCCCGATCATAGAGAAGATGCCTTTCACTCCCTCAGCTACCCCTCCGACGGCTTCTCCCCCTTCTCACCCTCGCCATCCGTGTGACTCATCCCACCTACTGCCTCATCTGAGGAATTCGAGGATTCATCCTCCTCAGCGACCTTCCGCTCCTGTTCCGCCACCACATCCTCATCCGTCAGAATCAACTCCTCTTCCAGCTCATCCGTGATCCTCAGGTGCTGTCCCGCCTGAATAAAGAGGATGTCGCTGATGCCGTCAAAGCCCTTCAGGAAGGACCCTTCGTCCCGGATCAGTTTGGCCACGGAGAGGCCGGCGATGACAAGGTCCGCCTTGTGGGAGTACTGGCTGACGACCTCGTCGAAGGGCGTGTCAGGGCTCAATGGCACGCAGTGCACATTGCTGTGGGAGATGGGAATGCGGCCCTGGTCGATCAGGCGGTTTAGGCGCTTCAGCTGTACGTCTACATTGTTCTCCCGGATCGCCGTGAAGAGCTTGATCTTCCCCCTTGACCATTCCGGGTGCCCGAGAATGATGTAGGACAAAAGCAGCATCACCGTCGCGTTGCTGAAGTCGCCCGGCGTGAGCCAGAGGTGGATGTCCGTCTTGTAGCCGAAATGGCGCTCGCCGGAGCGCAGCAGGCAGATGTTGAAGCCGGCCAGCGCGGCGTAGTTGCAGCCCTGGATGATTTCCGGCAGTTCGCTTGTGTCCTTCTGCGTGAACTCGAAGAGGATGCTGTTGTTCTTCATGCCGGAAATGCCCGGCGTCTGCACCAGCTGTGCGACAGCGCTGATGAAGCTCGGGCTGATGATCGTGTTCACATAGATGTTGGCCCGGCTGAGTTCCGTCTGCTTGATCAGGTCGGCATAGAACTCGACGGCCTCGCGCTTGCTTTCCTCCGCCAGGGGCTTCTTGATGAAGTGCATGTAGGTGCCGAAGCCGAAGTGGTGGCAGATCCAGCGGGTCAACTCGAAGGGCGCCAGCCGGTTGCGGGAGGAGCTGGAGATGGCGATCAGCGAAGGCCGCCAGTAGACCGTGCTGGTGGAGCCGCTCTGCTTCTTCTGTGTGACGACCTGCAGCCAGCGCGTCAGCTGGAAGAGCGCGCCCTGGACCGAGGCGGCAAGATCCTGTTCCTCGTCCGTGCTGCGCTTGATGCCCAGGTAGGTCAGGCCCATCAGGATCACGGCAACCGCCGCGAAGAAGGGCTGCATCTTGAACATCATCCAGAAGGAGGCCACAGCGCCGAGCAGGCTCAGGTACCACTTGGTCTTGAAGGTCGGGCGGTAGGAGGGATTGCCGGCGAAATGCTCGATGAAGCTGATCGCGCAGAGCGTGCCGTAGGTGATCATGAAGAACATCGAGATGATCTGTGCGACAAAATCGATGCTGCCCAGCGAGAGGAAGAAGAGCACGATCACGGAGGTCAGCAGCGTGGCGTTGAGCGGCTCGTTGGTCTTGCCCCGTCCCTGCGCCAGCATGCGGCCGAGGTTCTCGCCGGGGAGCACGCCGTCGGCGGCGAGGGCCTGCAGGGTGCGCGGCGCTACCAGGAAGGAGCCGATGGCGGAGGAGAGCGAGGCCGCGCCCAGGCCGAGCAGGATCGCCGGGCCCCAGAGGGAGATCTTGCCCATGATCAGCTCGTCACCGGCCAGCTGTTCCGGGGTGGCCGAGTAGGCCAGCTTGAAGACGACGAGGATGTATACGGCCATGCCGAACAGGGTCGCCGTCATCGTGCCCAGGGGAATCGACTTGCGCGGATTGGCCAGGTCGCCGGAGAGCCCGATGCCGGCGATCATGCCCGTAAAGGCCGGAAAGACGATGGCGAAGACCTTGAAGAAATCATCCGGATTGTCCACGCGCGCGATCAGGTCGATCGAGCCCGAGGAGTCCAGCGGCGTGCCCAGGAAGAAGAAGACCAGCGACAGCGCCAGGATGGCCGTGACGACGACGAGCACGCTGACGCCCAGCTGCGCGCCCTTGCGCAAAAGGATCACGATCAGGATCAGCGTCGCCGGAATGCTGATCAGGCGCGTATCGGGCAGGAAGCCGTAATGTTCGTATACGAGATCCAGCAATGGCTGGAAGGCGATGGACATGGCGATCATGTAGAAGGCCACCGAAATGGCCTGGGAAAGGTAGAGCGTCGTGCCGATCGCCCCGCCGACCACCTTGCCGAAGGAGCGGCTGATAATGAAATAGGCGCCGCCGCCCTCCACCTTGAGGTTGGTCGCGATCTCGGAGACGGCCAGGCCGGTGGGGATGGTCACCGCATGGCCGATCAGAATGATCGCCAGGGCGCCGAGCAGCCCGACATGGCCCACCGCATAGCCGAAGCGCAGGAAGAGGATCGCCCCCAGGATCGTGCTGATCGATGCCAGGAAGACGGGACTGGTGCCGAAGCCGTGTCCCTTGGCGGGCGGAGTCACATCGTTCATCTATGGAATCCTCAGCGAGCGGGACGTCGAGGAGCCCTGCGAGTTCCGGCTCGTCGCGTCCGCCAGTATGAGCCGGATCTCTCCGGCAAGGGCCGCCGTGGTCGTGGACCTTCCCGATGGAGACAGGCATCCGACGCTTGGGCCGCAGGCACCCTGCCGGAACGGGGAGTCTTCAGAAAATACGAACCGGGGCAGGAGATCGCCGAGTCGAAAAGGTTGTGTTCGGCGAGTGCGCGCCATCGTCCAGCCTGAAAAGGGTGAATGCGCCATCCTGCAGCGCAGTCCCCCCGACTCCCCCCCATCACCCCAGGTAAACCCCCCACCCCGTTCTGCCGATCCCCATACAGAGAATCCAGCGAGCCGGCCCATTGCCGGTCGAAGTGCAGTCGCCTAGCGGGAGATCGAAGCGTGCCTTCCACTATCATCGCCATGGCTTTCCTTGGCCTCGCCGCCGCGGTGCATCTCCAGGCTGCCGAAACGGAGGCGCGGCTGCTCCTGCGCTCCGGCTTCAGCTACGAGCTGCTGGACCAGACCCGGAGCATCAACCGGAAGCAGCTGCTCTTCCGCCAGGCGCTGGAGGAGGGGATTCTGCCGGAGCGCTCCCTGGTCGTGGGCGCTTCGCTGACGGCGATCGGCGATCTGCAGCGCAGCAACACGGAGGCCAAGTTCGGCTACCTGATGCGCCACCCGACGAAGAACAACCAGGGCGGGAAGAGCGCTTCCGAACTGGTGCTCCACGAGGCCCGGCTGCACTTCAGCGGTCGGCTGACTTCCTGGACGGCGCTGCACTTCCAGCTGCTCTACAATCCGGAGCAGAGTTTCGGCAGCGGCACCATGACCAGCATCGAGCGCAACCAGGTCTCGCTGCGACGGGGCTGGTTCCTTTTCGGCAATCCGGAGAAATCGCCCTTCTACGCCTCGCTGGGCAAGATGGCCGTCCCCTTCGGCCTGACGGAGACGGTCAATCCCTTCACCGCCTCCACCGTGTGGCATGCCTTCGGCGGGCTGGCCTTCGGCGGCCTGGTCGGCTACCAGGGCGAATCCCTGGGCCTGCGGCTGATGGCGATCCAGGGAGGCGCGCAGTTCCGCGCGGCCAATTCCGGGGACGCGACCCCGGACGACGTGGCCAATTCCGCCGTCGACCTGTCCTGGCGCATTCCCATCGAAAAGGGGCAGCTGCGCCTGGGCGCGAGCTACATGGACGGCTCGGCCTACAACCAGCCCTTTCCCGTGACACACTTCTCCAGCGGCGACGGCTATCGCAATCCGGCCTGGGACCTGAATGCGCGGCTTGTCGTACAGGGCACGACGCTGATCGCGGAGTACGCGGAAACGACGAAGGAATGGCCCGGCACGCACAACCCGCATCCGCCCTTGAATGTCTACGAAGCCAGCGCGGTGTCCTCCCTGGGGCTGGGAGCGAAACAGGCCTGGATGCTTTCCGCCGGGCGGCGGATGGCCCTTTCGGCCCATTACAGCGAGTTCATCGCCGGGCCTGAAGGCAGTCCCTGGGAAAAGCAGAGCCAGGCCGTGCTGGGCTGCGAGTTCTTCTGGACGAAGTCCTTCAAGGGCTTCGCCGAGGTGATCCGGACGCGCGGCTATGTGCCGCTCAACTTCATCAGCGGGCCGGATCCCTTCGATCCCACAGGCGACCCGGGTACCACCCACAGCCAGGCGGACGCGCGCAGCGAAGTCCTTTTGCTGGGGGTCTGCGCCGCATTCTGAGGTGCGTGGCTGCCCTGTTCGCCCGGCAGGTCGATTTCCGCCTTCCGCGCCTGAAGCTGTCCCGGCTTTCCCGCAAACCCTATGTTGGCCTGCAGTCAATGAAGGAAGCGGTCTCCCCGGCCGCTCGATTGGAAAAGGGACACCCATGCTACGGAATTCTTACTCCGCCGGCCTGAAGCCGGTGCTTCTGCTCGGCCTGCTGGCCGTGGCCCTGCAGCCGCTACAGGCACAGCAGACCGTCGGCCTCTTCATCAATGACCCCGCTTCCCAGCCGGGCTACACCCTCTTCGCGCCCAATCGGTATACGGAGACCTACCTGATCGACAACGCGGGGCGGGAGGTGCATTCCTGGAGCAGCGCCGAACAGCCGGCCTTTGCCGCCTATTTCCTGGAGAGCGGGGAACTCTTGCGCACCTCCAAGGCGCCGAACCTGGGCTCGATGAACGCCGGCGGAGCGGGCGGTCGCGTCGAGATGCTGGACTGGGACAGCAACCTGGTCTGGGAGTTCGAATACAACAGCGCCGAGGTCCGCCTGCATCACGATGTCGAGGCCCTGCCCAACGGCAATGTGCTGATGATCGCCTGGGAGCTGAAGACCGCCGCCGAGGCGATCGCCGCGGGCCGCAATCCGGACAACCTGGGCAACGGCGAGTTGTGGCCGGATCACATCATCGAGGTCGAGCCGGACGGCGCATCGGGCGGCACCATCGTCTGGGAATGGCATGTCTGGGATCACCTGGTGCAGGATCACGACTCGACAAAGGCCAATTACGGCGTGATCGCCGAGCACCCGGAACGGATCGACATCAACTACTACACCAATCCCAACCAGGCCTCCAATGCCGACTGGAACCATGTCAACGGCATCGACTACAATGCCGAGCTGGACCAGATCGTGATCAGCTCGCGCTTCTTCCACGAGTTCTGGGTCATCGATCACAGCACGACCACCGCCGAGGCCGCCTCCAGCAGCGGCGGCAACAGCGGCAGGGGCGGCGACCTGCTCTACCGCTGGGGCAATCCGCGGGCCTATGGCGCGGGCACGGAGGCCGACCAGCAGTTC
Organism: bacterium; assembly: GCA_030429345.1. GTDB lineage: Bacteria > CAIWAD01 > CAIWAD01 > CAIWAD01 > CAIWAD01 > JAUIFJ01. Next base: position 117,134 of record JAUIFJ010000006.1, on the reverse strand, counting down.
TACGGCCTGCACGACGCGCGCTGGATCGAGCCGGGCCGGCCGGGGGAAGGGAACATCCTGGTCTTCAACAACGGCGGCAACCGGCCGGATGGCAGTTATTCCACCGTAGACGAAATCGTCCCGCCCGTCGATGCTTCGGGCGACTACGGCACTCCCGCCCCGGGAACGGCCTGGGGACCGCAGGCGCCGGTCTGGATCTACGCGGCGGACACGCCGACGGACCTCTACTCGCGCAATGTCTCCGGCGCCACGCGGCAACCCAACGGCAACACGCTGCTCTGCGCCGGGTCCCTGGGAATCTTCCTGGAAGTGAGCCCGGACTCCGAGATCCTCTGGGAGTACATCAATCCGGTGGTGCTGGCCGGTCCCCTGCAGCAGGGGGCGGCGATTCCGGGTGGCGTGCTCAGCCGGCAGAACGCGGTCTTCAAGATCGAACGCTATGCTGCGGACTATGCAGGCTTCGCCGGCCAGGACCTGACACCCGGCGATTTCATCGAGCTGCCGGCCTTCGGCGGCGGCAGTGCCGACTATCCGCTGGTCGACACGGGTCAGGACACCTGCTTCGACAACAGCGCGCCGATCACGCCCCCCGCGACGGGCGCGCCTTTCCACGGCCAGGACTGCCAGCACCAGGGCAACCCGCCGGTGTATACGGACAACGGCAACGGCACGGTGACGGACCTGGTCACGGGGCTGATGTGGCAGGCGACCACGGACCAGGACGGCAACGGCACGATCGATGTCGCCGACAAGCGCTCCCTGGACCAGGCCCTGAGTGAGGCGGCCGGGCTGACGCTGGCGGGACACACGGACTGGCGCGTGCCGACGCTGAAGGAACTGTACTCGCTCTTCCTGGCCAGCGGCAAGGACATCAGCGGACCGGATCCCCAGCAGTTCATTCCATTCCTGGATACCTCGTACTTCGAGTTCGGCTACGGCGATACCCTGGCCGGAGAGCGGCTGATCGACGCCCAGTACCTGAGCACGACTCTGTATACGGGACAGACGATGAACGGCGACGACAGTGTCTTCGGCGTCAACTTCGCCGATGGCCGCGTCAAGGGCTATCCCCTGGTCGAACCCGGAGGCGGGGAAGAGGACAAGCTCTTCTACGTGCAATACGTGCGGGGCGGCGCGGACTACGGCCAGAACGATTTCGTCGACAACGGCGACGGAACGATCACGGACCTGGCAACGGCACGCATGTGGCAGCTGGACGACAGCGGCGCGGCGCTGAACTGGGAAGAGGCCCTGGCCCTGGCCCGACAGCGCAACACGGAAGACTACCTGGGCTACGACGACTGGCGCGTGCCCGATGTCAAGGAGCTGCAGTCGATCGTCGACTATGGGCGCTCTCCCCAGGCGACCGGCTCCCCGGCGATCGATTCGCTCTTCCAGAGTTCGCAGATCACCGACGAGGGCGGCAATCCGAATTACCCCTGCTACTGGTCGAGCACGACCCACGAGAACGAGACGGACGGCAGCTGGGCGATGGTCGTCGCCTTCGGTGAGGCCCTGGGCTGGATCGAGTCCCCGCCGGAGTCCGGCAACTGGGTGCTGCTGGATGTCCACGGCGCGGGCGCCCAGCGCGCGGACCTGAAGGCGGGCACTCCGGGCGACTTCCCCCACGGCCACGGCCCACAGGGGGATGTCGTGCGCGTCTACAATCATGTGCGCCTGGTGCGGGACCTCTTCCCGCCCTCCGAGGACGGCATCACCGACCTGCGCATTTCCAGCGGCGGCCCCTTCATCCAGCTGGACTGGGACGCGGTCGCCGGAGCGCTGTCCTACAATGTCTACGTCTCCGACGACCCCTTCGACTTTCCGGAAGACCCGGCCTTCTCGGTGCCGGGCAGCACCTGGCAGGGCCCGAACGATGGCGCCGCGCAGCGTTTCTACCGGGTGACAGTGTTGCGCTAGGACAACCTCCTGCAGGCTGCCGATCTCCGGGGAATGCCGAAAGGGGAATGCTTCGGCCGGCGACAATGGCCTGGAGTCCGGGACTCCGCTCATCCTGGCCGGGCGGTGGGCGATTTATGCTGGCGGCTTTTGAAGGATTGCCGCACTTTGCTTCCATGATGTCCCCGGAACAGTCGATCCATGCCGCGCGCCTGCGCCAGGTCATGGAGAACGTCCAGCCGCTCGCCGACGAGGCATGGCAGGCCGTCGAGTCCCTGCTGCGCCTGCGCCGCTTCCGCAAGGGCGAAGCCTTCGTAGAGGCCGGCACGCGGCCGCGGCAGCTGGGCTTCGTCTGCGAGGGCGCCTTCCGCAGTTTCTACCGCACGGAGGAAGGGGTCGAGTACAACAAGACCTTCTTCACGCCCGACACCTTCATGGTCGCGCTCAGCTCCGTGGTGCTGGACAAGGTGAACCACATCCATATCGCGGCCCTCGTCGACTCGACGGTGCTCGAGCTGGACTATGTCGAATTCCGCGGCCTCTTCGACCGCTTCCACGAGCTGGAGCGTCTCACGCGAAAGGTCATCGAGTTCGAATGGACGAAGAAGGAGACAAGGGAACTGCGCCTTGTGCTCCACGACGCCACCGACCGCTACCGCTTCTTCCAGGAGGAGCATCCCGGCCTGGAGCAGCGGATTCCCCAGTATCACATCGCCTCCTACCTGGGTGTGACACCGATCCAGCTGAGCCGCATCCGCGCGAAAGGGTCGAGGCGCTGATCCCTTCCCCTGTCCGTACATCCCGCAGCCGCCACGATCGAGACCACGGATTCGCCCGCCTCATTTCTTAACCCATGTTAATGCCGGTCCACGGCCTTCCCTTCATCTTGTGGCCAACACACGAAACAACGGGAGGCATTCATGCATCGATCACGCACCGCATCGGCCCTGCTGGGCCTGTTGGCCGCCGCACTGCTGCAGCCGGCTTCTGCCGAAGACTTCGACCCGCGCTGGGAAATCGGCCTGAGCTTCGGGGAGATCCCCGTGCTGGCCGGCAGCTTCAAGCCCGGCCTGCTGCTGGGCTATCGCTTCAGCGAGCAGTTCTCGCTGGTCGGCTGCCTGCAGATGAAGGACTACCTGCAACGTGACGGCAGCTCCTTCAATGCCCGCAACACGGGCCTGGGCGGGCTGCTGAGCTCGAAGGAGACCACCGGGGCGCGGGCCCTGCTGGCGGCGCGCTATCGCCCGGTCGAGTGGGCGCCCTATCTGCAGGCGGGCTTCGTCTGGAATGGCGAGGACATTGAGACCATGCGTTTCGATGCCCGCGAGCGACAGGTCGGTACCTCCGTCTACGACGGCGAACTGAGCCTGGTCCAGAGCCGCTCCGCGGGATTCGGGCCGGCCTTCGGCCTGGGCTATGCCTTCGAGCTGGGCAGCCGCCTGCGCCTGGACACGGGCATCGCCGCGGCCTTGATGACGCCGATCAGCGATCCCCGGGTGGCGATCCGAAGCGCCCGGGAGCTGGAAGCGCCGGACCAGGAAGCGCTCGTGGAAAGGATCCGCGATGCATACCGCGGCAATTTCCACAATCGCTATCACGTCTTCACTCTCGGCCTGTCCTACGCCCTCTAACTGGAGTACATCCCAATGAGTCCCACTGGAAACACCGTCCTGGTCACCGGAGGAACACGTGGCATCGGCCTGGCCATCGCCAGGGAATTCGCCGCAAGACACAACCGCGTGCTGGTCGTCGGCCGTGATCTCGAACGCCTGCGTCGGGTCGAGGAGCAGCATGCGGGCATCGAGGGCCTGTGCTACGACCTGAGTCGCATGGGGGCCCTGGAAGAACTGTCACACGATCTGGAGCAGCATGTGCCTGGGCTCAATGTGCTCATCCACAACGCCGCCGTGCAACACAATTACCTGCTGACGGAGGAGAGCCTGCCCTGGAGCCGCATCAACGAGGAGCTGCACATCAACCTGCGCGCGCCGATCGTCCTCAGCGCCATGCTGCTGCCTCAACTCAGCCGGCAGAAGGAGGCCGCCATCGTCACCCTGAGTTCCGTGCTCGCCTTCGCGCCGAAGCGGAATGCCGCCGTATACTGCGCCACCAAGGCCGCCCTGGACAGCTTCACCCGCTGCCTGCGCGACCAGCTGGCCTGCAGTTCCGTACGCGTGAGAACCCTGCGGCCGCCCCTCGTCGACACGGGCATGACTGCCGGCCGCGGCAGCGGCAAGATCGCGCCGGAAGAAGTCGCCGCGGCGCTGCTGCTGGCCTGGGAAAGGGATGAGAACGAGATCAATGTCGGTCCGGCCCGGCTGGCCGCGCGCGTGCAGCGCTGGTGGCCCAACCTGCTGGCGAAGAAACTGCGCGACAGCGAATAGGAGCGAAGCATGACGAATCACACGATCCAAACCGATGAGCGTCGCGAGGCGCGCCTGGCGGCGCTCGGCCTGCTTGCCTATGTCGTCCTGATGCTGGCCGCCTCCCTGACCCTGATCGCCTTCTTCGATTTTCCTGAGGTTCTGCGCCGTCCGGTGGACGAGATGCTCGGCCTGTACTACAGCCAGCGTTGGATCACCGTGCCGGCCTACTACGCTTTCGTGCTCTCCGGCGTGGTCTTCCTGATGATGAACATCCCGCTGCTGAGGTCTCTCGGCGCGCGTGATACGCTGGCCGGGCAGTGGGCGCTGCTTGCGGGCACTCTCTTCGGCCTGCTCTCGACCCTGGGCTTCATCCGCTGGCCCTTCCTGATGAAGTCCCTCGGCGAGCAGCTGCAGCAGCCCGGCCTGGGGGAGGAGCAGGTCCGCCAGCTGCAATGGCTGGTCGAGGCTTTCCACCAGTACGCGGGAGTCGCCGTCGGCGAGAACTTCGCCTTCTGGTTCGAGGGCTTCTGGATGCTTACCCTCTGCGCCGCCCTGACGACGCGGCCGGGACGCTTTCCGCTCCTGCTGCGCCGCATCGGAATCCTGATCGGCGCGGGCATGCTGGTCTATGTGCTGGAACAGTTCGGCGGTCCCTTTGCCGCGCTGGGAGCAATCAACGTTCCGCTTCACGCCGGCCTGCTGGTCTGGCTGCTGGCCCTGGCCTGGCTGCTTTGGACCGGACGGAATCGATTCACCCCGGTGGAAGGCGGCCTGCTCTGGGGGCTGTACGGCGCGTTGCTGCTGTCCGCCTGGGTCTAGCGCGCCGCTGGCTCCGGTGTCCAGATCCTTTGTCACAGTCTGCGGTGCCAGACCAGGTGCCAGACGCAGGGTCGGACCCCGAGCCGGACCAGGTGCCGAAGGAGGTGCCAGACCAGGTGCCAGACCAGGGGTCAGGGGTCAGACGCAGGGTCGGACCCCGAGCCGGACCCCTGTGTGACGCCTGGCCTTCTATCCGCCGGCCGGGCGGTTTTTCCCTTTCTACGCCATTCATCCGACCCGAAGGCTACAGGAAGATTGGTAGCTTGCCGATTCCATTGAAGTGGAGAAGTCCTTCTTCCCTGCGTGCGCTGGCTCACCTCCCGCGGCCGGCCTGAATCCCACCCCGGGGTCCGCCGGAGAAGGACATTGTCGAAGCAAGGACCACCCCAACCCGAGAGCCGGACGTGAACAAGCGCCGACAGAAGAGTTTTGACCTGCGCCGGATTTTCGGCAGGCAGCTGCAGACCAAGCTGCTGATGCTCGTCATGGCCTTTCTGATCTGGCTCTTCGTGCGCACGGACCAGGAAACCACGGTCGTGCTGACGCTTCCTGTCCAGGTCCAGATGGACTTCCTGCCCGACCATGTGATCCTCGAAGAGCCCCTGTCCCAGGTCAGCGTGACCTTCGAGGGGCGGGGCCGCAGTCTGCTCAATTTTGCCCTCTTCAGCGGCGGCGAATACCGGCTGGTGCCGGAAAGCCCGGAAGAGCGCAGTCACACGGTCAGCACCTCCAACCTGGTGCTGGAGGGCGACCCGGACATCACGGTGCTCAACATCAGCCCGGCCCTGCTGCGTCTGCGGCTGGACGAACGCATCGAGCGCGAGGTTCCCATTGAACTGCGCGCGCGCGTGCTGCCCGCGGAGGATTTCCTGCTGACCGGCCCCGTCGACTGGCAGCCGCGCCGGGTGCGGGTCAGCGGAGCGCGCAGTTTCGTCGACACTTTGAGCGCGGTTTCCACCGAAGCGGTGACGATGAACAAGATCAAGCGGGATCCGGATCGCCGGCTGCGTCTGGAAAGTCCCTTCGAGGGAGCCGTGCTCTCCCGGCCGGAAGTGCTGGTGACCGCGCCGGTGGAGAAACGAGTGCGCAAGACCATCGAGAACGTGCAGCTGGTGGTCAGCAACCTGCCCGACAGCCTGGAAGTCTTCCCCATGAGCCTCAACCTTGTACTCGAGGCCGGCGAGCAGCAGTTGGAAGGCATTCGCGCGGAGGACATTCGCGCCGAGCTGGATTACCTGCGCGCTCCGCCGGGATCCCTGCAGGTGCCCTGCCAGCTGCAGATTCCGCTCAATCTCCAGCCCCTGGTGATCGAACCGCGCCTCTTCGAACTGCGCCCCGCATTGCCGGAGCTGGCGGACTCCACGGCCATCGATACCCTCAGCTTCGGCAACCGCATCTTCCTGCCGGGCCTGTAGCGGCTTCTACCCTCTTCCATCGCTATCGCTATCGCTATCGACGCTCAGGCGACCAAGATCTTCCCCCGCCGCGACTGCGGGGAGCAAACTTGGCTCCTGCGGCCTAGGACATCGATGCGGAGAGGAGCTGTGGAGCGCAGTCGCGGAATCGCCTTCTCCCGGCATGGAAACATCGATAGTGATAGCGATTGTTGGACGGAATTAGACAATATAATCATCCGAAACAGCTCTCGGAAGCACTTTGTATATGTGACAATTATTTCTTCAAAGCTGAAGATCCTTGATTTGATCGAAGCTTGATTCGATCCCCTTTAAATCCAGTAAATCAATCTCTTCAGGGTGTTAATCGTAAAGGCGTGAGCCTGTGAAAATTCGCACAGGTAATTATTCTATTGATAGGATCGCGGAGGGAAATCATACTGCTGAGTGTCAAGGTTTAATAACTGAAAGGGTTGTCACATGTACCGTTTCCTTGCCTTCCTGCTGTTGTCCCTGTCGCTGTTCTCTCTTTCCCTGCAGGCGCAAACCATGGTCCAGGGGACGATCCGGATTATTCAGGGGATTGATCTGTGTGCCTTTGAATGCGGCGCGCTTTATCGCTTGGAACCGGATCCCGGTTTCGAAGGCGTCTATCTGCTGAGCGCCTTTCCCCCTGAATTGCAGCCCTATGTGGACGAGCGCGTGCAGATTGTCGGCACAGCCATGTTCTGCTATACCTGCCAGGGGATGATCCCCCAGCAGGTGATCCCCCTCTCTCCGCCCATTGAGCCCGTGGTGCAGCTGTCGATCTCCACAAGCAATGCCGGCGTGCAGCTGGAGTGGGAGTACAGTCTGCCGGAAGGAGCTGTGCTCCAGGCCTTTGCGATCCACGGCTCGGAGAATCCCCACTTCGAGCCGGGGCCGGAGACGCTGATCACCTACACCAACGAGTCCTCTCATTCCCTGCTGTACACGGAGTTCAGGGAGCTGCAGCGCTTCTACCTCGTGGAAATGCTCTGGAGTCCCGGGGACTAGCTTCGGTCGAACCACCTCGCGGAAGGATCCTCATCGTGCCTCGGCGGGTACATCGGGTCTGAAAGCCCGTTGCTCTTTGTGAACTTGCTGCCCTTTGAGCGAAGCGCTTCGGCCTTGCCAACCAGCGATCCTGAGGTCCCATGAAAATCCTGGCCATCGAGAGTTCCTGCGACGACACCGCCGCCGCGGTGATCGACGCCGAGCAGGTGCTGGCCAATGTGGTCAGCTCCCAGCCGGTCCACGAGATCTGGGGAGGGGTGGTCCCCGAACTGGCCAGTCGCGAGCACATGAAGACCATCCAGCCCGTGGTCGGACTGGCCCTCAAGAAGGCGGGGCTGGACCTGCGGGAGATCGAGGGCATTGCCGCCACCCGCGGACCGGGATTGGCGGGCAGCCTGCTGGTGGGCTTCCATTTCGCCAAGGCGCTCGCCCTGGCCCTGGACAAGCCTTTCCTCGGCATCAACCACATGGAAGGCCATGTCTACGCGCCCTTCATCAGCGGACAGCTGCCGCCCCTGCCGATGCTGGTGCTGATCGTCAGCGGCGGCCATACGCAGTTGATCCGCGTGGCGCAAGAGGGGCGCTACGAGCTCCTGGGCCAGACCCTGGACGACGCGGCGGGCGAAGCCTTCGACAAGGTGGCCAAGCTGCTCGGCCTGGGCTATCCCGGCGGACCGGCGATTTCCCGGGAAGCCGCCAGTGGCGATCCGGCAGCCTTCGCCTTTCCGCGCGGCCTCAAAGGACGCGAGGGACTCGACTTTTCCTACAGCGGCCTGAAGACAGCCGTCCTGCATACCCTGCGCGCCCTGAGCGAAGAACAGCGCCGGACACGGCGCGCGGACCTCTGCGCCTCATTCGAGGAGGCGGTTGTCGATCCCCTTGTGGGGCAAAGCCTTCGGGCAATCGATCTCCATGGAATCCGCAGCCTGGTGCTGGCCGGGGGCGTGGCCGCCAACCAGCGCTTGCGCCAGCGTCTGCTGCAGGCCAACCAGGGCGCAGGCTGGCAACTGGTTCTGCCCGAACTGGCCCATTGCACGGACAACGCGGTAATGATCGCCCGCGCGGCCCACGGGCGCCTGCTGCGGGGCGAGCGCAGCGGATGGGACCTGGAAGCCACGCCGCGTTTCTCGCTGATGGAACTTTCGGAGTCGAATCCATGAGTCTTTCCCTGCCGGGCTTCTTCTGGCTCCTGCCCCTGCTCCTGCTGCTTGTCTTCTGGACCTGGCGCCAGTATGCCCGGGTCAAGCCCCAGGCCCGCGGCCCCAGCCGCCTGCTGCTGCCCCTGCTGCGTTCTGCCAGCTGGGTGCTGCTGGTTTCCCTGCTGCTCGCTCCACACCTCGATCTGCAGCGGGAACGGGAGGATCCGGCGACCCTCGCCGTGCTGATCGACGACAGCGCCAGCATGCCTTTCCTCGATGCCCGGCAACAGCATCGCGCCTGGCTCGCGGACCTTGCCGATGCGCTGGCACCGGCGAAGCTTCGCCTGTTCGCATTCGGTGATAGCATTCAGGAAATCAATGATGGTCAACTGGATTCGTTGACATATCTGCGTGGTCAGACGAATCTGGATCAGGCCATCGGCCAGCTGCGTCGCGAGCTGAGGAGCGAGGTATTGCGCGGCATCCTCCTGGTCAGCGACGGCAATGTGAGCGCCGGTCGCTGGCCCCTGGAACAGGTCCGCGAAATGGAGCCGCGCCTGTGGACCGCGGGCAGCGGGCGGCTGCAGCCGCCGCCGGATCTTCTGCTCAGGGACCTGCGCGGCAATCGCCTGGCTCGACTGGGAGTCCGCGAGCCGGTCCGAGCGGAAATCGAGGCCCGCGGCCTGGCGGGCCGGGCGGCGCGCGCAGAACTGCGCATAGACGGGAAGTTGTTGGACAGCAAGGATTTTGTCCTTCCCGAAGAAGGCCGGTCCAGCGAAGTCGAACTGGAATGGCTGCCGGAAAGCCAGGGCGACCGCAGCGTGGAGCTCAGCCTGCAGCTGCTCGACTCCGAGGGTCCCGAAGAAGCCAGCCTGCTGAACAACCGGCGCATGTTGCAGACGAAGGTGCGCGAGAGCGGGCATCGCCTGCAGGTGCTTTCCTCCTCGCCGGGACCCAGCCTGGCCTGGTTGCGCCAGGCGCTCTCCTCGCGGGAGGAGCTGGAATGGACTCCCTTGCGGCCAGACGAGCTGGCTGAAGGAGCGCCGGAAAAGGATCCGGATCTGCTGCTGCTGGTGGATTGGCCCCGCAGCAGCGATCGGCTGAGTGAAGCCCTGCGCTCCCTGCTGCGGCGCGTGCCGCTGCTGGCGGTCGACCTGGGCGCGATGGACTGGAAGCAGTTGCCGCTCATGCCTTTGCGTGGCGAGGGGGCGCCGGGGAAGGACGAAGGGCCTTGCCTGCCCTCCCTGCCGCACCCGGTGCTGGGCGAAGAAAGCAGCCTGGCGGAACTGCAGGCGGTCTGGCGCGAAATGCCTCCCCTGGCTCCGGCGCGCAGCCGCCAGGAAGCTGCTGCCGGCGCGAGCGTCCTGCTGAGCCGGGAAGAGCAGCCGGTGCTGGCTTTGAACGGCAGTTCGCCGCGGCGCGCCGCCCTGGCAGTCGCCGGACCCTGGCGCTGGCAGATCGGCAGCCAATTGAGCCTGGGCGAAAACGAGCGCGCCTCGAGCCTGGCGCGCAACCTGGTGCGCTGGCTGATTGCCGCCTCGGACCAGGGACCGCTGCAGGTGCGTCCGCTCAAGGATGTCGTCAGCGCCGGAGAAGCCCTGCGCTTCGAGGCTTACCTGCGCGAAGAGGATGGCCGCCCCCGAGACGGGGCGCGGCTGAGTCTTGCCCTCTCCGATTCCAGCGGCACCCAGCGCGAGGCGGTGATGGAGGCGCGCGGGGAAGGGCGCTACACGCTGAACCTGGGCGGACTGCCGGCGGGGGCCCTGCAATGGCAAGTCCTTGCGGAAGAAGGGGATCGGCCGGTGCTTGCCGATTCGGGAAGCGTGCGCGTCGACAACTTCAACGCCGAATACCTGACCGGTCGCCGCGACTCGGCCACCCTCCAGGCCCTGGCGCGTGCCGGGGAAGGCCGTGCCTTCGACCTGGATTCGGAGGAAGACCTGCGCGCCCTGCGCTCCGGCGAGGGCTTCGACAGCCTGGACCGCAGCCCGCGGAAAACCCCGCTCAGCGCCGGCTGGGACCTGCACCGCGAATGGTGGATCCTGTTGATTGCCATTGGCCTGCTTTGTCTTGAATGGCTTCTGCGCAAACTGAATGGACAGCTCTAGAAGACCTCGCACGGAGGGCACGGAGGAAACAGAGGCCACAGAGGAAGAGGATGGCTGTTGTAGAAGACGGTGGTCATTGATGAAGTCTGGGCCCCCAATTGCTGCCATTACAAGGCCGCCCCTGGTGTCATTCCGTGGCTTGACCACGGAATCCTGCTCCGCGTCGAAGACCGGAGTGCCTCTGGGCCGGATGTGTCGAGGGAAAACGATTGAAGCCCCCTCCTGCCTGCGGCGGTGAAAAGGATTCCGTGGTCAAGCCACGGAATGACAGCGGGAGTGGGCGATGGCTGCGGACTGACAGTGGGGGTGGGAGAGGTCTGGTGCCCCTTCTGCCTGCGTTGGTGAAAAAGGATTCCGTGGTCAAGCCACGGAATGACAGCTGGGGTGTGCGATGGCCACGGACTGACAGTGGAGGGGGAAGTGCCTGAACACTCTCCCTAGTTTTCTTTCCTCCGTGCCCTCTGTCTTCTCCGTGCCCTCCGTGCGAGCTCTTCTAACCACTTATGAATCATGAAAACCGCCAGCTATGGGCCGAGAGACCCCTTGACGAGATTCCTGTCAAAGCGGCAGGGATCCTGAGGCTTGGGGTGCTCAGCGATACGCACCTGGGCATGGGCTGGAATGCGCGGACGGCGCGTTCCCGTTTGAAGCGCAGAGGCGAGGACCATTGGCGCTGCTACCGGGCGGCCCTGGCCGGAATACGCGCTGCGAAGGTCGACGGCATCCTGCACCTGGGGGATCTGTGCTATCGCAGCCGCATTCCCCAGGGAGTCTTCTCGCAAGCCCTTGAACCTCTTCTGGATTGCTGTCGTGAGGGCCTGCCCGTGGCCCTGCTGCCGGGTAACCATGAACGATCGCGGATTCCCCAGTCCCTCTTCGACGAGGACCCTCTGCTGCACATCTTCCATCGGCCCGGTGTGCTGGAGTGGGATCTGCAGCAAATCTCATTGAAAATCATGGGGATCCCATTCGTGCGCGAGGCGGCGGTCCAGGTGCCGCTCCTGCAGAAGGATTGCCGGGCGCGCAGGGAGCCGGGGACGCTGCATCTGCTTCTGTTGCACCAGCTGCTCTCGCAGAGCCGGGTCGGCCCCGCGGGATACCGCTTTCGCCCGGGTGGAGAAGTCATTGATTGGCAGGCGCTTTCGCCGGGATGGGACCTGGTGCTCAGCGGGCACCTGCATCGGGCGCAGCTTTTGTCTGCCGAGGGAAGGCCGCCGGTGCTCTTTCCGGGAAGCACGGAGCGCACCAGTTTCGCCGAAGTCGATGAGCAGAAAGGGTTTTGTCTGCTGGACTGGTCCATCGAGGCCCTACGATCCGGCAGAATTACGCAGCCCGAGCTGCACTGGCTTCCCCTTCCCGCCCGTCACCAGGTGAGAGCCCTTTTGCCCGAAACCTGCTGCAGGCATCCGGCTGAGATGGAGAAATGGTTGTCTGAAAATATTCATGATGTACAAGAAGATAGCTGGATCTATCTCGAGCATCCGCTTGCACTGGATCCAGACAGCGCGGCCCGGTTGGGGAAGCTCGAAGAGGCGGGCGCCTTGCTGGAACTTCGTCTGAAAGCCCGGGAGGACATCGTCCCATGATGAAGAAGACCGATCCAGAAAGCGCCCTGCAGGGCAACCGCCGCATGTGGGACTCGCTGGTTGCCATCAACCGGGACAGCGCTCTCTATGACCTGGAAGGCTTCCGCCAGGGGCAGGACAACCTGGACCCGCTCTGCCTGGAGCTCATGGGCCCGGTCGACGGCCTGGAGCTGCTCCACCTGCAATGCCATTTCGGCATGGACACCCTGGCCTGGGCCCGACGAGGAGCGAAGGTCTGCGGGGTCGATTTCAGTGGCGAGGCCATTCAGCTGGCCCGACAATTGAGCCGCGAGACGCAGCTGGAGGCCGAGTTCCTGCAGGCCGATGTGCTGCGCCTGGGCCAGAGCCATGCAAAGGAGTACGACCGGGTCTTCACCTCCGAGGGCGTGCTCTGCTGGTTGCCCGACCTCAAAGCCTGGGCGGAAACGGTGGCGACCCACCTGAAGCCCGGCGGGCGGTTCCTGCTCTTCGAATACCACCCCTTCTTCGGAGTCTTCGACGACGAGGCCAAAGAGCTGCCCCTGCCGCCCCGCTACCCCTACTTCCCTCACCGCGATCCCCTGGTCTTCGAGGACACCGGCAGCTATGCCGATCCGGGAAATCCCATTCGGACCGTGAGCCACGAGTGGAGCTGGAACCTGGGCGAGGTGATCAGCGCCTTGTGCGCCGCCGGCCTGCGCATCGACTTCCTGCGCGAGGTCGACTTCTCGACCTACAGGATGCATGCCCTGATGGTCAAGGCCGAACACCGCCGCTGGAGGATGAAGGGCCTTGAAGCACAGTTTCCGCTGATGTATGCCTTGGGGGCGACAAGAGAATGAGGACGACTTGAAGCAACCGCAAACGGTACTTCCTTGGAAAAGGGGTAGCAAGGTCCGTCGTCGATAGCGACTCAGGGCAGGTACTCGCCGTGTACGTACTGGGTCAGGCCGTTGAGGAACATCTGCACGGCCAGCAGGATCAGCAGCATGCCCATCAGGCGTTCGATGGCTTTCAGGCCGCGGGGCCCCAGCCAGCGCATCAGGATCGGGCTCGAAACGAGAATCAGCGTGCCGGCCAGCCAGGCCAGGAGCAGGGCCAGCACCCAGGAGGCCAACAGATCCGGACGGGAGCTGCTGAAAAGCAGCAGGGTCGCAAGCGTTGAGGGGCCGGCGACCATCGGCACCGCCAGCGGCACGATGAAGGGTTCCTCGCGCTCGGGCGCGGCCAGGGGCTTGGGCTGCGGAAAGATCATTCTCAGCGCAATGATGAACAGCAGAATCCCGCCGGAGAGATAGAGCGAACTCTGGCTCAGGCCCAGGAAGCGCAGCAGGGCCGGCCCCAGCAGCAGGAAGAGCAGGAGGATCGCCAGGGCGAAGAGTTTCTCGCGGGCGATGATCCGCGTTCTGCGGGCGGGCGCGATGTCCTGGAGCACGGAATTGAAAATGGGGATGTTGCCCAGCGGGTCCATGACGAAAAACAGGGTCAGGGACGCCTGGCCGATGGCTGTCCAGTCGAAGATGTGGCACCTCCCTTGTCAAAGCAGACGGCGAGACCCGGATCAATCGGCCCAATCTCCCTCCCTTTTGCGGGAAAGTCCACTCTTCGATTCCGCACTCACCGGAGAACCATTGCGGCGACGCGTGATTCTTGTCCCTTGAAGCCGATTTTTCTACACTTGCAGGTTCCCGAATTTTCCGTACCGCACACGCTGGAGGCCCCATGTCCGGTCATTCCAAATGGTCGACCATCAAGCGCAAGAAAGGCGCCGCCGACGCGGCCCGAGGCAAGATCTTCACCAAGATCATCAAGGAGATCACCATCGCCGCGCGCCTGGGCGGAGGCGACGAGAACGCCAATCCGCGCCTGCGCAGCGCGGTGCTCAAGGCCAAGGCCAACAACATGCCGGCCAACAACGTCGAGCGGGCCATTGCCAAGGGCACGGGCACCCTGGAAGGCGTGACCTACGAGGAGATCACCTACGAAGGCTACGGCCCCTGCGGCGTGGCGATCATGGTCGAGACCATGACCGACAACAAGAACCGCACCGTCGGCGAGGTGAGGCACCTGCTGAACAAGCATGGCGGCAGCCTGGGAGCCGATGGCGCCGTGGCCTGGAACTTCGACCAGCTGGGCATGGTGACGCTGGCCAAGGCCGGCAAGGAAGAAGACGACGTGCTGATGGAACTGATGGATCACGGCGCCGAAACCATCGAGGACGGCGACGAGGACTGGATGGTCTACTGCGAACGCACGAGCCTGGAGGAGCTGCGCAAGGGCGCGGAGGAGGCCGGCTTCGAGGTCAAGGGAGCCGAATTGACACGGCAGCCAAAGAACTCGACACGTGTCGAAGGCAACGACGTGGCCAAGGTGGTGCGCCTGATCGAGGCCCTCGAGGACCTGGACGACGTGCAGAATGTCTACAGCAATTTCGACGCGGACGACGACGCCCTGGCCGGGCTGGAATGATCGTCCTGGGCATCGATCCGGGACTGGCCTGCACCGGCTACGGCCTGGTGAGGCGCAGGGCCCGGAGGCTCGAGCCCCTTGAATACGGCGTGATCCGTCCCGGAAAGGAACGCAGGGAGCTGGCGGAGAGGATCGATGTGATCCACGGCCAGCTGAAGGAGCTGATCCAGCAGCACGAGCCGGACTGCCTCGCCGTCGAACAGGTCTTCAAGGGCCCCAACGTGCAGTCGCTGATCAAGCTCAGCCACGCGCGCGCCGCGGCCCTGCTGGCCGGCACGGGCATGGGCCTGGCGGTCGCCGAGTATACGCCGATGCAGATCAAGCGCGCCGTCACCGGCCGGGGCGGCGCCGACAAGGAGCAGGTGGCCTTCATGGTCGCGCGCCTGCTCGGCCTGGCGAAAGAGGTGCGGCCGCTGGATGCCAGCGACGCCCTGGCCGCCGCCATCTGCCACCTGAACACGGCCTAGGAATCCCGATGTACGACTACCTCGAAGGGACCATCGCCACCTGCCGCGGCACGCGCGTCGTGCTCGACAACGGCGGGATCGGCTGGCGCCTGGACTGCAGCCTGACCAGCACGCGGCGCCTGGCTCCCGGAGAAGCCGCCCGGCTCTACGTGCACCAGGTGGTCCGCGAGGACAACCTGGCCCTCTACGGATTCTGTGATTCCCTCGAACGCGAAGTCTTCGTCCAGCTGATCTCGGTCAGCGGCATCGGGCCCAAGGTGGCCCTGGCGATCCTCTCCGGCATGACGGTCCGCGAGCTGCTGGGTTGCGTGCGCTTCGGCGACGCGGAACAGC
Source organism: bacterium (assembly GCA_030429345.1). GTDB lineage: Bacteria > CAIWAD01 > CAIWAD01 > CAIWAD01 > CAIWAD01 > JAUIFJ01. The sequence continues at coordinate 101,540 of JAUIFJ010000006.1, read as the reverse complement.
TGACGCGGATTCCGGGCATTGGCAAGAAGACCGCCGGCCGCCTGCTGCTCGAGCTGGGCAACCGCATCCAGCAATTGGAGACGCCGCTGTCCGGCGACGAGGGCCCCGCCGAGCCGACCCTCGCCGCTGGGGGAGATGTGCTGCGCGAGGCCCTCGAGGCCTTGACGGCCCTGGGCTGGAAGCCCGCTCGGGCCGAGAAGGAACTGGCCCGGGCCCGCGCCGCCCTGGGCGAGATGGCCGGCGTGGGCGAACTGGTGCGCCAGGCCCTGAAGCAGGGCAGGTAGGGCATGGACGGCGAACGCGTCATCAGCGGGGAATTCAGCCCCGACGATACGGCCGAAAGCCGGCTGCGGCCGGCGCTGCTCTCCGAGTTCACCGGGCAGGAAGAGCACAAGGCCAACCTGGATGTATACATCCGCGCCGCCCGCGGACGGCGGGAAGCGCTGGACCACTGCCTCTTCCACGGGCCGCCGGGACTGGGCAAGACCACGCTGGCGCACATCGTCTCCCGCGAGATGGGCGGCGAGATCCGTGTGACATCCGGTCCCGTGCTGGAAAAGCCGGCCGACCTGGCGGGCCTGCTGACGAACCTGGAGGACGGCGACGTCCTCTTCATCGACGAGATCCACCGCCTGAACCCGGTGGTGGAAGAATACCTCTATCCGGCGATGGAGGACTTCAGCCTCGACATCATGCTCGATCGCGGCCCGGCGGCGCGCAGCGTGCAGCTCGACCTGCCGCGCTTCACCCTGGTCGGCGCGACGACCCGCGCCGGCCTGCTGACGAGCCCGCTGCTGGCGCGCTTCGGCATCGTGATCCACCTGGAGCACTACGGCGCCGCCGAGCTGGAACAGATCCTTGCCCGCAGCGCCCGGCTGCTGGGCATCGAGCTCGATCCGCGCGCGGCCCTCGAGATCGCCGGACGCAGTCGCGGCACGCCGCGCGTGGCCAACCGCCTGCTCAGGCGCCTGCGCGACTTCGCCCAGGTGGAAGGCGACGGGGCCGTGGATCACGCCATTGCCATGCACGGCCTGGACCGCCTGCAGGTGGACGCGCTGGGCCTGGACCCGCTGGACCGGCGTCTGCTGTCCTGCCTGGTGGAGAAGTTCCTCGGCGGACCGGTGGGGCTCAACACCCTGGCCGTGGCCGTCGGCGAAGAGGCCGACACCCTGGAGGAAGTGGTCGAACCCTTCCTGGTCAAGGCGGGCCTGATCAACCGCACCGTGCGCGGCCGCGTGGCCATGCCGGCGGCCTGGAAACACCTGGGGATCCAGCCCCAGTCGGACTGACAACGCGCCCCGCGGAAAAGGGGCCGATTCCATTGCCTGCCCCGTCGTGTCGGACGGGATCGGGCCAGCCAAGGATGAACCCATGCGCCTATCCGATTTCAAGTACAAGCTGCCGGACAAGCTGATCGCCCAGCAGCCGATGAAGGACCGCGACAAGAGCCGCCTGATGGTGATCCACCGGGATACCCAGGAGATCGAGCACCGCACCTTCAAGGACATTGTCGAATACTTCGGAGCCGACGACAGCCTGGTGATCAACGACACCCGGGTGATCAAGGCGCGCATGACGGGCTACAAGGAGAAGACCGACGCCGAGATCGAGGTCTTCCTGCTGCGGGAGCTGAATGACAACATGTGGGAGATCATGGTCAAGCCGGCGCGCAAGGTGCGCATGGGCAACACGATCACCCTGATGGAAGGCATTACCTGCGATATCATCGACAACACGACCAGCGGCGGGCGCGTGGTACGCTTCAATTACGACGGCGACTTCCACAAGCTGATCGAGAAGTACGGCTCGACGCCGCTGCCGCCCTATATCAGCCGCGCGCCGGAAAGCCGCGACATCAAGAACTACCAGACCATCTACTCGGATCCGGAAAAGGTCGGCGCCGTTGCCGCCCCGACGGCGGGCCTGCACTTCACCAAGCGGCTGATGACCCGCATCGAGAAGACCGGCGTCAAGATCATGCCGCTGACCCTGCATGTCAGCCTGGGCACCTTCCGCCCGGTGAACGTGGAGGACCTGACCCGCCACCGCATGGACAGCGAGTTCTATTCGGTCGAAGAGGACACGGCGCGGGCGGTCAACAACAGCATCAAGGCCGGCGGCAAGGTCTGGGCCACGGGAACGACGGTTTGTCGCACGCTGGAAACGGTGGCGCGCTTCAATGGCGGGATCAACCCCGACTCGGGATGGACGGACAAGTTCATCTACCCGCCCTACGAGTTCAAGGTCGTCGACCGGCTGATCACCAATTTCCACCTGCCCAGCTCGACCCTGCTGATGCTGGTCAGCGCCTTCGCCGATCGCGATTTCATCATGGAAGCCTACAAGGTGGCGGTCAAGGAGAAGTACCGCTTCTTCTCCTACGGCGACGCCATGCTGATCCTCTAGGGGGAGTCGATGTCGAACCAGGAAGACGCCCGCTGGCCCCGCTGCGCGGCCGTGCTCTGCGCCGCAGGCAACAGCCGCCGCATGGGAGGGCTGCGTCCCAAGCAGTTCGACCTGCTGGACGGCGAACGCACGCCGACCGGCATCGCCCTGCGGGCCCTGCTGGCCCTGCCGGTCCAGACCGTGATCATTGCCCATCCGCCGGGAGGGCAGGAGGACCTGGACGAGGCCATCGCCGGCATTGTCACACCGGCCAAGGTGGTCCGCGTGCCGGGTGGCGAGACGCGGCAGCAGAGCATTCTCAACGCCCTGGAGAGCACGCCGCGTGATACGGAGACAGTCTTCATCCACGATGCGGCGCGCCCCTTCGCCAATCCGGAACTCTACCGCGCCCTGATGCGCGTGCTGCTCGACGACCGCGGCCTGGCCGGCGTGATTCCCGCCCTGGCGGTGGTCGACACCATCAAGCGCCGCGGGGGAGACAACGTCAAGGAGACCGTGGACCGCGGCGACCTGGTCGCCGTGCAGACGCCGCAGCTCTTTCCCTACGGGATGATCCTGGAACTGCATCGCCGGGCCGCCGCCGAAGGCCTGGATACCACAGACGACAGCCAGCTGGTCGAACACTACCTGCCCGGGGAGCGCGTGGCGCTCGTCGAGGGCAGCCAGTGGAATTTCAAGCTCACGCGTCCCGCGGACCGCGTCATCGCCAAGGCCCTGCTGAAGGGCCAGCAGGTCGCCCACTGGACGCGGACACAAGGCTAGGGAAGCCCATGCGAATCGGACACGGCTTCGATGTTCACCGTCTCGTGGACGGTCGGCCCTGCATCATCGGCGGGGTGGAGATTCCCCACGGGAAGGGCCTGCTCGGCCACTCCGACGCCGACGTGCTCCTGCACGCCATTTGTGATGCACTGCTCGGCGCCGCCGGCCTGGGCGATATCGGCCGCCATTTTCCCGACACGGATCCCGAGTACAAGGACATCGACAGCCTCCGCCTGCTGAACGAGGTCGTGCGCCTGCTGGCCGACAAGGGCTGGGGCGTGGCCAACGTGGACGCGACGGTGATCTGCGAAGAGCCGAAGATCACGCCCCATGCCCTGGCGATGGTCGAGCGCATCAGCGCCGCCTGCGGCGTGCCGGCCTCCGCCGTCAACATCAAGGCCACCACCAGCGAGGGCCTGGGCTTCACCGGCAGGGGAGAGGGCATCGCCGCCCAGGCGGTCTGCCTGATCGAGGCGCTGTGAGACAAATGCCGGGCGGCGCGGCCGGGGCGGAGAGCCTGGCGGAGCTGCTCGCGCGCGTGCGCGCCTGCCGCCGCTGCGAAGAGTTCCTGCCCCTCGGGCCGCGTCCGGTGCTCCGCGCCGCGTCGACGAGCCGCCTGTTGATCGTCGGGCAGGCGCCCGGCACGGCCGTCCACGAAAGCGGCACTCCCTGGGACGATCCCAGCGGCGAGCGCCTGCGCGACTGGCTGCAGCTGGATCACGCCGCCTTCTACGACGAGCGCCGAGTTGCCATCCTTCCCATGGGCTTCTGCTACCCCGGCCGCGGCAAGAGCGGCGACCTGCCACCGCGCCCCGAGTGCGCGCCCCTCTGGATGGAGGCGCTGTTGCACAAGCTTCCCCGCATCTGCCTGACCCTGGCCATCGGCCAGTATGCCCAGGCCTGGTTTCTGGGCAGCCGGCGCTCGCGCACCTTGACGGAGACCGTGAGACGCTGGCGCGACTTCGCTCCGGAGGTGATTCCCCTGCCTCACCCCAGCCCGCGGAACAATATCTGGCTGAAGAAGAACCCCTGGTTCGAGCAGGAGGTCGTGCCCGAGCTGCGGGCACAGGTGAGCGACCTTTTTTGCGATGACTGAGGGGGAAGAGGAAGAGCTCGCACGGAGGGCACGGGGAAGACGGAGAGCACAGGAGAGGGGGAACCCCCACTGTCAGCCCGCGGCTTGACCGCGGGATCGTTTTCCGCGTCGCAGACCGAAGGGCCTGCTTCCGTGTGCCATTCCCATCCCTGGTTCGTTCTCCGGCCTTCGGCCATGAGACCGATCCCGCGGTCAAGCCGCGGGATGACAGCCTTGGAGAACGGGATGACAACGTCTTCGCGGGGGCCACTGACCGGCAGAACGCGGCAACCTGGCCCTCTTCCCCTTCCAGCCCCTCCGCGTCTCCGCGCGCGAACCCCGATGTCTGTATACCCCCGTGCTCTCTGTCTACTCCGTGCCCTCCGTGCGAGTTCTTCGAGAGAGAAAAAGGCGCGACAGTGTGGAGTCTGCCGCGCCCAGAGTGCGACGTGGTACGTGTGTACCACACCAGTGAGATTATCGGGTCATTGGCCCGGTCGCCGCTACTGCAGCAGGCCGGCCATCATGTTCGGGACCTGGTTGGCCTGCGCCACCATGGCGACGCCGCTCTGCATCATGACCTGGGCCCGCGTGAAGTTGCTCATCTCCTCGGCCATGTCGGCGTCGCGGATGGTCGATTCGCTGTCGACGGCGTTCTCGCGGCTGATCTGCAGGTGGTTGACCGTGTAGTTCAGGCGTGATACGAAGGAACCGACGCGCGTGCGTTCCGTGTCCTTGGTGATGATCGCGCTGTCCAGCAGGCCGATCGCGGACTGGCTGTTGGCCGTGTTCGTCAGGTCGACAGCGGCCGTGATGCCCAGCGCGCTGGCCCGCATGTCGGCGAAGTGCACATAGTAGAAGTCTTCCAGGGAGTTGTTGTTGATGCCGATGTGCAGCTTCACGCCCTGGCCGCCGGCACCGCTGGCGCCGTTCGAGTAGGTGCCGTCCAGCATGTTGATGCCGTTGTAGTTGGTCACGTTGGCAATTCGGTCGATCTCGCTCTTCAGCTGCTGGAACTCGACGTTCAGGAAGCTGCGATCCACGCTCGACAGGGTGCCGTTGGAGGCCTCGATGGCCAGCGCCCTCATGCGGATCAACTTGTCGTCGATCGCGCCCAGGGCGCCTTCCGCCGTCGCAAACATGTTGATGGCGTAGGACGCGTTGCGCTCGGCCATCTCCATGGAGGCAATGTGGGAGCGGAAGCGTTCGGAGATCGCGATGCCTGCCGGGTCGTCCTGCGCCGTGTTGATGCGCAATCCGGAGGAGAGCCTGGTCACCGCGTGATCCAACTGCTGGCTCGTGTTGAAGATGTTGCGGTGGGCCCGCATGCTCAGGACGTTGTGGTTGATCCGCAGACTCATGGTCTCACCTCATATGCTCGGTCGCTCTTTGTCGCTCACGGCCATCCTATCGTCGCTTGTCGGAAATGCTTGAATTCGACAATCCGGGATTGGATCACGACGCCTTCGCGCCGTCGCCGGTGTATCACGAAAGGGCTATCGGAAGCCTCTTCGCGACCACACGCCTGTTTTTTCGGATGTCTGGGGAAATGCTTGAGTTTTTTGGGGAGGGGTTGGGTAAGTGCTGTATTAACAAGTATGAAGGATGAAGTGTTTGAGGGTGGTTGGATGAACGAAGGGGTCGTTTTCGGTTCTGTTGCCGGAAACGACCCCTGAGGAGTTGCAAACGGGTGCAAGGACTATTGGGGAAGGATGGCTTCCACGGTCTCGACCACGTCGGGCGGCTTGATCTGTCCCGTGTAGCTGGCCACGCGGCGGCCGCGGTGGTGGACCTGGATCGTGGGAATGCCGCGAATGCCTTGCTCCGCCACCGTGTCCGGTGTGCGGGCGACATCCGCGCGGCAGACGATCACCTCCTCGCCGAAAAGCTCGCGCACCTGGTAGAGCAGGCCGGACACCGTCCGGCAGCCCGCTCAGCCATGGCCGTAGAATTCCACGACCACGGGGCGCTGCTCCTCCTGCAGCAGGGCTTCCAGCTCGCCGTCGTACAGTTCCTGGGGCCGATTGCCCAGGCCGATCAGTTTCTTGAAGAACTTCATATAGAGGTATGGCTCCTTGCTGTGGGCAAAGGAAACAATGCCCTGTCGACTCTCAAAGCCCGGCCGCCTCCCGCATGGATGATCGGCAGCTTCTCGGTGCGGATTTCTATTTTGGCGGCTTCAATCAGCATCGCCCCCAGAGGGTACACAACAGAAAGCAGCGGATGAATCCGATCTCCCGCCTGGCCCAGGACCTGGGCCTGCGTGAACAGCAGGTGCAGAGCGCGGCCGACCTGCTCGCCGAAGGCAACACCATTCCCTTCATCACCCGATACCGCAAGGAGTGGACCGGCTCCCTGGACGAGGTGCAGCTGCGTTCCATCGAAGAGGGCCTGGAACGGCTGAAAAGCCTGGAAGAGCGGCGCGCCGCGATCCTGAAGAGCATTGCCGAGCAGGACAAGCTCGACGATGGACTGCAGAAGCGCATCGAGGCCTGCGACAAGCTCCAGGAGCTGGAGGACCTCTATCTGCCCTATCGGCCCAAACGGCGCACGCGGGCTTCAGTGGCCCGGGAAAAAGGGCTGGAGCCCTTGGCCGCCGCCCTGGCCCTGGAGCTCTGCGGGCGCAGGGACCTGGCCGCAGACCTTCCGGATGCCTCCTGTCCGGAACCTGGCGAGAGCCTGGAAGCCTGGCGCGGGGAAGCGGCCGACGACGAGGAGGCCCTGGCCGGCGCGGCCGACATCCTGGCCGAATGGATCAACGAGGACGCTCCCCTGCGCGCCAGCCTGCGCGAGAGCGGCTCTCGCAAGGCAGCCCTCGCCAGCCAGCTGGCCGACGAAACGCACAAGGAGGCGGCCAAGTTCCGCCTCTATGCCGAGTTCAGCCAGCCCCTTGCGCGCCTCAAGCCGCACCAGGTGCTGGCGCTCAATCGCGGCGAGAAGCTGGGAGTGCTCAAGCTGCAGCTGGACTGGACGGAAGCCGCTCCCCTGGATTCCGTGCTCAAGGCCTGGCTCAGGAACGAGGCGCACCCCCGCGCCGAATGGTTCCGCTCGGTGGCCCGGGATGCCCTCGACCGGCTGGCCCTGCCCGCGCTGGGCCGCGACCTGCGCCGCCAGGCGACCGAAGCGGCGGAAAGCCACAGCCTGGAAATCTTCGCCGCCAACCTGAAACAGCTGCTGCTGCAGCCGCCCCTGCCGGGCAAGGTGATGCTGGGACTGGACCCGGGCTTCCGGACCGGCTGCAAGGTGGCGGTGATCGACGGAACCGGCCGCTACCTGGAAGGCGACACCCTTTATCCCCATCCACCGAAGAAGAAGTGGAGCGAAGCCAAGCTGCGCCTGCTGCAGCTGATCGAGTCCCACAAGGTGGAGCTGATCGCCATCGGCAACGGCACGGCCTCGCGGGAAAGCGAGGAGCTCTTCGCCGAGCTGATCCGCGAGAACGAGCTGAAGCTGCAGTACGCGGTGGTCAGCGAGGCCGGCGCCAGCGTGTACTCGGCGAGCGACGCGGCCCGCGAGGAGTTCCCGGAGCTGGACGCCAGCCTGCGGGGCAACATCTCGATTGCGCGTCGACTGCAGGACCCCCTGGCCGAGCTGGTCAAGATCGATCCGAAATCCCTTGGTGTGGGACAGTACCAGCATGACGTGGACAGCCGACGCCTGGGGGACAAGCTGGGCGGAGTGGTCGAGGACACGGTGAACGCCGTCGGCGTCGACCTGAACACGGCCAGCGCCCACCTGCTGGCCAAGGTATCCGGTGTCACACGCCGATCGAGCCGCAACATCGTCGCCTGGCGCGACGCCAACGGCGCCTTCCGCCGCCGGGACCAGCTGATGGAGGTGGAGGGGATCGGCCCTGCCGCCTTCCGGCAGTGCGCAGGCTTCCTGCGTATACGGAACGGCGAGAACGAACTGGACAACACGGCCGTGCACCCGGAGGCCTACGAGGCCGTCAGCCAGCTGGCCCGGCGCTACCAGGAAGAGGCGATCGCGCCGGAGGAGCTGGCGCGCCGCGTGCGCTCCGATTCCCCGAAGCTGAAGGACCTGGAAGAGCTCGCCGGCTCGGTCGGGCTGGGCCTGCCGACCCTGCGCGACATCCTGGACGAGCTGGCCCGGCCGGGACGTGATCCACGCTCGGCTCTTGATCCGCCCATGCTGCGCAGCGGCGCGCTGAGCCTCGAGCAGCTGAAGCCCGGCACAGTGCTCGACGGCACCGTGCGCAACCTGGTGGATTTCGGCGCCTTCGTCGACGTGGGCCTCAAGGAAGACGGCCTGGTCCACGTGAGCCAGTTGTCGCACAAACGCGTCAACCACCCGGTCGAGGTGTTATCGGTCGGGGAACGGGTCCAGGTCCAGGTGCTGGACGTCGACCTGGAGCGCCAGCGGATCTCGCTCTCGATCAAGGCGCTGCAGGAAGCGCCCGAGCGCCCGCGCCCGAATGGCCGGCGTACACGGCAGGCCGCTTCCGGCAAGCGGCCGGAGGGCGGGAAAGGCCAGGGCGGCGAGCGAAGGCGCGAGCGTCCCGCTCCCCAGGGAGCCCTGCAGGATGCCCTGCGCAAGGCCCTGGGAAAGGAGAAGCGCTGATCCGCCTGCGAAGCCTTCTACTGCTTGGCATCCTGCTGCTGGCAGGCTGCGCCCGCAACGGGCTCTATCGCGGCGACTGGAGCGAGGCGGCCCTGCGCGCGCACCTGGAAGAGAACACGGGCGGCATGGAGCGCCTGGCTTTTTCGGGCAGGCTCTACCTGCAGAGCCGCCGCATGGGCCAGGGGCAGCTGCGCATCAGCGGGGACTGGTCGCGGGAGGCCGGGCTCTACCTGGCCCTGCGCACGCCGCTGGGAGGACGCCTGGGAGAACTGGAAGTGCGCACGGCAGGCGAACCCGAGCTGCACCTGGCCGACGAGGAGCTGCGCTCGCTGCTCTTCCTGGTGGAGGAGGGCCTGCCCGGCCGCCTGCTCAAGGGCGAGCTGCGCACAGCCGAAGAGCTGGGACCCTGGTTCTGGGGCGACTGGCAGCCCTCTGCGGAAGCGGTCTACATGCCCGCCGGGAGGAGCTTCGCGCGCGGCGACACCCTCTGGCAACTGGACAGCCTGCGCGCCGTCTGCAGCGAGTTCCGCACGCCGGAACTTGTCGTACGCTGCGAGGACTTCCGCCGCAGCCCGGCCGGACGCTGGCTGCCCTCGCGGATTCGGATCACGGAAGAGCACCGCTCGGCGGTGATCAGCTGGAAGAAACTGGACGACCGGCCCTGACCGGCGGAGGCTCGATGCAGATCAGCGTAGTCATTCCCCTGCTCAACGAGGAAGGCAGCCTGCCCGAGTTGCTGCAGCGCCTGCACGAAGTGCTCTGCGCCACCGGCCGCAGCTGGGAGATCCTGCTCGTCGACGACGGCAGCACGGACGGCAGCCTGGCCGTGATCCAGGAGCATTCGCAGCGTGATCCACGCATCCGCTGGATCTCCTTCCGACGCAACTTCGGCAAGTCCGATGCCCTGAACGCCGGCTTCCGGGCCGCCCGCGGCGAGCTGGTCTTCACCATGGACGCCGACCTGCAGGACGATCCCAAGGAGATCCCGCGCTTCATCGAGGCCGTCGAACAGGGCTGGGACCTGGTCAGCGGCTGGAAAGAGGTGCGACACGATCCCGTCAGCAAGACCCTGCCTTCCAAGCTCTTCAACCGGGTGACCAGCCGCGCCAGCGGAGTGCGCCTGCACGACTTCAACTGCGGCTTCAAGTGCTACCGGCGCGAAGTGGTCGAGGCGCTCAATGTATACGGCGAACTGCACCGCTTCCTGCCGGCCATCGCCCACATGAAGGGCTTCCGCGTCAGCGAGATTCCCGTCGAGCACCACGCCCGCCGACACGGCGTGTCCAAGTTCGGTCTCAGCCGTTTCATCAACGGCTTTCTCGACCTGATCACGGTCGTCTTCACCAGCCGCTACCTGAAGAAGCCGATGCACTTCTTCGGTCCGGTGAGCTTGTGTTTCATTTTCAGCGGTCTTCTGATCAACGGCTGGCTCACGGTGGCCAAGCTCTTCCTCGACCAGCCGATCGACGGGCGGCCGCTGCTCTTCCTGGGCATGCTGCTGCTGATCGTCGGCGTGCAGCTGCTTTCCCTGGGCCTGATCGGCGAGATGCTCGTGAGACAGCAGCGCGGTGTCGAGTACCAGATCCGCGCCACCTCGCCGGAGGAGTCGACGGAGTGACACGGCCCCTGCGCATCCTTTCCCTGACCCATACCTATCCGCGCTTTGCCGGCGACACCAACGGGCCCTTCGTCGAGTTCCTGATGGAGGAGCTGGCCGCCCGCGGACACCAGGTCCGCCTGCTGACGGCCTGGGACCCCGAGTTCGAGCTGCAGCGCCCCGAGCGTCGCGTGGACGTGCGCTGCTACCGCTACGCTCCACGAGAGAGCTGGCATGTGCTGGGCTACAGCCGGACGATCCGCGCCGATGTGAGCCTCAAGGCGGGCATGCTGGCCCTGGCGCCGCTGATGATCACCGCCGGAACACGCCGCCTGCGGCAGGAAGTGTCAGACTTCCGTCCCGATCTGCTGCACGCGCACTGGTTCCTGCCCAACGGCTACATGGCGGCGAAGGTGGCAAGGGACAGCGGCCTGCCGCTGCTGGCGACCCTGCACGGCAGCGATGTCTTCGTCGCCGAGAAGGGCTTTCCCTACAGCCATATGAGCCGTGTGACGAACTCGACCCTGGGGCGTCTCACGAGCTGCAGCCCGGAACTGCGGGACCGCATCTGCCGCCTGGGTTTTCCCCGCGAGCGCAGCCACGTGATCCCCTACGCCGCCGACCCGCGGATGGTCGGCCTGCATGTCGATCCCATGGAGGCCCGCGCGCTGCGCAGGAAACACGGCCTGGAGGCCGCGCAGCCCCTGCTCTTCGCCCTGGGCCGCCTCGTCTACAAGAAGGGCTACGAGTACCTGCTGCGGGCCATGCCGCGGATCCTCGAGGCTCTGCCCGAGGCGCGCCTGGTGATCGGCGGCGAAGGCGACCTGGAGGACGAGCTGAAGGGCCTGTGCCGGGAACTGGGCATCGAGCAGCGTGTACAGTTCATCGGCCGCCTGCTGCGGGACGCGATCCCGGCCTGGCTGGCCGCCTGTGACCTCTTCGTCATGCCCTCGATCAAGGACCGCGCCGGCAACATCGACGGCCTGCCCAACGTGATTCTCGAGGCCATGGCCATGGGCCGCGCCGTCGTCGCCAGCGGCGTGGCGGGCATCCCGCTGGCGGTGCGCGAGGGGCAGAACGGCCTTTGCGTGCCGCAGAAGGACGCGCCGGCCCTGGCGGCCGCCGTGATCCGGGCCTGCGAGGATCCGGAGCGCCTGCGCCGCTGGGGCGCCGAGAGCCGCGCGCTGATCGACAGCGAGCTCAACTGGCCGACGGTCGCCTCGCGCTACGAGCAGGTCTACAAGAACCTGCTGGCGGATCACGCGGAGACCTCCTCATGAAGCTGTGCCTGGTCCAGCAGCATCCGGTGGACGAGGAACGGATTCCCGCCGCCATCCTGCGCTACGTGCGCCTGCTCGACGGCCTGCGGGACAGGGGGCACGACCTGGTCTGCGTCGGCCCCAACGAGCGGCTGCGCTTCGAGTGGGACCACTTCCGGGGCGTTCGCCGGCTGAAGGTGCCGACTCCCGGCAGCGGCATCAAGAGCCTGGACATGCTCTTCTTCGCCTGCTTCCTGGTGCCGGCGCTGCTGCGCCTGCGCCGCCAGGAGAAGCCTCAGCTGTGGTTCGTCGACGAGCTCTTCACCGCATTCGGCGTCTGCGCCCTGCGCCTGCGGGACCGCCGGACCGTGATCGCCTACGACATCATGGGCATCCACTACTACCAGGTGCGCAAGAACAACCGCAGCCTGCTGCGTCACACGCTGCTTTCCTGGCTCTACGGCGGCCTGGAGAAACTGACCCTCTGGGCCTCCACCTTCCTGACCACAGTCAACGACGCGCACCGGGAGCTGCTGGCCCGGTGGAGCGCGCGTCCCTGTCACACGATCCGCGACGCCTGCGACGTGGAGTCCTTCCGGGTGGACCAGGCGACGCCGCTGCCGGAGAAGAAAGCAGGCGAACTCTTCCTGACCTTCGTCGGCAAGATCAGCAACCGGCGCCTCGACGAGCTCTTCCGCGTACTGCCCGCGGTCTTCGGGGAACTGCCCGGGCTTAGGCTGGTGGTCGTCGGCAATGGTCCCTATTTTGAGCACTACCGGCAGGAAGCGCAGCTGGAAGGCCTGCGCGGGCGCGTGCTCTTCACCGACTTCGTGCCGCACGCGGCCCTGCCGGCGCACATCGCCCAGGCCGACATCACCTACAGCGACGACTGGTCGGACATCGGCTTTCCCATGAAGGTTTTCGAGTACATGGCCATGGGGGCGGCGATCCTGGTCGAGGACACGCCCGCCGTCCGCGAAGTCATGGAGGATGGCCGCAATTGCGTGCTCTACCGGGGGGAAGAGGGCCTCGCCGCCGGCATCCTGCGCCTGGCGCGGAATGAGGAACTGCGCCGCGTCATCGGCAAGCGGGCGCGGGAAGAAGCGCGCGCCGAACACGGCTGGGAGCAGCGCATTCGCCAGTTCGAGGAGTGCTTTGAACGCTATGCGACACACTGATTTCTTCCGGTTGCCGGGGCTGCTGCTGCTGCTGCTGCTGGCAGGCTGCCGGGAAAGCCCGCGCAGCCCCTCCGCCATGGCAACGCAGGAGCCCCGCACTCCCGCCATGGAAACCGTGTCGACAGACGAGCTGCCCGCAGGCGCCGGGCTGGCGGTGATCCAGGAAGGGGAGCTGCGGCGCAACGAGAGCCTGGAGCGCCTCTGCCGCCGCCTGGAGCTGGATCACGAAACGACGCGGCGTCTCTGCCGCAGCATTTCCGATGTACACGATCCGCGCCGCCTGCGCAGCGGGCAGCGCTGGCAGGTATTGGAGGACTCCGCGGGAGAGCGCTGGCTGGCGCTCTTCGACGGGCAGCTGCGCCGCCTGCGCCTTGCCTGCAACAGCGACAGCGCGGTGGTCGACAGCCTCCACCCGACAAGCCGCCTGCGCGCGGCCGGAGGCGTGATCCAGAGCAGCCTCTACGAGGCCCTGATCGCCGCCGGGGGCGACCCGGCAACCGTGCTGCGTTTCGCCGAGATCTTCCAGTGGGACGTGGATTTCCTGATGGATGTGCGACAAGGGGACCGTTTCTCCCTGGTCTGGGAGCAGGAAGTATACCGCGGCGGCTGGCTGCAGGACAGCCTGAGCCTCAGCGGCCGCATTCTCGCGGCGGAATACGAGGGCCTGAACGGGCTCAAGCGGGCCGTCTGGTGGCAGGGGGAGGGAGCAGGCGGCTATTTCGACGGGCAGGGCCAGTCGCTGCAGAAGCGTTTCCTGAAATCTCCCCTCAACTACAGTCGCATCAGCAGTCGCTTCGGCAACCGCTTCCACCCGATTCTCAAGCGGGTCAAGCTGCATGCGGGAGTCGATTTCGCGGCGCCGCGAGGAACCCCCGTGGTCGCCTCTGCCGATGGCGTGGTACGCAGCGCCTCCTGGCTCAAGGGGTTGGGACGGGCAGTGCGCCTCCGGCACGGGGATCGCTACCAGACCGTATACGGTCACCTGCAGGGCTACGCGAAGGGCATCAAGTCCGGAGCGCGCGTGAGTCAGAACCAGGTCATCGGCTACGTGGGATCCAGCGGCCTGGCCAGCGGGCCGCACCTGCACTATGAGGTCCACGACCGCGGCCGGCAGATCGACCCCATGCAGCTCAAGAACAGCGCTGTCTCACCGGTGCCGGAAGTCGAACTCGAGGCCTTCCGGTTCCACTTCGAGACCTGCTTCCCCGCCACGGTCCTTGCCGAGGGCCCCTAGGAGCTGCGCTCCTCAGGCTTTCCGCGTGATCTGCAACAGGTAGGTCGCGCTGCGGAAACCGTGCTCGGCCAGGTGGCGACGCAGCGCCGGCACCTGCTCCGCCAGTGCGCGCCATTCCTCCCCTTCCGGCAGGTCCTGCAAGGTTTTCGTGATCCGTTCTTCCAGGAAGGCGTGCACCTTTTCGCCGCGCGGGTCCGCCCCCGCCGGCTCGTGGAACACGCTGTAGAGGCACTCGCCGCCGGCCCCGTCGAGCAGGGCGCGCAGGGCCTGGCGGCTGTAGGTCGGATGATGGCAGACACCTCGCAGGCGGTCGACGGCGGACCACCAGTGATGCATTTCGCGGTGGCTCTGCCGCGAGGGTTCCAGCCCGTCGCTGACCATCTCCTGCGCCAGCAGCAGGCCCCCGGGCCGCAGCACACGCAAGGCTCCGGCGAGCACGGCAGCGGCGTCGGCCATGTGATGCAGGCTGTTGCGGATCGCCACCAGGTCGAAGCTCCCCTCTTCGAAGGGAAGGGCGGCGGCATCCCCGGCGCGCCATTCCGTCTCACAGGGCCAGTCGGCCTCGCGGGCCTGCTGCAGCGCGGCCTCGTTCCCGTCGATGCCGACGACCTTGCGGCACTCCGGCAGGTGGGGCAGCAGGAAGGCCGCGAAGCCCCCGCTTCCGCAGGCCAGGTCGAGCAGCGAGCGTGTTCCACTGTCGCGCAGGACGCGCGTCCACGGCAAAGAGTGCATCAGTCCTCCTGTTCCGTGCCGGCTTCCAGCAGCCCGCGCCAACCGCGGTAGAGCCGGTTCTTCAGGTCCTGTTTGCGGCTCTTCAGCAGGAAGCTCGCCTCGACGGCATCGACCTGCCGCTCGAAGAGTTCCGCCGCGGAAAGGCCGTGATCCCTGGCCGCCGCCGCCAGCTCGCCCTTCAGGCTGGTGCCGAAGTAGCCCGGATCATCGCTGTTGAGGCTCAGCCGCAGGCCGGCGTCAAGGAAGGCCTGCAAGGGGTGTGTTTCATCGGACCCGATGCTTCCGGTCAGCCGGTTGCTTCCCGGACAGGCGTCGACGCAGACGCCGTGTTCGCCCAGCAGGGCGAGGCAGGCCGGATCGGCGGCGGCGCTCGTGCCATGTCCGACGCGTGATACACCCAGCTCGCGGACGGCCTCGCCCACGCTGTCGGCCGGACACCATTCCCCGGCATGCGCCGTCAGGCCCAGCCCCCGGTCGGCGGCCTCCTTGAAGAGTCGGTGAAAGGCGCCGGGCGGGTGTCCTTCTTCGGATCCGCCAATGCCGATGCCCTTGAGCAGCGTCCAGCCGCAGTCCTTCAGGTGGCGCTGCCAGAACTCGCTGGCGTGATCCGGACCCAGATCGCGCACGAAGTCGCAGAGGAACACCGCGTGCACTCCGCGCTCGGCGATCACGCCTTCGATGGCCGCATGCAGCTTCGCCAGATCGAGGCCCTTCTGCATCACGTAGTAGTCCGGGGAGTAGAAGACCTCGGCGTAGAGCAGGCGCTGGTCTTCCATGTAGTCGCAAAGCGCGTGGGCATAGAGGGCGAAGTCCTCTTCCGACCGGACCTGCAGAAGGACCGCCTTCCAGGCCGCCAGGAAGCTCTGCATGTCCTTCGGCGTCGCCAGCAGATGCTCGATCTTGCCGGAAGATCCCGTGCCCCAGCGCTGAAGCAGCTCGCGGCGGAGTGCCGACCCCGCGCAGCCCTCCAGGTGCAGGTGCAGTTCGATCCCGGGCAGGTCCCGCAGACTGGACTCAGTCACCTTCCGGTTCCGTCGCGTAGCCGGCGCGGAGCACCGCCGCGCGCAGATTGCCCAGGTCGGCCTTTTCCGGATCGCTGCGCCGCACAAGGGCCACTCCTTCTTCCAGGTCGACTTCCACCGAGCCGACTCCCTCCACTTTCTCGAGGGAATTGCAGACTGCCTGCACGCAACCGTCGCAGGTCATGCCGTAGACGGGAAGGCTCAGGCTGTCGACAACGGCGACGGTCACTGCGACCGCGGAGGGCTCTTCCTGCTGCTGCCCGCAGGAGGCAAGGGCCAGCAGCAGGGCAAGGGCGATGGCTTTCATTTCATCCTTTCCGGAAGAACGCCTTCGCGCTCCTTCCTTACCTTCTTCGCTTCCGACGGGAAGCGGATGGCCATGCATCACGGACGAATCCGTGGCGGCGAATGTACCGGAATCCGCCCCGCTCCACAATTCGGGAGTCTGATGAAGCTGCCTGCCCCGCACCTCTGCCTGCTGCTGCTCATGCTGCTATGCGTGGACCTGCCGGCTTCCGGCTACCAGCACCCTTCCGCTTCCCTGGCAGCCCTGGTGGACGCGCCTCTGGATCCCCTGCTGCGCCTTTCCCCGGACGGCCGCACCCTGGCCCTGCTGGAGCGTCCTCCCGCACCGCCCGTTGCCGAGCTCGCGCGGGACGTGCTGGGCCTGGCCGGGTTGCGCATCGACCCCCTGCGCTACGGCCCCGCGGATCAGCGCGTGCGTTCGGGCCTGAGGCTGCTGGACCTGGAAAGCGGCGAAGAGCGGCAGGTGATCGGCCTGCCGCCCGCGGCGCGATTCTCCTGGTTCCGCTGGGCGCCCGACGGTCGCAGAGCGGCCTTCGCCCTGCGCGGGGACAAGGGCTGGACGCTCTGGTGGCTCGACCGTCAAAGCGCCAGTGTCCGCCAGGCCAGCCCCCTGCCGCTGAATGCGGTTCTTGCGGATCCCTTTCAATGGCTGCCCGACAGCCGTACGGTCGTCGCCCTCTTCCGCCTGCAGGAGGAGGCCGCCCTGCCGACGGCCCCGCCCGCGCCGCGCGTGCTGGAGACCGGCGAGGAGGCCCGTCCGGGACGCACCTGGCAGAATCTGCTGCAAAGCCCTGCCGACGGTGAACGCTTCAGCGCCCTCAGCCTGAGCAGGCTGGCCCTTCTGGAACTCGACAGCGAAGCCCGCTGGCTGGGACTGCCTGCCGCCCATTGGCTGGAGGCCACTCCTTCGCCGGATGGAAACCGGCTCTACCTGGAGGAGCTGCTGCCGCCCTGGTCCCTGGAATTGCCCTGGTATCGCTTCGCGCAGCGCCTGAGCCTCTACGACCTGCGCGACGGAGCCAGCGTGCTGCTGGCGCGCAAGCCCTTGGCCGACGCGGTCCCCATTGCCCATGGCAGCACCACGACCGGACCGCGGAGCGTGCACTGGCGCCCGGACCAGCCGGCGACGCTCGTCTGGACCGAAGCGCTGGACGAAGGCGACGCCCGTGTCGAGGCCGAAATGCGTGACCGGGTCCTTGCCTGGCATGCGCCTTTCACGGAGGAGCCGCGCGAACTCTACCGCAGCCCCTGGCGCGTGAGACACATGGATGTGGCCGCCGACGGGCGCGCGCTGGCCTGGAGCTACTGGTACCCCACCCGCCGCGAGCGCTGCGAACTGCTGCGGCCGGAGGGCGGAGTCGAACTGCTCTTCGACCGCGATTCCCAGGATCGCTACACGGACCCCGGTTCCGCCCTGACCCGGCCTTCGGCGAGCGGCCACGAACTGCTGCTCCAGCAGGACGGGCACTTCCTCTTCCGGAGCCGCGGCGCTTCTCCGGAAGGCGAGCGCCCCTTTCTTTCCCTCTTTGATCCGGAGGATGGCAGCAGCGAGATCCTCTTCCGCAGCCGCCCCCCCTGGCATGAGACGGTGATCGAGGTCCTGGACGCGGACCGGCTGCTCCTGCGGCGCGAGAACGCGCAGACCCCGCGCGTATACGGCACCTTCTCCCTGGCCGATTCGGCCTTCGTCGAACTGCTGCGCATGGAGGATCCGCACCCCGAGCTGACCGCCGCTTCCCGGCGCGAGCTGCACTACCTGCGGGAGGACAGCCTGGCGCTGCACGCGACGCTCTGGACGCCTCCCGGCTGGTCACCGGAACAGGGTCCCCTGCCCACGGTGCTCTGGGCCTATCCCGGTTCGTATACGAACCGCCAGGCCGCGGGCCAGGTGCAGGATTCGCCCTGGCGCTTTCATCGCAGCAGTCCCTACTCGGCGCGCGCCTGGCTGCTGCAGGGCTATGCCGTGATCGACGATCCCTCGATGCCGATCGTCGGGGAGGACGGGCAGAAGCCCAATGATACCTTCGTGACACAGCTCGTCGCCAATGCCAGGGCGGCCATCGACGCCGCTGTCGCCGAAGGAGTCTGTGATCCGCAGCGCGTCGCCGTCGGTGGCCACAGCTATGGCGCCTTCATGGCCACAAACCTGCTGGCGCACAGCGACCTTTTCCGCGCAGGGATTGCCCGCAGCGGGGCCTACAATCGCAGCCTGACGCCTTTCGGCTTCCAGGTGGAGGACCGCAGCTTCTGGGAAGCGCGCGAGGTCTACTGGGAGATGTCTCCCTTCACCTGGGCCGACCGCATCGACGAGCCGCTGCTGCTGATCCACGGGGCGGAGGACAGCAACTCGGGCACCTATCCCATGCAGAGCGAGCGTCTTTTCCAGGCGATCAAGGGCCTGGGCGGGCAGGCCAGGCTCTGCCTGCTGCCCCACGAGGGACACGGCTACCGGGCGCGCGAAAGCCGCCTGCAGATGCTCTACGAGACGGAGCGATGGCTGGAAGAACATGTGAAGAACGCGCCGCCCCGGGCGGAGCCGGAAACAGGGGAGAGCACACCATGAGCGGAAGCACCATCTTCGCCCGCATCGTCGCCGGGGAGATCCCGGCGGACATCGTCTACCAGGATGAGCGTGTGACAGCCTTTCGGGACATCAGCCCCCAGGCGCCGGTGCACATCCTGGTGATTCCCAACCGCGAGATCCCGACCCTGGCCGACGTGGGCGAGGAGGACGAGGCCCTGCTGGGACACATGCTGGTCACGGCGAGCCGCGTCGCCGCCGAGCAGGGCCTGGCGGAGGAGGGTTACCGCACGATCATCAACTGCCGCGATCACGGCGGGCAGGAAGTGTATCACCTGCATCTGCACCTTCTCGGGGGCAAGCCCCTGGGGCGGATGTTGCCAGGAGCCGGAGAATAGACCCCATGTCCCTGAACGACCGCAGGGCCCTCGCGGCCCGCATTCACCGGCTGGCGCACATTACCGGAGAGTTCCTGCTGCGCAGCGGTGTGACAAGCCACGAGTACTTCGACAAGTACCGCTTCGAGGCCGACCCGGCCTGCCTGCAGGCGATCTGCCGCGAGATGGCGGCACGCATTCCGGAGGGAAGCGAGCTGCTGGGCGGACTCGAGCTGGGCGGCGTGCCCATCGCCACGCTCTGCTCGCAGAACAGCGGCCTGCCCCTGCTGCTGGTGCGCAAGGAGGCCAAGCGCTACGGCACCTGCAAGCTGGCCGAGGGGCCGGACTTCGCCGGAAAACGCATCACGCTGATCGAGGACGTGGTCACCTCCGGCGGGGCGGTGCTCGACGCGACGGCGGCCCTGCGCGAGGGCGGAGCGATCATCGAGCACGTGCTCTGCGTGATCGACCGCCAGGCTGGCGGAGCCGGGAAGCTGGCCGCCGCCGGCCTGCGGCTGGAGGCACTGTATACGGCGGAGGAGCTGAAGGCCGCGGTATGAGAACGGAAACAGACAACCAATCCATGGAGATCGAAATGGAGTACAAGAACCTGCTCGTCGAGCAGGACGGCCCGCTGGCGATCGTCACGATCAACCGGCCGCAGAAGATGAATGCCCTGTCTCACGCGACCTTCGTCGAGCTGGACGACTGCTTCCACCAGCTGGCGGCCGACGACGATCTGCGCGCGGTGATCCTGACCGGCGCGGGCGAGAAGGCCTTCGTGGCCGGTGCCGACATCAGCGAACTGGCGGAGCAGGACCGCGCCGGCGGACACCGCACCAGCGCCTTCGGCCAGGCGGTGATGAACCGCATCGAGGGCATGCAGGTGCCGGTGGTCGCGGCGGTGATGGGCTTCGCCCTGGGCGGCGGCTGCGAACTGGCCCTCTGCTGCCACATGCGGGTGGCGCATGCCAGCGCACGCTTCGGCCAGCCGGAAGTCAACCTGGGCCTGGTGCCGGGCTATGGCGGCACGCAGCGCCTGCCGCGCCTGGTGGGGCAGGGACGGGCGATCGAGATCTGCCTGCGCGCCGGCATGGTCAAGGCCGAAGAGGCAAAGGCCATCGGACTGGTCAACGAAGTGGTTTCCACCTGGCGCCAGGACGAAAAGGGCCAGCCGCTGCAGGACGCCAAGGGCCGCCCCGTGCCGGACCGCGAGGCCTTCCTGCAGGCCGTGCGCGCCTGGATCGCGCCGATCTGCGAGAAAGCGCCCCTGGCCGTCGCCGGTTGCCTGCAGGCCATCGGCCGCGGCATGTCGCTGCCTTTGCAGGCAGGGCTGGAACTGGAGCAGGACTTGTTCGGTACCTGCTTCACGACCGAGGACATGCGCGAAGGCACGAGCGCTTTTCTGGAGAAGCGCGCGCCGCAATTCAAGTCCCGCTAAAATTGGTCGAAAGAGAACAAGCGGAGCCCTTTTTCACCTTGCATCCCAGCTTGTGCGGTTGTAGAATTGGGGTCTTTGCAGATGTGCGGAGAACCGTACGCTCGAATTCTGGAGTCGCGATCGCCACTTGTTCCTGATTGTTGTTTTGGGAGAAGCCTGAAAAAATGGCCTTTCTTCCCGTTTGTGCCCCCGGGCACTGAGAAGACGCCCCTTCCGAGACGATAATCAAGGAACAAGCTCCTGCTTGCCAGCCGGACGCTTGTCCGGCTGTTTCTTTTTCCGGGAATCCCGCCGCTCTTGGGCACAGGACAAGCCTGCAAGAGTAGCCCCGGCAATCGACCGCAAGCAAATCACATATACGGAGGATTCACCCATGAATCTCAAGCGACTGGCCCTGGCGGGCCTGGGCGCCGCCATCCTGGGTCTGCCGACCGCCGCGATGGCACAGGTTTCCGAAGCGGCCGTACTCTGGCTGCTGATCAGTCCCGGTTCCCGTCCCGCGGGCATGGGCGAGAGTTTTGTCGCCATCGCCGACGACGCCACGGCCACCTGGTGGAACCCCGGCGGCCTGGCCTTCCAGCGCGGCACGGACATTCGCCTGATGCACAGCAACTGGCTGCCGGCCTTCAACCTGAATGACATCTTCTTCGACTTCGTCGCCGCCAGCCGGTATGTGCCCGAACTGGGCGGTACGGTCGGCCTGAACATCATTTACATGAACGAAGGCGACCAGACCTACACCAACGAGGCCGGCGACGAGCTGGGCGTGATCACCAGCCGCGAATTCGCCATTGGCGGCAACTACGGCACGACGCTCAATCCGGACCTGGGCGTGGGCCTGGGCGTCAAGTTCATCGTCTCCGACCTGGCCGACGGCGTCAAGGTGGGCAACCAGACGGCAGGAACGGGCTACAGCTTCGCCCTCGACCTGGGCGCGCTCTACAAGACCACGCTGCCCTTTACCAGCATGCCGCTCAACCTGGGCGTCAACCTGGCCAACTTCGGCCCCGAGATCAGCTATGCCGACGAGGCCCAGGCCGATCCGCTGCCCACCAACCTGAAGCTGGGCTTTGCGCTGAACGCCTACAGCGACGCACACAACGAATTGAACTTCGTCTTCGACCTGAACAAGCAGCTGGTGCAGAAAAGCCTGGCCAGCGTCACCGTGCAGGGCGTGCGTGACACGCGCGTCGGCGATCCCGACAATCCGCACAACCCCGACAACCAGACCGGCTACTCGAACCTGAGTTTTCAGGAGCGGAACGAGGACGGCGCCGATGATCCGGACATCTACGAATACGAGACCGATCCGGCCTACAAGGCGCTCTTCACCTCCTGGTTCGATGACGGCCTCGAGACGGAACTGCGCAACTACGTCTACAACTTGGGCGTGGAGTACTGGTATCGCGCGGACACCTCGAACCTGGGCCAGGCGGCCTTCGGCGTGCGTGGCGGCTATCTCAACGACATGGCCGGATCGATCAAGTCCTACACCACGGGCATCAGCATGCTGATCAACAAGATCCAGTTCGATTTCAGCTATGAGCTCAGCGTCGATGCCGAGCGCTATTCGACGCCTCGCGACAAGACCATGCGCTTCTCGCTGGGTTTCAACTTCCTCTAGGACCTACTGGATGCATTTCCCTGCGCGCGCCTTCGGCGTTGCCATGCCGCTGGCCCTGGGCTTGCTTCTGAGCCCGGGGCCGCGGGCGGCGCTGGCCCGTGATCTGCCGACCCTCGCCATTCGTGTCGACTTCCAGCCGGACACCCTGGAGACGACCACGGGCGACGGCAGCTTCGAAAGCGCTTTCCAATTCGACGAAGCCTGGGCCATCGATCCCCTGCCCCACGACAAGGCCTACTTCGAGGATCAGCTGCTCTTCCTGCGGAACTACTACCACCGCGTGTCCCGCGGCGAGCTGGAGATCCAGGCCGAGGTCTGGCCGCCCGCGGCGCAGGCGGCCTACCGCCTGCCGAAAAAGATGTGGCAGTACAACTGGAACAAGGACCGCGAGACCACCAACGCCCAGTTGATCCAGCTCTTCCGCGACTGCTGGGCCGCCGCCGACGCCGATCCCGCCCTGGATTTCAGCCGTTTCGAGGCCTTCATCGTCTTCCATGCCGGAGTGGGGCAGGACTTCGGCGAGGACTCCACTCCCCATGACATTCCTTCGGCCTGGATCAGTCCCTTCGACCTGGAGGGCGAGGCCCTGCTGGTGGACGATTTCGACGGCGGCGTGCAGACCGAGATCACCAACGGCCTGCTGCTGCCGGAAAGCGAAAACCACGAAGGTTTCCAGCAGGGCCTGGCCGGCACCATGGTGCTGCAGTTCGCCCACGTGCTGAACCTGCCCAATCTCTACAATGGAGAAGACGGCTCCAGCGTGATCGGCAAATGGGGCCTGATGGACCAGGGCAGCGCCAACTTCTTCGGCCTGCTGCCGGCCATGCCCAGCGCATGGAGCCGTCTGCAGATGGGCTGGGACGAGGCGGTCGTGCTCGATCGGGATACGACGGGCGTGCGCATCGCACCCCTGGGCCACGAGAACGGCCAGCCGCGCATCTACAAGGTGCCGATGGGGCCTCACGAGTACCTGCTGCTCGAGTACCGCCGCCGTACCCTGGCGGGGGACACCCTGGTGGTGGCCAGCGATCGCCAGGGCCGCGAGGCCTGGCTCGACCGCAACTACGAGGTGAGCTTTCCCGGGGATACAACCGGCGTGCTGGTCGAGGCGGAGAATTTCGACTTCGACCTGCCGGGCAGCGGCCTGCTGATCTGGCACGTGGACGAGCGGCGCACGACTCCCGACTATGTGACACGCAATGCCGTCAACGACCTGCCGGATCCGCTGGGCGGCTACGAGTTCATCGGCGTGGACCTGGAGGAAGGGGACGGCGTCCAGGACATCGGCCAGCCCTACACCCTGCTGGATTCGCGCCGTCCGGTCCGCCTGGGCGGCAGCCAGGACCCCTGGTACTTCCGCAACAACGAATTCCTGCGCATCAACACCCACCTGGACACGGTGGCTTTCAGCAGCGAAAGCGTGCCCGACAGCCGCCGCAACGACGGCGTCTACAGCGGAGTGCGCATCTCCGGCCTGAGCCCGCGTGGAAGCGAGGACGAGCCTCGTCACCTGGACAGCCTCTATTTCGACCTGAGCTTCGACTTCCGCCACGCGGCCGACGGCCTGCCCATGCTTCCCCCCGGGGAAGAGGCGCGCCTGCAGGCCTTTTCCTGGTCCCCGGGCCTGGCCCTGCTCGCCGCCCGCCACGAGGACGGGCGCCTCTATGGTCGCTGGCTGGGCGAGCACGCGCCGGAAGCCGCGATCCGCGGCGACGGCTTCCCGACTCCGCTGCCCCTGGCGCAGAGCGACAGTCTGCGCGGCCTCTGGCTGCAGACGGATCCCGACACCATGCTCTGGGCCCACCGCGGCAGCCGCCTGCAGGGCTTCGGCCTGCAGGAGGGCGGCCTGGTCCTGGCCGCAGAGCGGCAGCCGGCGCCCATTGACAGCGTACTCTTCTTCCAGGCCGGCGGCCGCGCCGTGATCCAATCGGGCGGAGTCACCTGGAGCTACGACCTGGTCAGCGGCGACCTGTCCGAACTGGCCCCCGCCGGTGCCGCGGTGCAGGTGACGAGCAGCCGCTTCGACGGGGAAAGCCTGGCCCTGATCGTCGACGATGTCTACCGCGGCCTGAACCTCAACCCGAACAGCCACCTGGTCGGCATGGGGGAGGAAGGGCGCGTGCTGATCCGCGATGACCACGGCTACCGCGTCTTCCGCGGCGACATGCTGGAAAGCCGGGTCGAGCTGAACATCGAGGGCGCCTGGCCGATCCAGGCCGGAGAGGACGAGGCGCTGGAAGTGCTGGTGCTGGCCTACGATGGCAGCCTGCGCGTATACAACGACAACGGCGCCGAGATCGCCCGCAGCCCGGCGCGCTTCACGCGGGTCGAAGCCGTCTACAGCGGCAGCTGGCTGGGCAACGACGGCGAGGCGCTCTGCCTGCTCATGGACAATGCCGTCTGGAAGCTGGACCCCGACGGGGGCATGCGCGAACTCTGGCCCCGCGGACTTCCCGACCTGGGCACGGAGCTGGTCTGCCTGCCGGACGCGGGCCTCAGCCAGGACGGATCCGCAGGCGGTCTCTTCCTTGCGGTCGACAGCGAAGGTCTGCTTGTCGCACGCAGCGGAGCGCCGGAAGGGCTGGTCTGGACGCATCCGCGGGGAACGGCCAACGGGGAGGCGGTCGCCTCCGGCTCCGGGCTCTTCAGCACCGAACTGCGCCGCGAGCAGGAACAGAACCCGGTCTATGTCTGGCCCAATCCCGCGGAGGGGGAAGCCAACCTGCGTGTCTGGATGGAGGCGCCGGGCGAGGTACGGATGCGTGTATACGACATGGCCGGCGACCTGAGAATGAGCCTGGAGGAACGGGTGGAAGACCCCGGATACAACGACCTGCGCTGGAGCACGGCTCCCCTGAGCAACGGCGGCTACTTCTGCGCCGTCGAGGTCCTGCCCGACAACGGCAGCGCGAAGACCACGACCCTGAAGCTGGCGGTGCTGCGATGAAGGCCCTTCCCGCCCTGCTGGCGCTCCTGCTCGCCCTCGCCTTCCCGATGGCTGTGACACAGGCCCAGCCCGTGCCCTATCCGCACCCCGAGCTCGAGTGGCGCACCATCGAGCTGGAACACGTCGACGTCCACTTCCACCAGGGAGAGGAGCAGCTCGCCGAGGTGGTCTGCGAGGTGATGGAGGACATCTGGGACCCGGTGACGGAGCTCTACGACTATGTTCCCGACACCAAGGTCCACATCGTCTTCAAGGACACGGACGACTACTCCAACGGCGGCGCCTACTACTACAACAACAAGATCGTCATCTGGGCCACGAGCCTGGACTTCGACCTGCGCGGCCAGCACAACTGGCTGCGCAATGTCTTGACGCACGAGTTCATCCACATCATCCAGCTCGGCGCCTCGCGCAAGTTCAGCCGCCGCATGCCCGCGGCCTACATCCAGCTGATGGATTACGAAGAGGAAAAACGCGAGGACGTGCTCTACGGCTTTCCCAACCGCATCGCCAGCTATCCCTACCCGGGCACGCTGGTGCCCTTGTGGTTCGCCGAAGGCACGGCGCAGTCGATGCTCAAGGGGCTGAACTACGACTGGCTGGACAGCCAGCGCGACATGGTGCTGCGCGACCGCGTGATCCACGGGGCGCTCTACGACTGGCACGAGATGGAGGCCTTCGACAAGAACACGGTCGGCGGCGAGAGCGTCTACAACATGGGCTTCCACTTCTGCTCCTGGCTGCGCGAGCGCTATGGCGAGGACTGCTTCCGCACGATCAGCGAGGAGCTGGCGCGTCCGACACGCATCTCGATGGACCGGGCGATGAAGGATGCCCTCGGCACCTCCGGCAAGGTCCTGTTTCACGAGTGGCGCACAGAAGTCGAGGCGCGCTACGACAGCCTGCTGACCGGAGTGCGCGCCAATCTCGTCGAGGGCGTGCGCGTCTCCGACCTTGAAGGCGTCGAGCAGGGCGACGGACACCGCCGCGAGGGTTCCTGGGAACTGAAGGGGCCGCCTTCCGGCATTCATCGGTTCTGCTGCCAGGCCATGCATCCGGACACGGATCGCCCGGCGGACGAACTGGGCCCGACCAACAACATGTATCCGCGCGCCACGCGCGACGGCCGCTTCGTGTACTACCTGAGCAACGGCGACGGCGAGTACCTGGGCCTGACCAGCCTCTGGCGCTTCGATCGCCAGAGCCGCGAGCGCAAGAAGATCCTCGGCGGCGTGCGCGGCGCCTTCGACATCGACCCCGAGGGCCGTTTCGTCATCGTCTGCAAGCGCAGCAAGGCCGACAGGAACGGACGCCACCTGAACGACCTTTTCATCCACTACGTGGAGGAGGAGCTGACCCGCCCGCTGACCCGGCACCAGCGCCTGGGCCAGCCGGCCCTTTCGCCGGACGGACGCACCCTGGTGGCGGTGCGCAACAGCGGCGGCAGCCGGACCCTGGCGCGCCTGGAGCTGACGGACGAGGTCCTGGACGGCGCGGCCTACAAGGAGCTGAAGAAGCGCCAGCGCAAGAAGCTGCCCTTCCTGGACTGGGAGCCGCTGGGCGACTGGCCCTACGGCAGCCAGGTCTTCCAGCCGCGTTTCGCTCCGGACGGCAGGAGCCTGGTCGCCGGCCTGGCGCGCTTCGACAACCGCGACATCATCCGCATCGATGTCGCGACGGGCTCCCACACGCCCCTGCTGGCGACGGCCTTCGACGAGCGCTATCCCAGCCTCTCGCCCGACGGCGAATGGCTGTACTACACCCAGGACCGGACGGGCATCTTCAATGTCTACCGCATGGAACTCGCCAGCGGCAGCGTGGAACAGCTGAGCAACGTGATCGGCGGCGCCTTCACGCCGGAGGCGGCGGGCGACAGCCTCTACTTCGCCAGCTACGAGGACCGCGGTTTCCGCCTGCAGGAGCTGGCCTCGCCCCGCGCCCTCTCCATGGAGCGCGGCGTATACATCCAGGACTACGCGGCGATCATTCCGCAGGTGGACATCGACGACAGCCGGCCGCAGCCGCGCGAAAGCCGGCGCCAGGGGCTGATCTTCGAGAAGAGCTTCTTCGTGCCGCGCCTGATGATCGACGGCGGCGAGGTCAAGCCGGGCTTCTTCCTGATCAACACGGACCTCATGGAGAGCCTGCAGCTTACGGCTGGCCTGGCCGCGGCGCGGATCACGAACCTGGACGGATACGCCAGCGTCGAGGCCGACTGGCGGCGCAATCGTCTCTTCGCGCAGCTCTTCCTGATCAACCGCGACGAGAGCCGGCGCTTCGACGACGTGCAGGTGATCATCGGCGAGGACGAGCAGGGCGCGCCGGTTTACGACAAGAGCAGCGTCGACTACCGTTTCAACCTGCTCGAGGTGGATGCGGGCCTGCGGCGCCGCCTCAACGATGTGACGACCCTCGAGGTGGCCGGCGTGCTCAGCCGCTACAACACGCACCTGGATTTCGGCAGCGCGCAGACCTTCACCTACGACTATTTCGTCGGCCGCAGCCTGCGCGCCGCCTGGAACCTGGACGTCAACATGGGCCGCAGCGTGGACAACTACATCAATCCGCGCAACCGCCTGTGGCTGAGGCTGGACGGCAACTGGAACAGCCACAAGTTCATTCGCCAGTTCGAGGTCACCCCGGCCGGCAGCCTGGACGAGGTCTACGACCTCTACAACTTCGTCGAGGCGGAGGCCGACTTCGGCCGTATCTGGACTTTCCCCTGGCAGCGCTCCATCGGCTGGGGCTTCGAGGGCGAGGCCGGTTGGCTGAGTGACAACACGGTCGACGACTTCTTCTATACCTATGCCGGCGGCCTGGCCGGCATGCGCGGCTATTCGTACTACAGCCTGGGCGGCACGCGGCGCCTGGCCATGCGCGGCCTGCTGGGATTCCCGATCATCGAGCGAACAGGTTTGCGCCTGGGGCATCTGTACTTCAAGCGCCTCTACGGCCGGCTCTTCGCCGGATTCGGTGACGCCTGGGTCGGCAGCCTGGACAATGTGGACTGGAAGCGCGAGGCGGGCTTCGAGCTGCGCATGGCCATGGACAGCTGGAATGTCTTCCCGACGGCCTTCAGCCTTGGATCGGCCTACGGCCTGGACAGTTTCCCCGTTCCCAAGCTGGACCAGAACAGCCCCGACCGCGAATACGGCAAGGAATGGCGCTGGTATGCCACCCTGCTCTTCGATTTCGACGTCTTCTGAAAGTGGATCACATGATGCGACTCCTGCTTCTGCCCCTGCTCCTGCCGGCTCTCGCCCTGGCCCGTGACCTGCCCGGCGGGGACACGCTCGCGCGGCTGCAGGAACTGGCGCGCGACGCGGGCCCGGCGCCGCTGGCCTTCGAATGGCGCAACGAGGAGGCGGCCCAGGAGCGCACAGCCCTGCTGCAGGGCCTGCTGTTGCCGGGCTACAACCAGGCCCGCCGCGGGGACTGGGTGCGCGCCGGCATTTTCGCCGGCATCGAGATCCTGGCCTTCGCCATGCGCTCCAGCGCGCAAAAGGAAGGGGAGAACCTGGACGCGGACTTCCGCGCCTACGCCGACAGCAACTGGGATGTGATACGCTACCTGACGACGCGCAACGCGCGCGGCGAGTTCGCCTACGAGGAGGACTGGAACGCCGACCCCGCCGTCTTCGAGAACGGCAGCGGCAGCCATGTGCTGCCGATTGCCTTCCAGAACGGCCTGGGGTTTGAACAGTACGAGTGGTGGCTGGATGAGGCCAATTGGACCCTGGTGCGTACGCAGCAGTATTACGAGATGATCGGCAAGTACGCCCAGTACCAGCGCGGCTGGGAGGACTACGGCGCGGACACGGGCTGGAGCGTGACCTATTTCTCGCCCATGAGCCAGACCTACCAGGACATGCGCACGGCCTCCAACGACAAGCTCAAGGAAGCCGACGCCTGGGTCGGCCTGCTGATGGCGAACCACGCGGTCTCTTTCCTGGAGACCTTCATGGTGAGACAGCGCGGCCAGAGCCGTTTCGACCTGGGCGTGCGCCCGATCCGCACCGGCGAGGCGGCCTGGGTCAACACCTTCAAGATCAGCTGGGGGCTGTAGCACAACGATGGAGAGGCAGATGAACCGATACCGGTCGATCCCGACCCCTCAGGGAGCGCCGCTTCTCCTGGCCCTGGCCTTGTTGCTGGGGACGCTGTCCGCTCCGAAGACCGTGGAGGCCTTCTCCTTCGACCGCGAGAAGCAGCGCGAGCGCGAAGAGATCCTGGCCGAGGCGGACACCACCGAGAACAAGTGGTCCCCGGGCGGCGCCTTCCTGCGATCGATGGTCGTTCCCGGCTGGGGCCAGGCCCACATGGAGCAGTGGGAAAAGGGCCGCATGCAGTTCGTCATTGAGCTGGGCCTGCTGGCCGGCGGCTACATGATCTACAGCTACGCCGAGGCCAAGCGCGACGAGTACGTGGCCCTGGCGCAGCGCCATGCCGGCGTGCGGGAACACAGCCGCAACAGCGACTACTGGGTGGACATCAGCAAGTACGACAACCGCGCCGAGTACAACGAGGCCATGCTGCGCGCCAATCGGTCGCAGGATCGCTACCTGGACCCGGCCGACGACTGGGACTGGGACAGCATCGACCACCGCGCGCACTACCGGAACACGCGCGCTCTTTCCGAGGACGGCTATTCCCAGCTGCTGGCTGTCGGCGGCGGCATCCTGTTGAATCACATCGTCTCGGGCATCCATGCCATGAAGCTGGCCGGGCGCCTGAACGCCGAAGCCCTGGAAGTCACCGTCGGGGAAGGCCGCGTCGGCCTGGCCCTGGCCCTGCGCTGATGCGCCTGCTGGTCACGGGCGCCGGCGGCCTGCTCGGCGGCCGGCTCTGCCGCGCCTGGGCGGAAAAGCACGAACTCTGCGCCCTGGTCCACACCTCCCCTTGCAAACTCGACATCGACTCCCGCCGCCTGGACCTGCGTGACACGGACGCCATTCCCGCCCTGCTGGAAGAGGTGCAGCCCGAAGCCGTGATCCATTGCGCCGCCGAGGCCCGGCCGGCCGAATTCGCCCGCGAGCCGAAGGGGGCGCGGCTTTTGAATGTAGACGCCCCGGCGGCGATCGCCGCCTGGTGCCGGCGCCGCGACCGCAGGCTGGTCCACTGTTCGAGTGACACGGTCTACCCCGGGGAAGGCCCCCTGCGCGGCGAGCACAGCCGGACGGCGCCGGCCAATGCCTATGGCGCTTCCAAGCTGGCCAGCGAGCAGGCCGTCCTGCAGGCATTGCCGGAGGCCGAGGTGCTGCGGCTGAGCCTGCTCTACGGCGAGCCCCTTTCGCAGGGCAACAGTTTCAGCCGCTGGCTGATCGACCGGGCACAGGCCGGCGGGCCGGTGCCCGTGTTCCACGACAACCTTCGCAACATGCTGGCCGTGAGCCAGCTGGAAGCGCTCATCGAGCGCCTGCTGGAAATCCCGCTGGGCGGTGTGACAAATGTCGGCGGACGCGAGGGCCTGAGCCGCGAGGCCTTCGCCAGGCGGCTCTTCGAGCGCCTGGACCTGGACCCCGGCCTCCTGCGGCCCGGTTCCCAGGATGATGTGGAGCTGCCTGTCCCCCTGCCCAGGGACCTGCGCATGGATCTTTCCCGGCTGGAGGACTACTGGGACGGGGAATGGCCCGGGGTCGATGCAGGCCTGGCGGCGGAATACCCTGCCGCGTGATTCGTGAATTTCATCGTGCCCGCGGACCCTGGTCCGCGGTCGTGGGTGGCATTGCGTCCGCGGATTTCATGGTGTCCGCGGACCAAGGCCCGCGGCTATCATTGTCAGCCCCTGCGGGACTGGCGTTGCCGGGATGCGGACCGGTGTTTCGTTGATTGTCCGGGATGCCGCGATGGTGTGTCACAACTGACCCACCGCCCCCGCAGGGGCAACGAACGATAGCCGCGGGCCCTGGTCCGCGGTCGGTGGAACGCCCCACGACGGTTTGATGCCCCGCAATGGGTTGCCGCCCACGCGGTCGGTGGAACGCCCCACGACGGTTTGATGTCCCGCAATGGATTGCCGCCCCCGCGGTCGGTGGAACGCCCCACGACGGTTTGATGTCCCGCAATGGATTGCCGCCCCCGCAGGGGGCAACGAACGATGGCCGCGGGCCCTGGTCCGCGGTCGTGGGTGGCATTGCGAGGGTGGGTGATGGTTCACGAGGGCGTGGCCCCGCGTGTTGATTGTACACCAGGTCCAAGAAACGGCAGGATCCTCATGGCCGGCACAGTCCTCCACCTTCTTTCCCAGCGGCCGCTGCTGACGGGCAGCGGGATCACGCTGGATGCCCTGGTCCGCCTGGCCGGAGAGGCCGGCTGGGAGCAGGGAGTGCTCTGCGGGCAGCCCTCTGGTTCCCCGCCGCCGCAGGTCGGAGAATTACCGGCGGATCGAATTCGCACTTTGTGCTTCGGCGAGGGAGCGCTGCCCTTCGCGATTCCCGGCATGAGCGACCGCATGCCCTACGAGAGTACACGCTTCTCGAGCCTTCGCAGCGACCAGCTGGATGCCTATCGCACATCCTGGCGCAAGGCCGTCGCCGAGGCCGTGGAGTCCTTCCGACCGGATGTGATCCACAGCCACCACCTGTGGCTCCTGAGTTCGATCGTCAAGGAGATCTGCCCGCGGGTTCCCCAGGTGATCCATTGCCACGCCACCGGCCTGCGGCAGTTCGAGCTGTGCCCCCACCTGCGGGAACAGGTGCTGCAGGGCTGCGCGCGCGCCGATCGCTTTGTCGTGCTCGAAGAGAGCCAGGCGCAGCGTCTGCAGGACTGCCTGGGCATTCCTCCGGAACGCATCACGGTGGCCGGGGCGGGCTACCGCGAGGAGCTCTTCCACGAGGGGCAGCGAAGCGATCCCGGAGAGAACCAGCTGCTCTATGTGGGCAAGTTCGCCCGGGCCAAGGGGCTGGACGAGCTGCTGGCCATCGTCCCCGCCCTGGCGAAGGGGCGCTCCGGATTCTGTCTGCACGTGGCGGGAGCCGGGGGCGGAGAAGAGGGCCGGGAATTCGAAGAGCGCATGAAGGCGCTTGGAGCGCGGGTGCAGAACCACGGCCGCCTGGACCCTGCGGAGCTGGCCCGCCTGATGGGCCGCGTCAAGGCCCTGGTCCTGCCATCGTATTACGAAGGGTTGCCCCTCGTCCTGGTCGAGGCCCTGGCCTGCGGCTGCCGGCTGGTGGCCACGGACCTGCCCGGTGGCTTGGCGCGCCTGAAGAAAGACCTGGGCAGCGCCCTGCTGCCGGTCCGGCCACCGCGTCTGGCCATCGATGTTCCGGAGAAGGCCGATCTGCCTGCCTTCCGAGAACGTCTGCTGCAGGCCCTTTGCCGCGCGCTGGACGAGCCCGCTCCCACCATTCCTTCCACGCTGGAGGACTACCGCTGGTCCGCCGTCTTCCGGCGTGTGCAGTCCTGCTGGAAGGACTCGTCCTAGGAAAGCGAGGGAACCGGATCCTTTCGTGCGCCTCGTCTTCGGCAATGCTACCTTCCCTGCTTCCATGCGTCACCGGAAATTCCCAGCCGAGGCCCCCTTGTGAGCGCCGCACTTGCCTGGAGCATCGACCCCGAACTCTTCCGCATCGGCCCGCTGGCGGTTCGCTGGTACGGGCTGCTGTTCATGGTGGCCTTCCTGCTGGGCTTTCAGCTCATGGGACGGATCTACCGTCGCGAAGGCCGCTCCATGGAAGACCTGGATCGCCTGCTGATCTGGATGATGGTTTCCACCGTCGTCGGCGCACGGCTGGGGCACTGCCTGTTCTACGACCCGGCCTATTATCTGAGCCAGCCCTGGAAGATCCTGCTGGTCTGGCAGGGAGGGCTGGCGAGTCACGGGGCGGCGATCGGCATCCTGGGCGGACTGTGGTTTTTCTCGCGCCGAACCCCGGACCAACCCTGGCTGTGGCTGCTTGATCGCGTGGTGATCACGGTGGCCTTGGCGGGCATGCTGATCCGCATGGGCAATTTCTTCAACTCGGAGATCCTGGGGCGTCCCAGCGATCTGCCCTGGGCCGTGGTCTTCGAGCGGGTGGATGACCTGCCTCGCCATCCAGTACAGCTCTACGAATCGATCAGCTACGGTGTGATTTTCGTCTTTCTCTTCGCCCTGCTCGAAAGGCATTGGCAGCGCATGATCCCCGGGCAATTACTGGGATGGTTCCTGCTGCTGGTTTTCGGGGCGCGCTTTCTGCTGGAGCATTTCAAGATCCACCAGGCCGATTTCCAGGTGCTGCCTCCTTTCAGCATGGGGCAGTGGCTTTCGATTCCGGCCGTGGCTGGAGGACTGTATCTACTTCTGCGGGCCAGGAGGCTCGCCATATCCTCAAAGGAGCACTCGTGAAACACCTGCTATCCCTCGGTCTGCTGCTGGCCCTTTCCGGTCCCGTGCTGGCCGACGTGCCGATTTCCCTGGGCATCCTGCCCAATGTCCAGACTTCCGATGCCGATGAAAGCGTGAACGGCCTGCGGATCAACCTGGTCTACAGCCACAACAGCAGCCTCAGCGGCATCGACTGGGGAGTGGTCGGGCGAACCGACGACGGGATGACCGGCCTGCAGCTGGCCTGGGTCGGCATCAACAAGGGGGACCTGACCGGAGTACAGTACAACTGGCTCTACGCCGGTACGGAGGGCGAGGTCAGCGGTGCACAGTTCGGCTTGTGGAATGACTGTGAAACGCTGCGTGGCCTGCAGTGGGGCTTCTACAGCAGCGCCGGCAGCAATCATGGCCTGCAGCTGGGCCTGATCAACCGGACCGGCAATCTGCGCGGCGTGCAGCTCGGACTGATCAACATCGCGGACAGCGGCGGGGCCTTCAAGGTCTTCCCGATCCTCAATTGGCCCAGGTAGCGGATCCCGCTATGGCTGAAACCCCGCAGCAAGAGAAGCGTTACCAGCCAGGCAGCGCGCCGCGCAAGTTGCTTGACGCGGTGCGCACCTGCCTGATCGAAAAAGGCTATGCCGCCTGCAGCGTCAAGTGCATTGCCGTGGAAGCAGGCGTCAATCATGGGCTTGTGCACCACTATTTCGGTTCCAAGGACGGCCTCTTTGCCGCGCTGGTCGAAGAGATGGACGAGGAGATCGGCCAGGAACTGGATCAGGTGCGCAGCCGGGAGGAGGTGCAGGATTTCCTGGTTCAGATCGTCTTCGTGCGAGCGCGCCTGTTGAACGAGATCTACACCATCGCCCGCTATCAGCCGCTTGTGCGCGACAGCTTCAGCCGCTTCCTGGAACGGCGCCGCAAGCAGCTGGGGGACCTGCTGGGACTGGAAGGCGAGGATCGCCGCCGCCTCTTCACCGCCGCGATCCAGGGACTGGCCATTCAGAGCCAGGTCGATCGCAATCTCCCGGTCTTCAGCCTGGTCGAGGACCTGCTGCAGGCCTTCAGCCAGGTGCCGGTCGCGAAGGGATCCTGACTTCCAGGAGGCCCGTACAAGGGAAGAGGACCCGCAGGGGGCGGGCGCTCAAAGGAGAATGATCCTCTTGCTGATCAAGGAGTTTTCCCATATGCACACCTGGACCGCGCGCCTCTTCGCCTGCTTCCTGTTGCTGGCCACGCTTTCCCCGGCCTTCGCGAAAGGGGAAGAGGTGCTGATCAAGTTCGCCACCGTCGCCCCGCACCAGTCCACCTGGATGCAGATCATGAGCGATCTGGACAGCCAGGTGCGCGAGGCCACCGCAGGCCGCGTAGGCTTCAAGTTCTACGCCGGCGGCGTCCAGGGCGACGAGCAGGACGTGATCCGCAAGATGCGCATCAACCAGTTGCAGGCCGGCGGCTTCACCGGCCTGGGCATGGGCCTGATCCAGCCCGAATCCCGCGTGCTCGACCTGCCCTTCCTCTTCCGCGACTACGCCGAAGTCGACTCCGTGCGCGAAGGGCTCTTCGAGACCTTTGACGGCCTCTTCCAGGAAAAGGGTTTCGTGCTGCTGGGCTGGGCCGAGGTCGGCTTCGTACGCTTTTTCAGCCAGTCTCCGATCACCAGCCTGGACGACCTGCGCCGGCAGAAAATGTGGATCTGGGAAGGCGATCCTCTGGCCGAAGCCTACTTCAAGGCCCTCGATCTGAATCCCGTGCCCCTTGCCCTGCCGGACGTGCTGACCAGTTTCCAGACCGGCCTGATCAACGCCGCCTATGCTTCACCCTACGGGGCCAGTGTGCTGCAGTGGCAGAGCCGGGTCAAGCATGTCAGCGACGTGGCCATGGCCAATGCCGCCGGAGCCGTCCTGGTCAGCCAGCGCGCCTGGAAGAAGATCGATCCGGCGGATCGGGCAAGAATCCGCGAGATCGCCCGTCGCGAGCTGCGCCGCCTGACCCTGGCCAGCCGGCAGGAGAACGAGGTCGCCCTGCAGGCCTTCATCGACTCGGGCATTCCAATGGTCGAGACGAGCCGCGAAGACAAGCGGGCCTTCGAGTCCCTGGGCTTGACCGTGCACGAGGACCTCGCCGGCGAACTCTACAGCCGCGAACTGCTGGACCAGGTGCGCACAATCGTGCAAGGTCAGCGCGCCGCCACGGGTGTGAAATGAGATTCCTGTCGGGCCTGCGCGACGGATTGATCCGCGTGGAGACCCTGGCGCTGGGACTGCTTCTGCTGGCCGCCACAGGGCTCAGCTTCAGCCAGGTGCTGCTGCGCCAGTTCCAGGGCGGTTTGCTCTGGGCCGATCCGCTGATCCGCCACATGGTGCTCTGGATCGCCTTCCTGGGAGGAGCGCTGGCCACCGCGAAGGGACAGCACATTGCCATTGACGCCCTGGGAAGGCTGGCGCGGGGGAAGGTGAAGGTCTTCCTGCACCTGCTGTCTTCACTCCTCGGGCTGCTGGTCTGCCTCCTGCTGGCCCGCGCGGGCTGGACCTTCCTCGAATTCGAGCAGGGCGGACCGGCCATTGCCGGCATTCCGCGGAGCTTCGTGCTTGCCGTCATCCCCTGGGGCTTCGCATTGATCGCCTTCCACTTCCTGCTCGACCTGCCCCTTGCCCTGACGCGGGAGAAGGAGGAGCGGCCGTGATCCAGGGCCTCGCGCTGGCGCTGGCCGCCCTGATCGGCACGCCGCTCTTCGTCATCATTGCCGCCATCGCCCTGTTGGCTTTCGCGGCGGCGGAGATCGACGCGGCGGCGATCATCATCGAACTCTACCGCATGGCCAGCCAGCCGGTGCTGGTGGCGATTCCCCTTTTCACCTTCGCCGGCTTTCTGATGGCCGAGTCCGGCCTGCCTTCCCGCATCGTGCGCCTTTCCCGCGCCGGCCTGGCCTGGCTGCCCGGAGGCCTGGCCATTGTCAGTCTTGTGGCCTGCGCGCTCTTCACGGCCTTTACCGGGGCCTCCGGAGTGACGATCATTGCCCTGGGCGGACTGCTCTTTCCGGTCCTCTTGAAAGAGGGCTACCCGGAACGCTTCAGCCTGGGGCTGATGACCACTTCCGGCAGCCTGGGCCTGCTGTTTCCGCCCAGTCTGCCGATCATCCTCTACGGCCTGGTGGCCGGCGTCTCGATCGACGGCCTCTTCCGCGCCGCCCTGCTCCCCGGCATCCTGATCCTGGGGATTCTGGGACTCTACGCGGCCCATGCCGCGCGCAAGGCGGGCATTCCGCGACAGCCCTTCCAGGCCTCCGAGCTGCTGGCCGCCGTCAGGGAGGCGGCCTGGGAACTACCCCTGCCGCCGCTGGTGCTCTGGCTGATCTACGGGGGCATTGTCACCCCCGCCGAGGCGGCGGCGGTCACGGCGGTCTACGTGCTGGTGGTCGAGGTCTTCGTGACACGGGACATTCCCCTGAGGCGCCTGCCGGCGCTGGCGGGGGAGAGCATGACCATGGTCGGCGCCGTGCTGCTCATCCTGGGCTGCGCCCTGGGCCTGACCAACTACCTGGTCGACGCGGAAGTGCCTCAGCAGCTGCTGGGCTGGATCGGGAACCATGTGGACAGCCGCATCGGCTTCCTGATCCTGCTCAATGTCTTCCTGCTGATCGTCGGCTGCCTGATGGACATTTTCAGCGCGATCATCGTGGTGGTGCCGCTGATTCTGCCGGTGGCGGAATCCTTCGGCATCCACCCCCTGCACCTGGGAGTGATTTTCCTGACGAACCTGGAAATCGGCTACATGACGCCGCCCGTCGGCCTGAACCTGTTCATTGCCAGCTATCGTTTCGATCGGCCGGTGCTTGAACTCTACCGCAGCGCGCTGGTCTACCTGGGCCTGCTCGGCATTGCCCTGCTGCTGGTGACCTGGTGGCCGGCCCTGAGCCTCTGGCTGGGAGAAGCGGGAGCATGATGCGGGTCGGTCTCTATCTGCTTGCGCTGGCGGCACCGCTTGCCTGGGCATTGCACGGGAGCATGCAGCCTGCCCTGGATCTGTGGATGAAAGGCCGGCTGAAGGAGGCCCGCGCGGCCTTTGCCGCCGAATCCGGCAGTGCACTTGCGGCCCTCAACGGCCTGATCGTCGACAGTCGCAGGCTGGACCAGGAACAGGCCGGAGCGGAGCAGTGGCGGCAGCTCGCCGAGCGCTTCGCCGCCCTGCCCGCGGCGACGCCGTCCTTTGCCAGGCTGTATCACGAATCCCGCTGCCGCCTGCAGGCGGGAGACACGAGCGCCGCCCTGCCCCTGCTGGAGCAGGCGGTGGACCTGAAGCCGGAAGTGCAGTACAGCGCCCGCCTGCTGCTCGGCGTGCTGGATCGCCTGCGGGATCCGCGCCTCGAGCCCTGGGGCGTGCGGCTGATCGAGAAACGGCCGGACAACTCCTGGCTCTACCTGCATCGCGCCCGCGGCCTGCTGAGGGAGGGCCGCCTCGATCAGGCCCTGCAGACCTGGCGCCAGGGAATCGATGTCTATCCGCTGCGCCCCATGCTGGAGGAGGCGATTGCCGCGGCGGGACCCGCGCGCCCCGCGCTTTCGCGGCGCTGGCTGGAGGTCCTGGGCCACCGCTATCACCATGTATACAACGACCGCAGCCTGCAGGAGTATGCCCGTCGCCACGGCGTCGAGCACCTGCTGGGAGGACTGCCGACCATTCGGGAGCGGCGCGAGCGCATGCGGGAGAACTTCGCCCGCTTCTTTCCCCCCGGCCGCGAATGGGAGTACGCGGTCTCCTTCGGCTTCATTCCGCTGGGGACGCTGATCGTCGGCGTGGAGGGAGCCGAGCTTACGCTGCCCGACGGCATGCCCGTCTACCGCGTGTACTACAAGATCGACAGCAACCCGATCTACCGCTGGCTGATCGACCTGCACGACGAGTACAGCAGCCTGATTCCGGGCCACTGCCTGCACAGCCTCGAGTTCAACCTGGACAGCGTGGAGGGCAACGAGCGCTACGAGTCCAGGTATACCAGCGATTTCGAGGCCGGCCGCCTGCTGGTCCACGGCTACAAGGCCGACGGCGTGATCCACTACCAGCAGCTGCCCCTGGCCCAGGAGGTCTTCGACGGCCTGAGCCTGCTTTTCGCCGCCAGGCGGCAGGTGCAGGAAGAGCGCTACGGGTCCGTGTTGACGATCATCGACGAGGAGATGCACCGCACGATCATCGAGCCCGACGGCAGGGATCGTATCCGTTCCCTTGGCCAGCGGGTTCCCGTGCGCAAGGTGCATGGCCTGGCCGATTACCAGGGCATCGCCGGATTGACCGGCGAGTTCTGGGGGACCTTCAGCGACGACGAGCGCAGCCTGCCGCTGGAAGCCAAGTTCCAGATCGGCGTGGGGCGGATCAGTTTGAGGTTGAAGGAAATACGGGATGGATGAAGGATGAAGTTTGTAGTACGAAGATTGAAGTTTGTTGGTGGGTTGGTTGCGCATGGGAGAGTTTTTGATGTATGACAAGCTGGTCAGTTTGCGGGAGGCGCAGAAGTGGCGCCTGGATCTGTTGCATCGGCAGCAGGCGGTCGTGTTCACCAACGGCGTCTTCGACTTGTTGCACGCGGGGCACGTGGAGTACCTGCAGCGGGCCCGCGAACTGGGGGCAGGGCTGGTCCTCGGACTGAACAGCGACTCCAGCGTGAGACGCCTGAAGGGGCCCGAGCGCCCGCTCTGCGTGCAGGAGGATCGCGCCCTCGTGCTCTCCGCCCTGAGCTGCGTCGACCGCATCGTGCTCTTCGAGGAGGACACACCCCTGCGCCTGATCGAGGAGCTGCGTCCCGATATCCTCGTCAAGGGAGCCGATTATGCCGTCGACCAGATCGTCGGCGCCCGCGAGGTGATCGCCGCCGGCGGCCGAGTGGAAACCATCGAACTGCGCGAAGGCCGCAGCACGACGGCCCTGGTGGAGAAGATCCGCAAGGGCTGATCCGCCACAGCACAGCTGCCTCCACTCTGCAGCGGTTCCAGCTCTTATTCCCCTGTTCCCACTCCGCAGAGAACCGGCCTGGACAGCGGCCATTGATTGTTTGTTCAGGATCCAACGGTTCTGCAAGGGCGTGTCTGGCAGTTCTGCAGGCAAGTCCAGTATTAACAGTGCCACATGGAATGGCATGATTCGTGCTTCAGTCGTTGACGCAAAATCATCGGTGGTTCGCGCCGGCGGAGTCTTCCTGATTGCGTCGGTTGCGGTTCGCCCGAATCCGCGAACCCTGTGAAGAGGCGCATCTTGAATGCCATGGGCCCGCAACGACACCACGTTGCGGGCCCTCTCTATCATCCCCTACCACTTTGTCATCCCCCCGCCTTCGCGGGGGCAGGCCTTTGGCTTGACCGCGGGATCCGTCTAGTGGCCTCAGGCCCTTCGGTCTGCGACGCGGACAAGGATCCCGTGGTCAAGCCACGGGATGGCAGCGGGGGGAGCCGCGGGTTGGCAACGGGGGAAGCCACTGGTTGACAGTGTGAGGAGTCACGGGATGGCAGCGGGGGAGAGCCCAGGATGCCCGTGGAATTACTACACTCGAATCTCGTCGCTCCGGCGCCACGGCCCGCCGGCGTGATACCCCAAGCCCTCTGCGCTTCCGCTTGACTCCCGGCCGTTCAGTCGCGAGGTATTCATGCTTCCCTCCTATCCTGTTCCGGTTCCCGTAAACGAGCCGATCAAGTCCTATGCCCCGGGCACGCCCGAGCGCGCGTCCCTGAAAGCGAAACTGGCCGAACTGCGTTCGGGCCACGCGGAGATTCCCCTGTTCATCAATGGAGAGGAATGCGCCGGGGCCAGCTCACGCAAGGCCGTCATGCCTCACAACCACGCGCATGTGCTGGGCGAGTGCCAGCTGGCCGGTCCCGATGAGGGGCAGCGCGCCATTGACGGAGCCATGCAGGCCCTGCCCGAGTGGTCGAGCATGCCCTTCGAGGACCGCGCGGCCATTTTCCTGAAGGCCGCCGATCTGCTCAGCGGTCCCTTCCGCGACGAGATCAACGCCGCCACCATGCTGGCCCAGTCCAAGACGGCCTTCCAGGCGGAAATCGACGCCGCCTGCGAACTGGCGGATTTCCTGCGCTTCAACGTGTATTACGCGCGCCGCATCTACGACGAGCAGCCGATCAGTTCCGAGGGCATGTGGAACCGCCTGGAGTACCGCGGCCTGGAAGGCTTCACCTTCGCCGTCAGTCCCTTCAATTTCACCTCCATCGGCGGCAACCTGCCGACCAGCCCGATCCTGATGGGTGGTGTCAGCATCTGGAAGCCGGCGACCACGGCGATCTATTCCAACTGGGTCTTCATGAAGATCCTGCGCGAGGCCGGCCTGCCGGCGGGCGTGTTGCAGTTTCTGCCCTTCCCCGGAGGCAGCCTCAGCGACCTGCTGATGAAGCACCCCTCCATGGCGGGCATTCATTTCACCGGCAGCACCGAGGTCTTCGAGGGCTTCTGGAAGACTGTCGGCGAGAACATCCGCGGCTACCGTAATTATCCGCGCATCGTCGGTGAGACCGGCGGCAAGGACTTCGTCTTCGCCCACAGCAGTTCGGACACGACGGCCCTGGCCACGGCGCTGGTCCGCGGCGCCTTCGAGTACCAGGGCCAGAAGTGCAGCGCGGCCAGCCGGGCCTACATTCCCGAAAGCCTCTGGCCCGCCGTGAGACAGGAAATGGAATCCCAGCTCGCCGAGATCCGCATGGGCGACCCGGAGGATTTCGGCAACTTCCTCAATGCCGTGATCGACGCCCGGGCCTTCGCCAGCATTCGGGGCTATATCGAACAGGCGAAGGACTCCGCGGACGCGGAGATCCTTTTCGGCGGCGGCTGTGACGACACGACGGGCTACTTCATCGAGCCGACCGTGATCCAGGCCAAGAAGCCCGACTTCCTCACCATGCGCGAGGAGATCTTCGGCCCGGTGCTGACGGTCTTCGTATACAAGGACAAGGACTTCGAAGAGACCCTGAAGATCGCCGACAGCACCAGCGAATACGCCCTGACCGGCGCCGTCTTCGGCCGGGACCGCGCCGCCGTGAGACAGGCTTCCCTGGCCCTGAAGAACGCGGCGGGCAATTTCTACGTCAACGACAAGCCGACGGGAGCCGTGGTCGGGCAGCAGCCCTTCGGCGGCGGCCGCAAGTCGGGCACCAACGACAAGGCCGGCAGCATGTACAACCTGCTCCGGTGGTGCAACATCCGTACGGTGAAAGAGACCGCTGTTCCGGCGCGGCACTTCGCCTACCCCTTCCTGAGCTCGGAAGACTAGAGGCTGTTCCATCCTGGTCGCAAACAGCGAGGGGCTTCATGCCCCTCGTTTGCGTTGGAAGGTGTCAGCTGTTCAGTCATTGAGAACAGTGTTTCCGATTTGTTCAGAAACCGTTACGCCAAGCCCGATTCTGCACATCCGGCTTTGAATGGTGTTTGGTATGGCAAGCAGGAGTAAAACTGAATTCACCTCTTGTCGCTTTTCGGTGGCGGAGGCTGTGCTTCAGGAAGGCATGGCATTTGCTTTAAAGCTGTGCTGCCGGGATCCTGTCCGGAGGCCTGGCAGAAAGTGCGTGACCTGTGCCGGCGCCCGGCCCGGCATCCCTGAATGAACTGCCAGATCGACTTCCCGCCCGGGAACCGATCCTGCATCCCTGAAGGATGAAACCCATGAGCTCGAAAGCCTGCCCGGAGACCCAGCTGATCTGCTTCTGGCATGCTTTTGCCGGATCCGAATTGTCCATTTCGGGGGACTGCCTGTCGCAGCCCCCCGTTTCTTTTTGAAGAGACTCGTTTCAATCGTCGGAAGCGCGACACGAACGGCTTCCGCAAATCATTGTGTTGGAGGAGAGTTATGAAGAAGTTTCTCGTGACAGGACTTTGTGGCGTCCTGGTCGCCGGACTTGCCCACGCGGACAAGTACAGCGACCTGGTGGCCCAGGGAGACCTGACCCAGAAGGAAGCCCAGGGCCTGCGTGCTGTCAGCCAGCCCGTCGACCTGGACCAGCTGCAGTTGGCACTGCCCATGGTGGAAACCGAACGCGCCATGCCCACCAAGGTGGAGCGCGAGCGCGCCTATGCCAGCGGCACGGCCGCCGACCTGTCCATGCGGGCCACCCAGGCCGAGCTGAGCGAAGCGGCCCAGCGCAAGCTGCGCCATGAAGCCGTCGGCGCGCCGCGCACCACGGATTGCAACAACCCGACCGCGCTGGCCTCCGGTACGCACACCATCGCTGCCGGCGAGACCTGGTTCTTCTCGTACACCGGTACGGGCGTGGGCCTGGATCTGCAGACATGCAATGCCGGTACCGACTTCGATACCGACATGTACATCTACGACAACTGCACCGACCTGACCCAGCTCTACTACCGCGATGGCGACAGCGCCTGCGGGTATGCCACCTACCTGGAGTGCGACGAGTTCACCTTCGAGGACGGCGTCGACTACCTGATCGGCATCACCGGTTACAGTGGTGCCGGCGGCACCTTCGAGCTGACGGTCGGCGCTCCCTGCGATCCGCCCCCGCCGCCCCCGGCCAACGACGACTTCGCCAATGCCATCGACATCACGGTCGACGGCGACTGCATGAGCGGCAGCACGGACCAGGCGACCCAGGACGCTGTCCCGCCCTTCACCCAGGACGCCTGCTGGACCGGCTTCTACAGCGCCACCAGCACGGGCAACGCCCCGGACGTGTGGTACCGCTTCATGGCCGACGGTGTGACCTCCTACACGATCAGCCTCTGCAGCGCTCCCGACTATGATTCCGCGCTCGGCATCTTCGACGCTGCCGGCGTCTCCATTGGCGGCAACGACGACTCCTGCGGCCTGACCTCGGAAGTCTCCTGCGTGTACCCCGCCGGCATGGTCTACATCGCCGTCGACGGATACAGCACCAACACGGGCGCCTACGAGCTCTGCGTGACGACCACCGCTCCTCCCTGCGAGGACCTGGGCTGCCCCACCGGCTTCGACTTCGCCGAGCTGGAAGCTCCCTGCGACGACACCAACGGCGGCTGCAACAGCGACCCCGTCGCTGCCGAGCCCTGGTCCGGTCTCGCCACCTGCGGCACCACCTGGGCCGACGGCGGCAGCCGTGACACGGACTGGTTCCTCTTCACCGTGCCCGAGCCCGGAGGCATCGTCGACCTGACCGTCGCTTCCGTCTGCGTGCCCATGGCCGGCGTCATCTTCGACCTCGACTGTGAAGCGCCGACCGAGTTCGCCGCCGTGTTCGCCGCCGAGGGAACCACGGCAATGGGCAGCACCGAGTGCCTGGCCCCCGGCGACTACTACATGCTGGCCGTCGCCTATGACGAGCTGAGCGGCAACCTCTTCGAAGGCTACCCCTGCACGGTCGAGACGCCCTGGCACTATGGCCTGGATCTGGCCATCACCGAGTGCGCCTTCGTCGATCCCTGTGATGTCTTCGCCCCTGTCGCCGTCGATCCCTTCGCCGGTGTCAGCCTGGTCGGTGAGAACACGGTCGGCGCCCCCGACGTTCTCGAGCTGGGCAATGGTCAGCTGGGCTACACTTTCACGGCTGCCGACTGGTTCACCCTGGATGTCACCACCTGCCTCGCCGGCACCGCCTTCGACACGGACAGCTACCTTTTCGCGGGCGATCCCTGCGACGGCGGCCTGAACGTGCTCTACAACGACGGTTCCTGCGAGCTGACCGACTTCGCCACGAACTTCCTCACCACCTGCATTCCTCCCGGCGACTACACCCTGGTCATCGGCGG
This sequence comes from bacterium, assembly GCA_030429345.1. Taxonomy (GTDB): domain Bacteria; phylum CAIWAD01; class CAIWAD01; order CAIWAD01; family CAIWAD01; genus JAUIFJ01. The sequence continues at coordinate 57,442 of JAUIFJ010000006.1, read as the reverse complement.
ATTCGGCGCGGGCGACGAAGGTCTCTTCGACATCAACATGAACGCCACCATCTGCGGCTGCGATGAGATCATGTGCGACGGCGTGGCCGAAGTCGAGCCCAACGAGGATTTCTCCACCGCCACGCTCATGTCCTGCGGCATGACCGCCTGCGGTACCGTGACCACCACCTGGGACGGCGTCGAGAACACCTTCGACCTGGACTACTTCTCCGTGACCCTGGACGACACTTACATCATTGATGCCTCCCTCAGCGTGGAAGGCATTGACGGCGTGCTGAGCCTGGTCGACAGCGACGGCACGACCATCCTGACCCAGGGCGACCTGGGCGGCTGGTGCGAAGGCGAGAGCCTGACCAGCGAGTGCCTGCTTCCCGGTACCTACTACCTGGTAGTGGCTGCCGCCGGCTACTGGGCCGACACCACCGGTGACTACGCCCTGAGCGTGACCTGCACGCCCTGCGAAATCATCGATCCCTGCGATCCGGTCGCGGAAATGACCCTGCCCACCTTCAGTGACACGGGCAGCACCCTCAACACCACGAATGTCGCCGGCAACGCTGCCAACGACTACATCTACACCTTCGTGGCCCCGGTAGACTGCGATGTCACCGTCAGCCTCTGCGGTGGCGGCACGGACTATGATTCCTACCTCCGCGCCTACGAGACTGTCAGCCCCTGCGATGGCGGCACCGAATTCGCCCTCAACGACGATTTCTGCGGCCTGCAGTCGGAACTGACCTTCTCCGTGACGGCCGGTCTGACCTACTGGGTACTTGTCGAGGGCTTCAGCGCCAACAACGGCAACTTCCAGATCGATGTCACCAGCACCTGCGTCTCGCCCTGCGAGGACATTGTTGACCTGGTCGCCCTCTACGGTGGTGGCAACATCACGCTGAGCTGGAGCGCGGTTGCCGCCGCGACGAGTTACAACCTGGTCGTGGCCGATGGCGGCGACTTCGGCGGCGCGACGGTGACCCCCCTGGGCAACGTCACCAGCACGGTGATCCCCGCTTCGCTGGGCAACTACCACATCCGTGTGGAACCGGTCTGCCCCTAGGTTGACCGACAGGGGAAGGGTCTTCGGATTCTTTCCCGAGGAGTGATCCTCAACCACCCTCCCGCTCTTCGGAGCGGGAGGGTTTTTTGTAGTACAGCCTACCCGCCGGCTCACGTCGCTATCGATGTCCCCTCCTTGCATCACAAACACTCCGTGGCACTCTCCTGCCCCGGATTGAAACGGTGGCCGCTGTCGCGGAGGACAGGGTTGAGGTTTTTTGAGCGTCGATAGCGATAGCGATCCCAATAGCGATAGCGATTTTCTGCTTGAGGGATTGCGAAGGTCTCTTGTTGCCCAACCCCCGCTTCATTGCTAGACTCGGCCGCTATCTTTCACCCCCAGAAGAGGAATACCACCGCCATGACCAAGGACCTGCTCCAGCTGACCGATTTCAGCAGCGAGGAAATCCACCGCTGCATGAGCCTGAGTGCCGAGATGAAGGCCGAAGTGAAGAGCGGCACCTTCCGCAAGCCGCTGGCCGACAAGGCCTTCGCCATGATCTTCCACAAGCCCTCCCTGCGAACTCGCATGAGTTTCGAGGTCGGCATTGCCCAGCTGGGCGGCACCCCGATGTTCGTCACTGACGCCGAGATCAGCCTGGGGAAGCGTGAGTCGGTCCATGACGTGGCCAAGGTGCTCAGCCGCTACGTGGACGGCATCCTGATCCGCACCTTCAGCCATGCCCAGGTGGAGGAGCTGGCAGAGCACGCCAGCGTGCCGGTCGTCAACATGTTGACCGACCTGACCCACCCCTGCCAGGTGATGGCCGACATCTTCACCGTATACGAGAAGAAGGGCACCATCGAGAACCAGGTCGTGACCTACCTTGGCGATGGCAACAACATGACCAACAGCTGGCTCAACCTTGCGCGGCGCATTCCCATGGAGCTGCGCATCGCGACCAATCCGAACACCATGCCGGACCCCGGCCTGCTGCAGGCGGCGCGCGAGGAAGGCCTTTCGAAGATCGTCGTCACCGATGATCCGCGGGAAGCCTGCAAGGGCAGCGACGTGCTGTATACGGATGTCTGGGCCAGCATGGGCCAGAAGGACCAGGCCGGCAGCAAGGCCGACCTGCTGCAGCGCTTCCAGCTGAACCAGGACCTGCTCTCCATGGCCAAGGACGATTGCCTCGTGATGCATTGCCTGCCCGCCGAGCGCGGTCGCGAGATTACCGACGAGGTCATGGACGGCCCCAACAGCGTGGTCTTCGACGAGGCGGAGAACCGCATGCATGCCCAGAAGGGCATTCTCTGCATGCTGCTCGAGAACCGCTAGGGACCGATTCCACTGCCCACCATCCGGAATGAATTCCATCGCCGCGGGTTGAGGCCCGCGGCGATTCGTTTTTCGGCACCATCGGGAACACCTTCCCGACACGGCGGACGCACAATCGCCATGGACGCACGCCCACCACGGACGCCGACGGTGGACGCACAACCGCCATGGACACACGCCCACCGCGGACGCCGACGGTGGACGCACAACCGCCATGGACACACGCCCACCGCGGACGCCCACGGTGGACGCACAACCGCCATGGACACACGCCCACCGCGGACTAAAGCCCGCGGCTATCGTTCAATGGCCCCTGCGGGACCACGATCCCGCCAGCACGTTCTATGATCAATCGCCCCTCCAGGGGCGCGGAATGATAGCCGCGGGCTTTAGTCCGCGGTGACGGTTCGCGTCGCCAAACGGTTTGCGACAAACGGTTCATGGCGGCAAACGAATCGCGGTGGACGGTTGAATACGGTGACGGTTCGCGTCGCCAAACGGTTTGCGATACATGGATCGTTGCGGCGATTCACGGGTACCGTCCGCGTCGTCCAACGGTTGGCGACAAACGGATCGCGGTCATGCCCGAATCCGCAAAGAACGAATCCCGGGATTCGTATCCCGGTGTCCGGATCGTGTTGTTTCCTCCGGGCGGCTGGAGCGCCATCTCGGAATTCCGACAGGAAATCAGCACCTTCCCCGGCTATGATCGAAGGACGCAAGAATCTCGTTTTCCCAGTACCCGGCAGCCACTTCGGAAGGTCTTCTGCATGAAAGCGGTATTGCCCGTTGCCGGTGTCGGCACTCGTCTGCGGCCCCTGACTGTCAGCCTGCCAAAGGTGCTCGTGCCCGTCGCGGGACGGGCCCTCATCGACTGGATTCTGCTTGAACTGCTGGCGGAGGGGCTTGAGGAGGCGGTCTTCATTGTCGGCTACCGCGAGGAACTGGTGCGCGAACACCTGGCGCGGACCTGGCCCGACCTGAAGTGCACCTTCGTGCGCCAGGAGCAGATGCTCGGCCTGGGCCACGCGGTCTCCCTGGGACTGAGCGAGGACGACGGCGAGGTCTTCATCATTCTTGGCGACACCCTGTTCACGGCCGATATCGCCGGCATTCGGGCCCGTTCCAGCAATGTGCTCGGAGTCAAGACCGTGAAGGACCCCCGCCGCTTCGGAGTCGCCGAGACCGAAGGCGAACGAATCACACGGCTGGTGGAGAAGCCCGAGCACCCGACGAGCAACCTGGCCCTGGTCGGTCTGTACAACATCAAGCAGGGCGGCGTGCTCAAGGAGAGCCTGGAGCGCATGATCGCCGAGAACCGGCGCACGCGGGGCGAGTTCCAGATCACGGACGCCCTGCAGGAGCGCATCGAGGCCGGCGATCCCTACGAGGCCGTCGAGATCGGCGACTGGTTCGACTGCGGCAAGAAGGAGACCCTGCTTGCCACCAATCGCCATTACCTGGCCAGCCGCGCCTGTCCCGCGGAAGAGCCCCGGCTCGAGAACAGCCTGGTGCTGCCCCCGGTGAGTTTCGGCCCCGGCGTCGTGCTCCGCGATTCCATTGTCGGCCCCAACGTGAGCCTCGGCGAGGGCTGCGTCATCGAACACAGCCGCGTCAGGGAAAGCATCCTGGCCGAGGGCTGCCGTGTGTCACACAGCAGTCTCGTCGAGAGCGTCTTCGGGGAGCAGGCGGCCTGCGAGGCCGGTCCCCGCATCCTGGAACTGGGCGATCACAGTCGCCTGGCATCGAACGAGTAATCACCCATCCAAGCAACGGATTGACCTATGTCCAGCTACATCTTCACCAGCGAGAGCGTGTCCGAAGGGCACCCCGACAAGTTGTGCGACAAGATCTCGGACTCGATCCTCGACGCCTGCCTCCGCATCGATCCCTATGCGCGCGTCGCCTGCGAGACCTTCGTCAAGGGTTTCGAGGATCGCAGTTTTATCGTCATCGGCGGGGAGATCAGCCTGAACGGCGAAACGCCGGACTACGAGAAGATCGCGCGTGATACGGCCCGCGAGATCGGCTATACGGATGCTGCCCTGGGCATGGACGCCGACAAGGCCGACGTGCAGGTGCTCATTTCCACCCAGAGCGGCGACATCGGCCAGGGCGTGGACGAGGGCAAGGGCCTGCACAGCGAGCAGGGCGCCGGAGACCAGGGCCTGATGTTCGGCTACGCCAGCAACGAGACCGAAGAGCTGATGCCGCTGCCGATCCACCTGGCGCATACCCTGGTCCGCGAGCACGCCGCCCTGCGCCGCACGGGCCGCTACGCCTGGCTGCGCCCCGATTCCAAGAGCCAGGTCAGCGTGCGCTACGAGAACGACCGGCCGGTGGCCGTCGAGACCGTCGTCTTTTCGACGCAGCACGCCGACGAGGCGGACCTTCAAACCGTGATCATTCCGACGATCGAAAAGGAACTGGTGCGGAAGTTCATTCCCGCCTCCCTGCTGCCGAAGCAGCCCCAGTACCTGATCAACCCGACCGGGAAATTCGTCATTGGCGGTCCCCACGGGGATGCCGGCCTGACGGGCCGCAAGATCATCGTCGATACCTACGGCGGCATGGGCCGGCACGGGGGAGGAGCCTTCTCGGGCAAGGACGCGACCAAGGTCGATCGCAGCGCGGCCTACGCGGCCCGCTGGGTGGCGAAGAACATTGTTGCCGCCGGCGCCGCCAGCCGTTGCGAGATCCAGCTGGCCTACGCCATCGGGGTCGCCGAGCCGGTCTCGATCAACGTCAACACCTTCGGCACCGGCCGCGTAAGCGACGAGCAGCTGGAGCGCCAGGTCCGCGAGGGCTTCGACCTGCGGCCCGCGGCGATCATCCATGACCTGGATCTGCGCAAGCCGATTTTCGCGCAGACCGCCGCCTACGGCCATTTCGGACGTCGCGAATTCCCGTGGGAACAGATAAACAGAAAAGAAGTATTCGCCGGATAGCCTTCGAGGCCGGGTGAATCCTGCTTCCAGGCCTGCCGACAACGATAACGGACGACCGACCGGCGGCTCCCCGACGGACCGGCGGCATCCACTGCCAGGAGTATTCAGAATGAGTCAGACGATTGCCGAAGCCGGCCTCGATTACAAGGTCGCCGACATGAGCCAGGCCGCCTTCGGCCGCCGCGAGATCACCATTGCCGAACACGAGATGCCGGGCCTGATGGCCGTGCGCGCCAAGTACGGTCCGCTCAAGCCGCTCAAGGGCCACCGGGTCATGGGCAGCCTGCACATGACCGTGCAGACCGCGGTGCTGATCGAGACGCTGGTGGAGCTGGGCGCCGATGTGCGCTGGTGCTCCTGCAACATTTTCAGCACCCAGGACCATGCCGCTGCCGCCATTGCCGCCGCCGGCGTTCCCGTCTTCGCCTGGAAGGGCGAGACCCTGGAAGAGTACTGGTGGTGCACCAAGCAGGCCCTCAGCTATCCCGAAGGCAAAGGCCCGACGCTGATCGTCGATGACGGCGGCGACGCCACCATGATGGTCCACCTGGGCAAGAAGCTGGAGGAGCGGGCCGAAACCGAGGGCAGCATTCCTTCCCTGGGCGGAGACAACGAGGAAGAGCGCGCCTTCAACAAGGTGCTTGAAGAAGCCTGCCGCGAGGATGGCGGCCGCTGGCGACGCGCCGCGGAGTCCATCGAGGGCGTCAGCGAGGAGACCACCACAGGCGTGCACCGCCTGTATCACCTGCACGAGAAGGGCGAACTGCTTTTCCCGGCCTACAACGTCAACGACAGCGTCACCAAGTCCAAGTTCGACAACCTCTACGGCTGCCGTGAATCGCTGGCCGACGGCATCAAGCGCGCCACCGACGTGATGGTGGCCGGCAAGGTGGTCGTGGTCTGCGGCTATGGCGATGTCGGCAAGGGCTGCGCCCACAGCATGCGCGCCCTGGGCGCCCGCGTGATCGTCACCGAGATCGATCCGATCTGCGCCCTGCAGGCGGCGATGGAGGGCTTCGAGGTCAAGACCCTCGAGGACGTGATCGGCGAGGGCAACATCTTCGTCACCACGACAGGCAACAAGGACGTCATCACCTTCGATCACATGAAGGCGATGAGCGACCAGGCGATCGTCTGCAACATCGGCCATTTCGACAACGAGATCCAGGTCTCGCGTCTCGAGGAGGCGGGCGATGTCACACGCGAGAACATCAAGCCCCAGGTCGACCGCTACGAGTTCGCGGACGGACACAGCATCTACCTGCTCGCCGAGGGACGCCTGGTCAACCTGGGCTGCGCCACCGGTCACAGCAGCTTCGTGATGTCCAACAGCTTCACCAACCAGGTGCTGGCCCAGGTGGCGCTGGCGGAGAACAAGCACGAGCTGGGCGTATACCGGCTGCCCAAGGTCCTGGACGAGGAAGTGGCCCGTCTGCACCTGGAACACCTGGGCGTCCGCCTGACACGGCTCAGCACGGAGCAGGCCGAGTACATCGGCGTGCCGCAGGACGGCCCCTACAAGCCGGAACACTACCGGTACTAGCGGATCACAGCGAACGGGGCCTGGCTTGGGTCCCGTTCTCTTTCTACGGGAGCGGACAGATGCAGCCGGATCGAGTTCGAAACGGACATCCGCGCCTGCTGTCCGCTTTTCTTCTCCTGGCGGCCCTGGCCGCCTGCAGCCTCGAAGACCCTTCGGGCACCTCCTGGGAAAGCGGCTTCTACCTGAGTACGGCTCCGGAAACCCTGCGCGTGAGACAGGCGGAGGCCAGCGAGCGCATCGCCTTCCGTTCCGGCGACAGCCTGCTGCTTTTCCTGCAGGAGCTGGACAGCGAGGAGATCCGGCTGGCCGATTCCCTGTGGTGGGACGGCGCCAGCCGCAGCCTGGAGGCCGGTCCGCAGGGCCTGCGCTTCACGGAGCTGGGCGGTTCCGGCCTGGTGATCCCCCTGGAGGACCTCTTTCCATCGCTGGCGGACAGCCTCGATTCCATCGTTCGTCTTCCCCAGCCCATTCCCTTCTTGCTCGACCTTCCGCTCAGTCCTTTCCAGGAGGTGGACTGGGTGCATTTCGTCGAAAGCCTCTTCCGCCTGGAGGGCGAACACGGCTTCGCCTTCGAGCTGCAGGAACTCGACATCGATGTATACAACGACCGCGGCCGGCTGCTCGGCAGCGGTTCGCTGACGGAGCCAGGAAGCCTTCCCCCCGGCGTGTTCCGCGAGGAGCCGCTGGAACTGCTGGGACTGGTGACCTCCGAGCTGGTGCTGCGGCTTAGCGGCAGCAGCCGGCCCCTGGACCAGTCGCGCCTGCTTTCGCCCGCGACGCTCGAGCTGGGCCTGGCGCACGAGACCGGCCTGGCCGACAGCGCGAGGGCCCACATCGGGCGCCAGGACTTCGAGCAGCTGGATTCGCTGGCCGCCGATCCCGGCCTGCGCGTCCTCGAGGCGCTCAGCCGCGAGATCGACGTGAGCTACGCCTTCCACAACCGCTACGAGGTTCCGCTCAGCGTCGAGGTGCTGCTGCCCCAGTTCCGCACCTCCGCCGGGGACACGCTGCGCAGCCTCAGCGATGTGGTACAACCCGGCGCGACGGTCGTGATCCACGACCACTACGAGCAGGTCCGTTTCCTGGACCTGGGAGAGCGCCTGCCCCAGCAACTGCCGTTGCTGGTCCGCGGACATACGCTGGAAGTGCCCGGCATGCAGGTCCTGAGGACGAGGGACCGGCTGCAGATGGACGTGGAGGTCGACCCTTCCCGCCTGGACTTCTTCCGGGGCGAATTCCTCGAGCCCTACCTCGTTGAGATCCAGCCGCGGGCCTATCCCATGGACGATCTGCCGGCGGAGCTGGGCAATTTCCGTTTCCGCGATGTAGACATGGAGCTGCGCCTGGAGAGTTCGGTCGGCATGCTCTTCGACCTGCAGCTGGAACTCGGTGTGCAGTCCGGCAACAGCCTGGCGGACACGCTCTTGCATGCCGGCAGCGAAGTCGACACGAACGACGGGCGCATGCTTCTCGAGGGCATGGGGCCCTTCCTGGAGCGGGAACCGGAGTCCCTCGACCTTAGCGGTGAGCTGCAGCTCCTGCCCGGACAGATCCTGAGCATCGACAGCCTTTCCAGCCTGCGCTTTACCCAGGTGGTCCTGCCCGCGGAACTGGTGGTGCTGGAAGCGCTCTGGGAGAGCGGACCGGAGGAAGGAGACGTCGAACTGGGCCGGGAAGTGGCGGAGGCCGGCCTGGAGCTTTTCCTCGAGAACGAGATTCCCCTGGGCGGCACCCTGCAGGCCTGGGTCAGCTCCGGCAACCCGCGGATTGCGCCTGCCGATTCCATCGCGCTCTTCGAGCCGATCGCGATTCTTCCCGCGGGCCAGGGCGGAAATCGTGACACACTGGATGCCGTGATCCGCGAGCAGGCCCTGCGCCTGATGCGGGGCGGCCGCTGGGACGGACGGACCTGGGTCCCGGAGGAGGAGCCCGTCGAGCAGTGGTGGGGCTGGTACCGCTTCGACGCCTTCGGCGACGAGGACACGCTTCGCTTCCATGCATCCCAGGAACTGCGCGTCACCGGCCGGATCACCCTGCAGGCACGCCTCGGGGACTGGCAATGAGCGGAACAGCGCTGCTGGTTCTCCTCCTGCTTGCCCTGCCCCTTCGGGCGGGTGCACAGGGACGGGAAGGCCCCGCCCTGCTGGGCGGAGCGGACGAGCTTCTGCAGACGGGCGTCGCCGCCATGTCCTTCAATCCGGCCCATGCCTGTCGCAGGGAAGGGCACGCGGGCTGGCTGACGCTGAGCGCGAGGCTCAACCTGCGCAACGATGACCTCTCGATCCACTTGTACAACGAGTACATCGGCCAGTTTCTCGACGAGAGCGAGAAACGGGAACTGATGGACAGGCTCGGCGGAACCCTGGGACTGGATCACACGGGGTCCTTCGAGCCCTTCGGCTGGCGCCGCGCCCTGCCCGTGGACCTGCCCTGGGGCTTCGAGGACTTCAGCGCCGGTTATGCTCTGGCGCTGCAGAGCGAGGCGCGCGCCGTCATGGACACGGATCCCCTGCGCGTGGCGCTCTTCGGCAATGACCCGCGGGAAGCGATCCGCATGGACGAGATGGGGCTGAAGGCGATCCTGCTGCAGAGTCACACACTGAACCTGGCTGCCTCGCGGGGCCCCTTGCGCCTGGGCATGGCCCTGGACTGGCACTGGGGCCGCCTGCTTTCGACGCGCCGCTCGGGGCTGGAGATCTCCCCGCCGGAAGGGAGCCTTTCGGCGGAGGGCGAACACCTGCTGCTCAAGGCCCGCGGACACGGAATGGGTCTGGACCTGGGCGGCAGCTGGACGGACAGCCTGGCCGGAATTCCCCTGCGGGCCGAGCTCGTGATCCGGGACTTCCTGGGCGTGATGCACTGGGGCGACGTGCGCGAGCAGGTGCTGGAATTCCACCTGCCCGAGCAGCCGATCTCCAGCGAGTTCGAGTTCGCGGACTTCGAGGAGCAGCTGGTGGACAGCAGCTATTCCCGCCGCGCCCGCAACCTGCGCGAGACCAGCCCGCCACGCTGGATCCTGGGGCTGGCGGGGCGTCCGCACAAGGAATGGACCGTGGCCCTGCGGACCGACCTGAGGCGCGCCTCGCGCAGCCGCGCCAGGCTTCGGCGCTTCTCCGTATACGGTGGCTGGCAGCCGCCCCACTATCCGGATCTGCAGGTGGGCCTCGAGCTGGCCTCCGGCTACGGACGGGGTCTCTCCCTGGGAGGCGACCTGCACTGGCAGCGTGCCCTGTCCGGCGGCAGGCAGTTGATTGCGGGCCTCGGCTTCAAGTCCTACAATGGCCTTTTCAGCTATAGCAGGGGGATCCATCTTGGCTGGACCATCGGCCTCCTCTTCTGACATCCTGATCCGCATTCGCTCCCTGGCCAAGACCTATTCCCAGGGAAGTATCACCGTGCCTGCCCTGCGCGGCATCGACCTGGATGTCCCACGCGGCGAATACCTGGCGATCATGGGCCCCAGCGGCAGCGGCAAGTCCACGCTGATGAACCTGCTGGGCCTCATGGACAAGCCCACCTCCGGCGAGTTCCTGCTCAATGGCATCGACATTTCAGCTTTGGCGGACGACGACGAATTGAGCCGCATCCGCGGCGTGGAGATCGGCTTCGTCTTCCAGAACTTCAATCTGCTGGCGAGGCAGACCGCGCTGGAGAATGTCGAGCTGCCCCTGATCTACCAGGGGGCTTCGGCGCAGGACCGCTCCGCGAGGGCCAGTGAAGCGCTGAGAACCGTCGGACTGCCGGATCGCATGGACCACCGTCCGGGGGAACTGTCCGGCGGCCAGAAACAGCGTGTCGCCGTGGCCCGTGCCCTGGTCACGAAGCCCAGCCTGCTGCTCGCCGATGAACCGACAGGCAATCTGGACAGCCGCACGGGGACCGAAATCCTCGAACTCTTCGATTCCCTGCATGGCAAGGGCAATACCCTGGTGGTCGTGACCCACGACGCCCGGGTCGCGGCGCGGGCCCAGAGAGTGCTGCACCTCAAGGACGGCCTGGTCGAACGCCTCGAGATCCCCGGCCAAGGGCCTGCCGGGGGAATTGCCGGGTGAGTGGTCACCGGCAAGGCTCTTCCTTATATTGCCCGCTTTTTGGGTTTCCACCAATGGGCTTCAGCCCGCAGGAGAAGAGGTCATGGACGCTGGCACGATTGTCGTAGCCTTGGGCGGCAACGCCATTTCCACCAGCGGGGACGCGGACATCCACCAGGAGTTCGCCAACACGCGCCGCTCGATCCAGCACCTGCGCCCGCTGCTCGAAAGCGGGCGCCCGCTGCTCCTGACCCATGGCAACGGCCCCCAGGTGGGCAACCGGCTGCTGAGCACCGAGCTGGCCTTCGGCCGCATTCCGCAGATTCCCCTGGGCGTGCTCGTCGCAGACACCCAGGGCGGCATCGGCTACATGATCGAGCAGTGCCTGCGCAACGACATGCTCCAGCGCGGGGACGAGCGCCCGGTGGCGACTCTTGTCACACAGGTGATCGTCGACCCCCTGGATCCGGCGCTCATCGAACCCACCAAGTTCGTCGGCCAGGTATACGGACTGGAAGAGGCCATGGCCCTGCGCGAAAGCCGGGGCTGGACCCTGCGCGAGGACCGCGGTCGCGGCTGGCGGCGCGTGGTGGGAAGCCCGCAACCGCTGGAAGTGGTCAATGCCCCCGTGATCCAGGTGCTGCTGCAGAACGGCGCACTGGTCATCGCCGGCGGCGGGGGAGGCATTCCCTGCTACCTGGACGAGAACGGGCGCTACGAGGGCGTCGACGCCGTCATCGACAAGGATCGCCTGAGCGCCCTGCTGGCCAACAAGCTGGGCGCCCCGGAGCTGGTGATCCTGACGGGAGTATCCCGTGTGGCAACGGCCTTCGGCACGCCGGAGGAGAAGCGGCATGACCGGCTGAGCGTCGAGGAGGCCCAGCGCTTCCTGCAGCAGGGCGAGTTTCCTGCCGGCAGCATGGGGCCGAAGATCGAGGCCGCGCTGGCCTTCCTCGCCGGCGGCGGAGAACGCTGCCTGATCACGGATTTCGACGGCCTGCCCGAAGCCCTGGCTGGAGGAGGCGGGACCTGGCTGACGGCTTGAATTGAATCACAACGGGCGATCCCGGCGGGGATCGCCGTCTTCATGTATCACCGCAACTGCAAGGGACGCGAGATGAAGATTCACGAATACCAGGGCAAGGAGATCCTCAAGCGCTACGGCGTGCCCGTGCCGGCCAGTGTGCCGGTGACCGACCCCGAGCGCGCCGCCGAGCTCGCCGGACAGGCCTGGGACCAGCTCGGTGGAGCGGTCGCCGTGGTCAAGGCCCAGATCCACGCCGGCGGCCGCGGGAAAGGCGGCGGCGTCAAGCTGGCCCGCAGCCGCGAGGAGTGCGTCGCCCTGGCCGAAGAGATCATGGGCATGCAGCTTGTCACACACCAGACCGGGCCGGAGGGCAAGAAGGTGCAGCGCCTGCTCGTCGAGGCGGGCTGCGAGATCGAGCACGAGTACTACGTCGGGCTGGTTCTCGACCGCCAGACTTCGCGTGTCACGGTCATGGCTTCCACCGAGGGCGGCATGGAGATCGAGAAGGTCGCCGCGGAATCCCCGGAGAAGATCTTCAAGGAGACCATCGATCCGCTGACCGGCTTCCAGGGCTTCCAGGCCCGGCGCCTGGCCTTCAAGCTGGGCCTCTCCGGCTCGGCCTTCAAGAACGCGGTCCGCTTCTTCCTGGCGCTGGCGAAGGCCTGGGAAGAGACCGACGCCTCGCTCTTCGAGATCAATCCCCTGGTCACCACGAAGCAGGGCGATGTGCTGGCCCTCGACGCCAAGATCAACTTCGACGACAACAGCCTCTTCCGCCACAAGGACTATGCCGAACTGCGCGACCTGAGCGAAGAGGAGGAGAGCGAGATCGAGGCGGCGAAGCACGACCTCAACTACATCAAGCTCGACGGCACCGTGGGCTGCATGGTCAACGGCGCGGGCCTGGCCATGGGCACCATGGACATCATCAAGTACGTGGGCGGCGAACCGGCCAACTTCCTGGACGTGGGCGGCGGCGCCAGTCCGGAAACCGTCGAGGCCGGCTTCAAGATCATCCTCAGCGACCCCAACGTGAAATGCGTGCTGATCAACATTTTCGGCGGCATCGTGCGCTGCGACCGCGTGGCGGCCGGTGTGATCCAGGCCGTCAAGAACGTGGGAGTCGAGGTGCCCGTGGTGGTCCGCCTGGCGGGCACGAACCACGAGGTGGCCGCCGAGATGCTGCGCACCAGCGGCATCGACCTGATTGTCGGCGATAACCTGCGCGACGCGGCCGAGAAGGCCGTCGCCGCCGTGAAGTAGGGAAGATCCATGGCCATTCTACTGGACAAGACCAACAAGGTGATCGTGCAGGGATTCACGGGCGGGGAGGGCACCTTCCACGCCGGACAGATGATCGAGTACGGCACGAACATCGTCGGCGGTGTCACACCGGGCAAGGGCGGCATGACGCACCTGGACAAGCCCGTGTTCAACACGGTCAGCGACGCGGTGGACGCCGCCGGAGCGGACACGAGCATCATCTTCGTGCCGCCCCCCTTCGCCGCGGACGCGATTCTGGAAGCGATCGAGGCCGGCATCCGCCTGATCGTCACCATCACGGAAGGCATTCCGACCCGCGACATGGTGCCGGTCAAGGCCGCGCTCAACGCCAGCGGCGCCGTGATGATCGGCCCCAACTGCCCCGGCCTGATCACGCCGGGCCAGGCCAAGCTGGGCATCCTGCCGGGCTTCATCCACAGCCCGGGCCCGGTGGGCGTGATCTCCCGTTCGGGGACGCTGACCTATGAGGCGGTCGGACAGCTGGCGGCCGAAGGCATCGGCCAGAGCACCTGCATCGGCATCGGCGGCGACCCGATCATCGGCAGCACCTTCACCGACATCCTGAAGCACTTCAAGGACGACGGTGAGACAAAGGGCATCGTGATGATCGGCGAGATCGGCGGCAGCGCGGAAGAGGAAGCCGCGGCCTACATCGCCGACAACATCCGGGTGCCGGTCGTCGGCTTCATTGCCGGACAGACCGCGCCTCCGGGGCGTCGCATGGGGCACGCCGGCGCGATCATCGCCGGCGGCAAGGGCACGGCGGCGGAGAAGATGGCCACCCTCAAGGAGGCCGGCGTACACGTCGTCGAAAGCCCCGCCGACATCGGCCCCACCATGGCGGGATGTTTGAAATAACCGATCCGGATCCCCGTGAAACCCGATCACCACGGTAGGGGCGGCCTGCGGCCGCCCCCCCACACCGGATTCCCGGGCCACGACGGAACACGAACGAATCACCACAAAATCACACGGGCGGCCCACGATCCGCCCCCCACAACACGGAGGAGCCCGTCCCATGGAACGGACCCTGATGATCATCAAGCCCGACGCGGTGCAGAACCGCCACATCGGCGAAATCGTCTCCTTCCTGGAGAAGGAGGACTTCAACATCCTGGGCATGCGCATGCTGCGTCTCACCCAGGGCCAGGCGCAGGACTTCTACGCGATCCACAAGGAACGCCCCTTCTACAAGGACCTGGTGTCCTACATGACCAGCGGCAAGGTCGTCGTGATCGCCCTGGAGGGTGAGAACGCCGTCGCCCGCATGCGGGAGATCATCGGCGCCACCAACCCCAAGGAGGCCGCCGAAGGCACCATCCGCAACAAGTTCGCCGAGAGCATCGAGGCCAATGCCGTCCACGGCAGCGACAGCGCCGAAAACGGAGTGAACGAGACCGCGTTCTATTTTGCCGTCAGCGACATGAACGCCCTGCGCTAACCGTCGCGTCAACGCCGAAACCCTGAAGGGGCGGCCTGCGGCCGCCCCTTCTCTCGTTGAATCGCGCCCCGTGTTCGGACATGAAACCGTGTCACGTTTCCGCACTGGAGCAGGATTGGTTGCTCAGGAAGAGGGCGGCTGAACGGCAAGGCGCATGGGAAGGCGGCCGCAGGCCGCCCCTTGCAGTGAGGAAGAGTCTATTCTTGATTGCCCGTGATCCAGACCCCCTTGTCCGCCGCACCCTGCGGACGCAGATGGTGGCCGTGCTCTTCCTGGGCGTGTCGATGGCCGGGCTGCACCTGATTCCCACGGTGGCGCGCAAGAGTCTCGGCGCGACGGACCTGGACGTCATGTGGATCACGATGGTCCTGCCGCTGTGTTTCACCTTCTCGATCTGGTGGCGCGGCCTGCTGGACCGTGTCGTGCGCTGGCGGCGCTTCTTTCCCGTCCTCGGCCTCTGCTGCGCCCTTCCCATGGCCGGCAACGCCCTCGCGGGCGAGATCGCCGTGCTGATCGCCCTGATGGCGCTCTTCTACACCGGGCAGTCGCTCTACATTCCGCTGAAGAACCGTCTGCTGCAGGCCAACTACCCCGAAGGACGGCGCAGCCGGCTCTTCAGCCGCGTCTCGATGCTCCAGTCGGCGGTGGTCCTGCTCGCCAGCTGGGGCATCGGCGAATACCTGGACCTGGGCGAGGATCACTGGAAGCATCTCTTCATCCTGCTGGCGCTGGCCGGCCTGGCGGACAGGATCCTGATGGGCACGATTCCCGTAGGCGAGCAGGCCCGACGGGAAGCGGATCGCCACGCGGCGCGAAACAGCGAAGGGCCGGGCGAGTCGGGCGATGCGACGGGCGTCCCGGAACCTCCCGCCGCAGGCATGGCCCGCCCGGACCAGACCCTTTTGGGTCACGAAGGCCGCGGCTGGGCTTTTTTCGATCCGCCGAAACACATGATCCGCGAGCTGCGGGACAACCCTTCCTTCTTCCGCTGGGAAATGCAGTTCATGCTCTACGGCATGGGCTTCTTCATTCTGTTGACGGTCCTGCCGGGCTTCCTCGTTGAAGGCATGGGCCTGAGCTACGCCACCATCGCCCTGGGGCAGCTCGGCCTGGCCCGCTTCGGCTCGATGATCGCCATGCCCTTCTTCGGCCGGCAGCACGACCGCCACAACAGCGCCAGCTACTGCGGGGGCGTCTTCCTGCTGCTGGCGGGCTATCCGCTCCTGCTGCTGGCCTGCTCGCTGCTGCTGCCTCACACGGGTCCGCAGGTGCCGCTGCTCTTTATGGCCTTCCTGGTCAACGGCCTCGCCATGGGCGGCGTGCACATGGCCTGGGTGCTCTCCAGCATGCGCTTCGCGAAAGGCCGGGACGCGGCCGTCTACCAGAGCATCCATGTCAGCATGACCGGCGTGCGCGGACTCATTGGTCCGCCGCTGGGCTGGCTGGCCCTGACGGCCTTCGGCTGGGCCGGCGCCTTCGGCCTGAGCGCGGGCATGCTGCTGCTGGCAAGCTTCCTGATGTGGCGGCAGGGCAAGACCCTGGAGACCTGATCCCGTGAGACGAAAAGCCCTCCGGCCATCGACCGGAGGGCTTGTGTGATACAAATTAGGTGGCGGCTATTTGACCAGGGTCATCAGGCCGCTTTGCCGCTGGCCTTCCGCGCTCAGCGTGTAGCTGTAGACGCCGCTGGCCAGACCCGCCGCGTCGAAGAGCACGCTGTGCTCGCCCCCCTGCAGGAGTCCGTCGACGAGAGTCGTGACCCGGCGGCCCTGCATGTCATGGACCATCAGCTGCACCTGGCGGCTTTCCGGCAGGCTGAACTGGATGCGGGTTTCCGGATTGAAGGGATTCGGCCAGGCGCCCTGCAGCCGGAAGGCCGCGGGACGGTCCTCCGTGTCCGAAGTCTGGACCCGGGTGAGCTGGCCGCGGATCTCCCCGCTGGGCACTTCGACGGAGTGCACGTTGACATAGAAGTTGCCGGCGATCAGCTCGTCGACTTCCGCCGGGCTCAGGACAAAGGTGTTGTCCGCCTCCTCGTAGCTGCCGCTGGAACCGCCGCCGTTCAAGGTCAGGCCGACGACCACTCCGCCATTGGACCCCGCGGGCGCGTTGTGGATGTGACTGGCCGTATAGTCTCCCGCCAGGCCGCTGAAGCTGCCGCTGAGACTCAGCGTCGTGCCGCTCAGCATGGCCGTGACGCTGCCGCTGGCCGGGCTGCCGTTGGGCGGGACCTCGTTGGAGCCCGACAGGTCCGCCGTGAAGGTCTGGGCCCAGGCGAGCTGGGTGCCCAGGAGCATGGTACCGGCCAGCAGAAGAGCTTTTCCTGTGTTCATCTTGTCCCCTTTCAGTGTGTATTGCGGACGCCACCGTTGATCGTCCGCTACTACAGACTGAAGAATCCACTTCAGAGCGGCAACAGGAATCAGGCTGGACAAACTTTTCAAGGATTGCCACAGTTCGGGCCGCGGGAACGCTTCGGAGGAGATCTCGCGGGATCAGCCGGAAGAAGGTGGGGCAGCCTGACCTCTTCCTTATATTCCAAGCTTTTGCGGCGCTTCCCCAGGGCGGCGTCGACTCCCGAGCACCGCTTCGACAGGACCCGAAGGAGACTCCATGGCCGCCAAGACCCTGCCCGAACGCTTTCTGGAAACCGTAATCCGCCACGCGGATCGGCCGGCCTACGCTACCCAGGTCAAGGGCGAATACCAGTCGATCACCTGGGCCCAGACCAAGGAGCGTGTGCTGAATGTGGCCGGCGGCCTGCGTTCGCTGGGCATCGAGGCCGGGGACCGGGTCGGCATCCTCTCGCCCAACCGCTTCGAATGGATGTTGGCCGACATGGGCTCGCTGTTCTGCAATGCCTGGGTCGTGCCGGTCTATCCGACCCTTCCCGCCGGACAGGCGGCGCAGATTCTTTTCGATTCCGGCTGCAGGCTGCTTTTCGTTTCCGACAGCGAGCAGCTGCAGAAGATCCGCGAGAAGAAGGAGCAGCTGCCGCAGCTGTCGATCCTGGTCGGCATGCCGGGCCTGAAGGCAGAGGGCCTGCTGGGCTGGGACGAGCTGGAAGAGAAAGGCCGCGCCTGGCGCGAAGAGCATCCCGGCCGCGCGGAACAGGAGGCCCACGGGCACGATCCGGACTCGCCCTTCACGCTGATCTACACCTCGGGCACGACGGGCACGCAGAAGGGCGTGATGCTGAGTCACACGAACATTCTCAGCAACGTGGACGGAGCCCGCGAGACCTTTCCCGTGCGCGAGGAGGACCGCTTCCTCTCCTTCCTGCCCCTGTCGCACGTTTTCGAGCGCCTGGCCGGCTACTACTACCCCCTCTGCGTGGGCGCGGAAGTGTGTTACGCCCGCGACATGACCACGGTCGGCGAGGACTTGCTGCGGGCCCGGCCGACAATCATGATCAGCGTGCCGCGGCTCTTCGAGAAGATCCACGCCCGCATCCTGGAGAACGTGGAAAAAGGCCCCAAGAGCAAGCGCAGGATCTTCAACTGGGCCCTGGGCGTGGGACAGAAGGTGGCGGCGCTGACCCAGCAGCGGCGGGAACCGGCGGGCCTGCTGGCCCTCAAGTACCGCGTCGCCGACAAGCTGGTCTATTCCAAGATCCGCGAGAAGACCGGCGGCCGCCTGCGCTTCATGGTCTCCGGCGGCGCGCCCCTGGCCCGCCACCTGGGCGATTTCTTCCTCAGCGCGGGCATGCGCATCGTCGAGGGCTACGGCCTGACGGAGAGCAGCCCGGTAATCACGGCCAACACGGTGAACGAGTTCCGTTTCGGCACTGTCGGGCGGCCCTTTCCGGGCGTCGAGGTGCGTATTGCGGAGGACGGCGAGATCCTCGCCCGCGGCCCCAACATCATGCTGGGCTACTACAACAATCCGGAGGAGACGGCACAGGCGATTCGCGAAGGATGGCTGTATACGGGCGACATCGGGCACATCGGCCGGGACGGCTTCCTGCGGATCACGGACCGCAAGAAGAACCTCATCGTCACCTCCGGCGGCAAGAACGTCGCGCCCCAGCCCATCGAGAAGGCCCTCTGCGCCAGCCCGCTGATCGAGCAGTGCATGCTGATCGGCGACAAGCGCAACTTCATCAGCGCGCTGATCGTGCCCTCCTTCGACCGCCTGCGGGAGGAGCTGGGCGAAGAGGCCCTGGCGAGCACGGACGAGCTCAGCGAGAACCCAGCCGTATACAAACGGATCGGGGACGAGATCGAGCGGCACTCCGCGGACCTGGCGCGCTACGAGAAGGTGCGCAGGTTCGTCGTGCTGGGAAGCGAGTTCACCATCGACGCCGGCGAGCTGACGCCCAAGCTGGAAGTCAAGCGCCATTTCATCATGGGCAAGTACCACGACCTGATCGAGGGCATGTACGACGAAAACGCCTCCGGGGGAGCACGATGAACACCTATCGCGATGCCGGCGTGGACATCGAGGCCGGCGAGCGCCTCGTCGACCGCATCAAGGGCTATGTAAGACAGACGAAGACGCCGGGAGCGCTGGGCGGCATCGGCGCCTTCGGCGGCTTCTTCCGGCCCGATTTCGGCGGCATGAAGGATCCCGTGCTTGTCTCGAGCGTCGACGGCGTCGGGACCAAGCTCAAGGTGGCCGTGGCCACGGGCATGCACCACACGGTCGGGCAGTGCCTGGTCAACCATTGCGTCAACGACATCCTGGCCTGCGGCGCGACCCCGCTCTTCTTCCTGGACTACTTCGCCACCGGCAAGCTGGAGGTGGACACGGCGGCGGAGGTGATCCGCGGCTTCAGCATCGCCTGCCGCGAGAACGGCTGCGCGCTGATCGGCGGGGAGACGGCCGAAATGCCCTCGATGTACGCCGAGGGCGAGTACGACCTGGCGGGAACCATCGTCGGCATGGTGGATCGAGAGCGGATCCTGGACGGCAGCCGTGTGACCGCCGGGGATGTCGCCCTTGCCCTGCCGAGCACGGGACTGCACACCAACGGCTACAGCCTGGCCCGCAAGGTCCTGCTGGAGGGCGACGGTCCGGGCCTCGAGCACCGGCTCTCCGACGGGCGCCCCCTGGGCGAGGCCCTGCTGGCCGTGCATCGCAGCTACCTGTCGCCCGTGCGCCGTCTGCTGGAGGCGGGCGTCGGGATCTCGGCCCTGTCGCACATCACGGGCGGAGGGATCCACGGAAACACCCGGCGCGTCCTGCCGGAAGGACATCGCCTGGATCTGGATCACGCCTCCTGGGAGGTTCCCGAACTCTTCCGCCTGATCCAGGACTGCGGCGGCATTGCCGAAGAGGAGATGTTCCGGGCCTTCAACATGGGCCTGGGCATGCTGCTCCTGCTGCCGCCGGCGGAAGTGGAGAAGGCCGTGTCCCTGCTGGAACAGGCGGGGGAGAGGCCGATGAGGGTGGGGTGTGTCATACAAGACTGAAGTATGAAGTGTGATGTGTGATGTTTGAATTGGTTTGGTTGGTTTTGTGAAACGAGGAACGGAAGGATAGATGAAGACTGCTGCTGCCATTCGTCGGGAATTTCTCGACTTCTTTCGCGAGCGGGGACACGAAGTGGTGCCCAGCTCGTCGGTCGTGCCACACGAGGATCCGACCCTGCTCTTCGCCAACGCGGGCATGAACCAGTTCAAGGATGTCTTCCTGGGCGAGGGCAGCCGTCCCTACAGCCGTGCCGCGTCTACACAGAAATGCCTGCGTGTCTCCGGCAAGCACAACGACCTGGAGGCGGTCGGCCGCGACACCTACCACCACACCTTTTTCGAGATGCTGGGCAACTGGTCCTTCGGCGACTACTACAAGCGGGAGGCGATCCGCTGGGCCTGGGAACTGCTGACGGAAGTCTGGGGCCTGCCCAAGGACCGGCTCTACGCCACGGTCTTCGGCGGCAATGAGCAGGTGCCCTTCGACGAGGAGGCCTACGAGACCTGGCGCACGGAAACCGACATCGACGAGAAGCGCATCCTGCGCTTCGACGCGAAGGACAATTTCTGGGAAATGGGCGAGATCGGACCCTGCGGCCCCTGCACGGAAATCCACATCGACCGCGGCGAGCGCTTCGGCAGGATGGATCCGAAAAGCTGTTTCGTCAACACGGACTCGGACCGCTTCATCGAGATCTGGAACCTGGTCTTCATCCAGTACGACCGGCGGAAGGACGGCTCCCTGCATTCCCTGCCCGCGAAGCACGTGGACACGGGCGCCGGCTTCGAGCGCCTTTGCGCCGTAATGCAGAACTGCGACTCCAACTACGACACGGATGTGTTCCAGCCGCTGATCCAGCGCATTGCCGCCGACAGCGGCGTGAAGTACACGGAGAAGGACGGCATGCCGCACCGCGTGATCGCCGACCACCTGCGCTCCCTGTGTTTCACGATTGCCGACGGCGCCCTCCCTTCCAACGAGGGACGAGGCTATGTGCTGCGCCGCCTGCTGCGCCGCGCGGCGCGCTTCGGCCGTGAACTGGGTTTCCGCGGCTCCTTCCTGCCGGGCCTGGTCGATGTGCTTTGCGAGAGCATGGGCGAGGCCTTTCCGGGCCTCCCGGCGCAGGCGGACGCGATCCGCGGCGTTCTGGAGGCGGAAGAGAGGAGCTTCGACCGCACCCTGGACCAGGGCCTCAAACGCTTCCAGGATTTGCGCGCCGAGCTGGCCGAACGCAAGCAGGACACGGTTCCAGGCGAGGAGGCCTTCCGGCTGTACGACACCTATGGCTTTCCTCTCGACCTGACCGAGCAGATGGCGGGCGAACACGGCCTGCAGGTGGACAGCGAGGGCTACGCCCGCGAAATGGAGAAGCAGCGCAGCCAGAGCCGCGAGGCGCGCAAGGGAAGCCTGGAAAGCGGGGAGCAGCAGCCCTGGCAGGAGGTTCGCGCCGGCAGCGACTCCTTCGTCGGCTACGACTGCCTGGACATGGCCACGGAAGTCCTGCGCTGGAGGAGGTCCTCCGGCGAGCGGATGGAGCTGGTGCTGGCCAGCAGCCCTTTCTATGCGGAGGCCGGCGGCCAGGTCGGCGACCGCGGGCGGATCCAGGGCGGGGCCTGGAGCATGGAGGTCGAGGACACGCGCATCGTCGCCGGAGTGCGCGTGCATTTCGGGCGGATCACGGGAGACTTCGAGCCGGCCGAGCCGGTGTCGGCCTCCGTGGATCCGGCCCTTCGACGGGCGACGGAGCGCAATCACACCGCGACCCACCTGCTGCAGGCGGCCCTGCGCCAGGTGCTGGGAGAGCATGTGCGACAGGAAGGATCCCTGGTCGAGCCGGGGCGCCTGCGTTTCGATTTCCGTCACACGGCGCCGCTGAGCCGCGCCGAGATCGAGCAGGTCGAGCGCCTGGTCATGGAGCAGGCCCGGGCCAACCTGCGCGTCGGCGTGAGCCAGAGCAGCTACGACGAGGCGATCGCCCGCGGGGCGATGGCCCTCTTCGGCGAGAAGTACGGGGACAAGGTGCGCGTGATCGACGTGCCCGGCTTCTCTACCGAACTCTGCGGCGGCACGCACCTGGCGGCCACGGGCCAGCTGGGGGATTTCGTCATCGTCCACGAGGGCGGCATCGCCGCCGGCGTGAGACGCATCGAGGCCGTGACCGGCGAAGGAGCCCAGGCCCTGCGCCAGGAGCAGCAGCGGGCGCTGGATCGCCTGGCCGACCTGCTTTCCAGCCGGGGCGCCGATCCCCTCGAGAAGCTGGAGCGCGCCCTCGAGGAGAAGAAGAGCCTCGAGAAGGCGCACGAGAAGCTGAAGGCCGAGCTGCTGGAGCTGAAAGCCGGCGCGGCCATGGACGAGGGGGAGCAGCTGGCCGGCGTCACCCTGCATGTGGAACACGTGGAGGGCGCCTCGATGGCGGACCTTAAACAGCTGTGCGACAAGTTGCGCGAGAGCGGGCGGGATACGGTCGCCCTGCTCAGCGCGGAGGACAAGGGCAAGGTGATGCTGGCGGTTCTCGTCAGCGACGCCGTCATCGCCCGGCACGGCCTGAAGGCCGGCGCCCTGGTCAAGGAGGTCGCGCCCCTGGTCGGAGGCGGAGGAGGAGGACGGCCCCAGCTGGCGACGGCGGGGGGCAAGAATCCCGCCGGCCTGCCCGAGGCCCGCGAGGCCTTCCGCGCCGCCGTGAGACAGGTCCTGGAGCAGGCGTGAAGTGGTGTCGCTTCCGCGGCCCCCAGGGGCCCTGCATGGGGCGCCTGGACAAGGGCAGCGTGTTGCAGATCGACGCCGGCGGCAAGGTGGTCGGCGAGCACGATCCGGCCGGCCTGGACTGGCTGCCGCCCGTCGAACAGCCGCGCATCTTCGGCATCGGCCGCAACTACGCGGAGCACATCGAGGAACTCAATCCGGGCTGGAAGGCGGAGGATCCGCTGGTCTTCTGGAAGCCCGACACGGCGCTCTGCGCCCACGGGGACGCCATTCGTCTGCCGAAGGGCGTGGATGGGCGGATCGACTACGAAGGCGAAGTGGCGGTCGTCCTGGGCAAGGGCGGACGGCACCTGTCGCCCGAGCACTGCCTGGATCGGGTCTTCGGCCTGACCATCGCCAACGACATCAGCGCCCGCTCCCTGCAGAAGAAGGACGGCCAGTGGGTGCGCGCCAAGGGCTTTGACACCTTCTGCCCCCTGGGACCCTGGATTCGCGACGACCTGGATCCGCGGGACCTGGGTTTGCGTACACTGTTGAACGGGAAACCTGTCCAGCAGGGACGCACCTCGCAGATGATCCGGCCGGTGGGCGAGCTGCTCTCCTTTCTGAGCAGTTTCTGCACCCTGCGGGCCGGCGACGTGATCCTGACCGGGACCCCCGCCGGCGTCGGGCCTCTGAGCCCCGGCGACGAGATCCGGGTCGAAGTGGAAGGAATCGGCAGCTTGAGCAATACTGTAGAGAGGGACGCATGACCATCGAGCTGGGACCGGTCGAAAGCCGGCTGCACCAGGCGCGAGCCGCCGGTGAAACCCTGCTCTACCTGCTGGTGGATCCGGATCGACTGCCTGCCGGAGAGCTGACACCGCTGGCCCGGGAAGCGGCGGATGCCGGAGTCCACGGTTTCCTGGCCGGCAGCAGCCTGCTCCTTGGAAACAACTTCGGTGATACAGTCGCCCGCCTGCGCAAGGAGAGCGGCCTGCCGGTGATCCTTTTTCCCGGAGACAACAGCCAGGTCGTGCCCCAGGCCGACGCCATCCTCTTCCTCAGCCTGCTCTCGGGCCGCAATCCGCAGTTCCTGATCGGGGAACAGGTGCGGGGCGCGCCGCAGGTAATGCACGCGGGCCTCGAATGCCTGCCGACGGCCTACCTGCTGGTCGAGGCCGGTGTGACAAGCAGCGCGCAGTTCATGAGCGCCAGCCAGCCCATGCCTCGACACAAGATCGACATCGCCCTGGCGCACGGATTGGCCGCGCGCTGCATGGGCATGCGGCAGCTCTACCTGGAAGCGGGTTCCGGCGCTCCGCAGACGGTGCCCCCGGCCATGGTGCGCGCCCTGGCGAAGAACCTGGACCTGCCGCTGATCGTCGGCGGCGGGATCTCCGGACCTGAAGAGGCGGGCGAGCTGGCCGCGGCCGGAGCCTCGGCCCTCGTGATCGGCAGCGCCATCGAGAACGGACGCGCCCGGGGCCGGCTGGCCGAGATCCTCGCCGCCCTCCGCGAGGCGCGGCAGAAAGGCGAGTGATGGATCACGAACAGATTGCTTTCTTCCTGAGGCAGAGCGCGGAACTCAAGGAGACCCTTGCCCGCGAGCACGGCGCGACCATCGCCGCCATGGCCGAGCGGATGGTCGAGCGCCTGGACGCCGGCGGCAAGCTGCTCTTCTGCGGCAACGGGGGCAGCGCCGGGGACAGCCAGCACCTGGCGACGGAGTTTGTCGTACGGCTGAGCGCCAGCCTCGAGCGTCCGGCCATTGCCGCCCTGGCCCTGACGACGGACAGCTCGCTGCTGACGGCCTGTGCCAACGACTACGGCTTCGAGCGCATCTTCTCGCGGCAGCTGGAGGCCCTGGCCCGTGCGGAAGACCTGCTGGTCTGCCTGAGCACCAGCGGCAACTCGGCCAACGTGATCCAGGCCGCCCGGGAGGCCCGCCGTCGAGGACTGGCCGTGGTCGGCCTGCTGGGCGGGAGCGGGGGCGCACTGCGCGATCTGTGTGATCCAGCACTCGTCGTTCCTTCCGACGATCCGGGGCGGGTGCAGGAGTGTCACATCACCGTGGGCCACATCCTGGCCTGGCTGGTGGAACGGGAGCATCGGCCCACGTGATCTTCCTCAACGGAATCCTGCTGGGGCTGCTGGCCGCGGCGGGCATTCCCCTGCTGATCCATCTGCTCAACCCCCGTCGCCGGCGCCCCAGCCCCCTGTCCACGACGCGCTTCCTGCGCGCGATCCAGGCCAGCCACCTGCGCCGCCTGCGTCTCACGCGCTGGCTGCTGCTTCTGCTTCGCATGCTGATCCTGGCCCTGCTGGTTCTCAGTTTCGCGCGGCCCGCCCATCGGCTGGAAGGCCTGGGCAGCCGCACGGGCCTGCACGCGGTCCTGTTGCTGGACAACAGCCTGAGCACTCAGCTGCCTCTTGAGAAGGGGCGAGCGCTGGATCAGCTGCGCGACCGCGCGCGCCGCCTGCTGGCAGCGGCGGAAGAGGAAGACCGCTTCAGCATCGTGCGCCTGGCACGCCCCGCGGCCCTGCTGGGGACGCCGTCCATGACCTCGGCCGAGGCTCTGGAGGTGCTCGCCGGCCTTGAAGCCAGCGATGCCGCCGACGACCTGGACGGCGCCCTGCGGCTGGCTCACGGCCTGCTGCCTCCCTCGGACCTTCTGCGGGAGCTTCACCTTTTCAGCGATGGCCGCACGGGCCTCGCGCTCGACAGTCTCTTGTTCGACGAAGGGCTGGGCTGCTGGCTGCATGCTCCTGCGACGGCGGTCGAGTCACCGGCAGGCTTCGCCCCGCCGCGGATCCGGAGCGGCCTCCTGCGGCAGGGACAGCCCCAGCGCTGGAGTGTTGATTTGACCTCCTGGCCGCCGGACCGCCTGGAAGCCACGCCGGCTCTGCAGCTGCGTCACGGCGAGGAGCTGTGGATCTCGCAGCCGCTGGAGCGGGAATCGCGGCAGGTCGAGATCCGCTTTCCGACTCCCGCTGCCGGTGTCTGGCCCCTGGAATTGAGCCTGGAAGGGCTGAACGAGCGGGCTCTTGCCTGGCGAACGGTTCTGCGGGTGCCGCCCGCCATCCGCGTGCTCCTGCTCGACAACGGGGAAGCCTGCCAGCCGGCCCTGCGCGCGGCGCTGGCGCCAGACAGCAGCTACCGCATGGGCCTGGAGCTGCAGGCCTACGACAGCCGGGAACTGGCTAGCGTGGACCTGGAAAACTGGGACGCGCTGGTCGCGCCGCTGGACGCCTCCCGGCCTTCTGCCGGCCTGCCGCGGACTCTGCGGCGCGCCCGGGAGGCCGGCCTGGGCCTTTTCCTGCTTCCCTCCGGAGAAGGCGGCCTGCACCTGATGGAAGAATGCCTGCAAGTGCTCGAGCTGCCCGCCAGTGTGAGCCTGGAGACGGGTTCCGGGCGCAGGCTGGAGTTCATGGATCATCCGCATCCCGTGTTCGAGGGCCTGCTGAAGGAAGGGCACGCGCTGCCTTCCCTGGGAGTCGACCGTTTGCTGAAAAGACCGCAGGCCGGCGAAGCCCGCACCCTGCTCGGCCTGCGCGGGCAGCTGCCGCTTCTCAGCGCCATGGAAGGCGGCCGCCGGCTGCTGCTGCTGCACAGCAGTCCGGAGGACAGCTGGTCCGACCTGGCGGAAAGCGGGCTCTTCGCTCCCCTGATGCAGCGCGGCATGCGCTGGCTGGCCCTGGGCCGCGCCGCCGATGCGCCGGTCCTTGTTTGCGGAGAAAGCGCGGCCTGGCCTGCCGGATCCCGCTGGATCGGCCGGAGCGCTGCCGGACTTCGCCTGGAAGGCCCGGAAGAGACCTTCGTCCTGCCGCCTCCGGCGAACCGCGGTCCCCTGCCCCTGCCCGCTCTCGATCGCAGCGGCTTCTACCGCTTGCGCAACACGAAGGGCGAGGAGCAGCTGCTGGCTGTCAATCCGGCCCTGGAAGACCTGCGGCGCGCTCCCTTGCAGCTGGAAGCCCTGGTCCGCGAAAGCGGCCTTCCCTTCGAGGTAGCGCCGAAGGACCCGCAGGAGCTGGCGGAGGGGCGCCGCGGAGGCGAACTGTGGCGACACCTGCTGCTGCTGGCCCTGGCGCTGCTTCTGCTGGAGCAGCTCACGGCCGGCCGGTCGCCCGGCGGCAAGGAGGAGAACGCGTGAACCAGAGTTTCACCCCCGAAGCCCTGCGCCGCCGCGAGGACGGCAAGCGTCCCCGGGCCCTGGCGCTGGCCCTGCAGCTTCCCGGCGACGATCGTGATACAGTCGTCGCCAACCTGGAGGAGCTGGCGCAGCTGGCGGACACCGCCGGCGCGGAGATCGTCGACAGCGTGATCCAGCCGCGCGAGAAGCCGGACACGAAGGCCTGGATCGGCAGCGGAAAGGCCGAGCACA
Organism: bacterium; assembly: GCA_030429345.1. Classification (GTDB taxonomy): domain Bacteria; phylum CAIWAD01; class CAIWAD01; order CAIWAD01; family CAIWAD01; genus JAUIFJ01. The sequence continues at coordinate 30,351 of JAUIFJ010000006.1, read as the reverse complement.
TCGGCGCCCTGGTCGAGGAGCTGGACCTGGCGCTGGTCTTCGCCGACGACGACCTCAGCCCCCGGCAGGCGCTCAACCTGCAGAAGGCCTGCGGCGTCCCGGTGGTCGACCGCAGCGGGCTGATTCTCGATATCTTCGCCACCCGTGCGCGCAGCAGCGAAGCGCGCACCCAGGTCGAGCTGGCCCAGCTGAACTACCTGCTGCCCCGCCTGAGCGGGGCCTGGACGCACCTGGAACGGCAACGGGGCGGCATCGGCATGCGCGGGCCCGGTGAGACACAGCTCGAGACCGACCGGCGGCTGGTGCGCACACGCATCCGCCAGCTGGAGCGCGACCTGAAGACCATTTCCCGCCAGCGGGCCACCCGCCGCAAGGGACGCGATCGCCGCTTCCGGGTGTCGCTGGTCGGGTATACCAATGCCGGCAAGTCGACCCTGCTCAACCGTCTGACAGGCGCGGGCGTGCTCGCGGAAGACCGCCTCTTCGCCACCCTCGACACCACCGTAAGGCGCCTGCTGCTGCCGGACGGCGCCGAATGCCTGCTCTCGGACACCGTGGGCTTCCTGCGCAAGCTGCCGCATCACCTGGTCGCCTCCTTCCGCTCCACCCTGGAAGAGGCCGCGGAGGCGGATCTGCTGCTGCACGTGGTCGACCTGTCGCACGGCTACTGGGAAGAGCGCATTCGCGTCGTGGACCACGTGCTCCAGGACCTGGGGGCGGGAAACACGCCGCGGCAGCTCCTGTTCAACAAGGTGGATCTGGTGCAGGACCCGGACGAGCTGCGTCGCGCAAGCCTGAAGCACCCGGGAAGCCTGCTGGTAAGCGCGCTGACGGAACTCCGCCTGGAGGAGCTGCTGCGCGAGCTGGGCCGCAGGGAAGGCGACACCTGGTGCGAGTTCCAGGTGCGTGTGCCGCTGAACGCCTACTCCCTGACAGGCGTCCTGCGCCGCGAAGGCCGCGTGCTCGGCGAGGATGCCGACGAGAAGGGGTTCCTGCTGCGAGTACAGCTTCCGCTGGAGCGCCAGGCGCGGATCTGCCGGGAACTGGCGGCCCAGGGATGTGTCATTTCCCCTGAAGCCGCTTCCTAGGCCGCTTCGGAGCAGCCCCGCGTCAAGGGCCCTGCCCATTCCCCCCTGCGAATCATTCCCTGTTAGACTTGTTTCACGCCTCCTTTCCGGCAAAGCGGAGGCTCCTTCGCGCCGCCGTACGCCCGACCCGGACGGTGGGCCATGCCGGGGACCTCGTGTGCGCGAACACGGATCCGGGCCCGCGGGAAGAGGGGCCGTGTAATTCCGCAAGGGATCATCCGGGCTTCCAGCGCCTCCTGGACTCGTATACCCGCTTCGGGGGCGGAGTATACTGCCGCTCACTTCGTGGAAATACTTCGTGATTCGCGCCCAGCCGCGGCATTATATGCCCGAATTTGAACATTCCAGCTTTGCGGCCGCCGCGCTTCCCCCGGGAAGGAAGCGGTGTTGACTCACGCGCCTGCCGCGCGGGGTATCCGCATGGGCGTGTTCGCCAATTCGATGAAAAGGGATTAAAGTCGTCTCACGGTGTGACGATAATGGATTTCGTGCTTGACAAGTCCATTTGACTGACATAGCTTTGAAAACGACACATGTAATACCGTGATCCACAAACCGGGAGGACCCCATGGCACGCGCGAAGAAGAAAGCTGCTCCGAAGAAGAAAGCCGCACCGAAGAAGAAGGCAGCCGCCAAGAAGAAAGCCGCACCGAAGAAGAAGGTCGCCGCCAAGAAGAAGGCCGTGAAGAAGGCCGCCAAGAAGGCTGCCGCCGCTCCCAAGAAGGCCGCCAAGAAGGTCTCCAAGAAGACCGCCGAGCTGCTGAACAACGTCATCCACATCCGGATTTCCGACAAGCTGCTCAAGCGGCTCGAGGCTGCTGCCAAGAAGCAGAAGGTCGGCATCAGCGCCTATGTGCGCGACTTCCTGAACAAGATGTAGACCTTCCTGTTCCAGAGAAGCTCAGGCCCTTTCCCGCGGGAAAGGGCCTTTTTTTGTCTACAGGGCCGGATTCAAAGCTGAAACCCCGTGTTCCATGTGCACGGGGCAAGGGGGCGCGGAGTTCGCTGTTCGCGTGACTGGGACAGGCGCTTTCATGGGAGCAATGCTGGCCATGTCCGGAAGAGAGAAAAAGGGACCGCCAAGGCGGTCCCTGTCTGGGGGCGTGCTGGATCCCGGGACTAGTCGATCTTGTGGACTCGTCTGCGGTCGATCTTCTGCGTATTGCAGATCTGCTTGATCAGGTCCAGGTACTTTTCCGGTTCCGGAAAGGCAATCAGCTGCATGATCTCGACGAGTTCGTTCTCGCGGCTGTTGCTCTTGGCGGGAGCTTTCTTCTTTTCGGCCATTGGCCCTCCGCTGCTTCGATGGTCGGGCCAGGTGCCCGGGAGCGCCGAAGTGTAGCGCATCGGGGGCAAAATGAAAAGCTTGGTCGTCAGAAGCGGAAAAAATTTCCTGCAATCCTGTGTCGCAAGAGCTTCCTTTCATACTTTTAGAGACGCCTTGCCGATGCGCTCGGCGCAGTCGCGGGATCCAGGCTTTTCACCATCAGCCCTTCAGCGGGAGAGAGCCGAATGAAAACCATCGTCCGTACGGACAAGGCCCCTGAGGCCATTGGTCCCTACAGCCAGGCCTGCCACGACGGGCGCCTGCTGTACACCTCCGGTCAGATCGCCCTGGATCCGGCCAGCGGCACGCTGGCCGGCGAGGACATCGAAAGCCAGACCCGGCAGGTGCTGCAGAACCTGAAAGCGGTCATCGAGGCGGCCGGCGCGCGCATGGAAGATGTGCTGAAGGTGGGCATCTACCTGAGGGACATGGCCGACTATCCGGCGCTCAACACGGTCTACGCCGGCTTTTTCCCCGACACTCCGCCCGCCAGGCACGCGGTTGCCGTTTCCGGGCTTCCCATGGACGTGCTCGTGGAAATGGAGGCGGTCGTCAGCCTGGGCGGCGAGGCGCGCAAGGCGTGAGACGGCTTCTGCTGCTGCTCTGCGGCGCGGCCGCTCTGCAGGCCGAGGAAGCGCCCCGTCTGCTCACACAGGCCGGCGCGGATTCCACGGCGATCCTGCGCGCCAGGGGAGCCATGTGGCGCAGCATGGCGCTTCCGGGATGGGGGCAGGCCTACAATGGGGAATGGGTCAAGGCGGCCGCCTTCGCCGGTGCCGAACTGGGCATACTGATCGGCGCCCGGCAGCAACATCGGAACTGGCAGGACTGGAAAAAGCGCCGCGCGGAAGCCTTCCTGGGGGAGGACGAGGCCTACCAGGAATTCAGCGCCTACCGCGAGGAGTTCTACCTGACCGATCGCAACAAGCTGCTCTGGTGGTGGCTCTGGCTGCGCATGGCTTCCGTGCTTGACGCCTATGTAAGCGGACACCTGAGCAACTACGACGACAGCCTGGACCTGAGTGTGTCACCGGGGGCGGTGGCGGGAGAGGCGCAGGCGGGCATCCGGCTCACCCTGAGCTGGCAACCCTAGGGGAGACACATGGCGAATGGATCACGCCCGGAATGGGGAACACGATTCGGCTTCATCATGGCCGCCGCCGGCAGCGCGGTGGGTCTGGGCAACATCTGGAAATTTCCCTACATCACGGGCGAAAACGGCGGCGGGCTGTTTGTCCTGATCTACCTGGTCTGCGTGGCCCTCGTCGCCATGCCGATCATGGTCAGCGAGCTGCTGCTCGGCCAGGGCAGCAGGCAGACGCCTGTGGGCGCTTTCCATTTCTTCCACCGCGAAGGCAGCAGCTGGGGCATGGCGGGCTGGCTGGGAGTGCTCGCCGGTTTCGTGATCCTTTCCTATTACAGCGTCGTCGCCGGCTGGGCCATGCACTACGTGCTGCTCAGCCTGACCGGCTTCACCAGCCAGGGCCCCGAGGCCATCGGGGAGACCTTCGGCAAGCTCTACACAGCGGCCGACCTGAACCTGCTCTGGCACACGCTCTTCATGGTCCTGACCGTGGGCGTGGTCATCGGCGGTGTCAAGAAGGGCATCGAGAAGACCTGCAACGTGCTGATGCCGGTCCTGATGCTGCTGCTGGTCTTCATCGTGATCCGCGGTATTTTCCTGCCTGACAACGGCTTCATGAAGGCCGTCGAGTTCATCTTCATGCCCCACGCCGAGATGCTGAGCGCGCACAGCGTGCTCGAGGCCCTGGGACACGCCTTCTTCACCTTGAGCCTTGGCATGGGCGCCATGCTGACCTACGGCAGCTATCTGGGCTCGAACAAGGATGTCGTACGCAGCGCGCTGTCCGTCAGCATCCTGGACACGGTGATCGCCCTGTTGGCCTGCATGATGATCTTTCCCGTGATCTTCGCCTTCGGCTACGAGCCGGAAGCGGGCCCCGGCCTTGTCTTCAAGACCATTCCCATCGTCTTCGCCCAGGTTCCCGGCGGCCAGTTCCTCAGCCTGTGCTTCTTCCTGCTGCTCCTGCTGGCCGCCCTCTCGAGCGCGATCAGCATCCTCGAAGTGGTCACGGCGACCCTCATCGACCGCCTGGACTGGCAGAGGCGCAAGGCGGCGATCCTCAGCGGACTGGTGATTTTCGTCTTCGGCATCCCTTCCGCCCTGTCCGGGTCCGGGAAGCTCTTCGGCGCCTGGCAGGAAATCTTCGGCCGCAACTTCTTCGACACCATGGACTACCTGGCCTCCAACTGGATGCTTCCCGTGGGCGGCCTGCTGACATCGATCTACGTGGGCTGGATCGCCGACGAGACCAAGGTGCGCAAGGCCTTCGGCGCCGAACACCATTCGCCCTGGCTCTACATCGGCTTCCGCCTGCTGGTGCGCTTTGTCACACCGGTGGCCGTGACGCTCGTGCTCTTGAACAAGGTCGGTCTGCTCGGCTAGGCTGCGGCCCGGCCCAAGAAGGGAAAGGCACTATGGAATCGGGTATCGGCGAATACTGCGGCCTCTTCGGCATCCATGACGTGGAACACGCGGCCTCGCTGGCCGTGCTCGGCCTGAACGCGCTGCAGCACCGCGGCCAGGAGTCCGCGGGCATCGTCAGTTCGGAAGGAAGCGTGCTGCACCGGCGCATCGGCCTGGGCCTGGTGGGGGAGGTCTTTCCGGATCACGAGAGCCTGCAGCTGCTGCCGGGGCGCTCGGCCATCGGACACGTGCGCTATTCGACCCACGGCGCCAGCGACTACCGCAACACGCAGCCCTTCCGCGTCGTCACCAAGGACGGCGAACTGGCCATGGCGCACAACGGCAACATCAGCAACGCGCGCCAGCTGCGGGCCGAACTGGAACGGGCGGGCGTGATCTTCCAGACGACCACCGACTCGGAAATCATCCTGCACCGCATGGCGCGCAGCCAGTGCGAAAGCTTCGTCGACCGGCTGAAGGAAGGCCTCTCGGGCCTGCAGGGCGCCTATTCGCTGGTCTTCCTGAGCAGGGAAGGGCTGGTCGCCGCCCGTGATCCCTTCGGCTACCGGCCCCTGGCCATGGGCGAGCTCGAAGGCAGGACCGTTTTCGCCAGCGAGTCCTGCGCTTTCGACATCATCGGCGCGTCCTACGTGCGCGACGTGGAACCGGGCGAGCTGATCCTGGTCAACGGCGAAGGGCTGCAGTCGCAGCGCATCGCTCCGCAGCGCCGTCCGGCCCACTGCATCTTCGAGCTCGTCTACTTCAGCCGGCCGGATTCGAAGATCTTCGGCGAGAATGTAGACAAGACGCGACGCAAGCTGGGCAAGGCCCTGGCCTTCGAGGCGGATGTAGACGACGCCGACATCACGGTGCCCGTGCCGGACAGTTCGAACACCAGCGCCCTGGGCTTCAGCCGGCGCAGCGAGACCAAGTTCGAGCTGGGCCTGATCCGCAACCACTATGTAGGACGGACCTTCATCGCCCCGGAGCAGAAGGGGCGCACGGAACGGGTCAAGCTCAAGTTCAACGCGGTGGAAGGCGTGATCCGCGGACGGCGCGTGGTGCTGGTCGACGATTCGATCGTGCGCGGCACGACCATGAACAAGCTGGTCGACCTGCTGCGCAAGGCGGGCGCCGCGGAAGTGCATGTGCGGATCACGAGTCCGCCCGTGCGCTATCCCTGCTACTACGGCATGGATTTTCCCGACCCCGAAGAGCTGCTGGCCAACCAGCACGAGAGCCTGGAGGAGATTCGCGATGCCATCGGCGCGGACAGCCTGGCCTACCTGAGCCTGGAGGGCATGCTGCGGGCCACGGAAAAGGACCCCAGGGACTTCTGCTCGGCCTGCTTCTCCGGCTGCTACCCGGAGCCGGTGGAGGGCATCGACGCGACCATTGACAACGGCAAGGCAGACAGCCTGATGGATCACGGGGACGCCGGCTAGGCGCATCCCCACCGGGATCGACCGCGATTCCGTGTGACTGCAGGACAATTCACAGGAAGAGAGATGAGCCAAGACGAGTTCCGCCTGGCGGACGAACACCTGGAAGCGGCCAAGGGCATTGCCGGCGAGAACCGCAAGCGCCGCAGCTGCAAGCTCTGCTATGGCCGCGGATGGTCCGGCGTCGGCCAGGACAACACCATCATCCTGTGCCACAAGTGCGTGGACCAGGAGGGCGCGATGAAGGCCTGGAAGGACTATGTCGAGCCGATCCCGGAGCTGCGCGAGTACTACAAGGACATGTTCGAGGAACAAGAGCCGGAGTCCGAGGACTCCTGAGAGGAAGCCATGAAAGTCCTGATCCTCGAGGACGATCCCCTGAGCCAGCAGGTGCTCGTCGAGACCCTGGAGCACACCGGCCACGCCTGCCGCGCCACGGACAAGGTCGATGAGGCCTTCCGCCTGCTGGAAGAGGAGGGCGGTTTCCATGCCGTGCTCTGCGACATCCACCTTCCCGGCATCCAGGGAATGGATCACATCCAGCGCCTCTGCGCGGAGTACCCGCTGCTGGTGACGATCGTCATCACCGGGTTCCCCTCCCTGGAGACCTGCCTGGAGGCCTTGCAACTGGGCGCGACGAACTACCTGGTCAAGCCCTTCCGCGCCACCGACGTGATCGAGATGCTCGAGCGCGGACACAAGGAGCGCACCCTGCGCAGCGAGGTCGACAACCTGAAGGAGCGGATTCGCGAACTCGAGCAGCGATTGAAAGGCGGCAGGAACGAATGACGCCTCTTCCCCCACCGGAATCCGGTCCCGAAGCCGTGCGCGAACTGCTGCTGACGCGCGAGCTGCTGCAGGAGCGGCTGGACGAGCTCAACGGCGAGCTGGAGCGCAAGAACCGCCTGCTGGCGCGCAACCTGCTCGAGAAGGAGCGCGAACGCAACATGCAGCAGCAGATCCTGGACAACATGGCCAGCGCCGTGCTGATGGCGGGGCTGGACGGCCGGATCACGGAAGCCAATCCGGCGGCCTGCAGCCTGCTGCAGCTGCCGGACCTGCCCGCCGTGGCACACGACAGCCTGCCCAGGGCCCTGGCCGAAGTGCTCGAGGAGGTGATCCGCGAGAACCGGGTCATCGAGCAGGACCAGTTCCGCCTGCAGGAGGCCGAGGAGGAGCGCATCTTCCGCCTGCGCTGCCGTCTGGTCGGCGACGATGCGGGGGAGGCCATCGGCGCCCTGCTGATCCTCGACGACCTGACCAGCGTGCACCGCATGGAAGAGCACATGGCCCAGGTCCGCACCCTGGCCGCGCTGGGGGAAATGGCGGCCAGTGTCGCACACGAACTGCGCAACCCGCTGGGCGGCATCGGCGGATTCGCCGCCCTGCTGCAGAACCGGCTCGAGAACGGCACGAAGGAACGGCACTACGTCAACAAGATCATCGAGGGCGTGGACGGCCTGAACAAGATCGCCACCAACCTGCTGGCCTACACGCGCAAGGTCGAGCCGACCTTCCGCCAGGCCGACCTGCGCGCCGTGCTCGAGGAGGTGCTGAGCTTCCTGCAGGTGGAAATGGACACCATGGAGGTTCCCTGCGAACTGCGCGGAGAGCTTGGCGAAGAGGCGCTGCTCACGCGCATGGACCCCGAGCTGCTGCGGCAGACCTTCCTCAATCTCTGCAAGAACGCGGTCCAGGCCATGCAGTCCCTCGAAGAGGGGCCGCGCGTACTCGCACTGGACCTGGCGGCCTCGGCCGGGCGCATCACGATCGATGTCCGTGATACGGGGCCCGGCATTCCCGAGCACCACCGCCGCAAGCTCTTCAATCCCTTCTTCACCACGCGGGCCAAGGGCACGGGCCTCGGCCTCGCCATTGTCCGCAAGAACGTCGAGCTGCACGCCGGGTCGGTGGAGCTGCTCGACTCCGGGAAGGGAGCGCACTTCCGCATTACACTGCCCCGTGTCCGAGAGGCTGAATCACGCGCTCCGCGCGGCATGGAACACAGATCGGAATCCACATGAAAAAGACGATCCTGGTCGTAGACGACGAAGCCCTGATCACCGAGATGCTCGAGGCCGGCCTGAGTGAAATGGGCTATCGAGTGCTGACCGCCCCGGGCGGCAAGGCCGCCCTGGCCCGTCTCAAGGAAGAGACCGTGGACCTGGTGCTGACCGACGTCTGCATGGAAGACATGGACGGGCTGCAGTTCCTCGAGGTGCTCCGCGGGCAGGAAGAGGACCGCCTGGCCATGGTGATGACCGCGCACGCCAGCGTGGACGACGCCATCAAGGCGATGAAGCTCGGCGCCTTCGACTACATCCAGAAACCCTTCACGGCCCAGGAAGTGGATCACCGCCTGCGCAAGGCCTTCGAGCACCGGCGCCTGCTCAGCGAGACGCGCTTCCTGCGCACGCAGCTGGAGGAGAGCGACCACTTCGGCAGCATCATCGGCCGCAACGCGCGCATGAAGCAGATCTTCGACATGCTGCGCACGGTGGCGCGCAGCGATTCCAGCGTGCTGATCCAGGGCGAGAACGGCACGGGCAAGGAGCTTGTCGCACGGGCCGTGCACCGCCACAGCAATCGCGCCGACAAGACCTTCCTGGCAAAGAACTGCGCCGCCATTCCGGACCAGCTGCTGGAAAGCGAGCTCTTCGGGCACATCAAGGGCTCCTTCACCGGGGCCAACACGGACCGCAAGGGCATTTTCGAGGAGGCCGACGGCGGCACGCTCTTCCTGGACGAGATCAGCGAGATGCCGCTGTCCCTGCAGGCCAAGCTGCTGCGCGTGCTCCAGGAAGGCGAGGTGCAGCGTGTCGGCTCCAACGAAGTGATCCCGGTGGACGTGCGCATCATCTCGAGCACCAACCGCGACCTGCAGAAGGAGGTCCAGCAGGGCGGGTTCCGCAAGGACCTCTTCTTCCGGCTCAATGTGATCCCTGTCCTGCTGCCGCCTTTGCGCGAGAGGCGGGACGACATTCCGCTGCTCGCCGAGCACTTCCTCAAGAAGTACAGCGAGAAGCTGGGCGTCAGCGTGCTGGGCATCGGGGAAGAGGGCATGCGCTGGCTTGTCTCACAGTCCTGGGAGGGCAATGTGCGCGAACTGGAGAACACCATCGAGCGCGCCGTGGTGATGGCGACGAAGAACGTGCTCGACGCCGCCTCCTTCGCCCCCATGGACGCCCTGGTCGAGAGCCCGGGAGAGCTGGACCTGGACATGGGAGAGATCACGATCCACGAAATGGAGAAGCGGCTGATCCTTTCCACGCTCAAGCGCTACGAGAACAACCGCACGCGCTCGGCGGACTCGCTGGGCATCTCGATCCGCACCCTGCGAAACAAGCTCAACGAGTACCGCCAGACGGATCCGGACCTGATCCCGATCATCGACCGCCAGGCCTGATCCCATGCTGAGAGGACACGGGCGCTCCCTTCTCGCGGCCGGGCTGGTGCTGGCGGGCGGCCTGACGGTCTCCCTGCTCTTCCTGCTGGCCGATTCGCAGCTGCTGGGCCTGGAACTGCGCACCCTCGACCTGCGCTTCCGCGAGCGCGGGCCGGTGGATGTATCACACAGTCCCCTGGTCGTGGTCGAGGTCGACAACCGCAGCTACACCGACCTGGACGCGATCTGGCCTTTCAGCCGCGCCTGGCACGCCCGCATGCTGCAGAACCTGCTCGACGCCGGCGCGCGGGCGGTGGTCTTCGACATCATGTTCACCACCAGCTCCGATTCCCTGGGGGACCGCCTGCTGCAGGAGGCCCTGCAACGCGCCGTCGACGAGGGGCGCACGGTGATTCTCAGCGGGGAGCTGGCGCAGGAGAGGCTGCCCGACGGCTCGAGCTATGTGAGACTCGATCCGCCCCTCAAGCGCTTCCATGATACGGGGACCCCCTGGGGGCTGGTCGACGACATCATCGACGGCGACCGGATCAACCGCCGCTACCACCTCTTCCAGCCCTATCGCGGCGAGCTGCTGCCGACCATCGGCACGAAGCTGATCATGGAACTGGAGGGCGTCGAGCGCCTCGAGATCCCGACGAGTGACACGCTGCACATCGGCCGGCGCAGCGTGCCCCTTGTGCGGGGACTCTCGAACATCATGCGCACCCACTACCGCGGACCGACGGGAACCTACCCGCGCTACTCTTTTTCCAGCATCCTGGACGACGCCGATTTCGACCTGCCCGATCCGGACCTGGATTCGGACTACATGGAGCTGATGAAGGACCTGGAAATGTACTCCATGCTCTTCGGGGAGGAGGATCCGCACCCCTTCCGCGACAAGATCGTGCTTGTGGGTCACAGCGCCGACGACCTCCACGACAACAAGGGCATTCCCTGGCAGGGCGCCGACGGCACGACCATGGAAATGCCCGGGGTCGAGACACATGCCCACGCCGTGCAGACCATGCTGGACGAGCGCTACATTTACGAGCTGAGCTGGCCCCGGGAACTGCTGCTTGTGCTCGGCATGAGCCTGGCCGGCACGCTGATCGTGCTCACCCTGGGGCCGCTGCCGGCGGCCCTGCTGACGGGCGGCCTGCTCTTCGGCTGGTACTGGCTTTGCCTGTGGAGCTTCAGCGAGCACACAATCTGGCTTCCGATGCTCGCGCCCCTGATCGGCGCCGCCGCGGCCTGGGTCAGCGGCGTGTTGCAGCAGTTCCTGCGCGCCCGCCGCGAGCGCCAGGAGGTGCGCAACATCTTCTCGCGCTATGTCTCGAAGGCCGTGGTCAACGAGGTGTTGAAGAATCCCGACGCCGCGACCCTCGGCGGGGAGGAGCGGGTGATCACGGCGCTCTTCTCGGACATCGCCTCCTTTACCACCATCTCGGAAGGCCTCAGCCCGGAACAGCTGCAGCAGCTGCTGAACGAGTACCTGAGCGCCATGACGCACCTGGTTTTCGAACACGGAGGCATCCTGGACAAGTACATCGGCGATGCGATCGTCGCCGAGTTCGGAGCGCCGCTGCCGATGGAGGATCACGCGCTGGCCGCCGTGAAAACCGCCGTGCGCATGCAGGAGGTCATCCTGGAACTGCAGCCCGGCTGGACGGCCGCCGGCTTCCCTGTCATCAAGGCCCGCATCGGTCTCAATTCCGGACCGATGGCCGTGGGCAATTTCGGCAGCGACGAGGTCCAGCAGTATACGGCGATCGGCGACAACATGAACCTGGCGGCCCGGCTGGAAGGCGCCAACAAGTTCTACGGCACCCTGGTCATGGTCTCCGGGGCCACCTGGGAACAGGTCAGGGAGCACTTTGTCGGACGCGAGCTGGACTGCATCCGGGTCAAGGGCAAGGAAGAGGGCGTCTTCGTATACGAGGTGATCTGCGACCGCCAGAGCCCGCGGGCCGCCGATGCGGCAACCCTGTGCGCCGAATACGGCGAAGGCCGCCGCCTGATGGCCGAGCGCCGCTTCGAGGAGGCCGCCGGGCACTTCCGCGGACTGCTCGCCGCCCACGCGGACGACGGCCCCTCGCGCGAAATGCTTTCCCGCTGCGAGCGCTGGAAGGTCGATCCGCCCGCCGTGGACTGGGACGGTGTGACGGCCTTCGAGGAGAAATGATGCGCGAGCGGCTGATCCGCCTGGCCGTGTCCGGCCTGCGCCGGCTGTCCTGGAAGGGCCTGTTGCGCGCGGGTGGCGTGATCGGCTGGATCTGGCATTTCCTGCTGCCCCTGCGCGGCGCGGTGATGCAGGCCAACCTGCGCCGCGTTTTCCCTGAAAAGGACGCCGCCTGGCGCCGCTCCGTGATCCGCGCCTGCCGTCGCCATTTCGTGCTGACGGGCCTGGAACTGCTCTGGCTGCCCAACGTGGACCGCCCTTTCGTCGAGCAGCACGTGCGCTTCCTGGACCGCGAGCTTCCCGGCCGCCTGCTGGAGCGCGGCAAGGGCCTGATCTGCGTCGGCGGCCACTTCGGCAGCTGGGAGATGATGGGCGCCGCGACCTGCCTCGCGGGCTACCCCTTGTCCTACATCGTCAAGCGCATCAACGACCCTTTCCTGGACGAGCTGATCAACGCCAGCCGGAAGAGCGCCGGCGTGGACGTGATCTACACCCGCGAGGCCGGCCGTAAGGTGCTGCGCGAACTGAAGCGCAACCGCCTGCTGGCCTTCCTCTCCGACCAGGACGCGCGCAGCCGGGGAGTCTTCGTCGACTTCCTCGGCCACCCGGCCTCGACGCCGACGGGGGCCGCCGTATACGCCCTGCGCCTCAAGGCCCCGGTGATGTTCGTCCACGATCGCCGCCTGCCCGACGGGAACCACGAGATCGATTTCCGCGAGATCCCGGTGGATCCCGACTGGGAGGCCAGCGAAGAGAACGTGCTCGCCCTGACCCAGCGTTTCACGGACCTGATGGCAGAAGAGGTCCGCCGCCTGCCCGAGCAGTGGTTCTGGATGCACAAGCGCTGGAAGACGACCCCCGCGCCGTGAGGATCGCCGTGATCCATACGGCCTTCATCGGCGACCTGGTGCTGCTTTCCGTGCTGCTGGACGCGCTGGCGGAACAGCACCCGGGCGCGCGGCTGGCCCTGCTGACCACGCCGCCGGGGGCGGCCCTCTACCGCGACGATCCCCGCCTGGAACGGGTGTTCGTGTATGACAAAAAGGGGAAGGATCGCGGCCTGCCTGCCCTGTGGCGCCTGGGCGCCGGCCTGCGCGCCTGGCGACCGCACAAGCTGGTCAGCGCCCACCGCAGCCTGCGCAGCGCGCTGCTGGCTCGCCTTTCCGGGGCCGGCGAGCGCGTCGGCTACCGCGGGGCGACGGGTTCCTTCCTGTATACGGAGCTGCGCCCCGACGATCGCACACGCCACGAGACGGTCCGCCTGCGCGCCCTCGCCGACCTTGAAGGTCCGGCCCTGCCCTCCCTGTATACGGCCCCCCGCGAGGCGGCACGCGTTGCCGGACTGCTCGAGAAGCGCGGCCTGGAACGTCCCGTCGCCCTGGCGCCGGCCTCGGTCTGGGCGACCAAGCAGTGGCCGGCGGAGTCCTTTCGGCAGCTGGCCTGCGGCCTGGTCCGCGCCGGGCATCCGCTGGTCGTGCTGGGCGCCGAAGGGGACCGGGAACTCTGCGAAAGCGTCTGCCGGGATCTTCCCGGAGCGCACAACCTGGCCGGCGAGTTGGGGCTGCGCGAGTCCTGCGAACTGCTTCGGCAGTGCTCGCTGGCCCTGGTCAACGACAGCGCGCCCCTGCACCTGGCCCAGGCCGCCGGCTGTCCCACCTGGGCCTTCTTCGGCTCGACGGTGCTTTCCTTCGGTTTCGGGCCGCAGCGTCCTCGGGACCGGGTCTTCGAGATCGAGCTGGACTGTCGCCCTTGCGGCAGGCACGGCCATCGCAGCTGTCCCTTGGGCACCCTGGCCTGCATGAAGGGTATCGATCCCGAAGCGGTACTCCAGGAAGTGCTGGCCTTCCTGGAGGAGAGCCGATGAAGTCCGCGATCTTGATCCAACCCGCCCGGAGCGAGCAAGAGTTGCAGCTTGCGCGCGAGCTCTTTCTCGAATACGGCCGCTGGCTGGGCGAGGATCTGCATTTCCAGGACTTCGAGGCCGACCTGCGCCGATTGCCCGGCAAGTACGCGGAGCCCGGGGGCTGCATTCTGCTGGCCTGTGAAGATGAGGCGACCCTGGGCTGCGTGGCCCTGCGTTCCTTCGGCGATCCGGCAAAGAACTGCTGCGAGATGAAGCGGCTCTATGTCCGGCCCGCCGGCAGAGGGCGGGGGATCGGGCGCCTGCTGGCCGAAGCGGTGATCGCCGAGGCGCGGAGGGCCGGCTACGCCGCCATGCTGCTGGATACCCTGGAGCGGCTTGTGGAGGCCATGGCGCTCTACGACTCCCTGGGTTTCCGGCGGATTCCGCCCTACTACGACAATCCGCTGGAGGGCGTGATCTACTGGCGCCTGGAACTGGATCCACATCAAGAATCCTGAAAGCGCGGAATCCCTAGTTGGCCAAGGAGGCTTCATGCTGCTCAGCCTGTTGACGGATTTCGGCCCGGGCTCGTCCTACGTGGCGCAAATGAAGGCCCGCCTGCTGGAGGAGCGGCCCGCCCTCTCGCTGGTGGACATCAGCCATGACTGTCCGCCGCAGGATCTGCGGGCGGCAGCCTGGCTGCTCTACAGCTTCGTGCAGGGCCTGCCGCGTCGGCGTCGGCTGCATCTTTGCGTCGTCGATCCCGGAGTGGGCAGCGAGCGGGCGCTGGTCTGGCTGCGCGCCCTGGGCCAGGACTTCCTGGCGCCGGACAACGGACTGCTGAGCTATGTGCTGGCCCTCGATCCACAGGCGCGCTCTCGCCTTCTGCCGTCGGCGCCGGTAACCGGCAGCGCCACCTTTCACGGCCGGGACCACTTCGTGCCCCTGGCCCTGCGCCTGCTGGCGGGGGAGGATCCGGGCGGTGTAGAAGGGAAGGCCCGTTGCCCCTACCGGCTGGAGCCGGAGAGCGAGGGAGAGGCGCTTAAGGGAAGGATCCTCTTCGTGGACGATTTCGGCAACTGCATCAGCGCCCTGCGCGAAGAACACGCCGGGCACGCAGGCGGACGCTTCGTATACGGCGACAGGGAAATGCCCCTGCGCCGCTGTTATGCCGAGTGCCGGGAGGGGGAAGCTTCCGTGATCCTGGGAAGCGCGGGACACTACGAGATCGCGCTGAAGGACGGCAGCGCTGCAGAGCTGGTGGGAAGAGAGGAAGAACTGGTCTTGCTCCCCCGGGAATAGCTTCCGTACCGTATCGATCGAATTCGATTTCGACTCGCGTCGAGATACAATACTCCCCGGCGGAAGCACTCTTCGCCGGCAAACAAGGCAGGTAGAGAACGATGAAGCACAAAGGCTGTCTGCATCCCGAGACCCTGATGATGGGCTACGGCTATGATCCCTTCCTTTCCGAGGGCGCGGTCAAGCCGCCGGTCTTCCTGACCAGCACCTTCGCCTTCCGCAACGCGGAGGCGGGGAAACACTTCTTCGAGCTGGCCTACGGCATGAAGGAGAAGGAACCGGGCGAGGTGCCGGGGCTGATCTACAGCCGGCTCAACAACCCGGACCTGGAGATCCTCGAGAACCGCCTGGCGGTCTGGGAGAACGCGGAGACCTCGCTGGTCTTTTCCAGCGGCATGGCGGCGATCAGTTCGACGATCCTGGCCCATGTCTCACCGGGCGAGGAAGTGGTGGCCACCACGCCGGTCTACGGCGGCACACATTATTTCCTGAGCAAGATCATGCCTCGCTGGGGCATGCGCTGCCACTGGATTCCCGCCGGCAGCACCTTCGTCGACGAGCTCGAGCAGCGCCTGCAGCAGCCGGATCACGGCGTGCGCATGGTCTACATCGAGACACCGGCCAATCCCAGCAACCAGATGACCGACCTGAAGCGCTGCCTCGATCTCTGCCGGCGCCACGGCACGGAGGAGCGGCCGATCCGCCTGGTGGTGGACAATACCTTCATGGGGCCCGTCTTCCAGCAGCCGCTGAAGCTCGGTGCCGACATCACCGTCTACAGCGCGACCAAGTTCATCGGCGGACACAGCGACCTGGTGGCCGGCGCCGTGCTCGGTCCGCAGGAGCTGCTGGCGCCGATCAGCGAGATGCGCACCATCTTCGGCAACATGGCCTCGCCCTTCACCGGCTGGCTGCTGATGCGCAGCCTGGAGACCGTCGGCATCCGCATGCGCCAGCAGCAGGCCAACGCCCGGGCGATCGTCGAGATGCTCAAGGAGCAGGACTGCGTCGAGAAGGTCTACTATCCCGGCGAGCTGGACGACGAGCAGGACCGCATCTGGCGCAACCAGTGCAGCGGCACCGGCAGCCTGATCAGCTTCGACATCCGCGGCGGGGAGGCGGAGGCCTTCCGTGTGCTCGACAGCGTCAAGCACTGCAAGCTGGCCGTCAGCCTGGGCGGCACGGAAACCCTGATCCAGCACCCTGCGACCATGACGCACAGCGACATGTCCCCGGAGGACATGCAACACGCCGCCATCTCGGGAAGCATGATCCGCCTCTCGGTCGGCATCGAACACGTCGACGACATCATCGAGGACCTGCGCCAGGCCTTGCATACGGTGAGGTAGGGGGGACGATCCTGGTTTGTCTCGGGCTGAGGGCTTGCGCCCTCAGCAAGGGATGTGTGTGCGCCTCGCGCCCCTGGAATCGTGCACACCAGGCGAACAGGGTCCATGGTACCGGCATGAGGGCTACTCTCTGCTGGGTTGGACATCCGCGTCTCACCAAATTCAGTCGTCCCAACGCAGGCGGGGACCCCGACCCACCGCCCGGACACCCACGCCCCACCAAATTCAGTCGTCCCCGCGCAGGCAGGGACTCCGACCCACCGCCCGGACACCCACGCCCCACCAATTCAGTCGTCCCCGCGCAGGCGGGGACCCATCTTCACATCGGTCGAAATTCACCGTGCAGTGCTAGATCCCTGACAGCGACTTCAGCAGGCTGTCATACATGTCTACCCATTTCGGATTGTCTACCATGATCAGCCGGATCTTCCAGCTACGCCTCCACTTCTTGAGTCGCTTCTCCCTTCGAATCGCCTCGTCCATCGTTTGATTCCATTCGATCCAGGCGAGTACACCCAACCGATGCTGCCATACAAAGTCGCTTCCAAGCCCGGACTTGTGCTCCCAGATTCTACGCACGGGGAATGCAGTAACCCCGGCATAGAGTGTTCCCCATGGCTTGTTCGTCAGTATGTATACACAAGGATTCCGCTTCAGGTTTGTGGTTAACACTTCCATGGCTTCGTTCTCCTGGAAAAGGGGTGGCGTCTGTAGCATGAGCGCAAACCGCATGCCCGTGGATGCATGATTCTCTGTGATTGATTCGAGTTGATTCATGGCAGAGTTGTTGCCTGTGTGTTGCCTACAGATCCTGATCCTTGTAGTGACTCTCAAGATAGGCCCCCGCCTTCGCGGGGGCGACTGACTCGGGGGGGCGTTGACGTGGTGGAGTTTTGAGAGGGTCACCGGGCCTGGCCTCTGGAAGCGGCTTCAAGATAGGCCCCCGCCTTCGCGGGGGCGACTGAATCGGAGGGGAGGCGTTGCCGTGGTGGGATTTTGAGAGGGTCACCGGGCCTGGCCTCTGGAAGCGGCTTCAAGATGGGCCCCTGCCTGCGCAGGGGCGACTGAATCGGGGGGCGTCGCCAAGTCGGGACTTTCCGTGAGTCAGGCAATGCGCCTCCCATTTCCCCCTTCCCCCACAGCGACCGCTTTCCCACACCTTGTTCCGAATTGCTACCCTTGGGGGATCCTGCCACCGCGTGAAACCAGGCCGGCCGATGCATTCGCCGCAGTCCCAGGCAACCCAATGGAAAGAGGTTCGCGATCCCCTCGGGCGCTCGCTGCGCCTTCCTGCCAAGCCCCGGCGACTGCTGTCCCTGGTTCCTTCCATTACGGAACTGCTCTTCGACCTGGGCCTGGGGGAACGGGTCGTGGGCCGGACGCGCTTCTGCGTGCGGCCCGAAGGGCAGGTCGATGCCCTGCCGCGGATCGGCGGAACCAAGGACCTGAAGCTGGAGCAGATCCTGGCCCTGCAGCCCGACCTGGTGCTGGCGCACAAGGAAGAGAACACGCGGGAACAGGTGCAGGCCCTCTCGCGGCAGCTGCCGGTCTGGGTCTGCGACGTGGCGACCGTTGCCGGGGCGCTGGAGATGATCCGCAGCGTGGGCCGCTTGTGCGGCGTATCACAGGCCGGCGAGGACCTCGCCGAAGGGATCCGGCGTGACCTTGCCGGACCGCCGCCCTGCCCGCCCCTGCGCACGGCCTACCTGATCTGGCGCAAACCCTGGATGGCCTCCGGCGGCGACACCTTCATCCATTCCATGCTCGAGGCCGCCGGCCTGCGCAACCTCTTCGCGGATCGCGCGCGCTACCCGGAAGTGAGCCTGGCCGAGCTGCGCGAGGCGGAGCTGGTGCTGCTGTCCTCCGAGCCATTCCCCTTCAAGCCGAAACACCTCGACGAGCTGCGTCCGGAGCTGCCGACGACACGCCTGTTGCCTGTAGACGGCCAGGTCTTCAGCTGGTACGGCAGCCGCATGGCGGCGGCGGAGGAGACTTTTTGCGAGCTGGCAGGCAAGCTCGAGAAGATGGATCACACAGCAAAAGGAGATTCCGAATGAGCGGACAAGGATCCGGCGGCAACGTGCTTGCGGCCCTGGCCAGTTTCTTCATACCGGGGCTGGGACAGCTCCTGCAGGGCCGCCTGCTGATGGCCGGCCTGCACTTCGTCTTCGCCTCGATTCTGTGGATCTTCCTGCTGGGCTGGCTGATCCACCTCTGGTCGATCGTCGATGCGGCGCGCTGGACTCCGGATCGGTGATCCACGGAAACGCCATCGCATCAACCGCCACAGGAGAGCACACATGCGCATCACCGGGAGTTTCGAGGTCGAGCTGAGTCCCGCCGAGTGGGAGCTGGAGGGCGAAGGGGGAGTCGCCCTGGGACGTCTGCGGATCCGCAAGACCTTCCACGGACCGCTGAACGGCACCAGCCGCGGCGAGATGCTCAGCGCGCGGCGCGACAATGAAGCCGGCTACGTGGCCCTGGAGCAGGTCCAGGGCAGCCTGGAAGGGCGCGAGGGAAGCTTCGTGCTCCAGCATTTCGGCACCCTGGGGCCCGCGGGGCAGCGACTGCTGCTCGAGGTGACGCCCGGTTCCGGCAGCGGCGCGCTGGCAGGCCTTTCCGGCGTGATGCAGATCCGCATCGAGGACGGCCGCCATTTCTACGACTTCGACTACGAGCTTCAGGATTCCACGGCGTGACACACCTTCTCCTGGCCCGGCTGCAGATGGCCTTCTCGCTGGGCTTCCACATCGTCTTCGCCTCGATCTCGATGGTGATGCCCTTCCTGATGTTCCAGGCCTACCGCCGCTACCTGAAACACGGCGACCCGCTCGACCTGCGTCTCACGCGGGCCTGGATGAAGGGCTCGGCGATCCTCTTCGCCACCGGCGCGGTCAGCGGCACGGCGCTTTCCTTCCAGCTGGGCCTGCTCTGGCCCGGCTTCATGGAGCACGCCGGGCCGATCATCGGCATGCCCTTCAGCCTGGAGGGCGCGGCCTTCTTCCTGGAGGCGATCTTCCTGGGGCTGTTTCTCTATGGATGGAAGGCGCTCAGTCCCCGTGTGCACCTGTTCTGCGCCGCCATGGTCGGGCTCTGCGGCCTGGCCTCCGGCATTCTCGTGATCGCCGCCAACGGCTGGATGAACTCCCCGGCCGGCTTCGACTGGATCGAGGGCCAGGCCTTCAACATCGATCCCTGGGCGGCGATGTTCAACCGGGCCTGGCCGCTGCAGGCGCTGCACATGCTGCTGGCAGCCTTTCAGGCGACCACGCTGGCCGCCGCGGGCCTGCACGCCTGGGGCCTGCTGCGTGAGACAGCCCCGGCCTTCCACCGCCGCGCCCTGTCCTTCCTGCTGCCCCTGCTGGCTGTCAGCTCGCTGCTGCAGCCCCTGGTGGGCGACCTGAGCGCCAAGTCCGTCGCACAGCGCCAGCCGGAGAAGCTGGCGGCCTTCGAGGCCCATTTCCATACGGAGACCCGCGCGCCGCTCTGGCTCGGGGGCTGGCCGCTGGAAGAGGAAAGCCGGGTCGTCGGAGGCATCGCGATTCCCGGGGGCTTGAGTTTCCTGGCCTTCGGCGACCTGGAGGCCGAGGTGAAGGGACTGAACGACTTCCCCCCGGACGAGCGGCCTCCGGTGCTTGTCACACACCTGGCCTTCCAGCTGATGGTGGGGATCGGCACCATGCTGGCCGCCCTCTCGCTGGCCTACGGACTCGCCCGCTGGCGCAGAGTGGAGCTGCTGTCGCGCCGCTGGATCCTGCGCCTGCTGGTGCTGCTGACGCCTGCCGGATTCCTGGCCCTGGAAGCGGGCTGGGTCGTCACCGAGGTCGGACGCCAGCCCTGGATCATCTACCGTGTGCTGCGCACGGCCGACGCGGTCACGCCGGTTCCGGGTATGGGATGGACCCTGGCCGGCGTGGTGGTACTGTATACGATTCTGGGTCTGCTCAGTTTCGGCCTGCTGGCGCTCTGGTTCCGCCGGGAGGCCCGCGATGCTTGAACTCAGCCTGGCCCTCCTGCTGGCCGCCCTGTCGCTCTATGTGCTCTTCGGGGGCGCCGATTTCGGCGGCGGGCTGCTCGAGGCCAGCCTGCGCGGTCATCCGGAACTGCAGCGCAAGCTGCAGAAGACCCTGGCCCCGGTCTGGGAGGCGAACCACGTCTGGCTGGTCGCCGTGGTCGTGATCCTCTTCATGGGCTTTCCGCGCTTCTACGCCGCGCTCAGCGTGCAGCTCTTCGTGCCGTTGTGTCTCGCCCTCTGTGGAATCATCCTGCGGGGCGCCTTCTTCACCTTTCGCGCCTACGACCCGCAGCCGGAGCGTCGCGCCGCCGTCTACAGCCTGCTCTTCCGCCTGAGCTCCTTCCTGACGCCCATGTGCTACGGCATGATCGCGGTGGCCCTGCTGGGCGATTTTCCGGCCACCGGTACGGCGGGAAGTTTCGGGGAACTCTACGTGGAACCCTGGGCAAGCCCTCTCGGCCTGCTGGGCGGGTGTTTCACGGCCCTGCTCTTCGGCTACCTGAGCGCCGTTTTCTTCCACGGGGAACTGGAGTCGAGGGAGCAGAGGGCGATCCTTCGCACACGGATCATGCTCTTCTTCCTGGCGACCTTCCTGGCAGGGGGCGCGGTGCTTGTGCTCGGAGCCCTGCAGGGCCTGGTGGATCCCGCCGTGATGCGCAGGCCCTTGCAGTGGGTGGCGCACGGCCTGGCCCTGCTGGCGATCCCGGGAGTGGTCCTG
This sequence comes from bacterium, assembly GCA_030429345.1. GTDB lineage: Bacteria > CAIWAD01 > CAIWAD01 > CAIWAD01 > CAIWAD01 > JAUIFJ01. The sequence goes on along the minus strand of JAUIFJ010000006.1, from coordinate 9,212 downwards.
AGCCTGGACCGCCGCTGGCGCTGGGGAGCGCGCGCCTGCGCCGCCCTGCAGGTGCTGGCGATCCTGGGAGGCTGGTTTGCCGTCCGCGCCCCGGTCCTGATGAGCTACAGCGACGGCAGCCGTCTCACGCCACAGAACGCCTCCGCGCCTGCCGTGACCTTGTTCTGGATGAACACGGGACTGCTGGTCGTGCTGGCCCTGGTCCTGCCGCTGCTGGCCTGGCTGTACCGCGTCTTCGACCGGCATGCGGACAAGGACGAGGGGAGGGAGTGATCCGCGGTGAGTGACCCCGCCCGCTGGAGCGAGGAAAGCCTGCTGCTGAGCATGCTGCTCGTCGCGCGAAGCGATTCCAGGCCTTCCTGAGCCATTCGGCTCTTGCCCTTTCTCCCGGGGTCCGATTTCGGAACATTGTTCAGCTTTGCTGATGGCGGCGTTTCCGTTCGCACAGGCGGAATTCCGTCTCGCAGAACTGGCCCCTTCTGCTATACTGGCCCCCATGGAGGCCCTGTTCCGTCCCGGCGGGCCCGGCTCTCCGGAAAGGAACGGCACAGATGACGGAAGACGCTTTCCCCAGGGCCATCCAGGAGTACGGCAGTATTCTCGACCTGATGCTCGAGGGCTGCCAGATCCTGGATCGCGACTGGCGCTACCTCTACCTCAACGATGCCATCGAGAAACACAGCCGCCGTCCCAACAGCGAGCTGATCGGCAAGCGCTTCGGCGAGGCCTGGCCCGGAGTCGAGCAGACCGAGCTCTTCCGCCGCATGCGTGTCTGCATGGAGAAGCGTGTCCACGACTCCATGGTCAACGAATTCAGTTACCCGGATGGTGAGCCGGGCTGGTTCGACCTGCGTTTCATTCCCGTCCCCGAGGGCCTGTTCATTCTGAGCATCGAAGTCAGCGAACAGATCCTGGCCGAGCGCGAACTGCGCCTGCGCGACCGGGAGCTCTTCGAGGCGCGCAAGCTGGAAGCCATCGGCCGGCTCGCCGGTGGGATCGCGCACGACTTCAACAACATGATCGGCGTGATCCTTGGACACAGCGAACTGGCCCTGATGGACTGCCCGGAGGACTCCCCGATGCAGGCGGACCTCAGGGCGATCCAGCAGGCGGCCGAGCGTAGCGCCGGACTTGTATGACAAATGCTGGGATACGCCCGTCGCCAGGTGGTCGTCCAGGGACGCGTGCGACTCGATCGCTGCCTGCAGGAGCACGAACCGCTGCTTCAGTCGCTGATCGGCGAGGACATCGAGTTGCGTCTGCAGCCCGGGGAAGACCTGCCCGAAGTCGAACTGGATCCTTCCCAGCTGCATCAGGTGCTGACCAACCTATGCGCCAATGCCAGGGATGCCATCAGCGGTTTCGGATTGATCGTCCTGGAATGCCGCCTGATCCGGATCGACGAGGAGTTTGCCGGCTGCGAGACGGAATGGGAGCCGGGCCCCTTCGTGGAGCTGAAAGTGAGCGACAGCGGCGAAGGCATGAAGGATGCCGTGAGACAGCGCATCTTCGAGCCTTTCTTCAGCACAAAGGAGATGGGACGCGGCACGGGCCTCGGGCTGGCGACTGTCTACGGCATCGTCAAGCAGTGCCGGGGGAAAATCCGTGTGGCCAGCGAGGGCCGGGTCGGCAGCAGTTTCTCCATTCTCCTGCGGCCGGCGGAAAACTTGCGGCAGACCACGAAAGCGCCGCATGCCGCGTACGACAAGCCGGAAACCGCGGGAGCGGAGTCGCCCGTGGTTCTGGTCGTGGAACCTCGTGCCGACCTGCTGCGCGCGCTCGCGCGCAGCCTGGGCGATCACGGGATCACTGCCCGCGCCGTGCGCACGCCGGAGGAGGCCCTGTCGGCGGCGAAAGAGCTGGAGAAGCTGGACCTGCTGCTCTGCGAAGCCGTCCTGCCCGACAGCAACGGGCGCGACCTGGCGATCCAGGTCGAACACCTGCACCCCCGGATGCGCACGCTTTTCTATTCGGAGTTTCCCTGTCCGATTCTCACCCGGCGGAACCTGATCGATCGCGAGGCCCGCTGCATTCCCCTGCCCGTCAACAGCGCCGAACTGGTCCGCGCCATCTGCGACTGCATGGCGGAGGACTGAAAAGCCGGGCAAGGGCTTGGATCCCTGTCTGTTTGTGGACATTTTGGCCATGTCGACGAAGAGGCAGGAGGATTCATGTATCACACGTCCCACATCGAGCTGAGCCGCGCCGCCCTGCGCAGCAATCTCCGCTTCCTCAAGTCGCGCATCGGCGAGTTGTCGCGCCTGGTGCTGGTGGTCAAGGGCAATGCCTACGGCCACGGCATCGAGGGCTTCGTCCCGCTTGCCGAAGCCTGCGGGCAGCGGCACTTCGCCACCTCCAATGCCGAGGAGGGCTGGCGTGTGACGCGGGCCCTCTCCAGGTCCGACAGCCAGGTCATCGTCATGGGGGAGATGAACGACGAAGCCCTCGAATGGGCCATCTCGGAAGGCATCGCCTTTCACGTCTTCGACATGGAGCGGCTGAAGACCAGTCGCCGCCTCGCCGAGCGCCTGCAGCGCCCCGCACGCATCCACCTGGAGCTGGAAACGGGCATGAACCGGCTGGGTCTCGAGGACTGGGACAGGGAGAAGATCGTCGCGATCCTGCGGGAGCATTCGGCCTGCTTCGAGATCGAGGGCACCTGCACGCACCTGGCTGGCGCAGAGAACATCGCCAACTACGTGCGGATCCAGGACCAGTTGCGCGTCTTCGAGGAAGGCTGCCGTTTCTTCGTCAGCCGCGGACTGGCCCTGGGACGGAGACATGTCTCACCGAGCTCGGGCATCTTCTTCTACCCGGAGGCGATCCTTGACCAGGTGCGGGTCGGGATTGCCGCCTACGGCTTCTGGCCCACGCAGGAAGTACGCATGCGCTACCTGATGGAAACGGAAGGCCGGCAGGCCCTGGGGCAGAAGGATCCGCTGAAGCGCGTGATCTCCTGGAAGAGCCTGGTGATGGCGATCAAGGATGTGACACCGGGGCAGTTCGTCAACTACGGCCTCTTCTACCAGGCGACGAAGAAGCGGCGCGTGGCCATCGTGCCGGTGGGCTATTCGGAAGGCTTCTCCCGCGCGCTGAGCAACCGCGGCCGCGTGCTGATCAACGGCCGGCGCTGCCAGGTCATCGGCGCGGTCAACATGAACATGATCTCCGTGGATGTCACCGGCATCCCGGAGGTGAAGCCGGGCACGGAGGTCGTGCTGATCGGCAGGCAGAAGCGCCAGCAGATCTCGATCAGCTCCTTCAGCAACATGTCGGACGAAATGAACTACGAAGTGCTGGTGCGCCTGCCCGAGCGAATTCCGCGGGTGGTCGTGTCCTAGTCTGTCGCCGTTGGTTCTTCAGATGGCCAGTACACGAAGCCCCTTGCGCACCGTGTCCAGGATGATCCCGATCTCCTCCTCGTCGATGGCGAAGTGCGGCGTGAAGCGCAGGCCGTTCTCGCCGCCGTGGATCATCTCGATGCCGTTCACGCGCAGGAATTCCTCGAAGCCGCCGCGGCCGTTGACCGTGTAGACCTTCGGATCCAGGTGGGCGCAGACCATCAGGCCGGTGCCGTCCACGCGCGTGATCCCCTTGTATTCCTTCGCCAGCTGCTCGAGGCCTTCCTTGAGCGCCGCGCCGGAGCGGCGGATGTGCTCGCGCCGCTCCTCGTCCAGCGAGGCGAGCACGTGGCAGGCGACGCGCATGGCCTTGGGATTGCCGGTCATCGTGTTGCCGTAGACGCCGGTCCGGTAGAGCTTCGCGCTGGTCTCGCTGAGGGCGATCACGGAGAGCGGGAACTGTCCCGCGTTGAGGGCCTTGGAGAAAGTCTCCATGTCCGGGGCCTCGCAGTCCTCGAACCCGGGATAGTCGACGATGCTCAGGCAGCCCTGTGCGCGGATCGCGGCCTGGATCGAGTCGACGACCAGCAGGGCGCCGTGTTCGCGGCTCAGGGCCCGGGCGGCCTCGTAGAACTCCCGTGTGACGGCCACGCCGGGAAGGCCCTCGCCCATGACGGGTTCGATGTAGAGCGCCTGGTAGAACACGCCCTTTGCGGCGGCCTCCTCGAAGGCGCGGCGCAGCGCCTGCGGATCGTTCATCGGCACGAAGTCGATGCCGGGATCCCGCCGGAAGGAGGCCAGGTGCGTGTCGTAGGCCTCGCGTGTGCTCTCGCTGAGCTGCGCCGGCCGTTCCGTGCGACCGTGGAAGCCGCCGGCCAGGCTCAGGGTGCGGATCTCGCGTCCGTCCGGACGGCCGCCGGAGGTGGTGGCGCGGGCGGCGTGGATGTCTACAATGCGCGCCGTCAGCGAGACGGCCTCGGAGCCCGAGTTGAGGAAGATGTGCCTGGGCAGCGGGCAGGAGCCGCGACGGTGGCCGATCTCCCTGCGCATCAGTTCGCCCAGGCGACGCTGGGCCAGGCTGGGAGTCATCACGTTGGCCATCGCCATCGGCGCGCCGAGCGTCTCCAGGATCTCCGGCGGATTGTGTCCCATGCCGAGCATGCCGTAGCCCCCGCTGTCATGGATCACGGCGCCATGGGTCGTCACGATCCAGGGACCGCGCGCCGCCAGCGGGATGTAGGGATTGATGCCATCGGCAGGATAGAAGTTGACCAGGTGCTCCTGGGCCCGCCGGCAGGCTTCCTCTTCGGGCAGAGCGAGCAGCGCCTGCTCCTCGTCCGTGAGCCGCTGGCGCTCCTCGCCGGCTTCGTGGATCGCCTGCTGCAGCAGGCGGTCCCTCTGCAGGCGCTCGCCCAGGGTTTCCTCGTCCAGCCCCGTCGTGCGCGCGGGACCTGCCGCGTCGCGCAAGGCCTGCAGTGTCTGCAGGTGAACTTCGATGGCCATGAGTGTCCTCCGGGCAGCTTTGCGTTGTGATGGACTGGAGGGAGTGATCCGCGCGACGGCGGTCCGGCAGGGAAAGGAAGAACCTGAAGCGAAAAGCGTCGCGGCAGGAATCGGTCGCGATCCCTGTAGACTAGTCAAAACGATGCGGAATGTCAAACGGGCAATGGAGAACGTGATACAACCGTCCAGGAGTATACGGCAGCGATGCGGCGAAAAGGCCTCTTTGCCCCCGGGCTATGTGCTACGGAAGGCCGTTCCCTGCGCGCAGGGATTCGTCGAGGCGGCGAATCCGGTCGAGGATCAGGACCAGTTCCCGACCGGCAGGCGTCAGCGTGTACTCGGTGCGGGGAGGGACTTCCGGAAAGGCGGTCCGCTCGAGAAGATTGTAGCGGGTCAGCTTGCGCAGGCGCTCGGAGAGCACCTTGGTCGAGATGCCCTCGATGCGGCGCTCGAGGGCGCCGGGGCGTGTGACGCCTTCCTCGATGGCGAGCAGCACCGAGACCGACCATTTGCAGCCGATGACGTCTTCCAGGCGGCGATAAAGCGAAGGCTCGGAGATTTTCGTCATTTTTGTGCGCCCTGTTTCAGCCATTCCCGACCATTTGGTGCCCCCCTTACCGTCCGGTGCCCTCTTGCAGCTTCGCTGCGCCGGTTCATCTTGGCGGGCGACAGCGACATGAAAGGGGGGCGTTTCGCCCCAAAGAAAGGAGATCCCATGAGCAAGAGCAAGGCGATCTTCTACCACGCGGGCTGCCCCGTGTGCGTGGAAGCGGAGAACCGGGTTGCCGAGGCCCTCGACCGGCAGCGATTCGACGTGGAAATCGTCCACCTGGGCGAGCACAAGGCCCGCCTGGCGGAGGCCCGCGAGCGCGGCGTGCAGTCCGTCCCGGCCCTGGTGCTGGAGGGCGCGCCCTTTCACATCAACTTCGGCGCGGCGCTGAAGGACCTGGACTGAGGGTGCAACACGGCGGGGCGGCGGCCCGGCGTGTCCGCTGCCCCGCCGGGCCGCTTCAGGCCTTCATTTGCCGCATGTGATCCAGCACCTGCCGGCAGCGCTCCGCGGGAGAGCCGCTTACTTCGAGCAGGCGCAGGCCCGATCGGTCCTGCTCTTCCTGCAGCAGCGATTGCAGGACCTCCGCGATCTCCGCTCGCGGCGCGAAGGGCGTGTCCTCCCCCGGGGGCAGGGGATCCGGATTCTCAATCGGAAGAGATACGATGAGATCCAGGCACTCCAGGGCTGCTTCCACCTCGCTCCATGGCATGGACAGCTCCGGATGTTCGCAGCCCTCGAGAACGGCCAGGTAGGCGACAAGATCCAGCGGACAGCGCTCGAAAAGGCATGCGCCTTCGGCCTCCAGCAGGTCCTGCAGGGAGCGTTCGAGCTGCGCCTCGTAGTCCCCGCGCTCCGGAGGATGGGCGAAGGGATGGCCTTCGGCCTCCAGGCTGCGCCAGGGCTCCTCGTAGACGGCGAAGTCGGGCAGCGCCTCGGCGAGGGCCTCGATGAGCGTCGTCTTGCCGGTGTGATGCGCCCCGCAGACGGCGATTCGCAGGTGGCACCTCATGCTGGCTGGCGAAAATGATTCATCGCGGCTCCTGTGTTGCCTCAGGCGAAGATCGTCGCCGGGAAGACCGGGCGCTCCAGGGGAAAGCCGGGGGAGACGAAGGCGTCGTTGCCCCGAGCCGGCTGCAAAACAGGGGAAGGCGGTTTCAGCCTGTCCACCGGCAGCCGAAAGTCGACGCGGCGCTCGCCCCGTGTCACGAAGGGGAACCAGGCCTCGAAGGGCTGTACCTCCTCGGCGAGGAAATCCAGCACCTGGAGTTTCTCCTCGCCGCGGCGCAGGAGCACGGCGCAGTCCCTGCCGGGCAGGCGCAGGATCTCGAGGCCGCGGTCGTAGAGCAGGTGGAAGAGCAGCAGCTTCGGCTGCAGGCAGGAGAACTCTTCCGAAGGAGCGCAACGTCGTTCGGCAAGGGCCGTGATCCAGCGCCGGTCCTCTACGGAGTCCATGTCCAGCCGGCGGGCGCCCGGCATCGGCGGCACGGGTTCCGCTTCCGTGCTCCAGAAGTAGTCCTGCCACTCCTCGAAGCCCAGCCGCCGGTAGACCGGCTTCGCCTCCTCGTCGGCGAAAAGGAAGAGCGCTTCATGGCGCCCCGCGGCCCACTCCAGCGCCCGCCGAGTCAATTCGCGACTCAGGCCCTGGCGGCGATACTCCGAGCGCGTGCCGACCCCGGAGATCTGCGCCACATGGCCGTCGCGTCCCTGCAGCCGCGCGCGGATGAGATACAGGCAGACACTGGCCACGACCTCGCCCTTTTCGAAGAAGGAGAAGGGGGTGTAGGCCTCGTCCCAGTATCCGAGGCGATCCCAGAGTCCCAGGTCGAGGCCATGGATGTGCTTCAGGAAGCGAATGAATGCCGCCTTGGCGACGGGATCGTCCCAGTAGTCTTCGCGTGTTTCCATTGGATCCTGTGTGGCCGTGGAAGGCAACGCCACTCTAGCCCTCGCTGCCGAAGCGCTGCTGCATCTCGCGGTCGATCTCTTCCAGGCTGTGCACCCTTCCGGGGCTCCCCGCGGCCTGCAGCTGGACATGGGGCCAGTCCTTGAAGGACCGCCAGTGGCCTCCGGGGTTCAGCCCCAGGGCGGCGGCCTTCTCGGCGTATACGGCATAGCCGTTGGCCCCGCCTACCTGCCGCCGCGTGGACCACTCGGCGCGCCCCTCCAGCAGCCAGTAGCAGTCCACGGCCTCCCCCCACTGGTGCCAGGACATCCCGGGGATGGCATTCGTCACATGCCTCCCGTCCCGCGGCCCGACACTCTCAATGCAATGGGCCAGGAAGGCCGCCCCCTTCGCCCTCAATTCGGCGATCTTCCCCCGCACTTCCTCTCCGCTGCGCGACTGCCTCCAGAGGCCGCCCTGCTCGAAGGGGCTCCTCAGGGTGTAGAAAGGACGCATGGGGAAGCCGGAGGCTTCGCACTCGGCGAGGAGTTGCTCGACAAGGGGGCGGAAGGTGGGGGTTAGATGGGATAGTTCGCGGGGCATGGGGGGATCCTTTGTAGATCACTGAAGAACCGAAACGATCTATTCACAATCCAGCCAATTGATGGATGTAGGATTGAAAACTATGGTGCCAGACCTTCAATAGCAGCTGCCAGTAGTGCCTTCTTGTTTCTTATATCGATCTCAGGGTCTTCTTTTTGAAAGTACTCCACGGCAGAAAGGTCATCTCCGCGCTTACGATTCTGCCTAGGTTCTAGTGCTTCTATCAGAATTGCCTCAAATGCTGGAATAATCTTGGAAGCCTCAAACGAACCATCTAATGGACCCAACTTACCCTTCTCTGAAACTGGGAGAAGGCCAAACCAAGAGAACCGATCCCATCTGGTTGATAGTCTATCCACCGTATGTTCGAAGAGTCGTCTCCCGAGTGGCCTGTCTGTAGTACGGCCAACATAGATCACTTCTCTGCTATCGTAGAGTAGGTATATTCCATTCTGTTCATTGAAGTCTACGTGTTCGGCTCCAATCTGTTGCATCCCAAGAACTCTAGGCTTTGAAACCCACAAGATTCGATCTCTTCTCCAATACATACCGAATGAGCTAATGACAGAACTTGGAGTTTCTACTTCAGATCTAGATTCTGAACCTGTGGCAATGGAACTGTTACTCGCCTTCTTCAGGCCACCAGCCTTCTTCTTTAGGATGTACTCGCCTTTACCAACACCTTGAAATGGTGAGTCGTCACCTTCCTCTCGTATTGACGTGTTTATAGCAGAGTTGACACTTGCAGCAGGAGTCGCACCAATGGTTGTTCTCAATCCTTCACTTACGACTTTCTCAGCGATATCCTTGTAGTGCATTGAACCTTGCTCTACTTCAAGGACTTTCTCAATTGCTTTTCGCCAGGGGAGATTCTTTGCCATAGAGCGTCATCCTCTCTTTTATATCAATTTGACATCAAAGCGAGCGTCATCCCTCTGTTGCTTCCAGCTCACTAATTATTCAGAATTCTTCTCTTACGCAATGACAAGAGCTATATGCAACCATTCCGAGGGTTGAGTCCGTAGATTTGTGCAAAAGCAGCTAAGCCCTTGAAAAAGGAAGGGCCATGGCCTTCTTTAGTGGTGCATAACCAAATCACTAAGGAGGGAAACCATGACCCAGCAGCATGAAGCCAATTTCCAGGGACAGCTCCAAGCGGCATTGGTCGATGACCCGGATTTTCTGCGGGAGCTGGTGCGGGATGTCCTGCAAAAGTTTCTGGAGGCGGAGTTTTCCAGCTTTCTGGGGGCGGAGCCGCATCAGCGGACGGAAACGCGGAAGGGCTACCGGTGCGGGTATTACGAGCGGCACCTGATCCTGCGTGTCGGGC
>JAUIFJ010000038.1 GCA_030429345.1 bacterium | reverse complement strand
GCCAGGGACGGTGCCAGGCACGGTGCCAGGGACGGTGCCAGGCACGGTGCCAGGGACGGTGCCAGGGACGGTGCCAGGGACGGTGCCAGGGACAGTGCCAGGGACGGTGCCAAGGACGGTGCCAGGCACGGTGCCAAGGACGGTGCCAGGGACAGTGCCAGGGACGGTGCCAGGGACAGTGCCAGGGACGGTGCCAGGGACGGTGCCAGGCACGGTGCCAAGGACGGTGCCAGGGACGGTGCCAGGGACGGTGCCAAGGACGGTGCCAAGGACGGTGCCAGGGACCGTGCCAAGGACCGTGCCAAGGACGGTGCCAGGGTTTCTTCTCAATACGGGCAACAGCTAGCAATCTTCGCACAGATCGCTTCGGGAACGCAAGCACTGACAGCGAAGTTTACAGAGTGAGCTTGGCGAGCCCGGGGTCCGGTCGTGCCGTCTGTTATTCTTCTCTCGCTAGCGAAAGGACCTCCCATGTCATCACGAATCTCCCATGTGCGCCCTCAACGCTTGAATGAGACACTCCTCCTGGAAGCCAGCCTGGCACTGACGCTTGCCTTTTTCTGTTTCGTGTTCCTGTTCTTCCGGGGCCATCCGCTGGCTGACTTGCCTTCCACCCCGCTGTCCCTGGAGGAGCCCCAGGCGATCGAAGTGGTCCCGCAGGTGCAGCCGCGGATGAAGGAGACTGTGGTCGAACAACCTGCCCGGAGATTCGCGCCGATTCAACCGGTGGACGATTTGCCACTGGCGGAACCGGAAAAAACTCTGCTGCCCGCCCCGTCCACAGAACTGCCTCTGCCTCCACCTCCCCCGCTGGTTGCCGAATCGGAACCTGTTCCCTTCTTCAGCCTGGAAGTGGAGCCGGAATTGATCGGAGGACTGCAGGCTCTCTATAGTCGGATTGTCTACCCCGAATTCGCCAGGCGCGCAGGTGTGGAAGGGCAAGCGCTGATTGCCTTCGTTCTTGGAAAGGATGGAGTGCCGCGCGAATTCGAGATTCTTGCTGAGCGACCGCCGCAGTTGGAGTTCGGCAAAGCTGCCATTGAAGCCTTGTCCGGTGTGCGATTCACTCCAGGCATGCAGCGTGATCGCCTGGTCGAAGTCCGGATGCAGCAAGCTGTACGTTTCCAGCTGCAAAACTAGCCCATCCGCAGCCTTCGTTTATCACAGCCCCGGCCCTGTGCCGGGGCTTTTTTTGTAGGCAGCCCTGGTGCCAGGCACGGTGCCAGGGACGGTGCCAAGGACGGTGCCAGGGACGGTGCCAGGCACGGTGCCAGGGACGGTGCCAGGGACGGTGCCAGGGACGGTGCCAGGGACGGTGCCAGGGACGGTGCCAGGCACGGTGCCAGGAACCGTGCCAAGGACGGTGCCAGGGACGGTGCCGCACCCATTCCCATGGAGGGATGAGTGCGCCTCGCGCATCCAAAGAATTTCTCCGGCTGGATTTTGCTGTCGGCGCTTCCCTGTTTTTCCCCCTCACCCGACCTTGTCCAGCGGCCATTTTTGCGCCGCGAAACTCCTATATTTTGCGCTTGACTGACGGGACTGAAGCTCCCCTTCGCGGGATGCCTGCCGACCCCCGACGGCAGGGTGTCACACACTTCGGTTTCCGGGTCCCCTCCCCTGGAGGAGGTGTTCGTCGCTGACTGTTTTGAGTGCCAATGTTCTCTCAAGAGGCCCTCGTGTTCGACTATCCCAATCTCATTCCCCTGCTGATCCTGTTTGCACTTGCCGGCGGCATGTGCGCGGCCATGCTTCTGGGCGCACGCCTGTTGGGTCCCAAGCGCATGAATCCGGTCAAGGCACAGGCCTTCGAATGCGGCATGGATCCCCAGGGGACGGCCCGCGAAGGCGGCGTGCGGACCCGCTTCTACCTGGTGGCGATCTCCTTCATCGTCTTTGACATCGAGGCGATCTTTCTGTACCCCTGGGCCGTCAGCTTCAAGCAGCTGGGTTCCGTCGGGCTGGTTTCCGTGCTGATCTTCGTGGTGGCGCTCTTCATCGGCCTGTACTACGAATTGCGTAAAGGGGTGTTCTCGTGGAAGTAAGTCAGGGAATGGTGGAACCCTTCGTGACCACCAAGCTGGACAAGATCATTGGCTGGGGGCGCAAGTACTCGATCTTCAGCTACCCCTTCGTCACCGCCTGCTGCGGCATGGAATACATGTCCGCCGCCTGCAGCCGCTACGACATGGACCGCTTCGGCGCCGGCCTGCCGCGCTTCAGCCCCCGCCAGAGCGACGTGCTGCTGGTCGTCGGCACCATCAACCAGAAAATGGCCCCCGTGCTGCGCCAGGTCTACGACCAGATGTGCGAACCCCGCTGGGTGGTCGCCTTCGGGGCCTGCACGGTCAGCGGCGGTCCCTACAACAACTACGCCGTCGTGCAGGGCATCGACCAGGTGGTTCCGGTGGACATCTACATCCCCGGTTGTCCCCCGCATCCGGAAACCGTTCTTGACGGCCTGATCAAGCTCCAGGCCAAGATCCAGCACCAGAAACACGAGGTCTGAGATGAAAAAGGCCGTCCGGGGACATGCGCCCGACGCCGACGCGCTGAAGGAGCGCGACCAGGATCTGCTGCAGCTCCTGCAGTCCCTGCTGGGCGACGAGATCCAGTCGCACCGCCATGGCATGGACATGCTGGAGCTCGTGATCCGTCCCGAAAGCGCCAGTTCGGTTTCCCGCCTGCTGCGTGATTCGGAAGGACTCGAGTTCGACTACCTCATGGACCAGACCGCCGTCGACTGGCTGGGCCGTCGCGAGATCCGCTTCGAGGTGGTGTATCACTTCTACAGCACGAAACACAACCGCTATCTGCGTTGCCTGGCCCCGGTGCCGGAATCGCGTCCCGAAGTGTCCAGTCTCTACGAGCTCTACAAGGCCGCCGACTGGTACGAGCGCGAGATCCACGAGATGTACGGCATCCGCTTCGCCGGCCATCACGACATGCGCAAGCTGCTGATGTACGACGGCTTCAAGGGCTATCCGCTGCGCAAGGACTACAGCATGAAGGGCCGACAGCCGTTGATCGGGCCCGGAAGCAGGCAGGAATCATGAGTCACGACACCCTGACCCCCGCGGAAGACCTTCGCGTGCCCAGCCAGGGCGGCGAGCACAAGGCGATGACGCTGAACGTGGGGCCGAGTCACCCCACGACGCACGGCATCGTGCGCCTGCTGATGCAGGTAGAGGGCGAGGAGATCATCGACTGCGACCTGGAGATCGGCTATCTCCACCGCGGCTTCGAGAAGATGTGCGAGAACCACCCCTGGAACCAGTGCGTGGTCTACGTCGATCGCCTGAACTACGTATCCCCGATTATCAACGATGTCGGCTACCACGGCGCCGTCGAGCGCCTGCTGGGCGTGGAAGTCCCCGAGCGCGGCCAGTGGGTCCGCATGCTGGTCAGCGAGCTGATGCGCGTCTGCGACCACCAGACCTGCCTGGGCGCGACCTGCATGGAGCTGGGGGCGATGACGGCCTTCCTGTATCTCATCAAGGGCCGCGAGATCCTCTGGGAGATCCTCGAGCGCCTCTGCGGCGCCCGTGTGACAACGTCCTACAGCCGCATCGGCGGGCTGACCGACGACCTCTACCCCGACTTCGAGGCCCAGGTGCGCCAGGCGATCGCCGACTGCCGCGACATCAACGCCCAGGTCGACAAGCTGATGACGGGCAACCGCATCTTCATCGACCGCACCAAGGGCATCGGCATTCTCGACCGTGCGACAAGCATCTCCTACGGCTTCACCGGCCCGATGGCCCGCGCCGCCGGAATCCAGGTGGATGTGCGACACACGACTCCCTACCTGGTCTACGACAAGGTGGATTTCGAGATCCCCCAGTGCAGCAACGGGGACTGCTACGACCGCTACCTGGTCCGTTTCTTCGAGATGGAGCAGAGCCTGAGGATCATCGAGCAGTGCTTCGAGAAGATGCCGAAGAGCGGCCCGGTGAGCGTCGAGGACTACACCATCACCCCGCCGCCCAAGGAGCGCGTCTACAGCCGCATCGAGGAGCTGATGGCGCACTTCAAGCACTACATGTGGGGACACATGATCGCGCCGCCCGCCGGGTCGGTGTATCACGCCGTCGAGGGCGGCAACGGCGAACTGGGCTTCTACCTGGTCTCGACCGGCGAGGAGCGCCCCTGGAAGGTGCGCTGCCGTCCGCCCTGTTTCGGCATCACGCAGGCCATGCGCGACATGGTGGTCGGTCACACGCTGGCCGACGTGGTGCCCATTTTCGGCTCGATCAACATGATCGGCGGCGAACTGGACCGCTGAGCAACCGGGAACCTTCATGATTACACTGAACGTCAACGGGCAGGAAGTCCGGGTCGAGCCGGGCACCAAGGTGATCGAGGCCTGCAAGCAGGTCGGCGAGGTGGTGCCCCACTTCTGCTACCACCCCGGCCTGAGCGTCGCCGGCAACTGCCGCATGTGCATGGTCGAGATCGAGGAGCGCGGCCGTACCCGCGTGGACGTGGCCTGCGTCGCCGTCGCTTCCGAGGGCATGGTCGTCAAGACGGAAAGCGAGGGCGTGGAAGACGCCCGCCGCGGCGTTATGGAATTCCTGCTGCTCAACCATCCCATCGACTGCCCCTACTGCGACTGCGCCGGCGAGTGCAAGCTGCAGGACTACTACATGGAGTGGGGCGACACGGACGCAGGCAGCCGCCGCATGACCCTGCCGGTGCGCAAGCCCAAGCGCCAGGAGATCGGCCCCAACGTGATGCTCGACAGCGAGCGCTGTGTCATGTGCACCCGATGCGTGCGCTTCTGCGAGGAAGTCACCGGGACCAACGAGCTGGGCATGCGCGAACGCGGCAGCCACAATGTGCTCCACCTGGAAGAGGGCAAGACTCTCGACAATCCCTACGCCGGCAACGTGGTCGACATCTGTCCCGTCGGCGCGCTGACCGACCGCGACTTCCGCTTCAACCGCCGCGTGTGGTTCCTCAAGAAGCAGGACAGCATCTGCCCGGGCTGCAGCCGGGGTTGTAATACGGAAATCCACTTCGACCTGAAGCGCGAGTACAAGCGCCACGAGGAGTCGAAGCGCGTCCATCGCCTGAAGCCGCGCTACAACGAGCAGGTCAACGGCTGGTGGATGTGCGACGAGGGCCGCTACGGGTATCACGGCATTGATCGCGACCGCCTGACCTGGCCCATGCTACGCAGCGGGGACACGCTGGGCCCCGCCGACTGGGACCTGGCCATGGAGGCCGTCAGCAGCGAGCTGGCGCACTTCGTCAAGCACCCGGAAAGCCTCGGCGTGATGCTCCACCCCGACATGAGCAACGAGGCCCTTTGCGCGGCCGGCGTCTTCTTCGGTGACACATTGCGCGCCGGATACATGGATTACGGCTTCGAAGGCGAGCCCTACGGCGAGGACGACGAACTACTGAAGAAGGCGGACCGCCACCCCAACCGCAAAGGCGCCGAGCTGCTCGGCCTGCACCGCGGCAGCCAGCCGAAGGGCCAGATGTTGAACGCCCTGCGCGAAGGCAACCTGCGCGCGCTGGTCGTCTTTCGCTGGGACCTGCCCTCCCTGCTTGGCGAAGAGACGGAACAGCTGCTCTCGCAATTGCGCTACCTGCTGGTCCTGGACACGCACAACCGGCAGTGGCCGGGCAAGGCCCTGCACGTGCTGCCCACCGCCGTATACGCCGAACAGGCGGGCAGCTTCACCAACTTCGAGGGGCGCGTGCAGGCCTTCGGCAAGGCCTTCGAGCCGACCGGGGAGGCCCGCGATGAGGTCGAGATCCTGGTCGAACTCTCGCGGCGCATGAACCTGAAGGGCGGAGTGCTGGGCGGCAACAACATCCAGCAGCGCCTGAAGGATCGCCTGCCGGGCTACGGCGAGATCCAGGCGCCGGGCAGAAGTGTGATCCACGTTTCCAAGGAAGCCGCTCCCCGCTAGGGCGGCGCAAACAGGACGACCCCCATGAATCCCCTGCTGCAGCACTCCCTGATCGCCACGGCCAAGATCGGCGTGATCCTTCTGGGTTTCATCATGATCGTGGCCACGCTGCTGACCTGGGCCGAGCGCAAGCAGAGCGCCGTCTTCCAGCACCGCATCGGCGCCAACCGCGCCGATATCTTCGGCTTCCGCGTTCTCGGGCTCTTCAACATCATTGCCGACGGCATCAAGTCCTTCACCAAGGAAGACTGGGTGCCGCCTTTCGGCAGTCCGATCCTGCACAACCTGGCGCCCTTCATCGGCCTCTTCGGCGCCATGGTCAGTTTCGCCGTGATCCCTTTCGGCCCGCCCATCGAGATCATGGGACAGACGATCACCATGCAGGTGGTCGACCTGAACATCGGCCTGCTCTACATCGTCGCTTTCGGCAGCATGGGCGTCTACTCGGTGGTGATCGCCGGCTGGGCCTCCAACAACAAGTACGCGCTCTTCGGCGCCCTGCGCGGCATCAGCCAGATGATCAGCTACGAGGTCGTGCTCGGCCTCTCGTTGATCGGCGTGATCCTTGTGACCGGGAGCGTGCGCCTGCCGGAGATCATCGCCTGGCAGGGCGACTACTGGCTGAACGGCTGGATTCCCCGCTGGGGCATTTTCGCCCAGCCCCTGGCCTTCCTGCTCTTTTTCCCGGCGGCGATTGCCGAGACCAAGCGAACGCCCTTCGACGTGCCGGAAGGCGAGAGCGAGATTATCGGCTACAACCTGGAGTACTCGGGGCTGAAGTTCGGCCTCTTCCTGCTGGGCGAGTTCATCGAGATCGTGGTCCTGTCGGCCTTCGTCAGCGTGCTCTTCTTCGGCGGCTGGCATCTGCCCTGGCTGACCGACGAGGGCATCCGCATGGGCACCCTGCTGGCCATCGACCTGCCGGAAATCGTGGTCTGGCTGATGCGCGTGCTGGGTTTCTCGGCCAAGATCATCTTCTTCTGCCTGCTGCAGCTGCAGATCCGCTGGACCCTGCCCCGCTTCCGCTTCGATCACCTGCTGCGCCTGGGCTGGAAGGAAATGATGCCGCTGGCGCTGCTCAACATCTTCGTCACGGCGATCGTGGTGTACTACATCGGCTAGGAGCCGCCTGCGGCGATTGCCGCTCGGGAACGCGTTTTCATTCGGGCCTGAAGGGCCCGTTCTGACAGGAGCAAGAGCATGGCGACACGATTCGTCAACATCGAGAACAAGCTGCCCGCCTCGACGGCCCTCTACTACCCGGCGATCGCCGGCGGACTCAGCGTGACCATCGGGCACTTCCTCAAGAACATGCTGTATCACACGATCGGCCTGTTCGGGAACAAGGGAGCCAGGGAGAAGGCCTCTTTCACCCTGCAGTATCCGGAGGTCATGCGCCCGCTGCCGCGAAGGCTGCGCACGCGGCATCGCATCAAGGTCCACGAGGACGGCCGTCCCAAGTGCACGGCCTGCATGCTTTGTGAGACGGCATGCCCCGATTTCTGCATCTACATCACTCCCTCCGAGCACGACGACAGCCCGGAAGAGAAGGCGCCGCTGGAATTCCAGATCGATCTCGATCGCTGCTGTTTCTGCGGCTTCTGCGTCGAGGCCTGTCCCAAGGACGCGATCCACATGGATACGCAGATCATGGAGACCAGCAGCGACCGCCGGGAGAACATGGTCCTGCGGCTCCAGGACCTGGTCGATCCCGGGCCGGTGGTCGTCAGCGGCCCCGAGTTCGCCGGCAAGGACATGCACAAGGTCCTGCCGCACCTGGGCATGCGCAAACTGGATCACATCAAGCCTCGCAGGATCGACTTGTCCTACCGCGAGCGGCAGGCGACGGAGCAGGGCTCCTGATTCCGCGGCCGACAATGCGACACGATGTCCGACAACACGGGCGGTCCGCGGGCCGCCCCTTTCTCTGTCTGCTGCTCCTGCTGTGGGCGAGCCTGCTGCCGGCGGCGGAGCCGGAAACGGCGCGCGAATACCTGGTCGACCTGCGGCAGGCGGGGGAGCTGGTTTCCCAGGACATCCTGCCCACCTGGCAGGCCGGGGATCGGCGTCTCTTCTGCCTGGAGGACCTGCTGCGCCTGGCGCGGCTGGATCACCTGCGCAAGGATGCGCGCCTGGAGATCCGCCGGGAGGGGCACGTATTACGGGCAGAGGCAGACAAGAGCTTCCTCCTGCTGGATCAGCGGTTGTTGCCCTTGCCCGGTCCCGTCCTGCATGTGCAGGACGGCATGCTGGTCGATGTGCGCTGTCTCGATTCCCTTCTCGGTGCCGGCCTGCTGAATGGCGAAGTGGATCACGAAGCCGAGGGCCTGGTGCTCGAGCGCTCTTCGAACTACCTGGCCCTCGAGGAATTGCAGGGAGGGCAGGTCCTGCGGCTGGGACTGGAAGATCTGGCGCCCTTCGAGGCCCGTGAGCAGGGGCGTCGCCTGGAACTGAGCGCCGATCCCTCGACAGCACTGGGCAGCCTGGGGCGCAAAGTGGAATGGAGCGAGACGCAGTCCGATCTGCTGGAGTCGCTGCAGGCGGCCGACGGGGAGATCGAACTGAGGCTGCGCGGAGACACGGAACTGGTCGAGATCGTCGAAGTTCCCTCGCTGGGCGAGCTGCAGTTCGTCCTGCGGCGCGAAGGCGAGAGAATGAGCGAAGAGTTCCAGCCGCGCGAGGCGCCGAAACTGGTCACGCCCAGCGGCCAGCCCATCGACCTGGACGTGATCGTGATCGACGCCGGACACGGAGGCAAGGATCCCGGTGCCGTCAGTCCCAACAACAACTACGAGAAGACCGTTGCCCTGGCCCTCGCTCTAGCTCTGCGCGACGAGCTCCGCCGGGCTCTTCCCGACCTGCGCATCGTGATGACACGCGATGACGACACCTTCCTCAGCCTGGGCGAGCGCACACGCATGGCCAACCGCGAAGGGGGCAAGCTCTTCATCAGCATCCATGCCAACGCGGCGCAGAATCGCAGCGCGAAGGGCTGGGAGGTCTTCTTCCTGCGGCCGGGCAAGAACCGGCACGCCCGCGAGGTCGCGTTGCGCGAGAATTCGGTGATCTCCTTCGAGGACAACCGCCAGCAGGAGTATACGGTCGAGAACTGGATCCTGGCCAGCATGGCCCAGTCGGCCTACGTGGAGGAAAGCCAGAACCTGGCGGCCTTGATCGCACGCAACATGAAAGGGGTCGGCAACCAGCGCAAGCGCCCGATCAACCAGCAGGGATTCTTCGTGCTCGTCGGCGCCAGCATGCCCAGCGTGCTCTTCGAGTGCGGCTTCATCACCAACCGCCAGGACGAGAAGTTCATCCTGAGTCGCGACGGGCAGAAACGCATTGCCCGCGCGCTGGCGCAGAGCGTGATCGAGTTCCGCGAACTCTACCGCGAGGGCGGCAATGGCGCCGGCTAGCCCGGCCCTGGAAGCTGCCTGGCAACGGATCCACGCCAGCCGCCGCTTCGGCATCCTCCCCGGCCTGGAACGCATGCGGGAACTGGTCCGGCGGCTGGACCACCCGGAGCGCTCCTTCCGCGTGATCCACATTGCCGGCACCAACGGCAAGGGCAGCCTGGCCCGCCTGCTGGGGGAGTGTATTACCGCCAGTGGTCGCGGTTGTGCCGTATACACTTCGCCTCACCTCTTCAGCCCCCTCGAACGGATTGCCCTGGACGGCGCGTCGCTTTCGGAGGAGGCCTTTCTCGCGGCCTGGCGCGAACTGGAACCCGCCCTGGCGGGGGTGGACGCGAGCTACTTCGAGCAGCTGACCGCCCTGGCCTTCCTGGCGATCCGGCGCGCGGGGGCCCCCTGGGCGGTTATCGAGTGCGGGCTGGGCGGACGCTGGGACGCGACCAACGTGGTCGACGGGGAACTCGGCGTGATCACCAGCGTGTCTCTGGATCACACGCGCTGGCTCGGAGACAGCCTGGCGCGTGTCGCCACCGACAAGGCGGGCATTGCCCGCGCGGGACGGCCCCTGCTGCTCGGACCCTGCCCGCGGGAGGCCGCGGACGCGGCGGCGGCCGTGGCCCTCGACGCGAAAGCCGATCTGCACCGGTTGTCTCACGAAGACATTGCCATGCTTCCCGGCGGCACCTGCATTCCCGATCGCCTCGTGGATCGCATTTCCTGGGCCCTGGCCTCGCGGGGCCTCTCCCTGCTGCCGGGGCTTTCGGAGCTTCGTCCTCCGCGGCCCTGGTGCAACACGCTTCCCGGGCGGCGCCAGTGGCTGCGCAAGGATCCGCCCCTGCTCGTCGACGTGGCGCACAATCCTGCCGGGTTGCGCGCCCTGGCGCAGGAACTGGGCGAGTGTCACCCGGGACAGCGGTTCAGGGTCGTCTTCGCCGCGATGGAGGACAAGGATCACCGGGACATGCTGCGGGCCCTGCACCCCCTTTGCGAGCGCCTGCTGCTGGCGGACATCCGGCACCCGCGGCTGGCGGAGCCCGAAGACTTGCTCCGTTTCTGGCGAGAGCTCGGGGGACAGGACGCCGCAGTCCTGAACGGGGGGGAGTTGGAGCGACTCCGTGATACGCCGGGCGATTCGCCCCTGCTCGTTGTCGGCGGCTTCGTGCTCGCCGCCTGGTGGCTGGGAGCCGAAGAGCTTCCGCCGGGCCTGTAGGACAGCATGAAGACACACAGCATCAGCGGACGCCGCGGGCTTGGAGCGCTGCTGGCCTTTACGACGGCCTTCCTGTGGGGCTTCCTGCCGATCGTGCTCAAGCAGCTCCTGCAGGAGCTGGACCCGCTCACGGTCACCTGGTTCCGCTTCCTGGTCGCCGGGCTTGTGCTGCTGCCCTTCCAGGGGCGGATCGTCGGCTCCTTCCTGCGGCGCGCCGATCGCTCGCGCCGCCTGCTGATGCTGGGGACGATCCTGGGACTGGGCGGGAACTACGCCTTCTACATGTGGGGATTGGCCCATGTATCACCAAGCGCGGCGCAGGTCCTGATCCAGCTGGCGCCGCTGCTGTTCCTGGTCGGAGGTCTCGTCTTCTTCGGGGAGCGTTTGAATCGCATGCAGGGACTGGGAATCGTCCTGCTGTCCATCGGCATGGGGCTCTTCTTCTGGCCCGTATTCCGCGGCCAGTGGCCGGAGCTGCAGGCGGGATCGGCGGGGCTGACATGGATTGTCGTTGCCGCCGTTTCCTGGTCCGTCTACGCGCTTTGCCAGAAGCAGCTGCTGCGCGAACTGCCATCCCAGGCCGTGCTGCTGATCGTGTACGGGGGCTGCGCCCTGCTCTTCTGGCCGATGGCCGCGCCTGCGACGATCCCCGGGATTTCCGGTCTTGGCCTGGCGCTGCTGGTCTGGAGCGCGATCAACACGCTGCTGGCCTACGGCTCCTTCTCCGAGGCTTTGAACCACCTGGAAGCCAGCCGTGTCAGCATGATCCTGGTGACGGTGCCGCTCTTCACCCTGTGCTTCATGCTGCTGGGCCACGCCATCTGGCCGGAGCACATTCCTGCCGAATCGCCCGGGATCACGGCCTGGCTGGGCGCAGGCCTGGTCGTCGGGGGCAGCGTGCTGAGCAACCTGAAGCGACGCGGGAAGCGCTTCTGAGGTCCGACAGCGCCTGACCTCTCCCAGGGGACCGTGCCTGGCACTGTCCCTGGCACCGTCCCTGGCACCGTCCCTGGCACCGTGCCTGGCACTGTCCCTGGCACCGTGCCTGGCACTGTCCTTGGCACCGTCCCTGGCACTGTCCCTGGCACCGTCCCTGGCACTGTCCCTGGCACCGTCCCTGGCACCGTCCTTGGCACCGTCCCTGGCACCGTCCCTGGCACTGTCCCTGGCACCGTCCCTGGCACTGTCCCTGGCACTGTCCCTGGCACTGTCCCTGGCACTGTCCCTGGCACTGTCCTTGGCACTGTCCCTGGCACCGTCCCCGGCACCGTCCTTGGCACCGTGCCTGGCACTGTCCCTGGCACCGTCCCTGGCACCGTGCCTGGCACCGTCCCAGGCACCATCTCCCTGCGGCAGACGAGGCATGCGGACCCTATATTGTCCGAGTCGCCTTCGCAACCCCATTTCTTGAGGTGTCCATGGAGCTCCTGCAGCAAGCCCTTCGCCATGCGGAAACGCACCTCTGTCTTGGTCTGGATCCCGTTCCGGAGAAGCTGCCGGAGCGCTACTGGCTGCGCGCGCAGCCCGTCCGGGACTGGTGCATCGATGTACTTCAGGCAACCCGGAACACCGTTGCGGTCTACAAGCCCAACCTGGCCTTTTTCGAGGCCATCGGCCCGGATGGGGTGGCTACCCTCGCCGAGATCCTGCAGGCTGAGCGCGGCGGCGTGCCCGTCATTGCCGACGCCAAGCGCGGCGACATCGGCAACACCTCGAAGGCCTATGCGCGCCTGGTCTTCGAGCATCTCGACATGGACGCCATCACTCTTGCGCCCTACATGGGAGCCGACAGCCTGCAGCCCTTCCTGGAAACGGAGCGGCCCTCCGGCAAGCCCGCCGCGGCCTTCGTGCTGGCCCTGACTTCCAATCCCGGATCCGCCGATTTCCAGCGCCTGGACTGCGGCGGCAAGGCGCTGTATCACCGCGTGCTGGACAAGGTCTCGGAATGGAACCGTGACTGGGCCGCGGGACGCCTGGGAGCCGTGGTCGGGGCGACACACGCCGCCGAGCTGGCCGAGGTGGCCGCCCTGCATCCGGAACTGCCGCTGCTGGTGCCGGGGCTCGGCAGCCAGGGCGGGGATCTGCAGGCAGTTCTGGAGGTCCTGCGCGGCAAGAGCGCCGATACGCCCCCGCATTTCGTCAATGTCTCACGGGCCATCCTCTACGGCGAGGACGGAAACGCGGAGCCCGAAGCCGTCGCAGCGCGTTGCGCCGAGTGGGCGACGCGTCTGGCGTGTTCCACAAAGGACGCCGAAGGATGAGTGCCTTCCAGCGTTCAATGCGGGTCTACCTGCACCGGGCGGGCGAACAAGGCCGGCAGAAAGTGCTGGAACTGGTCGTCGTCGATGCCGTCGAGGACCTCCTGGTGCTCGACGGCGCGGGCTTCGATCCGGGGGACCTGGAGCTTTTCCTGCGTGGCGCTCTCTTCAGCGGCAGCGCTCCGCGCCCGGACGCCATGCTCGCTTTCGAGGGGCGGGTCGCCGACGCGGCCCTGCTTCCCACCGGACCTCGCGTGCAGTTGCGCCTGGCGGAGGAGCCGCGGCGCATCCAGCGGCGCAAATGGTACCGGGTCGAGCGCGGCCTGGATTTCGTGATCCAGCTTCCGCTGGAAAACCGTCCCCTGGGGAAGAGCCTGGGCCGCAGCTGGCTCGAGGCCTGGTGGCTCCGGGCCCGGCTGCACAACCTGAGCGCCGGGGGGCTGCGGCTCAATGTCCTCCTGCCGGAAGGGCATCATCTTGTGAGACATCGCGAAGCCCGTGTGCGCCTGCGCCTCGAGGACAACGAAGACTGCCTGGAGCTCAAGGACCGCCGGCTGGTCTTCCGCCGCCTGGAGGGCGAGGCCGACAAGGGACAGCTTGCCTACGGCTTCGCCGACCTGGACAAGGACGAGCAGAGCCGCCTGCACAAGCTGAATGTGAGACACGAACAGCGCCGCCTGAAGGAGGAGCAGCGTCGTGCCGAGTGAA
Source organism: bacterium (assembly GCA_030429345.1). Lineage (GTDB taxonomy): Bacteria > CAIWAD01 > CAIWAD01 > CAIWAD01 > CAIWAD01 > JAUIFJ01. The sequence continues at coordinate 13,551 of JAUIFJ010000038.1, read as the reverse complement.
CTGGCCCTCTGCTCCCTGGCCAGCGGCAGCAGCGGCAACTGCCTCGTGCTGCGCGGACCGGAAGGACTGCTGCTGCTGGATGCCGGCCTGAGCGGCCGCGAGATCCGCAGGCGCCTTGAGCAGGCGGAAGCGGACCCTTGCGAGATCCGCGCCCTGCTCCTGAGCCATGCCCACAGCGACCACACCAGCGGTGCCGGCGTGATCGCCCGATCGCTGGGAATCCCCGTATACGGCAGCAAGGGAACCCTGGCCGGCTGCGCTCACAGGTTCCGGGGGTCGGAGCAGCTGCAGGTGATCCGCGCCGGGGAGAAGCTCGCGCTTGCCGGTCTTCGTATCACGCCCTTTGCCGTTCCCCACGACTGCCGCGAGCCGCTGATGTTCCGCGTCGAAGGCCCATCAGCCAGCCTGGCGGTCTGCACGGACACGGGCCGCCCGGATCCCGCGCTGCTTTCGCACCTGCACGGGGTCGAGCTGCTGCTGCTGGAAAGCAACTATGACGCGGAGATGCTGCGCCGCGGTCCCTATCCCGCCCGGCTCAAGGCGCGCATTCGCGGCGGACGCGGTCACTTGAGCAACGACCAGGCCGCCGGGCTGCTGGGCGAGCTGACGCATGCGGGACTGCGCCAGGTGTTGCTGGGGCACCTGAGCGAGAACAACAACTGTCCCCGCAAGGTCTTCGAGTCCGGGCGTCGCGCCCTGGAGGAAGCCGGAAGAGCGGATCTGCCGCTGGAAGTGCTCAGGCGTCACAGCATTTCCGACTGGTTCCATCTTGCCGCCGGCGAAAGCGCGGCCGGCGAGAGCGGAAACGGATCCAGGCTGCAGGCCGAGGCGAATGGCCAGTTGCCCCTTTTCCCCCGCTGATTGCCCCTCCCGCTTCGCCTTTCTATTTTGATCGGTTTTTACACACAGCCCGTCCAAGGGCTTGAACGAATCCTCGAGAGGAGTTTCATCCATGCAGGGAAGTACCCGGAACCTGTTCCGCCTGGGCCTGTTCATGCTGCTGCTGGGCCTGCTGGCCTGCAGCAAGAGCGGCGAGAAAGCCGAACCGACCGAAGAAGCAGCCACCAGCGACAATCCGCGCTATGAAATGATCACCAGCAAGGGGCGCATCGTCCTGGAGCTGGACGCGGAAAAGGCTCCGGCCTCGACGGCGAACTTCGAGCAGTACGCCGCCGACGGCTACTATGACGGCACCATCTTCCACCGCGTCATCGACAATTTCATGATCCAGGGCGGCGGCTTCGACAAGGACCTGGTGCAGAAGGAGACCCGCGAGCCGATCATCAATGAGGCGGCCAACGGCCTGAAGAACCTGCGCGGCAGCGTCGCCATGGCGCGGACCAATGTGGTCAACAGCGCCACCAGCCAGTTCTACATCAATGTCAAGGACAACGACTTCCTCAATCATCGCGATTCCACCAACGCGCGCACCTTCGGTTACGCCGTTTTCGGCCAGGTCGTCGAGGGCATGGAGGTGGTCGACGCGATCAAGACCGTCGAGACAGGGCAGAAAAGCGGTCCCGACGGCCGTCCGATGGGAGATGTGCCCGTCGAGACCGTGACCATCGAGTCGGTCCGCAAACTCAAGTAGAACGGGGGCAAGCGTGAGCGAGAACAAGCGCGTCCGCATGGATACCAGCGCCGGCGAGATCCTCATCGAGCTGGACTTCGAGAAGGCGCCGAAGAGCGCGGCCAACTTCCAGCGCTATGTGGAAGAAGGCTTTTACGACGGGACGGTCTTTCACCGGGTAATCGAGGGCTTCATGATCCAGGGGGGCGGCATGACCCCGGACATGAAGGAGAAGAAGAACCACGAGCCCATCAAGAACGAGGCCGGCAACGGCCTGCCCAACAAGCGCGGCAGCCTGGCCATGGCGCGTACCCAGGTGGTCGACAGCGCGACCAGCCAGTTCTTCATCAACCTGGTCGACAACGATTTTCTCAACCACAAGGCCCCGACTCCCCAGGAATTCGGCTACGCGGTCTTCGGGCAAGTTGTCGAAGGGATGGACTCCGTGGACATCATCGCCCGGGTGGCGACGGGAAACCACGGTTTTCACCAGGATGTGCCCATCGAGCCGGTGCTGATCAAGAGCGCGGTCATGGTGGACTAGGGAAAGCAGGCTGAGCTGCGCCTCTTTCGGCCAGACGTCCGTCAAGCTTTCCATACGGCCGCAAGAGGCCTGAAACCCCCAGGCTGAGCCTGCCCGGCCGGGAAGGCGAATCAGTATTTGAAAAACAACAACTTGCCGGAGGGCCAGCGCTTTCCGGCATCGGCACAATTGTTGCCTTCCCAAACCAATGGTCTTTGAGTGTGAAGACCGCGCGATTCCCGGGAGAACAGAATGAAGCGCACCTGGATGGCTCTTGGCGGCCTGCTGCTCGCCGGCATGGCGCATGCGGCCCTGGACGACTACTACTACACCTACGACGAGATCGAGCACGAGCTGGACAGCCTGGCGGCGGCTCATCCCACCATCATGCGGGTCGATTCCATCGGCTACGCCTGGGAAAGCATGCGGCCTATCTGGTCCGTCAAGCTGAGCCAGAACGTGGACCAGGAACTGGACAAGCCGGCCTTCTGGGTCAACGGCCAGTGCCATGCCGAAGAGATCCTCGGCGTCAACATCAGCATGGCCTTCATTCGCGAACTGGCGCACTGGGGCGATCTGGGGCATCCCAATTACACGCCCTTCCTGCAGGCCATGGAAATCCACGTGGTGCCGACCAACAATCCGGACGGCATGGATGTGGTGGTCACGGAAACGGACCGCACCTACCGCAAGAACCTGCACAACTTCCTGCCGGATCACATCTGCCAGATCACGCCGGGCATCGGCAACGACAGCTGCGGCGTCGACCTGAACCGCAACTACCCCGCCTGGTTCGAGCACGGCGATCCACTGTGGGCCGTCAACGCCGACCCCGAGCAGTTCGACTACTACCGCGGTCCGGCGCCCCTGAGCGAGCCCGAGTGCAACGCCATTGCCCTGCAGACCGAGCGCGAGCGTTTCGTCGCCGCGGTCGCGTATCACAGCGCCCGCACCTCGACGAATCACGAGATCATCATTCATCCCTGGGAATGGGAGGTCGGCAAGACCTGTCCTCCGCGCGACTACGACATGCAGCAGACGCTGACGCGCACCATGGGCGACCAGATCTCCGGCGAGAACTTCGAGTTCTACCGCAACATCGCCGGCGGCGGCCGCAAGGGCAACCACCACAACTGGATCTACAGCGCCTACGGGGCCGTCGGCCTGCTGATCGAGGTCGGCACGCAGCATGACGAGGGCATGCAGCCCCAGGACAGCGAGGAGATCCAGTTCATCATCGACGAGAACCTGGACGGGCTCTACTGGCTCTGCCGCCGCATCATCGGCTACCAGCAGGACGCGCCGGGCCTGCAGCTGCATGTCACGGACGGAGAGGGCGCGCCCCTCGAGGCCCGCCTGCGCCTGGAAGAGGTGATGCATCCGGACTGCGCGCCCTACTACCGCACGGATCCCCAGTGGGGCGCCTACTACCGCCTGCTCTGGCCGGGCACGTATACGATGGCCCTGCGCAAGCACGGCTATGTGAGCCAGACCTTCCAGCAGGCGATCGGCAACAGCGCCCCGACCCAGGTGGAGGTCATGCTGGAGGAGCTGCCGCGCCATGCCGTCGACCTGGATTTCACGGCCTACGGCGGCGGCAGCCTGAATGTCGAGCGGGTCGAGCTCTACGACCACGGGTCGGACACGACCCTGGTCTACGAGGACCTCTCCTCGCTGACGGCCGAGCTTCCCGAGGGCGTGTATACGCTGAAGGCGATTTCCGGGAGCCACATCAGCGCCCGCGTGACGCTGGACCTCTTCGGCGCCCTGTCCGGCAGCCAGGTGCTCTACCCGCGCGACGGCAACGAACCCAACCTGGACGTGGCCCTGGACCAGCTGGAGGACTTCGAGCAGCTCGGCACCAACTGCGGCTGGGTCGTCGAGGAGCGCTTCGGCGAGATGGCCTTCAACGACACGCCCGGCCTGTGGAGCGCCGACGACATGGATTGCGAACTGCGCAGCATCGAGAGCTTCGAACTGGCTGCCCTCGTGCGCGATCACACGCCGGGCACCCTGGAATTCGACTATGCCTGGAACCTGGAAGGCGGGCGTGATTCGGCCTTCGTCGTGATCCACGACATGGGCATGCAGCAGTCGGAGAACGTGATCCGCCTGACCGGCCAGCGCGACCGCTGGGAGCATGCCGTCGTCGACCTGTCGCCCTGGACCGGCTCCGAGATCTCCGTCGGCTTCCGCGTCAAGACGGATGGCACGGTGCACGACCAGGGGCTCTTCGTCCGCAACGTGCGGCTGAGCTGGAACACGGAAGCCACGGATGTGGCCGATCCCGTCCTGCCCGCCGGCTTCGCGCTCGGCGTCGCCCCGAACCCCTTCAACCCCCGCACGACGGTCAGCCTGCAGGTGCCCGCCACCCATACGGGCGCGCGCCTGGACCTGCATCTCTACGACCTGCTCGGTCGCCGGGTCGCGACGCTGACGCAGAACGAGGCGCTGGACTCGGGCCAGCTGCTGCTGCCCCTGGACGGCAGCGGGCTGGCCAGCGGCGTCTACATCCTGGACGCTGTCGTATCACAGGACGGCCGCCGGCTCTTCCGCGAGAACCGCCGCGTGGCCCTGGTCAAGTAGCCTCAAGGGCAAAGGTCCCCAGACACGGAGTACAAGACATGATGACACGGACCCCCTTCCTTTCGATCGGGATCGGCCTCGCGCTGGCGCCGGCCCTGCTGGCCGCCAGCCTGGAATCGCGGGCGCCCCTGCGCATCGAGGCGGAAGGCGCTTCGGCCACGGTGATCCACGTGGACCTGGCCGACCTGGCCCTGCCTTCTCCGGAGGCGCTGGCGGACTGGAGCCCGGAAGGCTTCACCACCCTGCGCCTCGATGGCGAATACCTGCTGCCGCGCAGCAGCGACCTCTACGAGATTCCCCCCACCGGCGGCCTGCGCCTTGTGGTCGAGGAACTCCACAGCGAAGTGCTTCCCGGCTATGCCCCGACCCTCGGCCGCGAGGACGAGAACGGGGAGATCCGCCCGTCCATCGAGACGCCCCGCGAGGCCTACGAGGGCCTTTTCCGCGAGCACATCCACCTGGGGGAGGCGGCGATCCTGCGCGACCTGCGCCTGGCGCCGCTCAGCATCCAGCCCCTGCGTGTGACAGAAAACGGCATGGAGCTCCTGCGCTCGGCCCGGATCCGCCTGGAGTACGACCGAGGCGTCGCCGGCGCGAACGAGCTGCGCCAGCAGCACAGCTGGACCTCCAACATGGAGGAGATCTACCGCGGCCTGGTGCCCAACCACGGCCAGTTCTACAACGATGTCGACGACAGCCGCTTTCCCGTGTATCTCATCACGGGCGCGGACGCCTACATGAACATGGCCTACATCGGCGAGTTCGTCAGCTGGAAGCGCCGCAAGGGCTTCGACGTGCGCATGGTGCCCTTCAGCACGATTCCGGGCGGCAATGTCAACACCATCGAATACGCGGACCTGCAGGCCTGGTTCAACCAGGTGTGGGACACGGACCGGCCGGAGTTCATCCTGCTGGTGGGCGACGAGGACGGGCTCAACGCCTGTCCGACCAGCTATGTGCAGAGTTCCTTCGGCGAGCAGGATGTGACCGATCACAAGTACGCCCTGCAGGAGGGCGAGGACTACCTGCCGGAGATCCTTGTCGGCCGCATGAGCGTCGACAACGCCCAGCAGCTCTTCACCGTGGCCCGCAAGCCGGTGGTGCATGAATCACAGACGCCGATCGGCACGCCGCCCTGCGAATGGCACGAGCGGGGGCTGGTCGTCAGCTGCAACTATGCCGACAACGGCAACGCGCCGATCAGCCCCAACCTGACCAGCCGCTGGGTGATCGAGAAGATGCGTTCCAACGGCTGGTGCGTCGAGACGGGCGACAGCCTCTTCTATCCGCCCCTGTCGGACGGCGGCCCCCCCGTGCAGGCGGCGATCAACGCCGGCCGCAACATCGTCAGCTATCGCGGCTGGGCCAACAGCAACGGCTGGGTCTTTCCGGCCTTTGACCGCAACGACATCGAGGGCCTGACCAACGGCCTGCGCATGCCCGTCGTGGCCAGCTTCGTCTGCCAGACAGGGGCTTTCGGCGGAGCGGGAGTGGAAGACCCCTGCTTCGGCGAGAAGTTCGTCCAGTTCGGCAACCCGGCGACCCTGGGCGGCGCCGTGGCCTTCGTCGGCCCCAGCGACCTGCACACGCGGACCCAGTTCAACAACCCCGTGTGCTCCGGTTTCTTCAACGCCATTTTCGATCTGGACCTGCGCTCGGTGGGCGCGGCCCTGCTGAACGGAAAGATGGAGCTCTACCGCGGCTACCCGCTGATCCGCGACGATCCCTACGGCGCCTTCTTCTATTTTCATGTATACAACGTGCTCGGAGACCCCGACCTGAAGATCTGGCGCGGCACGCCGAAGACGATGAGCGTCGAGGTGACCTCCGAGCTGGTGACAGGGCACCAGGACCTGGAAATCGTGTTGCAGGGGGATGACGGCATGCCGCTGACGGATGCCGTCGTGACGATCACCAGCGGCAATGCCAATTCCGAACTGCGCGCCCGCGGCCGGACCGACGAGCAGGGCCGTTTGGTGCTGCCCCTGGAACTGGACGACGAAACCACGCTGACCCTGACGGCCAACCACCTGGAGTACGTGCCGGGCACCGCCAGCATCAGCGTCAACGACGCGGCGGAGCTGGCGGCCCTGGTGTCGACGCGCATCGAGGAAGAGACGGCGGACGACCTGATCCGCGCCGGGGAAAGCCTGGAGCTCTTCCCGACCCTGGAGAACCACGGGGCGACCGAGCTGAGCGCTCTGAGCGCCGTGCTCGAAGCCGACGAGACCATGGTCGAGATTCTGGACGGCAACGCTTCCTGGAACACGCTGGCCGGTGGCGCAACCGCCGAATCCGCCGATGGATTCTCCCTGCGCATCCTTCCCTCCGTCCCCGAGGGGCAGCTGGTGCCGGTGGTCGTTCGTGTGACTGGAGGCGGCGACCCGATCACCGTGATCCAGCTGGACGTGCGCAACAAGGCCCTGCTGGTGGAGGAGATCAGCCTGGCATCGGGCGCGGACCATGTCGACCCGGGCCAGGAGGACGAGCTGGTGCTCCTGGTGCGCGCCGGAGGAGTGGCCGACCTGGCCGCTGCCGCCGTGACGCTGGTATCCGGGAGCGATCGCCTGGAGGTGATCGACACGGAAGCCTTCGACCTGGGCGATCTTGCGGTGGACGGCACGGCGGAACTGAGATACACGGTTGCCGGCGGTCTGAGCTTCTTCCAGGGCCAGGAGGTTCCGCTGACGCTGCAGGTGGTCGACGGCGAGGGCTTCAGCGGCCAGGTGAGCTTCAGCGGCCCCAACGGAACGGAAGTGCCGACGGGCCCGCTTGGACCGGATCGCCACGGCTACTACGCCATCGAAAGCGGCGACTTCGGCATTATCGATCATCCCGTATACGACTGGAAGGAGCTGGATCCGGAGTACGGCGGCACATTCGACGAGCGGCTCTACGTGATCGACGACCAGGTGGCCGAGGTCGATCTTCCCTTCGACTTCACCTATTACGGAAACACCTACAACCGCATCAGCGTCTGCAGCAACGGCTGGATCTCGATGGGCAGCACCTGGATGGCGAATTTCCGCAACTGGAACATTCCCAGCAGCCTGGGGCCGCCGGACATGATCATGGCCTGGTGGGACGACCTGAAGCCCATGTATACGGCGGCCGGCGACTCGGTCCACGTACCGGTCCTGACCCGCTACGACGAGGCGGAGGGCGCGTTGATCCTCTCCTGGAGCCGCACCTACGCCCGCTACGCATGGGAAGACCCGGGACAGCCGCTGCAGGAGTTCCAGCTGATCCTCTACGACCAGGCAGTTCGTCCGACGACGAGCGGAGACAACGAGTTCCTGATGCAGTACAAGCGTGTCACGAATGTGGATGTGGACAACAACTACGCAACGGTCGGCATCACGAATTTCGGCCACAACGACGGCCTGGAAGTGACCTATGCCAATTTCGCCGCGCCGACCTGCACGGTTCCCGGGCAGGGCAGCGCGATCCTCTTCACCACCGAGGTGCCGCAGAACGACCCCAGCATCTCGGTGAACGTGCTCTGGCCGCAGCCCAACGACTGGTTCACGCCGACGCAGACGGTTGTCCGCTGGGACCACCAGGGGCTGGTCGAACGCCTGGGAGCGGCGACCATTTCCTATGAAGTCACCCTGCTCGACGCCTCGCTGAACAGCCTGTGGAACACGACGGTCTCCGACACCGGGGCCGTGGATGTCGCCGCGGGCCTCGAGGGCCTGCCCGAGGGCGAGGGGCTGTCCCTTCGCCTGCGCGCGGTGGCGGATGGCAGCATCCAGGTCAGCGCCCTGCAGGGCCTGATTCCGGTAGGTATCGACCGCACGGCGCCTGGACTTTCCCTGGCGCTGCTGGAGAACGGCCTCTTCCTCAACACCTTCGAGCTGGCGATCTACTGCAGCGAGCCGATGGGCTCCCTGAATGCGGTGGCGACCGGCGCGGGCGGAGAAGTCGAGGCGATGACCCTGGTGCCCGGCTCTGCCGTGATCGGCAGCGGCGAGGAGATCTACTACCTGACCGTGGAGCTGGGCAGCGATCTCAGCAGCATCCAGATCAGCGGAGAAGACCTGCACGGCGTTCCGGTGAGTACGGACCTGCCGGTGGGCATGGCTGCCGGAGGCAGTGGCGAACTGGCCCTGGAAGGCGGCCCGTTAAGTCTCAGCTGGTCCGGCAGCGAGAGCGGACAGCGAAGCCTCCTGGCCCTGCCTTCCCTGGCGCAGCATCCGGAGGCCGCGGCCGCGCACATGGTGCTGCAGCCGGAGAACAGTGTGTCACAGCTGCATTTTGCCGGACAGCAAGGCATGCTGCCGGCCCGTCGCGCGGACGGTCGCTGGCTGGCCCTCGAGGACGGGGATGCCGGCCCGAGCCTGCGCGGCAGCGGCCTGGTGGCCCTGGTGCCCGCGGAGCAGGTGGAGGAGCTGCCCGGCAGTTTCCGCCTGCATGCCAACTGGCCCAATCCCTTCAATCCGGAAACGACGATTCGCTTCGATCTGGCGCAGGCCGCGCCGACACGCCTGGTGGTCTACAATCTGCTGGGCGAGGTCGTCAGGGAACTGCTGCGCGCCGACCTGGAAGCGGGTGTCCACACCTTGAGCTGGGACGGACGGGATCGCAACGGCCTGCCCCAGGCGAGCGGCGTATACTTCGCTCGCCTCGAATCCGGTCCGCGGAATGCGACAATCAAGATGGTGCTGCTGCGCTAGCCGCCTTAACCGGCGCGGAGCGCCTGGAGGATCCATGAAGCGAACACTGACCCGAACGGCTGCTGCCTGCCTGGCTCTCTCGGCGCTCTGGCTGGGTGCCTGCGACGACGACGATGACGGCGGCGTCAGTCACGATAATGTGACACAGGCCTGGAGCTCCTTCTCCGACGGCAACTGGAACACGGCGAGCACGGAGTTCCAGCAGGCTCTCCAGGGGGATCCGACCCACGCCGAGGCCTACTGCGGCCTGGCCTGGTCGCAGGCCATGCTCAGCGAGAACGGCGGACCGGACTATTCAGAAGCGATCCGCGCCAACTTCCTGGCCGCGGACACGCACCGCGAGAACTACGCAGACGCCTGGGCCGGCCTGGCCCACTTCCACAGCGCGCAGCTGGACACGGTGCAGGCCATCGAGTGGGCGGAGGACCTGCTGACCCTGGCCGGCAATGCCTACAGCTTCGACTACCGTGCGGAAGTCGACGGCCGCAGCGTGCGCAAGATCGCCGCCTGGAACCGCTACAAGCTCCAGGACTACGACGCCGCCCTGGCGCACGTGCAAAGCGTCTTCGGGGACTTCCAGCCGGATACCGCCGCCGAGGACTACCTTGAGCTGCTGCTCTCGCGGATTGGGGACCTTTGAGCGAAGAGCTCGCACGGAGGCGCGGAGAAGACAGAGAACACTGAGAGTGTATACTCAAAAGGGGTGCCCCAACGGGGCACCCCTTTCCTATCAAGTCTTCTCTGTGCTCTCCGTGCGAGCTCTCGGGACGCCCTTACAGTTTGGAAGAGGTCTATTTTAGGATCACGAACTTCCCGGTCTGGATGTTGCCCTTGCCGGCGGGGGTCTGGTCCTCTACGCTGAAGTAGTACAGGCCGCTGCCGACCATCTGGAAATTGCGGTTGTTCAGGTCCCAGCTTTCGGAGTAGGGGCTGGACCAGTTGCGGTCGTTGTCGCCGTCTACATTGTGTGGCACGATCTGCACCAGGTCCCCGCTGAGAGTATAGATGCGGATCAGGGCCTGCTCGGGAAGGTTGACGAAATCCAGCCGCCTGTCCGTCGAGGGATAGAAGCGCGCTGTGCCATCGTCCTGGTTTTCCCAGCTCAGGCCGTTCTGAGAGACATCCGAATGGGCAAAGGAGCGCGTGTAGTCCTGGTCGAAGCGGTAGGGATTGGGAACGGCGCGCACCGGTTGCGTCGGCAGGCCGGAGGGGGCGATGGCCGTGGCATTGGCCGTCTTCGAACTCTCCAGGCTCTCGGTCCCGGTCAGGTAGTCGCCGAAGTCGAAAGAGGTGACGGCGTACCAGCGCGGATAGAGCGCGCCCGCGTGGGGCACGACGAATTCGTAGACGGTATAGTCGTCGGCGACATCGAAGCGGCCGTTGCCGTTCTCGTCCTCCCAGGGCTCGCCCGCGGTCCATGCGCCGTCGGCATTGCTGTCGATGAAGGGCTCTCCGCTGTCCCACACGCCGTTGCCGTTCTGGTCCTGGTAGCTTTCCTCTGTGTTACGCAGCTTGTCCTCGTTCAGGTCCTCGAAGGGCTCGGTCCAGCCGCGCGGGTTGATCAGCGCACGCAGGTCGTTGTTGCTCCCCACGGGCTGCCGCAGCCAGCCCTCGATGGTCGTGTCGATGGGGGCCTCCAGGTAGCCGCGATCGTCGGGCGGAGTACGCAGGCGGCCCAGGCGGTCGTAGTAGGCGAAATTGACCCGGTCGTACTCGCCGAGCAGGCTGTAGCTGTCCTCGAAGTTCTCGTTGCCGACCCAGATCCGGTAGCCCTCGAAGTCGCGGATGCGGCTGAAGGGATCCACGTAGCCTTCGGCATTGTCGCGCCAGCGCAGGTAGATGTTGCTCTCGTCGGTGGCGTAGCTCAGCGCGGGCGGCGGCGGGGGGGGCGGGCCCTGGAAGTCGGGAATGCCGTCGCCGCGGTCCAGCAGCCCGTTCAGGTTCAGGTGGCCGATGAACCAGTCGGGATCCCCGCCGCTGCCGAAGCTTGCGCGTTCCCGGCCGCCTCCGTATACGGGTATCCAGGAATGGCCGCCCTGCGAGAAGCGCGGGCCCGCGTATACGTAGCCCGAGTCGGCGGCGAAATTGGCCAGGTTCCAGAGCAGTTCGTCCTCTCCCGGGTCGAGGCGGCCGTTGTTCTCGCTGCCGTCCTCGTCCGGACCCGTATACCAGCCCATCTCGTGTCCGAAATACCAGACCTGCACGCTGTCCTGGCCGGGCGGCAGCTCGGCGTAGAGGCCGTCGCTGCCCGCATCCTCTCCGTACCAGCCGTCGCCGGTGTCGAGCAGGCCATCGCCCTCGCTGCCGTCGGCGTCGTTCGTGTTCGGAATACCGTCGTTTCCGAAGTCGAAGATCGGCGTGTCGTACAGTTCGTTGTCGTAGATCCTGGCGGCCCAGAGGCTGGTGTTCTCCAGGCTGTTGAAATTGTAGAGCGAGGGGTCGAGTGCCCCGCCCTCGGCCTGCGGCCGGTTGCGGTCGTGGAAGTCGCGACCGGCGACCAGCGCCACCGTGAAGGAGAACTTCTCGCCGGGGTTGAGCCGGTAGATCCAGCGTCCCGTGCGGTCCTCGTGATCGAAGACGCCCATCGGCCCCCAGCTGACGAGGTAGCGCGTGTCGTAGCCGTTGGCGACATCTTCCGTATCACCGCCCGGAGTCTGCCAGTCCTCGCTGCGCGCGATGGTGCTGTCGGCATTGTATACGATCTGGGGGTTTCCGGAGACCCAGCCCGCGTCGTCCACATGCCACTGGTTGTAGTCGAATTCCCCGTTGGAGAGAATGAAGTACTTCTCGTCGTCGTTCATCGGCGTGCCGCGGAACTGGGTCCAGCTGCCTTCCTCCTGCTCGAGCCAGCTCTCCCAGCTGGGGCCGAAATCCTGGTTCTGGTTGCTGCTGGAAGTCCACCAGTTGAAGCTCGTCTCGAGTTTGGGATTGGGGCTGCGCAACACGCGGAATCCGGTGACATGAGGACAGGTGAAGGAATTGCCCTGGTCGATGTCCGCGTCGCGGCCGTCGTTGTCGGCGATCCAGGCCGTGTTGATCGGAATCTCCTGCTGGAGCAGGCTGTCCCAGGCGGTGTCGGCGAAGCCGGCGATGTCATCCAGGTTCTTTTCGGAATAGCCACGGCGGCCGACGTCGGCGTCAACATACAGTCCTACATACAGGTTCCGCAGGAACTTGCTGGCGATGTTCTCGATCTCGTAGTCGATCACGATCAGGTCGCGGGCGTAGTTGTAGCTCCAGCTGTAGCTTTTCTGTGTGACGCGAATTCCGAGAGGTTCGTGCGGCACGCCATCGACAGGCGGGGTGAACTGGTTGTCGACCAGCGTGTCCGTATACGCGGTAATGAAGTCCTGTTCGCTGATCGCGTTCTCGTGACTGATGTAGTTGCCGAGCCGGTTGGTGCTGTTCTGCCGCGTCGTGCGTTCCTTGATCACGTTCCCGCTACCTTCGCCGGGGTAGAATTCGTGGGCCTCGCCGGCCACATAGCCGTCCGCTCCGGTTGAGACGCGGGGAGTGGCATTGCCGTTCTCGTCGACGATCAGGCCCCCGATCCACAGTCCGGCGGCAAAGAGGTACTGGACACTGCTGCCGCCCGGCACTTCGCATTGGGGAGCCCAGTCATCGACTTCGGCATCCCGGTAGGCGTCGGTGTCGTAGTCGTTGAAGTTTCCGAGCCAGCCCCAGTTGTTGACCGTGAGCCAGATGTTGCCCATGCGATGCGTGCGGTTGTCCGTCCAGGGAATGTCTGCTTGCCGGCGAGGGTTTTTCTCCACTTCCTTCTTGATCACGTAGTCGGCCAGACTCTGCGGCGGATATAGAATTGCCGAAAGGAGGCAGGGCAGAAGCAGGAGGCGAAGTCGTTTCGTCATAAGTGAATTGGACCTGTCTTCGAGGAAGATTGTCGAGGGTGGTGTTGTCCGACGTGGAACCGCAGGCAATCTACAAATGAAGGGCGCCATGTGGGGAAAGGATCCCTCTCGCGAACAAGTCACCAGGCTTGCGCTGGCTTGGTGGCTGGCACTGTCCCTGGCACTGTCCCTGGCACCGTCCCTGGCACGGTCCCTGGCACCGTGCGTGGCACTGTCCTTGGCACCGTGCGTGGCACCGTGCGTGGCACCGTCCCTGGCACCGTCCCTGGCACCGTCCCTGGCACCGTGCCAGGGACGGTGCCAGGGACGGTGCCACGCACGGTGCCA
>JAUIFJ010000071.1 GCA_030429345.1 bacterium | reverse complement strand
TGGCACCGTCCTTGGCACCGTCCCTGGCACCGTCCCTGGCACCGTCCTTGGCACCGTCCTTGGCACCGTCCTTGGCACCGTGCCTGGCACCGTCCCTGGCACCGTGCCTGGTACTGTCCCTGGCACCGTCCTTGGCACCGTGCCTGGCACCGTGCCTGGCACCGTGCCTGGCACCGTCCCTGGCACCGTCCCTGGCACCGTCCTTGGCACCGTCCTTGGCACCGTCCCTGGCACCGTCCCTGGCACCGTCCTTGGCACCGTCCCTGGCACCGTCCTTGGCACCGTCCCTGGCACCGTGCCTGGCACCGTCCCTGGCACCGCGCGGAAGATCCTTCATGGCGAAGCCTCGACAGGCAGGAAGTCCAACACCAGTAGTTCGCTGCGACGGTTCTCGGCACGGCCGGCAGGAGTGGCATTCGAAGCGCGGGGAGCGCTCTCCCCATAGCCCCTGGCAACCAGGCGCTCAGGGGCAATACCCCGGGCCAGCAGCCAGTCGCGGACCGAGTCCGCCCGGCGCTGGCTCAAGTCAAGATTGTATGCCGGACTGCCTTCGGAATCGGTGTGTCCCTGCAGCTCCAGCACCAGGCCCGGGTTTTCCCGCAATAGGTTCAGGGCCGCTTCCAGGATAGGAAGGCTCAGTTCCTGCAGGCTCGCCCGGTCGTAGTCGAAAAGCAGGTGTTCCAGCACAACGGATTCACCAATGCGGATCGGCTGCAGGGGCAGACGCAGATGGACTTCGCTGCTGTCGGCGTCCAGGTAGAGAGAGGTGAAGAAATAGCCCGGCGCGCTGGCGGAGACCAGCTGGCCACCAGGCGGAAGCAGGAAGTGGAACACACCGCTGCTGTCGCTCCATTGTTGGCGCGTGCCGCCCGCGCCCGCCCGGTCATCCAGGCGTACACGCCCGCCGAGCCCCTTCCCGCTGTCGGCGTCCACAAGCAGGCCCTGCAGCAGAACCGCAGCATCCGGACGGCAGCATGCTGGAACATCGCAGCTGTAGAGATCCATGTGCTGTTTGCTGGAATCGAAGCGCGCATAGTAACCTTGCCTTCCGAGGCCGGGCGTCACAAACCCCACATCCGGCCCGCTGCTGTTGATCGGCGGGCCCAGGTTCAGCGGGGAGCTCCACCCATCTTCCCCGGAAACGGAATAGAAAACGTCCAGCCCGCCGAAGCCGGGCAGGCCATCGCTACTATAGTAGAGGGTGTGGCCGTCGCTGTGCAGGAAAGGGGTTTCCTCACGGCCTGCGGTATTGATGACCGGCCCCAGGTTCCGTGGAGCCGACCAGCCCTCTTCGACGCGCTCGCTGATCCAGAGATCGGTTTCGCCGAATCCGCCGGGACGGTTGCTGGAAAAGATGAGCCGACGGCCGTCCGCGCTGAGCGCCGGATGACTGTCCCAGGATGGCCCGTTTACCGGCCGCCCCAGATTGAGCGGCCTGGACCAGCCGCCTGAGCCACGTGTGCTTAGATAGAGATCACAATCCCCCAATCCTTCCGGACGGTCGCATGCGGCAAAAAAGACCAGGCTCCCCTCCGCCGTGAAGCTGCAGCTTCCTTCCGATAGCGCTGAATTCGGTGGTGCGCCCAGATTGACAGGATCCTGCCATTTTCCATTGCGCAGTTCTGCGACCCAGAAGTCCTCGTCCTCACGTGGTTGGGCTCCCCCGCTGCGATTGCTGGTGAAGAAGAGTCTCCGGCCGTCGACGGACACAGCGGGCATGTATTCGTCTGCTTCCGAGTTCACGTCGGCAAGCGGGCTCGGTGGCGGTAGATCCGGCTGCCGTTCCCGGATCTCTTCGCGCGCGCGATTGAGGGTGCTGCGGCGGGTCAAGGCTTGCGTCAAGCTGTCTGCCGGGATGCCCTTCTGGTCGCAGGCGGCAAAGGCCTCCGCAGCGCCGATCCAATCCTCCAGGGCTTCCCGGGCCATGCCCAGGTGGATCCAGGCAGAGCGATTGAGCGGATCCTGCCGCACCAGTTCTTCCAGTTCCACTTCCGCTTCGGCGAAGAGTCCCAGGTCCAGCCGGCAACGCGCCGCCATGAAGCGAGGTCCGCTGCAGCCGCCGCAGCTGTGGCTGAGCTGCTCGAATTCCATCAAGGCGCGGGAATACTGCTGCCGATGGAAAAAGCCCATCGCCCGCGCCATCTCAGCGGCCGAGGGTGCGGGAAGGGCATCTGCGAAACAGACCATACAGGTCAGCGGAACCAGGAAGAAGGCCAATGGATTCAAGCAGGAAACCTCATGCTGCCGGGGCAATCGCCGATAGGGAAACCATCCTGTTCCCTATCGGTTCTGCCCCGTGCCGGGTTCACATGGAAGCTGAACGGAGGGAGGCTTGCCGGGGGGTGGCGGCCTTGATACATTGGGCGGACTGCCGGAATCGCCGGACCTGTGCCCTTGCGCTTTCCTGGAAGGAGAAACCATGCGCGCCAATCCGCTGAACACCATCCTGGATTACTTCAAGAACCTGGACTGGGAGCATCGCTTCTATCCGGAAGAGGAATCGATCGACGCCACCTACGCGGGCGCCGCCGGCACCTGGCAATGCCGGGTGATCTGGGATTCGCAGGCCGAGATCTGCAGTTTCTATTCCTTCCTGCCGCTGACCGTCCCCATGGAGCGCCGCTTCGCGATGATGGAGCTGATCACCCGCCTGAACGTGGGCCAGCGCTACGGGGATTTCGAGTTCGACCTCAACACGGGGCATCTGGCCCTGAAGACCTACATCCTCTGCCGGGAGCAGGCCCTGGATGGGGCGGTGATCAACGACGCCATCGGCGGCAACCTGGCGTTGATGGACGACCACCTGCACCTGCTGAACAAGATGATCTATACGGATCTGCCTCCCATGGAAGCCTACGAAGAGGCCATGCGCGACGAAGACAGCCGCTTCGGCGCCCCTCCGCAGCGTGGGGAGGACGACGAGGAATAGGAAACGCTGTCATCCCGTGGCCGCCTTCTCTGTCATACCGCGGCGTGACCACGGGATCCTTCTCCACGCCGAAGGCCGGAATCCCAAAAATCCCCTTCCCCTTTTCTGTCATCCCGCGGCTTGACAACGGGATCCCCATCCACGTCGAAGGCCGGAATTCCAAATCCCTTTCGCCAACGCTGTCATCCCGTGGCTTGACCACGGGATCCTTATCCGCGTCGCAGACAGAAGTCTAAAAACACACCGGTGTATACGAAACTGGACACTCCGACTCTACATTTCCACCCTCGCCGCCAAACCCCACAGAACAACGCCAATACATCCTACACTGGCGAAGATGAAAGCCTATGCCGTATACATCCTCGCCGTACGTAAGACCGGCCCGCTATACGTCGGAGTCACATCCGACCTTCGCACTCGCCTTTGGCAGCATCGAACCGGATACTTTCAGGGCTTCACTGCCCGCTACAATATTCACCGACTGGTCTATGTCGAGTGGCACGAGGAAATCGACTTGGCGATCCGAAGAGAAAAGCGGCTGAAAGATTGGCGAAGAGCCTGGAAAGTCGAGTTGATCGAGGCTCACAATCCGGGTTGGGTTGATCTTGCAAGTAGTGTACTTGGGGATCAGGATGCTGGGTAGCACTTCGGTCTGCGACGCGGATCAGGATCCCGTGGTCAAGCCACGGGATGACGCGGACGGTGGAAAGGGCGCGGGCAGGCTCTCCCCGCTGTCATTCCGTGGCGGGACCACGGAATCCTTCGAGGGGGCCGCAGGCCGGAGGGCCAACTGGATGGCTGAGTGTGCGCGAAAGGCAGCGATGCGGTCTGCGACGCGGAGCAGGATCCCGTGGTCAAGCCACGGGATGACGCGGACGGTGGAAAGGGCGCGGGCAGGCTCTCCCCGCTGTCATTCCGTGGCGGGACCACGGAATCCTTCGAGGGGGCCGCAGGCCGGAGGGTCAACTGGATGGCTGAGTGTGCGCGAAAGGCAGCACTCCGGTCTGCGACGCGGAGCAGGATCCCGTGGTCAAGCCACGGGATGACGAGGACGGTGGAAAGGGCGCGAGCAGGCTCTCCCCGCTGTCATTCCGTGGCGGGACCGGAATCCTTCGAGGGAGCCGCAGGCCGGAGGGCCAACTGGATGGCTGAGTGTGCGCGAAAGGCAGCACTCCGGTCTGCGACGCGGAGCAGGATCCCGTGGTCAAGCCACGGGATGACGCGGACGGTGGAAAGGGCGCGAGCAGGCTCTCCCCGCTGTCATTCCGTGGCGGGACCCACTAGTGTCCGGTTAAAACTCGAATAATTTCAGTTGGTTAGGATCCCCATGCAGTGAGTTTGTGTAGTCGAAGTCGGCGAAGGCGCTTCCG
>JAUIFJ010000037.1 GCA_030429345.1 bacterium | reverse complement strand
CCTCCGGTCTGCGACGTGGAGAAGGATTCCGTGGTCAAGCCACGGAATGACAGCAGGGTGGGTGGAGGTTTGATGCCCCTCCGGTCTGCGACGCGGAGAAGGATTCCGTGGTCAAGCCACGGAATGACAGCAGGGTGGGTGGAGGTTTGATGCCCCTCCGGTCTGCGACGCGGAGAAGGATTCCGTGGTCAAGCCACGGAATGACAGCGTGGTGGGTGGAGGTTTGATGCCCCTCCGGTCTGCGACGTGGAGAAGGATTCCGTGGTCAAGCCACGGAATGACAATTGACTTGGAACCGCTTGAGGAGATCCCCTTGATCCTGAAACAGATTCCCGTTGCCGGCGACCGCAACTTCGGCTACCTGCTGCTCTCCGGCGGCGAGGCGGCGATCGTGGATCCCGGGGAAGACCCCTCCGGACTGCTTCGCGCGCTCGATGCATCCGCTGCCCGCCTGCGCTGGGTCATCGGCACCCATGGCCACGCGGACCATCTCTGCGGGCTCCCCCTCATCCCCAAAGGGGACTGGCGCCTCGTCCTGTCCCGAAATGCGGGTCAACCCGCCGACCTCTGCCCGGAAGACCAGGAGCGCCTGGCCCTGGGCGGCGAAGAGATCCAGCTGCTGCCTACGCCGGGCCACACACCCTGCAGTCATTGCCTTTTGGTTCCCGGGGAAACGGGCGAACCCGGCCATGTCCTCACCGGAGACACCCTCTTCGTGGGGAAGATCGGCGGAACCGCGACGGAGGAGCAGGCCCGCACCCAGTACGACAGCCTGCACAAGGTCCTGCTGGCGCTTCCGGCGGAAACCCGCGTCTGGCCGGGACACGACGTGGGAGTCCGGCCTTTCAGCAGCATCGGGCAGGAAGCGAGGGAGAACCCCTTCCTGCTGCAAGCCGATTTCGCCGCCTTCCTGCACCTGAAGCAGAACTGGGCCGCCTACAAGAAAGAGCACGGCATCGCCTGAGGCGTCGACGCTCTTTTTCCGATCCGCTTCCGATGCAGGTTTGCAGGTGCGCTGGCGCACTCGCGGGCTTGTTCGGCATCAACCCGCCCGGGTGCCAGCTGGCACCCTCGGCCCTGACGATTCCATGCACCTTGGCCCCCGGAAGAAGGAGAACGGGTTCCAATCAGGAGGATGGGGTCATGTACGCACAGACAAACCGTGATCGCGAGCCGGGAAAGGACAGCCCAACCACGTTCCTGCACGTCCGGCTTTCCCGCCCCGAACTCCGCGATGAACTGGTGGCGCTCAACCGTCGGCTGGATTTCGAACTGGGGCTCCTGCAGGCACAGCTGAGGCTGATGCAGGACCTCCAGGATTCCGGATCGATCGTCTGAGGCTCCAGGCCCGTTGACGACAGGCGGCCTCTTCCTTCGGGAGGGGCCGCCTTTCTTTGCATCCGTTCGGGGATTCCCCTTGCTCTCCCTTATATTTCGTGATTCGTGCCAGGCCGTCCCATGAGGGACCGGTGGACCCGCGCGGAACGGAATTGCCGCCTGTGCAGTCCTAGGCATGGCAAGAAACCTTCTTCAAGATTGGAACGAGTCGAATGCTCTTCTTTCGGGGCCGCCGGGGCGGCCGCGTGCTTCTCCTGCTGGGACTCTGCTCCCTCCTGTGGATCGCCTGTGACGAGGAACTGAGCGCTGTCGGCGGCCAGCCGGGCGGAGACCCGAATGGCTTCTGGGACAGCCTGATGGTGACCCGCGCCACGGCCTTCCCCGTCGAACAGCACCTGCGCTACGCCGACCTGCAGTTCACCGGAAACCTGCCGGCCCACGGCCTGCAGGCGCAGATGATTGTCCATTTCGAGTACCAGCTGCCGGACACGATCAGCCTGATCCCGGATACGGTCAGCGTGGACAGCATTGTCTTCTCGATGCGCATGGACAAGGATTCCAGCCGCGTGCTCTTCGGCCCGGACATCGACAATGAATTCCCTTCCCGCCAACTGGATTTCCTGCTGATCGAGGATCCCCTCGACGGCGACGAGGTCCAGGATTCCCTTCTCTGGGAGGATCTCAACGGCGACGGCGCGCCCCAGGTCCTGGACAGCGCCCGATTCGAGTTCCTGCAGCAGGAGCGCCTTTGGGGGGATGAGGACGGCGAACTGAACGTGGACCCGGAAGGCGGCATCTTCAGCACCCGCGGCCTGGGCGAACACGAATGGTGGTTCGCCAGCGATTCCCTGGCGACCCTGGTGCCCGACAGCAGCCCGCCCCGCTACCGGCGCACCCTGCTGATCCGCATGGCCGATGGGGAAGAGGGCATGCTGGCCTGGCTGGCGCAGGGCTGGAACAACAGTCTGCGGCCAGGCTACCGGCTGTACTTCCAGGACTACTGGATTGACGAGCAGCTCGGGCTGCAGGATTCCACCAATTGGGCTTTCCAGTCCAGCCTATGGCAGAACGGCGTCGTGCTGGACGAGAATCCCGGCGACGGCCTGACGCTGAATGCCACCGGAGCCTGGCAGGTCCTGCTGGAGCTGCCTCCCTTCCAGCCCATGATCGACAACACCCTTCTTCGCCCGGCCACGGCCAGCCTGCTGAAGGCCTACCTTCGGCTGCCGATCCTCGAACGCTCCTTCAATTCCGGCAACGGCATCCTCCACATGTACGGAGTCGACTCCTACGATCCGGAAACGCTGGATCTGAACGACGCCCAGTATGAATTCCGACTCTACTCCTCTGAGACCCTCCTGGAAGAAGAGGTGGAGGAACAGGTCGAGATCGAGTTCAGCGTGGTCAACTACCTGGTGCAGCACTGGACCGAGCGCAGCGATTTCAATGCGGAGGACAGCCTGCGCATTGCCCTGCGCTACAGTCCCAGCGACCTGGAACTGCGCCGCCTGCGCCTGGTCGAGCCCCTTTCCGGGGACAGCCTGCAACCGCGCCTGGTCTTCAAGATGACCGAGTCGCCCGAGCCCTGGGGGCAGCCATGAAGACCCGCATGACCCTTGGCCTGCTGCTACTGCTGGCGGGCGCCGCCCTTGCCGGGCCGCTGTCCCGCGGCGGCTGGGGACGCATCGAATGGACGGGCAATGCCGCCGACATGGGTCGCGGCGGGGCCGGCCTGGCCCAGCTGGATACCCTGCGCATCAACCTGCGCAATCCGGCGGCCCTGCACAGCGGGCGCTTGACGAGGCTGCAGCTGGGTTTCGGCGGAGCGCGCGAGCAGATCAGCGACAATGCCGGCGGCAGCCACAGCGAGACCGTCGGCCGCTTCGACAGTTTCCTGCTTTCCTTCCCCCTGACCTGGCGTGAGACAAGCCTGGCCGTCGGCCTGCGGCCCTTCAGCCGCATGAATTTCGCCCTCAGCAGTCGCGGCACCAATGACGAGAACGAGGAGTACTACGAATTCCTCAAAGGCAGCGGGGGCTTCTCGCTGGCGACCCTCGGAGCCGGCAAGGCCTGGCTGGACGGGCGCCTGCAGACCGGCGTGGAGCTGGGCTTCTTCTTCGGCAGCCTGAGGCAGGAATACTCCCTGTATCACACCGCCGCCGCCCCGCCCTTCGACGTGGCCAACAACTACCGCCTGGGCGCCAACGGCTACAGCATGCGCTTCGGCCTGGTGGCCCAGGTGCGTCCGGGCCTCAGCCTGGGCCTGGTCTACCGCCCGGCGACACCCGTCGACCTTCTCCTCGACCAGGAAAGCGCGAGCAACGACCGCGACCGCCAGGTCGACCTGGGCAGTTCCGATCTGCCTTCTTCCCTGGAACTCGGCCTGCGCTGGCAGCGGGGCAACTGGGTCACGCACATGGACCTTTCCTGGGAAGACTGGAGTTCCACCACATTGGGCACCAACAGCAGCGGAACACCCGTCTCGCGCCTGCAGGACGCGGCGACCGGCCTGGCCTTCGGCTTCGAGCGCGTGCACGAGAACGACTTCACCGTGGAGTGGTACCGCAAGTGGGACTGGCGCTCCGGTTTCCGCCTGCGCAACGAGTACCTCGCCTGGAACGCGCTGCAACAGCAGGGCGGGCTCCGCTACGAGGACCTGCTCTCGACCACCCTCAGCCTGGGCTGCAGCATTCCCACGAGGGCCCGCCGCGGCTGGCTCGACCTGGCCCTGGAGTACAGCATGCTCGGCGGGGAAAGCGACCTGGGGCTGGAGGAGCGCACCACCAGGCTGCGTGTCACCTTCGCCGGCAGCGACCTCTGGTTCCTGCGGCGCAGCTACGACTAGAAACGGAATCGACCCTGGACGTCACCCGGAGCAGAACCCGGTGACACAAGCAGACGAGGATGCGATCATGAACAAGCTTGTGGGCTGGCTGGCCCTGGGGCTGCTGGCCATCGGCTGCAATTCGGCCTATCAGGAAGTGGCGACCGAGGCGCCGACCAAGGCGGAGCTCAGCGAAGCGGAAAAGGAGGCGCGCCGGCAGGAGATCGGCATGCACCTGAGTTTCGCCACCGAGTACAAGAAGCAGGGCGCCTACCGCGAGGCGGCGGACAACTACACCAAGGTCTTCCGCCTGGACGAGGAGCTGGACAAGGCCGCGCACCTCAAGTACTGGAGCCTGTGCTACAGCCAGATGGAGATGCCCGACTCGGCGATCGCCATCATGGAGCTGGCCGTCGAGCAGCGTCCGGACGAGTACTACGAGCGCGTCAGCCTGGCCCGCCTGTACGACAACAACGGCATGGACGGCAAGGCCCTAGAGGCCTACCGTGCCGCCGTGGGGCTGAAGGCCGACGACAGCGCCTCCTGGCTGGCGATCAAGAAGATCCAGGAGAACCAGGCGCGGGACAAGGGCGACACGATGAGCTGGCAGGCCGTGCTCGAGACCCTCGACACGCTGATCGGGCTGGAACCGGACAATACCAGCTACCTGGAAGAGAAGACGCGCATCATGAAGCGCAACTTCAGCATCCAGGACATCATCCAGACCCTCGAAGAGCAGGTCGCCGCCGACCCGACGAACGTCAAGGCCCGCACCGACCTGGCCCGGGCCTACCTGGATTTCGCCACTCCCCAGGCCTATGCCAAGGCCGGCCCCCTGCTGGACGCCCTGGCGTCGGAAGCGCCCGACGCCCGCATCTACCGCATGCAGGCCGATTGCCGCATCCAGGTCAACAACCTCAGCGGCGGCATCGAGGCGCTCAAGAAGCTCGATGAGCTGGAGGGCGGCACGGCGGAAACGCGCGTGCGCATCGGCAACCTTTACATGGAGCAGGGGCAGCTCAAGGCGGCCCGGACCTGGGCCAACCGGGCGATCTCGAGCGAAGCCTCCTTCGGCGGCAGCTACATCCTGCGGGCGAAGATCGTCGAGGCCCAGGTCGACCAGTGCGCCGCCGCGGGCAAGCTCGACTTCTACGACAAGCTGGCCTACGAACTGGCGGGCCAGGAGTACGACCGTGTCAGCGATCCTTCCTTCCGGGGAACGGCCCGCAGCCGCAAGGACGCTCTCGAACCGGTCCTGCCGACCAAGGGAGACCGCTTCCTCAACCAGGGCAAGACCCTGGAAGGGCACGACTGCTACGGCTGGCTGGTCCAGTAGTGGAACAGCTGCCCATCGGCGTGGCCTGCGATCACGCGGGCCTGGAACTGAAGTTCGCGGTGATCCAGGCGCTCCGCGAGCGCGGCTTTGCGGTGCGGGACTTCGGTTGTCACTCGGCGGAGTCCATGGACTACCCGGACACGGTCTATCCCTGCGCCAGCGCCCTCTCCGAAGGAGAGCTGCAGCGCGCCGTCGTGATCTGCGGCAGCGGCATCGGCGCTTCGATCACGGCCAACAAGGCGAAGGGCGTGCGTTGCGCGCTCTGCCTGGAGCCGGAAATGGGACGCCTGAGCCGCGAACACAACAACGCCAACTGCCTGGCCCTCGCCGCCCGCATGCGCGACGCCGCCCTGCAGCTGGAGATCCTCGCCGCCTGGCTGGACGAGCCCTTCGGCGGAGGGCGCCACGAGGCGCGCGTACAGAAGATCCACGAACTGAGCGGCTGCTAGGACAGTCCTCCGTTCTTGAACCGGTTCCGGCGCGGCGCCTGCGCACCGCGCCCCAATTCAGGGACACGCCATGAAAAGCCTGCAGGAACAGGATCCACAGGTCCAGGCGATTCTCCAGCAGGAGCTGGAGCGCCAGCAGGACTACCTGGAAATGATCGCCAGCGAGAACTTCACCTCGCGGGCCGTCATGGAGACCCAGGGGGGCGTACTGACCAACAAGTACGCCGAGGGCTATCCGGGAAACCGCTACTACGGCGGCTGCGAACACGTGGATGCCGTCGAGGACCTGGCCCGCGAGCGCGGCCGGACCCTCTTCGATTGCGACTACGTCAACGTCCAGCCGCACTCGGGCAGCCAGGCCAACATGGCCGTATACATGAGTTTCCTCCAGCCGGGCGACACGGTGCTGGGCATGGACCTGTCGCACGGCGGGCACCTGACCCACGGCAGCCCGGTCAACTTCAGCGGCAAGCTCTACAACTTTGTCTCCTACGGCGTATCCCAGTCGGAAGGGCGCATCGACTTCTCGACCGTGGTCGCCGCGGCGAAGGAGCACAAGCCGAAGATGATCGTCGCCGGGGCCAGCGCCTATCCGCGGGAGATCGACTTCGCCCGCTTCCGCGAGATCGCCGAGGACTGCGGCGCCTGGCTCTTCGTCGACATGGCGCACATCGCGGGCCTGGTGGCGGCGGGCGAACACATGAGCCCCCTGCCGCACGCGCACGTGGTGGCGACGACGACGCACAAGACCCTGCGCGGTCCGCGCGGCGGCATGGTGCTCATGGGCAAGGACTACGAGAACGTCCATGGCCTGGTCGCCGCCAAGAGCGGGCGCGTCAAACAGCAGAGCGAGATCCTCGACAGCACGGTCATGCCCGGCATCCAGGGCGGTCCGCTGATGCACGTGATCGCCGCCAAGGCCGTCGCCCTGCAGGAGTGCCTGCAGCCTTCCTTCCGCGAATACATCCGCCTGGTCAAGTCCAACGCTTCCGCGCTGGCCGACGAACTGCTCTCCCGCGGCTTCCAGCTGGTCAGCGGCGGCACGGACAACCACCTGGTGCTGCTCGACCTGAGTGACAAGGGCATTTCCGGCAAGCTGGCCGAGAAGGCCCTGGAAAAGGCGGGAATCACGGTCAACAAGAACATGGTACCCTTCGACAAGCGCAGTCCGCTGATTACCAGCGGCATTCGCATCGGCACGGCGGCCCTCAGCACGCGCGGAATGGATGGAGACGCCATGCGCCGCATCGCGGGAATCATCGACCGGGCCCTGGAAGAGCCCAAGGACGAGGGGCGGCTGGAGGCCCTGCGCGCCGAGGTGCGCGAACTGGCCGCGGCTTTCCCGCTTTATGGCTAGGGAGCCTCTCGGCGCATGAAGTGCCCCTCCTGCGGCAGCCTGAAGGACACGGTGATCGACAGCCGTCCCGCGGCGGAAGGCAAGCAGACGCGCCGCCGCCGGGAATGCACTTCCTGTCACACGCGGTTCACGACCTGGGAATACGTGGAGGGCGCCCAGTTGACCGTGCTGAAGGCGAACGGGGAGCGTGAGCTCTTCAGCCGCGCCAAGCTTCGCCGGGGCCTGGAGCAGGCCCTGCACAAGCGGGGCAAGCAGCCGGAGCAGGTCGAGGAGCTGCTGGATCACATCGAGCGCGGCTGCCAGGGTCCGGCAGCGGCCAGCGGGG
Source organism: bacterium (assembly GCA_030429345.1). Classification (GTDB taxonomy): domain Bacteria; phylum CAIWAD01; class CAIWAD01; order CAIWAD01; family CAIWAD01; genus JAUIFJ01. The sequence continues at coordinate 21,027 of JAUIFJ010000037.1, read as the reverse complement.
AGATCCCCAGCGCCCGACTCGGCGAGATCGTGCTCGAGGCGCTGTTGCATTTCGACCAGGTGGCCTACATTCGATTCGCTTCCGTATACCGGCGATTCAGCGACGCCGAAGGATTCCTGACTGAACTCGAGAAACTGCGCCGGAGCCGGGAAGACTAGCCCCGGACGCGGTTCTGACCTTCTGGAAGACGTCCATGCAACGCATGCGCCTGCGAAGAAGCATTCGGCCTGCCGGATGGTGTCTTCGCGATGCACCTCCCCTGCGACAACTTGAACGGGGCGGGCACAACCTGATCCTTCCCCTGCGCAGCTATCGCTACGACCAGGCCCGAGCGCTGGTCCAGGCGGGCGACGAGGTGCGTTCCGGCCAGCCCTTGAGCGAGGCCTGCGGCCTGCTTTCGCGTCCCCGCCTGGCACCGGCTTCCGGACGCGTGCTCGCCGTCGAGAACCGGGCACTGGCCGACGGCTGCCGCGTTCCCTGCGTCCTGCTCCAGGTCAGCGCGCCGGACGAGGCGCCCCTGGACCCGCAGACGGCGCTCTCTGCCCAGGGCATGGAAAGCAGCGAAGGCCTCCCGCTGGACTACGAACTGGAACTCCTTGGCCAGGGCGGCATCCTGCTGATCAATTGCGTGGAGACCGAGTTCGGCCAGCGCAGCCGCCGGGCGGCTCTCCGCGACGAGCTCGAGCATCCGCGGCTGGCGCCGGCCCTGCAGCTGCTGCTGGAGCGCTGCCGGCCGGCATCGGTCTGGATCGCCTTCGATGATCACCAGGAAGAAGACGCCCTGGCCCTGAAGGCAAGCCTGGCGCCTCTTGCGGAACTGCGTCCGCTGAAGCTTTCCCCTGACTATCCCAGCGCGCATCCCTTGCTGCTGGCCCGCCGCCTGGCGCGGCTCGAAGCCGCCCTTGCCGAGCCGGACCCCTTGAGGCCGCTGCCTTCCCAGGGGCTGCTGGTCCTGGGCATGGAACGTCTGGCCCTGCTGCAGCGCCGTCTGCAGGTCGGCCCGGCGGACCGTTTCCTCATCAGCTGGGCTCGCGGAGAGGCGGAGGCCGAAGTGCTGGAAGTGCCGTCGGGACTGCCTCTTCAGGCGTTGCTGGACGGCACGGAAGGGGAACTCCTGCTGGGAAGCCTGTTGACCGGCAGCCGGGCGCCCGGAGGCGAGATGCCCCTGCTGCCGCCCCTGCGCACGGTCTTCGCGCCGGATCCGGGACAGATTGCCGACAGCATCGAGGACGCCTGCATCACCTGCGGTCTTTGCCTGGACGCCTGCCCCCAGAACCTGGCCCCGCCGCGCCTGGCCCACCTGATCGAGGAACAGCGCCTGGAGGAGGCCCGTCGCATGGGGCTCAACCATTGCCTGCACTGCGGCATCTGCAGCTGGGTCTGTCCCAGCCGCATCCACCTGGGGCACAGCCTGCGCAAGGGCCGCTGGCTGCTGAGGGAGGCGCGCGATGAAAGCTAGCGTCCTGCCTCCCATGCCCCTGCTGCGCCAGGGTTCCGGCCTGCGCAGCATGCATCTGCAGTCCCTGCTGGCCCTTTCGCCGCTGGTGCTGGTCTCGTGGATCGCCTGGGGGTTGCCCGCCCTCAGGCTTCAGGCGCTGTCGGTCCTGGCCTTCATTGGAGTCGAGGCCCTGGTCAAGGCGGCCCTGGGCAACCGGCAGCGCTTCGGCGACGGACACTCCCTGCTCAACGGCCTGCTGCTGGCGCTCCTTTGTCCGGTGGGAGTGGATCCCCTCGCCTTTTTCGGTTGCGCCCTGCTGGCAGCGCTGGTCGGTGAGCAGTTCTTCGGCGGCATGGGAAGAACCCCCTTTCATCCCGCCATCGTCGGGAGGCTGCTGCTCTTCCTGCTGGCCCCCTCTTCCAGGGGCAGCGAGGCAGGTCTGCAGGCGCTCTGGTGGCTGCCCCAAGGCTGGCTGAGCTGGCCGATCGCCGACGCGCCCCGCGCGGTATCCGTCTGGGACGAGGCCTGGCGCGCCCTGCGCGAACTGGAGCGGATCGCGATCGATCAGGCCGGGCAGATTCAGGGCCTGGACCGGATTGCCGGCCTGCAGGAGACCCTGCGCCTTCCCGGCTGGCGGGAGTTTCTCTGGGCGCCGGATGCTGCCGCCCTGGGGCAGCTCAGCCTGCTGCTGGTGGTGCCGGGCGCGGTGCTGCTCTTCGCTCGCCGAGTGCTGGACTGGAAAGCGCCCTTCATAGCCCTGCTGGTCTGCGGCGGAGTGCTCAGCCTGCTGGACGCGGCCTCCCTGGTCGAATCGCCGCCCTTCCTGCGAGCGCTGGTCTCGACCCCGCTGTGTCTTCTGCTGGTCTTCTACAGTTCCAATCCGGTCTTCACGCCGATGACTCCGCGGGGCCGCGCCCTTTACGGCCTGCTGCTGGGACTCTGCATGTCCGCGCCGCTGCTGCTGGGACTGCCGGATCCGGGCCTGCTGCTGGCCCTGCCGCTTGCCGGGGCGCTGGTTCCCTGGATCGACTACTGGACCTTGCCCAGGGGACCGCGATGAAGCCCGCCCCTTCCTTCCGCTGGGTTCCGGGCCACAATCCGCTGACGCGTGAACGCCCTTTTCAGGAACACCGGCTGAATCCCATCGAGGCGGCCAGCTACGCCTGCTGCCTGGGACCGGCCCTCTGCCTGGCGCCGGATCTCCTGCACTGGATCGTGCTGATCCTGCTGCTGCCGCTCTCCCTGCTGGCCCTGACGGTGCTGCCCCTGGGAGAAGGTCCGGCGGGCGACAGCCGGCGGGTGCTGCTGCTGGTGACGCTGGGACCCCTGCTGCTGGGAGTCGTGCAATGGCTGCTGCAGGTCACGGAGCTGCGCGAGAGCCTGCCCCTGGCCGGCCTCTCCCTGGTGCTTTGTCTGCACGGCAGCGCCCTGCTCTACCTGAAGAGCATTCACCGGCCGGGGCCGGAGGAAGCCCGCACCTGGTCCGTGCGCGCAAGCCTGGCCCTGCCCCTGCCGCTGCTTTTCCTGGCATTGCTGGGTTTCGGCGAATCCTTGCTGCCAGCCACGGGCATTCCGGGCCTGCCGCGGCTGCTGGGGTTGCTGTTGCTCTTGTCCGCTTTCCAGCTGCTGCTGCGCCGATTGCGCAGGAGGAGAGCATGATCGCGCCCTTCAACGTGCATCCGCTGCTCCTGTTGGTCATGGGTCCTCTCCTGGCCGTGGTGCTGGTGCGCCAGCTGCGCTTCAATGCCTTCGGCCGGACCTGGTGGCTGCTGCCCCTGAGCGGCCTGGCCCTGGCCCCGGCGGCGCTTTGGGCCTGGCGCATGGGGCCCATGGAACAGGCCCTGCCGCAGGTGGGCGTTCTGCTGCTCGGACTCTTCGCCATTCGCCTGCTGCGGCTGGCCACTGGAGAACGGGATCGCGAGGTGCTCGAGCTCTACATGATCCTGCCGGGGCTGGTCTGGCTGCCGCTGCTCTTTCCACTGGCGCCCCTGGCCTTGCCGCTGCCGAAGGCCGTCCTGGCGGCCCTCGCGCCCCTGTTCTGGCTTTCACTGGCCCTGGTGCTGCTTTTTGTGCTCAGCGGAGCGCAGGAAAAGTTCCGGCTCAACCGCAGTCCGGCCTCCGTGGAGGGCCTGCCCTTCCGCCTGGCGCTCGTGGCCTTCCTGCTTTTCTTCTGGGACTGCTTCCGCCTGCTGCTGGAGGGCCGGGTGTGATTCATGTACTTCTACCATTGGTTCTCCTGGGACTGCTTTTCTGGCTGGATCGGCGCCGCAACCCGGCGAGCGTCCCGAAGAACCGCGGGCCGGCGACGCCGCTTCCCGCCGGACTGCAGTTCCGCAGCCGTGTGACAACCAGCGTTGCCGAACCCGGCTGGGAGGGCTACGGCAGCAGCGCCGTCGCCGTCGCCGGCTGCGCCTCCTCACCCGGTGAGAACCGCCTCGGCTTCGTCTCCCCCAGGCGCGGCAGCTGCCGGGACCTGCAGCTGCAGTACGGAGGCGAACGGGATTGCGCCTGGGCCTGCCTGGGCGAGGGCGACTGCGCCGAGATCTGCCCCGAAGGAGCGATCCGCATGGAGCAGGGCCTGCCGCGGATCGACGCCGAGCGCTGCACGGGCTGCGGGGAGTGTGTGACAAGTTGCCCGCGGGGCGTGCTGCACCTGCTGCCCTCGGACGCCCAGGTCCATGTGCGCTGCGCCAGCGCGGATCCTCTGCTGAAAAGGCAGGATCTGTGTTCCCTGGGCTGCCGCGAAAGCGGGCGCTGCCTGGACAACCGCTTCACGGAGCATGCGGTCCAGGCCCGGGACGGACGCCGCGTGATCGACCTGAGCCGCAGCCGCAACCTGGCTCCGCTGATCGGCCTTTGTCCGACGGAGTCTTTTGCCGACCGCATTCCGCACCGCCCCTGGTTCACCGTCAACGAGCGCTGCACCGGCTGCGGGGACTGCCTGTCCTCCTGCCCGGTGGAACACTGTATCACGCAGGATGGCGGAGCGGCGGGGCTCGGCCTGCGTGCGCGCATCGATCCCGAGCGCTGCGTGGGCTGCGGGCTCTGCGTACCCTTCTGCGGGGAAGCCGCCATTCGCGTGGTGGGCGCCATTGGCTACGGTTTCCGGGACGAGGGGTGAAGGAGCCCTTCGGCGTCTACCTGCACGTGCCCTGGTGCGCCCGGCGCTGCAGCTACTGCGATTTCTACGCCAAGGTCACACGGGATCCCCAGGTGCTGCGCGAGGGCGGCAAAGCGCTGCTGCAGGCCCTGGAGCGCGCACTGGGCCAGCCGGCCTGGACGGGGAGCGCCGGCACGCTCTACCTGGGAGGCGGCACGCCCAGCCTGATGGACCGCGATTTCCTGCTGGCGCTGAAAGGGCTGCTGGCGGATCGCCTGCTGCCTGGCGCGGAAGTGAGCCTGGAGGCGAATCCCGAGCACCTGACGCCGGAGTATTGTGATACTCTTGCCGAGGCCGGGATCCTGCGGGTCAGCCTGGGCGGCCAGGCCTTCGACCGCAAGCGGCTGCATTTCCTGGGGCGGGAGCATGACGCCGCCGGACTGCGCGCGGCCATGCGCAACCTGCGCGCCAGCGGGCTGAAGAACATCAGCCTGGACCTGATCTGCCAGTTGCCGGAGGAAACGACGGCCGAGCTGGATCACGAGCTGGACGGCGCTCTTGAGCTGGAGCCGGAGCACCTGAGCGTCTACGGCCTGGGCATCGAGGCCGGCACGCGGCTCGCCGTGCAGGAGCGCCAGGGGCGCTTCCAGGCGCTGGAGGCTTCCCGGGCCGCCGAGCGCTACGAGCATGTGCGCCGGCGCCTGGGGCGGGCGGGCTACGAGCACTACGAGATCTCCAGTTTTGCGCGTCCGGGGCTGGAAAGCCGCCACAACCGCGCCTACTGGGAAGGGCGCGACTGTTTGGCGGTCGGTCCCTCGGCGGTAGCCTGGCTGGGAGCGGAGCGCGCCGCCCGGGCCGGGCGGAACGCGCCCTGGGGCCTGCGCAGGAAGACCCGGGCCAGCTGGCACCTCTTCGAGCAGGCCGTCAAGGATCACGCCGCGCCGCCTTGCGAGGAAGAGCCCCTGGATCGCGATCAGGCGCTTCTCGAAGCGCTTTACCTTGGATTGCGCTGGAGGGGAGGTGTGGACCTGCAGGTCTTTGCCTCGCGCTTCGGGAAGGCAGAGGCCGAAGGGGTCCTGGATGCGGCGAAGGAATGGCCCGAGGCCTTCCAGGTGGAGGAGGGGCGGCTCTACCTCTTCGAAGGGCAGCGGGTGCTGCTGGATGAATGGGTACTGAAGCTCGCCCGGGACTGAATGTCCCGGCCCCACCGCATCTTCATCCTGGAGACCCCGGTCCTGCCGATTGCTGCCCGGCCAGCTGTCGGGTCGGAAGAGGCGCCTTCGAATTCGACTTGTCCCGCAATGGAACACAACAACGAGGGAAGAATGAAAGCCAGGCAGACCTACCAGGCCGGAGACACGACGGTCACCTATGATCCGAAGATCTGCACACACGCCGCCGTCTGCGTGAAATCGCTGCCCGCGGTCTTCGATGTCAGCCGCCGCAAGTGGATTGATCCCGCGGCCGCCCCGCCGGAGGAGATCGCTCAGGTCGTTTCCCGCTGTCCCTCGGGAGCCCTGCAGTTCCTGCGCGGGCAGGAGGAGCAGGGCGAGTCTCCAGCCGCGAGGGTTCGCGTGCAGCTGGGCTCCGACGGGCCCCTGCTGGTGACCGGACCGATCGAGCTGGTCGACGAAGAGGGGACGGCGATCCCCTGCGGCGCGAAGACCGCGCTCTGCCGCTGCGGGGCGAGTTCCAACCGGCCCTTCTGCGACGGCAGCCACAAGAAGGCCGGGTTCAAGTCCGCCCGATAGGGGACGGTTCACGCCAGTCACCGTTGTCGACGCCCCGTGGCGTAGTACAGGAAAGAGAGCATGAGCAAGAGAGTCGGCGAACCCACCGAAATTCGTATACGCGGGGCGCGCGAGCACAACCTGAAGAACCTGGACCTGAGCCTGCCCCGCAACCGGCTGGTGGTGATCACCGGCCTCTCGGGCAGCGGCAAGTCCAGCCTGGCCTTTGACACGCTCTATGCCGAAGGGCAGCGGCGCTACGTGGAAAGCCTGTCGGCCTACGCCCGCCAGTTCCTCGGCCTCATGGAAAAGCCGGACGTGGACGGCATCGAGGGCCTGAGTCCGGCGATCTCCATCGAGCAGAAGACTCGTCACAACAATCCGCGCTCGACCGTGGGCACGGTGACGGAGATCTACGACTACCTGCGCCTGCTCTACGCCAACATCGGCCACCCCCACTGCGTGGAATGCGGCCGGGCCATCGAGCGGCAGAGCCCGGAAGAGATCGTGTCACAGATTCTCGCCCTGCCCGAGGGGGCGCGGCTGCAGGTGCTGGCGCCTGTCGTACGCGGCAGGAAGGGGGAGTTCAAGGACCTCTTCGCCAGCATGCGCAAGGCGGGCTACCTGCGCGTGCGCGTCGACGGCGAATTCCGCGAACTGGACGAGGTCGCCGGCGGGCTGAAGAAGACCTTCAAGCACGATGTCAGCGTGGTCGTCGACCGCCTGGTGCTGAAGAAGGGCATCAAGACGCGGCTCTTCGAGTCGGTGGAAACGGCCCTGGGCCTGGCGCACGGCCTGGTGCTGGTCCTGATCGACGATCGCAGGGGCAAGCCCCGCGAGCAGCTCTTCAGCCAGCACTTCGCCTGCCCGGACCACGGGGTCGGCATCGAGGAGCTGGCCCCGCGCATCTTCAGTTTCAACAGCCCTTTCGGCGCCTGCCCGGACTGTGGCGGCCTGGGGCACAACCGGGTCATCGACCCGGAACTGGTGGTCGTCGCGCCCGAACTGAGCCTGGCCGAGGGCGCCATCGGCACCATGAGCGAAGGCGGAGGCCACGGCGAGACCTGGCCCCTGCGCACCATCCAGACCGTCGGCAAGAAGCTTGGCTTCACCATCCTGACGCCCTGGAAGAAGCTCAGCGCGGCCAACCGCAAGGTGATCCTCTACGGCAGTCCGGAGGAAATGAAGTTCAGCGGCCGCCACAGCGACGGCCGCGGCCAGTGGGAGTACTACAGCCGCTGGGAAGGCATCATTCCCAACCTGGAGCGTCGCTACCACCAGACCCAGAGCCAAAGCATCCGCGACTGGATCGAGCGCTTCATGAGCATGCGCGCCTGCCCGGTCTGCGAGGGGCGACGGCTCAAGCCGGCCTCGCTGGCGGTGACGATCCAGCAGCGCTCGATCATCGATCTGTGCGACCTGAGCATCGGCGAGGCCCTCGAGTTCTTCTCGACGATCAAGCTCAGCGGCAACGAGAAGACGATTGCCGGGCCGATCCTCAAGGAAGTGCGCGAACGCCTGGGCTTCCTGGTCAACGTGGGCCTGGACTACCTGTCGATGAGCCGCAGCGCCGGCACGCTTTCCGGCGGCGAGGCCCAGCGCATTCGCCTGGCGACCCAGATCGGCAGCCAGCTGATGGGCGTGATGTACGTGCTCGACGAACCCTCCATCGGCCTGCACCAGCGCGACAACGAAAAGCTGATCCAGACCCTGGAGCACCTGCGCGACCTGGGCAACACGGTGATCGTCGTCGAGCACGACCGGGACACCATCGAGCGCGCCGACCAGGTCGTCGACCTGGGGCCGGGAGCAGGCATCCATGGCGGGGAACTGGTTTTCCAGGGCACGCCGAAGCAGCTGGCGCGCAGCCGCAAGAGCGTCACCGGCAAGTTCCTGCAGGACGAGAACCTGATCGCGGTTCCCCCGGCGAGGAGAAAGGGGAACGGCAAGCAGCTGGTGATCCATGGCCTGAAGGGCAACAACCTGAAGGACGTGCGCCTGGCCGTGCCGCTGGGGCGGCTGGTCTGCGTGACCGGCGTCAGCGGCAGCGGCAAGTCGACGGCGGTCAACCAGACCCTCAACCGCGTGCTTGCCCGGGAGCTGACGGGCAGCCGCGTGCTGCCGGCGCCGCATGGCCGGGTCAGCGGGCTGGCCCACCTGGACAAGGTGATCAACATCGACCAGAGTCCGATCGGGCGCACGCCGCGCAGCAATCCGGCGACCTACACAGGGGTCTTCACCCTGATCCGCGACCTCTTCGCGGCCCTGCCGGAAAGCAAGATGCGCGGCTACAAGCCGGGCCGCTTCAGCTTCAATGTCAAGGGCGGCCGCTGCGAGGCCTGCACCGGCGACGGCATCATCAAGATCGAAATGCACTTCCTGCCGGATGTCTATGTGCCCTGCGAGGTCTGCAAGGGCCGGCGCTACAACAGCGAGACCCTGGAAGTGCATTACAAGGGCCGCAGCATTGCCGACGTGCTCGAGATGAGCGTGGAAGAAGCCTCCGGCTTTTTCGAGGCCATTCCCAAGATCAGCCGCAAGCTGAAGACGCTGATGGATGTGGGCCTGGGCTACATTCACCTGGGGCAGCAGGCGACGACGCTCTCCGGCGGAGAGGCCCAGCGCGTTAAGCTGTCCACCGAACTGAGCAAGAGGTCGACGGGCAGGACGATCTACATCCTCGACGAGCCGACCACGGGCCTGCATTTCGCCGACATCCAGCTGCTGCTCACAGTGCTCAACCGGCTGGTGGAAAAGGGCAACACGGTGCTCGTCATCGAGCACAACCTGGATGTGATCAAGACCGCGGACTGGCTGATCGATCTGGGACCCGGCGGCGGAGAACGCGGGGGCGAGATCGTCGGGGAAGGCACGCCCGAAGAGCTGGCCGGCAACCCGCACAGCGAAACCGGGCGCTTCCTCAAGCCGATACTTGAGCGACTGAGGCAGGGGGCGTGAGGGAGGCCCGGCGGGGCCGGCTGCGCTTTTCACGTTGTGTTTATCCGCCCGAGGCAGCTACATTAGCGGACGGCTGTCCATGGCCCGTTTCAAAGGACGCATGAAATCCACCTTCTACAGCCTGATCCCCCTGGACCTGGAGGCGCTGAAAAAGCGTCTCGAGGCCTGGGATTGCTCCTTTCATGCGGTCGAGGCTCCCCTGGACCTGCTGCCGGACCCTGAGCACTCCACGGTCGTGCTCTGCACTCGAAGCTTCTTGAAGGATCCGGAAATCGCCCGCGGAGTGCTGGCGCGGTTCAACCCCTTGCAAATCAAGGTGATCTACGTCGGCGAGTTCAGCGACTGGGAAGAGGCGGGCCTGCTGGACTACGCTGTCAGTGCGACTCTCCCCGCCGACTGGACCGGGGACCAGCTCTACGTGGCCTTGCGCAGCGCGCTGAACAGCCTGGAGCGCGGCCACACCCTGGCGATCCTCGAGAACAAGCTCTACCAGTTCAACGACGACTTCGAGAAGATCAACAACATCGGCAAGGCCCTGACGGCCGAGCATGACCTGGACAAGTTGCTGCGGTTGATGCTCGAGCAAAGCCTCGCCTTGACCGAAGCAGATGCCGGGTCGATTTTCCTCGTTGAGGAAGACGACCAGGGCCAGCCCATGTTGCGCTTCAAGATCACCCACACTTTCAGCATCGATCAGGGCTATGAAGAATTCACCATGCCCCTGACCAAGAAGAGCATCGCCGGCTATGTGGCCGCCACTGGCGAACCCCTTCTGCTGGAAAATGTCTACGAGCTGGATCCGGAAAAGGAATACAGCTTCAACCAGAGTTACGACAAGCAGACCGGCTACCGTACCATCAGCATGCTTGTCGTCCCGATGATCGACCACAAGGGCCGCATCATCGGCGTGATCCAGCTGATCAACCGCAAGACCGACCCCCGCGCCGTCATGCAGACGCCGGAGGATTTCGACCGCTTCGTGATTCCCTTCCGCGAGAATCACAAGGACTTCATCATGGCCATTGCCGGCGAAGCCGCCGTGGCGCTGGAGAACAGCCAGCTCTACGACAGCATCGAGGCCCTGCTGGAAGGTCTGGTGGAGGCCAGCGTGACCGCCATTGAATCACGCGATCCGACCACCAGCGGTCACAGTTTCCGAGTCGCCGCCATGACCGTAAGACTGGCGGAGAAGGTGGATCACGCCCGGGAAGGCTCCTGGGCCCCCCAGCGTTTCAGCACCGAGGATCTGCGCGAGATCCGCTATGCCAGCCTGCTGCACGATTTCGGCAAGGTCGGCGTGCGCGAGGAAGTCCTGGTCAAGGCCAAGAAACTCTACGAGTGGCAGTTCATTTCCATTCAGCAGCGATTTTTCTGGCTTCGCCGCGATACGGAGGCCCGCTTCGCCGAGAAGAAGCTGGCCCTCGTCCGCAGCCGGGGAGAGGCCGCCCTGGCGGATTTCGGCCGCATCGATTCCGAGCTCCAGGCCGAACTCGAGCGGCTGGACGCCTGGTATGAACTGGTCTGCCGCAGCAACGAGCCCAGCGTGCTCGAGCAGAATGCCAGCGAGCAGCTGAAGGAACTGCACGGGCACAGCTTCGTCGACCATGGCGGAACCTCGCGCCCGCTGATCGACGAAGAGGAACTGGCGATCCTGAGCATTCCCCGCGGTACCCTGACTCCCGACGATCGCAAGGACATCGAGAGTCATGTGACACATACCTTCGAGTTCCTGCGCCGCATTCCGTGGACCAAGGAACTGGCGCGGGTGCCCGAGATCGCCGCGGCGCACCACGAGAAGCTGGACGGCAAGGGCTATCCCCTGGGATTGCCACCGGAACAGATTCCGGTCGGCAGCCGCATGATGACCATTGCCGACATCTACGACGCCCTGACGGCGAGCGATCGCCCCTACAAGAAAGCCGTGCCGCACCAGAAGGCCCTCGACATCCTGGGCTTCGAGGTCAAGGACGGCAAGGTGGACGCGGAACTGGTGGAAATCTTCCAGACCACCAAGGTCTGGGATGTACTCAAGGAGCCTCTGCGCTAGAAGAACGGGCAACCCCCCTCGTCTTTCCTGCTGAAATCCCTATATTCGCGGCGTACTGCAGGACGAAGCGACCCGCCCCGTCTACGTCCGGACCCTTCAAGGGTTCACGTTCCCACTCAAGCGGAGAATCCCCTTGACACTCCCCGTCCCTGAGAACGCCTTTCGCGAGGGCGAGCTCGATCTTGAACGATTGGAGCTCGGCCCCTTCCAGACCAATTGCTGGATTCTGGGAGAACCAGGGGGCGGATCCTGCATCGTCGTGGATCCCGGCATGGAGCCCTGGCCCTTGCTGGAGCTGCTGCAGCGCCGCGACTGGAAACCGGGACGGGTCCTGTTGACGCACGGGCACCTGGATCACATGGGCGGCTGCGGCGAGCTGAAGCGGGCCTTCGGCATGCCGATCCACCTGCACCCCGGCGACAGGGAACTCTACGAGAAGTACCCGGTGATTGCCGCGGCCTATCAGCTGCAGGGCGAAGAGCCGCCGGCGGTGGATCACGAACTGGCGGACGGGGAATGGATTCCCTTCGCCGGCGCGGGTTTCCGCGTGACGCACACGCCGGGCCACAGTCCCGGCCACGTCTGCCTGCACTGGCAAAAGGGCGAGACTCCCCAGGCCTTCTGCGGCGACTTGATCTTCCAGGGAGCCTTCGGGCGGGTCGACCTGCCCGGCGGAGACGCGGCTACCCTGGTGCGCTCCATCCGCGAGGATCTCTTCAGCAGGCAGGACCATTGCCGGCTCTATCCCGGACACGGAGATCCGACCTCGGTCGGGGAAGAACGAATGACGAATCCCATCAATGACTGGTTCCGCGAATGAAATCAGCACCCAAGGTCCTTGGCGGACTGAAACAACTCTCGATGCTCTGGTTCTATGTCCGTGATCTGCGCAGCAGCGTGCGCTTCTACAAGGAGCAGGTGCGCTTCAAGCTGATCTACCTGGACGAGGAGAACGGCTGGGCAGCTTTCGACACCGGGGCGGAGGGCGTGGAACTGGGACTCAACGAATGGCGGCTGGGAGACAACGTGCCCCGCGGTGGCGGCGGTTGTCCGGTCTTCGAGGTCGAGGACCTGGGCGCGGCCCGCGAAGAAATGGAAAAACGCGGAGTGGTCTTCGACGGCGAGATCGTCGGACAGGAAGGCAGCCGCAGGCACACCACCTTCCACGACCCGGACGGCAATCCGATCCAGCTGACACAGGTCTGGATCTAAAGCAAGCGCGGCAAGCGCGGTAAATGCACCGCGCCGCCGAAAATCAATACGGAGAAGACATGGACGAGCAGAAGCCGTCCGGCGGCGCGCCGGCCCCCAAGCGGACCCGTCGAAAAATGGTAGGCGCTTCCCGCGTTTCCGGCAACAAGCCCGCCAAGAAGGAAAAATCCCCGTCCGACGACCTGGCGGCGGCGGCGGAAGAGCTGATCAACGCAGCCATTCAGACTCCGGACGCCCAGGCGCCGGTTCCTCCCGGCGAGCCTCTTCCGGATGTGGAAGAAGCGCCCTCCAAAAGCAAGTCTGCGGGCGGAACGCCCCAAGCCGGGACCCCCGAAGGCGGGCCCCCCGAAGGCGGGACCCCCGAAGGCGGGACCCCCGAAGCGAAGGCGCCTGAAGCCAAGGCTTCCGCCGCCGAGAGTGGAAGCGGCGATGCCCGCGGCTTGAACATCTCCGACCTGGAGAAGCGGCCGATCCGCGAACTCTTCGAAATGGCCAAGGGCCTGGACATCGACAATCCTTCCGGCCTGTCCAAGTCGGACCTGATCTTCAAGATCCTCGAGGCCCAGGCCCAGCGCGAAGGCAATATCTTCGCCAAGGGAGTGCTCGAGATCCTGCCCGACGGCTACGGCTTCCTGCGCAGCGATGCCTCCAACTACCTGCCCGGCCCGGAAGACATTTACGTGAGCCCGAGCCAGATCAAGCGCTTCGGCCTGCGCAAGGGTCACGTGGTCAGCGGACAGATCCGCCCGCCCAAGGAGAACGAGCGCTTCTTCGCGCTGCTCAAGGTCCAGGCCGTCAACTACACGGATCCGGACGACGCCCGCGACAAGATGCTCTTCGACAACCTGACGCCGCTTTACCCGGCACGGCGCATCCAGCTCGAGCGCGAGCCCAAGGAGATTTCCATGCGCATCATGGATCTCTTCACGCCCATCGGCATGGGGCAGCGCGGCCTGATCGTCGCCCCGCCCCGCACGGGCAAGACCATCCTGCTGCAGAAGATTGCCAACTCGATCACCACCAATCATCCGGAAATCTCGCTGATCGTCCTGCTGATCGACGAGCGTCCGGAAGAAGTGACCGACATGCAGCGCAACATCGACGCGGAAGTGATCAGCTCGACCTTCGACGAGAAACCCGAGCGACACATCCAGGTGGCGAGCATGGTCATCGAAAAGGCCAAGCGCCTGGTCGAGTTCGGCACGGATGTGGTGATCCTGCTCGACTCGATCACCCGCCTGGCCCGCGCCTACAACGCGGTCGTGCCTCATTCGGGCCGCATCCTGTCCGGCGGTGTCGACGCGGTGGCGCTCTACGAGCCGAAGAAGTTCTTCGGCGCGGCGCGCAACATCGAGGGCGGCGGCAGCCTGACCATCCTGGCCACGGCGCTCATCGAAACGGGCAGCCGCATGGACGAGGTGATTTTCGAGGAGTTCAAGGGCACGGGCAACATGGAGTTGGTGCTGGATCGCAACCTGGCCAACAGCCGCATCTACCCGGCCATCGACATCAACAAGTCCGGCACGCGCAAGGAAGACCTGCTGCTGGATGAGAAGGTGATGAACAAGATCTGGATCCTGCGCAACCTGCAGGCGGAGAAATCTTCGACGGAAGTGATGAAGTTCCTGCAGGAGAAAATGCGCCTGACCCGGAACAACACCGAGTTCTTCGAAGTCATGATGAAGAACTAGAGCAGAACCGGGAAGGCCGGCGAGAAGGGGCGATCAGAGGGTGCGACGGGGTCGATCGCGATCGAACCACTCGATATGCAGACTTGCATATATCACAGTGCTTCGCTTATTTCACCGGTTCGAAATTTTCAGGAGAATCTCATGCCGAAGGCTGCCATCCATCCGAAATACGAGCTGGCCAAGATCCATTGCGCCTGCGGAAACAACTGGGAAACCCGCACGACCCAGGGCGACATGAACGTGGAAATGTGCGACCAGTGCCACCCCTTCTACACGGGGAAGCAGAAGCAGGTCTACACCACGGGACGCGTGGATCGCTTCTACAAGAAGTACAAGAACGACTAGCTTTTCCCCGCGAAGCGGAGCGACAACCGGCAGGTCCGCTCCGGCTTTCGGGACATCGAGTCCATTCCGGGCCTGCGCTTCAAGCGCGGGCCCTTTTTTGATTTTTCGGGAGCGAAATGCTCGACAAGATCCGTCAGGTGGAAGAGCGCTACGAAGAGCTGGGCCAGGAACTGGTCAAGCCGGAAGTGCTCTCCGACAGCGCCCGTTCCATGGAACTGGGGCGCGAACACAAGCGCCTGGGCAAAATTCTCGCCAAGGGCAGGCTCTACCGGGAGGCCAGCGAAGGCCGCGAGGAAGCGCAGTCGATCCTGCAATCCGAGCAGGACGAGGACCTGCGCGAGATGGCCGAGCTGCAAATGGCGGAAGCCGAAGAGCAGATCGAGGCCCTGGAGCAGGAACTGAAGCTGCTGCTGGTTCCCCGACCGCCCGAAGACAGCCGCAACTGCATCCTGGAGATCCGAGCCGGCGCCGGCGGAGACGAGGCCGCCCTCTTCGCCGGTGACCTGTACCGCATGTACCAGCGCTATGCCGAGCTGAACGGCTTCAAGACCGAAGTGCTCTCCACCAGCGAAGGCGCCATGGGCGGCTTCAAGGAGATCAGTGTCGCCTTCAAGGGCGAGGACGCCTACGGCATTCTGAAGTACGAAGGCGGCGTGCACCGCGTGCAGCGCGTCCCGAGCACCGAAAGCCAGGGACGTGTCCACACCTCTGCGGCCAGCGTGGCCGTCCTGCCGGAAGCCGAAGAGGTCGACCTGGTCATCGAGCCGAAGGACATCCGTGTGGATGTCTACCGCAGCAGCGGGCCCGGCGGCCAGAGCGTCAACACCACCGACAGCGCCGTGCGCCTGACTCACGTTCCCACCGGCATGGTCGTCACCTGCCAGGACGAGAAGAGCCAGATCAAGAACAAGGAAAAGGCGCTCAAGGTCCTGCGCAGCCGGCTCCTGGAGGCGAAGCTCCAGGAAGAGAAGGAGAAGCAGGACAGCGTGAGACGCAGCCAGGTTTCTACCGGTGACCGCAGCGCCAAGATCCGCACCTACAACTTTCCCCAGAGCCGTGTGACGGATCACCGCATCAACCTGACCCTCCACAAGCTGGACGCGGTCATGGGCGGGGAGATCGCCCCTCTGCTGGAGGCCCTGCGCCTGGCGGAGCTCAGTTCCCTGCTCGAGACCGCCGGCCTGGATTCCTGATGCCCCCTGCCAAGGGCCCCTGGACCCTGCTTGCCGTTCTGGAAGCGGCCGATGCCTTCCTGCGGGAAGCCGGCCTGCCCGATGCCCGCCGCGAGGCCGAAGAGCTGCTGGCCCACGGGCTGGGCTGCAAGCGCCTCGATCTCTACCTGGACTATGACCGCCCTCTCGGCGAGGACGAACGCGCCTCTCTCAGGCCGCTGCTGAAAAGGCGCGCGGCCCGTGAACCCCTGCAGTACATCGTCGGCCGCTGGCCCTTCCGCGAGCTGGAACTGATCGTCGACAGGCGGGCCCTGATTCCGCGGCCGGAAACCGAGGAGCTGGTGGACCGGGCCCTTGCGCTGGTGTCTCACATCGAGGGTCCCCTGCGCGTGGCCGACGCGGGCTGCGGCACGGGCTGCATTGCCCTGAGCCTGCTCAAGGAACGGCCCCGGACCCGCGTGCTGGCGCTGGACGCGAGCACCGAAGCCCTCGAGCTCTGCCGCGAGAACGCCGCGGCAAATGGCCTTGGCGAGGGGCTGGCCTGCCGCAGGCATGATCTGCTGACAGAACCGCCCCCGGCGCAGGTCGACCTGCTGCTCTCGAATCCGCCCTATGTTCCCCCGGGGCGCAGGGGCAAGCTTCAGGAAGAGCTGGCGCACGAACCACAGGCCGCGCTGTATACAAAGGACGAGCAGGGCATGGAGTTCTACTGCCGATTCCGTGATACTCTTGCCGACTGGCTGCCGCCCGGAGGGCTCTTCTGCTTCGAGATCGGCGAGGAGCAGGGCCCGCTCCTGGCAGGACTCTTCCGCGATGTGGCACAGGACCTGGAGGTGGGACTGGATCTCCGGGGCAGGCAACGCTTTTTCAGTGGGGTGCGCAGATGAGCCGTCGCTATTCAGGCCCGGAGAAGCCGCGCCGCCGCGGAGGCCGCAATCGCAGCCGCCCCGTGGAGCACAAGGACTCCGCCGGCGCGAGGGAAACGGATCCTCGCAGGGCAGCCGCGGCCGCTGTGCGGGACCTTCTGCAGGGCAGCCGGCGGGGCTTCAAGAGCCGCAGCCTCTACAACCGCATGGGAAGGCCCCTGGAGTACCGGGAGTTCCGCGCCCTGCTGGGCGAGATGCAATCCGAGGGACGGTTGACACGGGACGAGCTGCGCCGCTGGGTGATTCCCAGCAACCGGCCGGCGCTCAGCGGCACCTTGATCGTGCAGAAGAGCGGCAACGGCTTCCTCTTGCCGGATGACGGCAGCGACCGGGTCTTCATTCATCGCAAGCACCTGGACCGCTACCTGCAGGACGATCGCATCGAGGCCGAACTGGTCGCCGGTCGCGGCGGACCCTCCCGGGAAGCGCGTCCCCTGAAACTGATCGAGCGGCAGCTGCAGTACGTGGTCGGGCGCCTGGCCCGCTACAGCCGCAGCTGGGTCCTGTTGCCGGAAAGCGCGCGCTTCGGCGGCAGCGTCGTGATCAACGGCGAGCTGCCGGAAGGGGCAGAAGACGGCGACATGGTGCGCGCCCGGCTGATCCGCCCGGACGAGGCGGGTGCCTCGCGGACGATTGCTGCGCGTGTGACACGGATCCTCGGCCGGCCGGGCACGCCGGTCGTGTTGCAGGAAACCGTCAAGGCCTCCTTCAATCTGCCGGAAGACTTCCGCCCCGCGGTCCTGGCCGAGGTGGAGGCGCTGCACGAGGGGATGATCGCTCCGCAGGAGGGGCGCGAGGACCTGCGCGATACCTTCTGCATGACGATTGATCCGCCGGATGCCCGCGACTTCGACGACGCGGTCTCGATCCGGCCGCTGGAGGACGGCGGCTGGGAGCTTGGCGTCCACATTGCGGATGTAAGCCATTTCGTCGAGGAGGACGGACCGCTGGACCGCGAAGCCATGCGACGCGGCTGCAGCGTCTACCTGGTCGGCGAGGTCGTTCCCATGCTGCCCCACCGCCTGTCGTCGGACCTGTGCAGCCTGGTGGAAGGCGAGGACCGCTGCTGTTTCACGGCCCTCATGCGCTTTTCCGCATCCGGCGTGATGCGTTCGGCGCGCTTCACGCCCAGTCTGATCCACAGCCGGCGCCGCTTTGCCTACGAGCAGGTGCAGCAGATCCTGGAGCAGTTCCCGAAACGGCGCCCCGCCGGATTCGACCCGGAAGTGACCTACGGGGAGGAACCCGATCGCCTGGCGCTGTATCACATGGACCGCTTGTGGCGGATTCTCAAGCGCCGGCGCCTGAAGAAGGGCGGCCTGGATTTCGCCCTGCCGGAACCGGTATTCGATCGCGACGCCGATGGACGGCCCACGGCGATTCACGCCAAGACCAGCCGCGAGGCGAATTTCCTGATCGAGGAGTTCATGCTCGCCGCGAACCAGGCGGTGGCACAGGCGCTCTCGAAAGCCGAGCGCGCTTGCCCCTTCCGCGTGCATGAAGCGCCCTCGGGGGAAAAGTTATCCCGCTTTCACGAATTCATCGAGCACCTGGGACTGGAGGACCTGCCCGACCTTTCCCACGTCAGCGGCTGGCAGCAGGTGATCCGCCAGGCGGAAGAGAGCGGCAAGGGTCTGCTGCTGCAGGAAATGGTTCTGCGATCGATGATGAAGGCACGCTATGACCTCAAGGAACTGGGCCACTTCGGCCTGGGATTCCAGACCTACGCCCACTTCACGTCGCCGATTCGCCGCTACCCGGACCTGCTGGTTCACCGGCAGCTGAAATCCCTGCTCGCCGGAGGGAAGGACCGCCGGGAGGCGGCGCTGGGCGCGGCGATCCTGCAGTCCAATCGTCGAGAGATCCTGGCGCAGGAAGCCGAACGGGACAGCGTTCGCCTGCACCAGATCCTCTACCTGCGCCAGTTCCTTGGAGAGAGCTTCCGGGGAGTGGTGCGCGGAGTGGAGCGCTTCGGGGTCTTCGTGGAACTGCCGGATCTATTGTGTGATGGCCTGCTGCCGGTCGAAGAGCTTCCGGATGATCGCTGGCACTATGATGCCCGGCGCTGGGAGCTTGTCGGATTGAACAGTGGAACCGTGCTGGCGACGGGGACCGAGCTGGATGTCACTGTGCTGCGCGCGGATCTGGAGGATCGGCAAGTGGACTTCGCTCTGGCGGAAGCTCCGGAACGCAAGGCCACCGCCCCCCACAGGGGCCGCAGACGCCCCGGTACCGGTTCGCCGCGGTAGGGGCAAGAGATTTTTCTGCACCTTGCTTTGAGTTATCCACGAACTTTTGCCGATAGAGCGGCGAGGGTTCTTGGAACTTTTACCGGAATGCATCTAATTGGGCCTCCCTGCGCTTAATCAGCGCTGGAGGAGGGTTTCTTCGGATGCTCTCCGCCGCATTCGAGCGATGCTCGAGTGTAAAATTCCAGGCAAATTTACGCGGCCTTCTTGCACAAGCAGAATCGCGTAGGTATGTTGGGGGTCTTGTCGCTTTTGCGGCAGCCGTTCTGAACGGCACGCCATCGTGAGCGATGGCAGAGATTGTTCTTTCACATAGTTGACAACAAACGGCCACGTCACCTGAAGTCCTTCGGGGCTTCGGGAACAATGAGTTTCGCGGCATCCCTTGGCCGGATGTCGCATGGAAGACTCACCAATTCTTTCGAATCAAACGATTTGAATAGATCACAATGGAGAGTTTGATCCTGGCTCAGGACGAACGCTGGCGGCGTGCTTAACACATGCAAGTCGAACGTGAAGCTTTTCTTCGGAGAAGTGGAAAGTGGCGAACGGGTGAGTAACGCGTAGACAACCTGCCCTTCAGTGGGGAATAGCCCCGGGAAACTGGGATTAATACCGCATGACGCAGTCGGATCGCATGGTCTGGCTGTTAAAGATTTATCGCTGGGGGATGGGTCTGCGTGACATTAGGTAGTTGGTGAGGTAACGGCTCACCAAGCCGACGATGTCTAGCTGGTCTGAGAGGATGATCAGCCACACTGGGACTGAGATACGGCCCAGACTCCTACGGGAGGCAGCAGTGAGGAATATTGGACAATGGGGGCAACCCTGATCCAGCAACGCCGCGTGAACGATGAAGCTGCCACGCAGTGTAAAGTTCTGTAAGGAGGGAAGAACCCCTGGGTATTGCCCGGGCTGACGGTACCTCCTAAGTAAGCACCGGCTAACTCCGTGCCAGCAGCCGCGGTAATACGGGGGGTGCAAGCGTTGTCCGGATTTATTGGGCGTAAAGGGCTCGTAGGCGGGACTGTAAGTCTGGCGTGAAATCTCATGGCTCAACCATGAAACTGCGCTGGAAACTACAGTTCTTGAATTGCGGAGAGGAAGACGGAATTCCTGGTGTAGCGGTGGAATGCGTAGATATCAGGAAGAACACCGATGGCGAAGGCAGTCTTCTGGCCGCGGATTGACGCTGAGGAGCGAAAGTGTGGGGAGCGAACAGGATTAGATACCCTGGTAGTCCACACTGTAAACGATGGATACTTGGTGCTGGGCTTGATTTGGTCGGTTCAGTGCCGGAGCTAACGTGTTAAGTATCCCGCCTGGGGAGTACGGTCGCAAGGCTGAAACTCAAAGGAATTGACGGGGGCCCGCACAAGCGGTGGAGCATGTGGTTTAATTCGATGCAACGCGAAGAACCTTACCTGGGATTGTGGCAGAGGACCGTCCATTAGCGTGGATTTCCCTTCGGGGCCTTTGTCTCAGGTGCTGCATGGCTGTCGTCAGCTCGTGTCGTGAGATGTTGGGTTAAGTCCCGCAACGAGCGCAACCCTTATCCTTATT
Source organism: bacterium (assembly GCA_030429345.1). Lineage (GTDB taxonomy): Bacteria > CAIWAD01 > CAIWAD01 > CAIWAD01 > CAIWAD01 > JAUIFJ01. The sequence continues at coordinate 596 of JAUIFJ010000037.1, read as the reverse complement.
TGCTACCGGGTCATGCCGAGAACTATAGGGAGACTGCCCGGGTTAACCGGGAGGAAGGTGGGGACGACGTCAAGTCATCATGGCCCTTACGCCCAGGGCTACACACGTGCTACAATGGTCGGTACAAAGGGTTGCGATGCCGCGAGGTGGAGCCAATCCCAAAAAACCGGCCTCAGTTCGGATCGTAGTCTGCAACTCGACTGCGTGAAGCCGGAATCGCTAGTAATCGTGGATCAGCATGCCACGGTGAATACGTTCCCGGGCCTTGTACACACCGCCCGTCACACCACGGAAGTCGGGAGCGCCCGAAGTCGCCGTGCCAACCCTCGGGGGGCAGGCGCCGAAGGTGATACTGATAACTGGGGTGAAGTCGTAACAAGGTAGCCGTACCGGAAGGTGCGGCTGGATCACCTCCTTTCTAAGGAGTACGGTGGAGCCTGTCTACGGGCAGCCCACCCAGACCAGTGGATGCGCGGTCTTTCCTTCGGGGAAGACGCATTGCAGCGCGGCCTGCCGCAAGGCAGGGAAGTACCCCTTCGGGGCGAAGCAGCAGCAGCAGTGAGCGCATTCAAGGCGTGGCCGTTTGTCAACTGTGT
>JAUIFJ010000036.1 GCA_030429345.1 bacterium | reverse complement strand
ATACGCTGTTTCATAGGGTTGAATTACTTGACGCGTTACACTGTAGACACCGAGAACCAATTCTTCAAACCAATGAAAATCAAATGTTTATATGGTGAAAACTATGGGACACTACTGTCTTTCACTAGAGTATACAACCAAACTGCAATGCGAATCAGTGAAATAATAATTGCTACAGCGCTGATCAACTTGAACTGCCAACTGCTAGTAATTACTTCTACCATGCCACCAATCGATGTCCCATAAATATCCCGCCAAGTAGAGTTAGTCTTTAGGGTTCCATCTGCAACTCGCTGCAATATATTGGGAAGTAAATCAACTTTTCGCAATGTTGATTGATGCAAGGTCACGTACTGTCCATTCTCAAATGCAATGGCTTCATCAGCACCACTCAGAAAAGCCTGAGGAGAGATGCCATTTAGGTTTATAAGGACGGTTAGTCTCGGGTGTGTGGCATAATTTGGTCCATAAATATCGATAAGTAAGGCTGACAAGTCGATACGATCTTCGTCTGTGATGGAAGCAGGGCTTCCTCCTAGGACTCGATGCCTATGCACTATTGCAGCAAAGCCATAGGTCGAATCCCTCATATTCCAGTGAACCCAATTATATCCAGTATGACTTCTAATAAACGCCGAGAACTCATTCAGCATTTCCAGCTCAAGATCGTCGTACTTATCAATTGGGATCTCTCCGGTGATACCTCTTGTTTCTCCGATTTGATGGATAGAGAACGATAAGGTCTGACCATTGTCAAATCGCTTAACAGCAATGGATGTAATTCTAGGTGATAAGCCATCATCACGATTGTAAAACGACTCACAGCTGTAATGAATGAAGAGTACATGTCGTTGCTGACTAATTAGCCTATCAATCTGAGCCCTTGCAGCGAGACTTCTCTTCCTTTTATATGAGGCTGCCCCCATCATCAATCTCCAATCTGCAAACCAGGAATTCTAACTCCTGCTATGAGTCTTTCTAGATTCCACTGTCCTTAAACTCTCGAATTCCTATTGATAAACCTGCGAAGTTCGCTGTGCTCATCAGAAAGTATGTCTATTCGATTCTCACTTCTGACAAGGATGCTCTGTCGAGCAAGTTCGACCCTGGACAAGTATGGTACAACTTGTGTAGATACTCGTGTTAACCATTGCCTAATATCATCCATAGAGTAAGGAATCTTAAGGCCAGCATCAGTGCTAACAAGCAACACGCCTTCCGTTCGCAATTTGGAGATTACATTTCTCGACATGTAGTCATCTGATACCCTGCCAGTTCCTGGACTAATACTCCTTGCGATCTCAGCGCGCGAGAAGAACCTGCTAGGGTCTACATAATATTCGTGAAGAAGGTACCTCAAAGAACGGACTTGAAGTTTACGATCATCTTCAGAGCTTTCTGCATAATTCAAGATGAATGATCTTGCTTTTTCTACTGCAAGTCTCCGAACCAAGTCTGATTCACTTCCTGGAGCTTCCGCTGATACTTCGTCTACTACTCTAGTTGGCGGCCAGTGTTGAATCGGAATAGCAGGGTAGCCAAGCTCAGTTAATGCTTCAAAACTATCGTCACCCTTATATGCTCTTCTCACAGATCCTGAGATTACATCAGCAATCTGCAGCTCCGGGACTTCACTGCTTGGTTGAAAACTAAAAGTTGAGAAGAACTGCATTCGTTTATCAATGTAATCCTTGAAACTCTCCATGAATTCAGATCTGCCATACTGATCTGCAAGAACGTTAAGCACATTTAGATTACTTTCCAGATATGTAAAGAAGAGAGAGTGATAAAACTTGTAGGACGACCTTCTATACCTAAGACCCGAACTCTCGGCAATCATTCTTTTATCGACAACTAGCACATATATTCCAAAGTCGCAACCAGCGATTTCCCTGAGAATTTGCTTTCTCCTGGAGAGATTCCTTCCAATACTGCTTGATTTCAGCTCTCCATCTCTCGCATGTCGTACTACAATCTCCGTGCAGCGAGCATTGATCACTTCAGCAGAATGCGATGAAGAATAGATGCATGCAATTACATAGTACGGCTCAGAATCCAGATCACCTGTGATCTCCAAATTGCCAGATTCATCGACGAAAATATTTGCAGCCATTCGGATCTCAGTATTGATAGGAATATGTGAGATGGACAAAGTAGTCAGTCATGATTGCACAAGGGTGGCAACCTATCAGCAATATAGGCAGGGATATCAGCAAAACGAAAGGGCCACCCAGGGGACTTGAACCCCCAACCTACGGTTTACAAAACCGTTGCTCTACCAATTGAGCTAGGGTGGCATGCAAGGCGGGAAGATATAACTGCCTGCCGACTTCCACCAACATCCCACCCGCTTCGTACCTTCCGGGAACGAAGAACCAGTGCGGAGCGGAAGAGGAAGGAGTCAGGGTGGAGTGTTTCATCGGCGTGGCGGGGAATATCGGGGCGGGCAAGACCACGCTCTGCGGACTGCTCGCCGAGCGCTTCGACTGGGACGCGCACTACGAAAGCGTCGTCGACAATCCCTACCTGGAAGACTTCTACGCCGACCGCGACCGCTGGGGTTTCCACCTGCAGGTCTATTTCCTGCAACACCGCTTCCGCAGCCTGCAGAAACTGGTCGCCAGTCCCCGCGGCGCCATCCAGGACCGCACCATCTGGGAAGACGCGCTGATCTTCGCCCGCAACCTGCACAAGCTGGGGCACATCAACGAGCGCGACTGGAAGACCTACGAAAGCCTCTTCCGCGGCATGGAGGCCAGCCTGCCCCGCCCCGACCTGCTGATCTACCTGCGCGCCGACCTGGACACGCTGATCGCCCGCATCCGCAAGCGCGGCCGCGACTTCGAGGCCGGCATCGACGCCGAATACCTGCTGCACCTCAACCAGGCCTACGAAGAATGGATCACGGGCCTGCGCGACATACCCGTGCTGGTGCTCGATGCCGCCGCGAACGACGTGGTCGGCAATCCCGCCTGCCTGCCCCGCATCGCCGAGGCCGTCGAGTCCCGCCTTGGCCGCCGCCAGCTGGGCCTTTCCCTGGAGACTCCGCACAAGCCGGAAGAGTCTTGAAGAACTCGCACGGAGAACACGGAGGGAACTGAGAGCACTGCGGGCAGGAATGAGTGCAAAAGGGTTTGCTGCCAGGCAGCAAACCCTTTCATCTTCTCCGTGTACTCAGTCTACTCCGTGTTCTCCGTGCGAGCTCTTTCTATTCCGCTAGCGCAACGACCCTGTACGTACCCCTGCCCAGGCTGAGCGGCAGTTCGTGTTCGGTTGCGCTGGTTTCCAGCAGGGTGATCCAGTCGCTTCCCTGGCGGGTCTGCAACTGGTAGGCGCCGGCTCCGGCGACCGTGTTCCAGCTCAGCTGCAGCCGGTTGCCCGGCAGGTTCTCGATGCGCAGCCCCAGGTCTTCTCCGCCGAAGGCCTGCAGCGCGGCGGCCGCGGAGGCCAGGTTCAACCTGCCCCCGCTGACGGTCTGTCCCTGCAGGGAGATCAGCGGATCGACGGTCTCCAGCAGCAGCTGTTTCAGGTAGAGCGCCGCCGAATCCGGCTGGCTGCGGTTCCATTCGCAGAAGGCCGCGGGCGCCACGCTGTGCAGCCAGGCAAGGGCTCCCGCCACGTGCGGAGTGGCCATCGAGGTTCCGCTCAGGGTGTTGTAGCTGCCGGACTGGTAGGTCGACCAGATCTGCGTGCCCGGCGCACCCAGGTCGATGGTGGTCGCGCCGTAGGCCGCTCCGTTGTTGCGCTGGTCGTTGGGCGTCGTGTTGGTGACGCTGATCATGTAGGCACTGGAGCAGCTGGTGGGCACGTCGCCGGTCTGGTCCACGTTGCTGCCGTTGTTCATGGTGGCCGCGGCGCTCAGGATGCCCAGGGCGCCCATGGCGTCATACAAATCGTTCCACAGGGGGTAGCTGCCGCTTTCGCAATCCGCGAAGTTGATGCCGAAACTGGAATTGGTGCTGACGATGTGCGCTCCCTGCGCGCCCCCGCTGGCCAGCCACTGCTCCTTGAGCGTGATCACATAGTTATAGGCCGCGGCGACAATGCTGGTCTGCGAGCTGCTGCCCGCCACCAGCACCATGGGGCTGTTCCAGCAGATGCCCGCCACGCCAGTGCCGTTGTTGGAGCGCGCGGCGACAATGCCCGCCACGTGGCTGCCGTGATAGTTGTCCGGAATGTCGGGCGTGTCGTTGTAGGCGTTCCAGCCGCTGTGATCGTCTACATAGCCGTTGCCGTCGTCGTCAATGCCGTTGTCCGGATTCTCCGCCGTATTGCGCCAGATGTTGGCCACCAGGTCCGGGTGATCCATGTCGAAGCCGCCGTCGATCACCGCGCAGACGGGGACGTCTCCCAGGGCGTCCAGGGAATCGGTTCCCAGGTCCCAGGCCGCGGCGGCGTCGATGTCCGCGTCACTGACCTGTTCCAGGTTCCACTGGCTGCCGTACTGGGGGTCGTCGGGCTGTGTGTCACGCATGCGAAGCCTGTGATCCAGCTGCGCCCAGCGGACCAGCGGATCCGCGGCCAGCTGCTCCAGGGCCTCGTCCTCGCTGCCCGGCTGCCCCAGCTTGAGCAGGTAGACATCGATGCCCGGAACCAGGGCGCGCTGGATCACGCCGACCGGCCCCCCGGAACTGTCGTACAGCGATTGCGCCTCCTCCACTCCGGACACCGGCGCGTCGAAGCGCAGGATCAGCTGTCCGGGAACGGATTCTTCTGCGGCCGGCAGGCTTCCTGCCAGCATCAGGCTGGCCAGGACCCCGCTGAGGGCGGTTCGGGGTGAGGACTGGGCGTTCATGGCGCGCTCCTTCATTTATTCGATCGCCACCACCCGGTAGATGCGGCGACCCAGGATCAGCGAGTCGGTGCTCGCGGTAGTGGTCGTCAGTTCCAGCAGCTGCCAGGGACTGCCGGGCTCGCTGGCGTATTCGACACGGTAGGCTTCCGCGCCCGCCAGGGGATCCCACTGCAGCAGGATCGTGTTGGCGCTGCGCTCAATGCTGAGCTCGATGCCCGAACCGCCCTCCAGGACGGTCAGCAGGACCGGCAACTGCAGCGTGCCGTTGTTGCTGCTGACAAGGACCCGGGCCGAGTAGCTTCCGGGAAAGAGGCCGGCGGCATCCACCAGCAACTCGATGTCCTGGGACTCGCCTTCGCCCAGCGAGCCGGACGCGGGATCCAGGCTGAGCCAGGTCAGCGGCTGGGCGATCTCGAAGAGGCCGGAGAAACCTTCCAGCTCATCCTCCGGAATCCGGACGCGCAGCAGGCTTTCCGTGCCGGGAGGCCCGCTGACAGTCCAGTCCAGGCTGCCGGATGAAGGCAGCTGGTCCTCGATCAGGATCCAGTTCATGCCGCCATCGCGGCTCAGCGCCAGCTCGGCGGCGCCATCGCTTTCGTTGGCCGCCCACTGCAGGCTGACTTCCTGGCCAATGTTCCAGACCGCGCCCCCGGCCGGTCCCAGCATCGCCACCAGGGGGCCGGAAGGATCAAGCAGGATGTCCCCGCTGGTCGCATGCGGCTCGCCGCCGAAATCGTCTCCCTGGATCGTCCAGGACAGGGCGACCGTTCCGGCCACGCCGCTGAAATCCAGCCGGGCGCTGCCCGTGGCGGTCTGCTCCGGGCGGATCTCGCCCCAGGAACCGTCGGGATCTTCCCAGACCAGCAGGCCGCTCTGGGTGTTTCCGTCCCAGACCAGGTCTTCGCCTTCGCCGCTGTTGGCCATGGGATCCGCGTCCACCAGGCCGACCCCCGCCGGGAGCTCGATGCGGACCTCGCTGATCCACTCGTCGTCGGGGCTGGCATTGCTGGCTGTGAACTGGATCTCCACGATTCCACCCACATAGGTATTGAGATCGGCCACCAGGCTCGAGCCGCTCATGTCCCGCCCCTCGGCGGCCGGCAGGACCTGGGCGCTCCACTCAAGAAGGCTTTCCGGCTCGCCGGCATTGGTGATGCTTCGCACAGTCAGCTGTGAAGCGCCGGGAAACAGTTCCAGCTCCAGGGCGGCGTTGTCCAGTTCCAGTTCGGGCAGGGCACCGCTGCTGAAGGCCTGCGCCAGCTGGGCCGACTGGAAGAGATTGAGTCGTCCCCCGCTGACACAGTCGCCCTGCAGATCCTCCAGGGGATCCGTGCCCTCCAGGATCCACTGCTTGACAAGCAGGGCCGCGGCGCCAGGGTCTGTCTGGCTAAGGGCCGCGAAGGAAGGGCTGCCTACGCTGTGCAGGAAGGCCACAGCGCCCGCCACATGCGGCGTGGCCATGGAAGTGCCGCTCAGGGTGCCATAGGCACTGCCGGAGGTGGTGGACAGGACTCCCGTACCCGGCGCACCCAGGTCAATGGTGGTCGCGCCATACCCGGCGCCACTGTTGCGGACATCCGCCGAGGTCGTGTTGGTCACCGAGATCAGGTAGTCGCTGGAACAGCCGGTCGGCACATCGCCCACCTGGTCGATGTTCCAGCCCGCATTGGCCGTCGCCCCGCAGCTGAGAATGCCCAGCAGGCCCATGTCGTTGAAGAGGTCGTTCCACAAGGGATAGCTGCCGGATTCGCAGTCCCCCTGGTTGACGCCGAAAGAGGAATTGGTCACCACCACGTTGGCGCCTTCCGTGCCTCCGCTGTTGATCCAGTCCTCCTTCAGGTCGGCCACGTAGCCGTAGCCCAGGGTGGCGATCGAGGTCTGCCCGCTGCTGTTGGCGACGATCATGATCTGAACATCCCAGTTGCAGCCGGCGACGCCCAGGGCGTTGTTGCTGACCGCGCCCGTGGTGCCGGCAACATGGGTGCCGTGGTTATCGCCGGGAATGCTGCCGTCGTCGCCGTAGGCGTCCCAGCCGTTGACGTCGTCCACGTAGCCGTTGCCGTCGTCGTCCTGGCCGTTGCCGGGGATCTCGCCGGGATTGCTCCAGAGGTTGTCCTGCAGGTCGGCGTGGTTCAGGTCGATGCCGCCGTCGCAGACGGCAACGACGATCTCGTTGCCCTGCGCGTCCGTGCCGCCTGTGCCCAGGTCCCAGGCCAGGGCCGCGTCGATGGTTTCCCAGCCCCACTGGCTGCCGTACTGGGGATCATCGGGTTCGGTCTCGCGCTTTTCGATGAAATGATCCGCCTGGGCGTAGACCACGCCAGGCCCCGCCTCCAGCAGGCGCAGGGCATCTGCCAGGGGCAACCCTTCCCCGATGGCCACGGACCAGACATTGAGCCGGCGGTAGAGAGGCCGTTCCAGCTCGAAGAGCCCCGCGTCCAGGGAAAGGCGGATCTGCGAGGCGTCCAGGCCGGCTTCGAAGCGGACCAGGGCGCGGGAAGGATCTGCGGGGGTCGTGCCCGGATCACGGGCAAGCAGGGAATGGGACAGGCACAGGACGCCCAGGGCGCCCACGAGAAGACGGTGCATGAATTCAACTCCGGAGTTTTGCAGACGACAGTGTCGGGCGGACCTGACAATCCACTATGGTATGCACTGGCGTCATTCGATCCAAGCTCTTTCTGGAAGACGGCTTCGCTGCTTGTCCGGCAAAAGACAGGAAAGGACCGGCAGGAAGCGCTTCGGGGCGGCGCCTTCGGCAATCCGCCTTCCGGAAAGATCTCCGCAGCGCTTGCCAAAGCTGTGTCACCTTGCAAATGCTGGGCGAAACACCTAGTTTCGATCGGGAGATTCGTGGTAGAATTATTCCCGACTATTTCTCTTTCCCTCGCATAAAGGAGCTCCAAGATGTTCAGCCTTAAATCTGCCCTGGCCGAGAAAATCGGACCCATGCGCGAGCGGGTAGCCAGCCTGCGCAAGGAACACGGAGACAAGGTGATCGGAGAGGTGACGGTTGCCCAGGCGCTGGGCGGCATGCGTAGTGTCAAATGCATGGTTTCCGACATCAGCGCCCTCGATCCACTGGAAGGCATCCGCTTCCGCGGGCTGACGATTCCCGAATGCCGCGAGCGCCTGCCCAAGGTGCCCAATGGCACCGAACCCCTTCCCGAAGCCCTGCTCTGGCTGTTGATGACCGGCGATGTGCCGAGCCAGGAACAGGCCGACGAAGTGACCGCCGAACTGCGCAAGCGCAGTGAATTGCCGGACCATGTGCGCAAGGCCGTCGACAGTCTTCCCGTCGACACGCACCCCATGACCATGCTGACCGTCGGCATCGGGGCGATGCAGACCGAAAGCGAGTTCGCCAAGCGCTACCAGCAGGGCATGCGCAAGGAGGAATACTGGGAGCCGGCCTTCGAGGACACCATGACCATCATGGCTCAGCTGCCGGTGCTGGCCAGCCATATCTACCGCCACAAGTATTTCGACGGCAAGCACATCGGCCCCGACGAGAGCCTGGACTGGGCCGGCAACTTCGCTCACATGATGGGCGTCGAGAATGCCAATTTCAAGAAGTTGATGCGCCTGTACATGGTGATCCACAGCGACCACGAGGCGGGCAATGTCAGCGCTCACACGACCCACCTGGTGGGCAGCGCCCTGACCGACCCCTTCCTCTCGCTGGCCGCCGGCATCAATGGCCTCGCCGGCCCGCTGCACGGACTGGCCAACCAGGAAGTACTGCGCTGGATCCAGAACCTGCGCGAGCAGATGGGCGTCGAGGTCCCCACGGAAGAACAGCTCGAAAAAGCCCTCTGGGACACGCTCAACGCCGGCCAGGTGATCCCCGGCTTCGGCCACGCCGTCCTGCGCAAGACCGACCCGCGCTACATGGCGCAGCGCGAATTCGCCCTGGAGTACCTGCCGGAAGACCCGCTCTTCAAGCTGGTCAGCATGCTCTTCAATGTCGCCCCGCGCGTTCTGTCCGAGCACGGCAAGACCAAGAATCCCTGGCCCAACGTGGACAGCCACAGCGGATGCCTGCTGGTCCACTTCGGCGTCGACCAGTACGACTTCTACACCGTGCTCTTCGGCGTCAGCCGCGCCATGGGCGTTCTGTGCAACCTGGTCTGGAGCCGGGCCCTGGGCTTCCCGCTGGAACGTCCCAAGAGCGTCACCACGGACTGGCTGCTCGAGCAGGTCAAGTAGTTCCGAAGAGACTCACGCGGAGACTCGGAGGCGCAGAGAAAGCAAGGGGTGCAGCATGGCTGCACCCCTTTTTCTTTTACACTTCCCTGCGTCTCTGCTCCTCAGCGTCTCTGGGCGAGAACTCCTTCCTCCCCGGGCCGTCATCCGCCAAGGTCGTGCAGCATCCAGACATTGGGCTCGGTGTACAGGGCTTCGTTTCGCGCGTGATCCACGCGCACGGGCGCCAGTGCTCCCGGAACGAGCACCTCCTCCTCGCCCGGCGGGAAGGGCAGGCCGGTCCACTCCCGCCAATTCTCCAGGCTCCCCGGAATGCGCATGCTCTGCCCGCAGACCGAAAGCACCCTGCCGCCCAGGCGCTGGTGCACGCGAATCCAGGGGTCGACGCTCAGCCCCTCGTCTGTCACACGGCGCAGGTAGGCCTCCATCGGCATGCGGGGACATTCGGCCTTGCGGCTGGGGCGGACGGGGGCGATCAGGGCCGGCAGGCCGCGGCGGACTCCGATCTCCCCCATGGCCCGGATCATGCGCGCGCTGAGTCCCCGCCCGCGCGCTTCGGGAAGGATGCTGACCGCCAAAGCGCAGAGCAGTCGCGGAGCCCGGCCCGCCTCAAGGTCCAGGAAGCCTTTTTCCAGCGCCCAGTCCCAGCCCTCGCCGGGAAGCGCCTGTGTGTCACACTCCGGATCCAGCGGCAGGCAGTTGCCGATCGCCAGCAGACGATCCCCTTCGAAGAGGGCGAACTGGCAGTCCGGGAAATCGCTGAAGAGGCGTCCCCAGTAGCGGCTGGCCAGGGGATCCTCCAGCATGAAGCGGTCCCAGCAGCGGGCAGCGTGTTCCTGCTCGCGCGGCTCCCATGTGGGGTCGTCGGCGTGGCTGGACAATCGAAGCTCCGGATTCATGCATCCGCCCCTTCCTCTTCTTCGCCAAAGAGCACGACACCTGCTCCGCGTCGCCCGTCCATGCGAATATCCAGGGCCTGCTCGAAGCGCAGGTGGCGGGCGAACTCGAGGCTCTCTTCCGCCTCGTGAGCCATCAGGGCTTTCCAGTCCAGTTCGCCGTCGCCCTCTTCCGGATTGACGGTGAAGTAGCCGATGCCCAGGCTGCTCAGGTTCTGGAAGAAATGCGAGCCCTGCGAAGGCGTGACAACGAAATCGCGGAACCCCGATTCGATGATCACGTGCGCGCCGTTGATCTGGTCCCAGCTGACCGGAATGCCCAGCCATGGGTCGCTGGAGCCCCAACGTCCGACACCGATCAGCAGGTAGGGCCGCTTTTCGCGGCGCAGTTTCTCGTTGAGCCTGCCCACTTCGCGGGCCGCTTCCTGGCTGTTCTTGCGTTCGTAGCGATCGTAGTCGATGCAGATCACGTCGTGCAGGCGTTTTCGCCCCGCGCCGAGCACCTTGTCGCTGCGGCAGAGAATCGCCTTGCCTTCCAGGGCCTGCCAGTCGATCTCCTCCACTTCCCGTGTCAGCACCAGCGGGCGCATCTGCACGATGCAGAACTCCGGAGTGTCCTCGCCGCACAGGTCGGCGGCGAACTCGATCTCCACCGGACGGCTCATGCCCCTCGCCCCCAGGCCGAGCACCTTCTTCAGAGCTTCGGGGAGCGGGAAGAGGTCGTGCTTGAGAATCGGGGCAAAGGTCACGAGCCGTGCGCCGCGCCGGCTGAGGCCGTCGTATACGGCATTGTTCTCCGGAGAAAAGGTGCTGGCCATGGGCGCCAGCGTGCCGTCCTTTTCCGCTTCGCTGATGCGGTAGGACGGCAGGTCGTCGTCGCCGACCACGCCCTCGCCCGCAGGGCCCAGGTCCAGGGCATAGAATTTTTTCTGCGTGTAATCCAGATAGTCGCGCACGTTGCCGAACTGGCTCTGCTGCTTGGGGTATACGGGGCAGAAGCGCAGCGAGTTTCCGCCCTGCACCACCATGCGGCCAAGTCCCAGCACCACGTTGGCCACTCCGTCCTCGGACTGCATGGGACCGCTGGGGTAGAAGTTCCAGCTGCGCGCCACGCCGGCCATGCTGGGATAATAGCGGTCGCCGTGCCTGTGGCCGATCAGCTGCTGGATCAGCACGCCCATCTTCTCCTCTTCCAGGCGGTAGGGCGTCGAGTCGATGTAGGCCTTGGCGATGCGGCTGTAGGTGCTGGCGTATACGGTGCGAATCGCGCGCAGCAGGTACTCCAGGCGGATCTCGGGATCGTAGTTGCTGTTGGGCAGCATGCAGGTGGTGTAGATGCCGGCGAAGGGCTGGTACTGGCTGTCTTCCAGCAGGCTCGAGCTGCGGACGGCCAGGGGGTAGTCCATCAGCTGCACCAGGGCCCGCAGGCTGTCCAGGTACTGCTCGGGAAAGGCGGCCTCCAGGAAGCGGCGGCGAATTTCCTGGTCGTCGTTTTCGTTGATGGCAAACTCGAGCAGGCCGTTCTGCTCCATGAAGTCCTCGAAGACTCCCGTGTTGAGCGCCACGGCGGGAGGAATCCGGATGCGCACGCCCTCGACGCTGTTCCAGGCCTCGTTGAGGTTGAGCAGGTGCCTCACGAAGCTCAGGCCGCGCGCCTTGCCGCCCATCGAGCCCTGGCCGATCTGGGCGAAGGAATTGGTCGGGTCGAAGGTCTCGGTGTTGAATTCCGCCACTACGCCGCGGGTGCGGTCGAGGCGGAAATTACGGATGCAGGCGATCAGGTCCTCGCGCAGCTCGTCGACGCTGGCATAGCCGTCCACCTTGCGGGCCTGCAGCTTGCGGGCCAGGCCGAACTCCGTGCGCGCCTTGAGCCACTTGCTGAAGTGGTCCCGGGAGGCGTGCTGCACCAGGGTCTCGTCGGGGATCCCTGTCAGGATCCGCTCCATGGTCTGCAGGTCGCGGGCGCGGGCCAGCTCGGCTCCCGTTGGATCACGGAAAACGAAATCGCCGAAGCCGAAGTTTTCCTGCATGAAGGTCCGCAGCTCCTTGAGCAGGGTCGGTGAATCCTTGTGCGCCACGGCCACTCCCAGGCTGTCCGCGTACTCGAGCACGCGGACCTGGCCGCTCTGGATCATCACCGGCATGTCGGGGAAGCGCTCGCGCACGGCTGTCGCGAAGAGCGCGCCGGCATCCGGCAGCGAGACGCCGCCGCGGGGATACTCCAGGTCGGTGATCACGCCGAGAATCGAATCGCTGTAGCGCTCGAAGAAGCTCCAGGCCTGGTCGTAGTCCGTGCACAACAGGATCTTGGGACGCGCCTTCTGCCGCAGCATGCGGTGCGCCAGGTTGAGGCCGTCGAAAATCAGCCGCTGGCTCTGCTTGACCACTTCCGTATAGATGTTGGGCAGGAAGCTGGAATAGAAACGAATGTTGTCCTCGATCAGCAGGATGGTCTGCACGCCCATCACCTTGCTGTCGTGCTCCAGGTTCCAGTAGTCCTCCACGTACTTGACGATGGCCAGCAGGATGCGGAAATCCCCCTGCCAGACGAAGACCTGGTCGATGAACTCCATTTCCGGGCGTTCGAGCAGCTCCTCCAGTTCACGGTTGTCGTAGGTCAGCAGGATGATCGGGACCTTGACGCCCGAAAGACGCAGGCTGCGGGCGAATTCCAGCACATGCATGTCGCCCACATTGGTCGTCATCAGCACCAGGTCGGTGCCCGGCGCCTTGGCCTTCGGCGAGCGCACGCTGCGGGTCAGCATGCCCAGGGCGCGGCTGGCGCGCGAGACCTGGGTGATCTTGGGGGCGTGATACAGGTTCATGTTGACGAACTCGCTGAGGATCAGGTCCTGCAGCTGCCCGTCCTGGGCCAGGATGAAGGAGTCGTAGGCGCTGGCCACCAGCAGGATGTCGTTGACACGACGCTGAATGAGATTCTGGAACCCGGCGATCAAGTCGAATGAGCCGCGATGCATGCGCTTCCTCCTGCCTGTGATGCTTGCTTCAAGCTAGGGCTTTTGGGGGTGGATGGAAGAACTCGCACGGAGGGCACGGTGGAAACGGAGAGCACGGAGAAAGATGGAAGGAAGGATTGTTCCTGCGCGCAAGGGCTGTGTGCGCGACGAGGGAAAAGCCCCGCCGGAGGGCGGGGCTTTTGTTGAAGATCTGTGGCGCGGCGGTCCTAGACCAGGCCCTGGTCGATCATCGAGTCGGCGACCTTGATGAAGCCGGCGATGTTGGCCCCGTTGACGTAGTTGCCCGGGGTCTCGAACTCCTCCGCCGCCTTGAAACAGGCGGAGTGGATGTCGCGCATAATGGTCTGCAGCTTGCGGTCGACCTCGTCGCGGTGCCAGTTGATGCGCATGCTGTTCTGGCTCATCTCCAGGCCGCTGACGGCGACTCCGCCGGCGTTGGCCGCCTTGCCCGGAGCGAAGAGCAGGCCCTGCTCGAGAATGTGGTCGACGGCCTCCGGGGCGCAGGGCATGTTGGCCGCCTCGACCACGGCGATGCACTTGTTCTGGACGAGCGTCCGGGCATGCTCCCCTTCCAGTTCATTCTGCGTCGCCGTGGGAACGGCAATGTCGCAGGGAATGTCCCAGGGCTTGCCGCCCTCGATCCATTCGCAGTTGAACTCGTCGGCATAGTCCCTGGCACTGCGGCGGTAGACCGTCCACAGTGTGGACATGAACTTCAGCTTCTCGCCGTGGATGCCCTCCGGATCATGCACGCAGCCGTACTCGTCGGCGATCGTCACAACCTTGGCGCCCAGCTCGTTGGCCTTTTCGATGAAGTAGGTCCCCACGTTGCCGTAGCCTGAAATGGTGATCGTCTTGCCTTCCATGGATTCTCCGCGCGTGCGCAGCATCTCCTGCAGGAAATAGGCTGTGCCGTAGCCGGTGGCTTCCGGGCGGATCAGGCTGCCGCCCCAGTTGAGGCCCTTGCCGGTCAACACGCCGGTGAACTCGTTGCGCAGGCGCTTGTACTGCCCGAAGAGGTAGCCGATCTCGCGGCCGCCCACGCCGATGTCCCCGGCGGGCACGTCCGTGTTCGGTCCGATATGGCGCATGAGCTCGCACATGAAGCTCTGGCAGAAGCGCATGACCTCGTTGTCGCTCTTGCCCTTGGGGTCGAAATCGCTGCCGCCCTTGCCGCCGCCCATGGGCAGGGTCGTCAGGCTGTTCTTGAAGACCTGCTCGAAGCCGAGGAACTTGAGAATGCCCTGTGTCACACTGGGGTGGAAACGCAGGCCGCCCTTGTAGGGGCCCAGGGCGCTGGAAAACTCGACGCGAAAGCCGCGGTTCACCTGGATCCGCCCCTGGTCGTCGACCCAGGGCACGCGAAAACTGATCACGCGCTCGGGTTCGACAATGCGTTCCAGGATGCAGTTGCTGCGATACTCGGGAAAGCGTTCGAGCACCGGCGTCAGACTGTGCAGCACTTCTTCGACGGCCTGGATGAATTCCGGCTCGGAACCGTTCTTGGCCCGTACCTGGGCCACCACGTGGGCGATGTAGTTCTTCATGCTAGGGGTCCTTTTCACGTCGTCCGATTGCCGGACGCAGCGCACAAAGGTAGGAATTTCAGCAACCGGGAGAGCACTACCGGGCCTGGTTCTGTCGCGGAAAATGCTGGTTCAGCAGGGAATACAGTTCCTCTTCCCGCAGGGGCTTGTTGAGGAAGCCGGAAATCCTCGGCAGGCCCCTGGCCCGTTCCCGGTCCTGCGGGCTTCGCGAGGTGCTGAGCATGGCTACCACAGGCCGCGCCCCGACCTCCTTCAACCCTTCGAGCTCTTCAATGAAATCAAAGCCGCTCATGCGGGGCATGTTGATGTCCAGCAGGATCAGGTCCGGCGGCTCCGCCCCGGGCGCGCGCAGGCGCTCCAGGGCGTCTTCCGCATAGAGGTGGCATTCGACCGCGCCGCGGAATCCCGCCTCTTCCAGAACGATCCGATGAAACTCGTTGTCCGCCTCGTCGTCATCCACCAGAAAGATTTTACGAAGTCGATCCATGCCGCGACGAAGCCTCCATGGTCATCGTGAAGTGAAAACAGCTGCCTTGATCCACGGTGGAGTGTACCCAGATCTTCCCACCGTGCAGCTCGACGATCTTCTTGCAGAGGGCCAGTCCCAGGCCCGTACCGCCGCTGTCCGACTTCACGTGCAGCCGGCGGAAAATCTCGAAGATCTCCTCCAAGTGCTTCTTATCGATCCCCAGACCATTGTCTTCCACCGAAAACTCCCAAAAATCTTCTTTCGGGTAGCATTCAATGTGGATTCTTGGCGGAATCCCTTCCCGTTTGAACTTGATGCCGTTGGACAGCAGGTTCTGCATCAGCTGTCGCAGGAAGACGGGATTGCCCTGCACCCTGGGCAGGCGTCCGACCTCGATCTGTGCCCCGGCTGTCTGGATCTGTTGTTCCAGGTCTGCCAGGGCAAGGTTCACCACCTGGTTCATGTCGACGCTTTCGCTTTCCAGGGGCGCAACTCTCAGGCGCGAATAGTCGAGCAGCCCCAGAATCAGGTTACGCTGCCGCTCGGTGGCCTGTAGGGTGTAGTCCATGAAGCGCTTGCCCTTGGCGTCCAGAGCATCGGTGTAGCGGTCTCGCAAAAGTCCCACGTAATTGGTGATGGTCTTGAGCGGTTCCTGCAGGTCGTGGGAAGCGATATAGGCGAACTGCTGCAGTTCGCGGTTGGAGCGGGATAGCTCGTCGCTGCGCTGCTGCAGTTCCTCGCGCGCCTCTTTCAGTTCGCTGATGTCGACCAGGTTGAAAAGCACATTGTCGTACTGGCTTTCATCTGAAGGAAGAATGACCGACAACAGCACATGCCGCGAGCAGCCGTCCAGACCCTGGATGCGACATTCCACCGCCTGAAAGGGGCCGCCGCCGCTGGCGATTTTCAGTACCAGTTTGCGGAAGATGCGGTCCATTTCCGGCGTGCCTGTTTCATGAAAGCGCTCCAGCAGGTCATCGTAGTCCCGAGCCTGGTAGAGCTGGATCGCCCGCGGATTGACGGCCACCGGCCGGCGCAGCGAGTGCATTTCCTGGAGCACCGCAGGATGCTCCTTCAAGTAGCCCCGCAAGTCTTCCCCCACGACTTCGACGACCTGCCGCACTCGCTCGTAGACCTTGCTGTAGTCCATCACCACGATGGCCAGCGGCATGGTGTCGATGGTATGCCAGAAGTGCCTGCGGCTTTGTTCGAGTTCCTTCTGTGCTTCCTTGATCTTGTCGATGTTGGTCAAGGTCAGGACGACTCCATCCCGTTCGCCGGATTCCTTGTGGAAAGGCAGCAGGCGCTTGTAGTACCAGTTGCCGTCGGAGGAACGTATTTCCATCTCGATTGCTTCCCCGCTCTGCAACACGTGGCGGGCGTCCTCTTCGATCTGCTGGTTGCCCACCGAACTGGTGAAGTGTCCGATAGGGCGCCCCACGTCCCAGTCCATCAGGTTGAAATGCCGGCTGGCGGCAGGAGTGAACTTGCGGATGCAGAGTTCCGCATCCAGGAAAATGGTGCCGATGTCCGTGCTCTTCAGCAGGTTCTCCATGTCGGCGTTGACCTCGGCCAGCTCCTCGTTCTTCTGCTGGTGCTCGCTGTTGACCGTATGCAGCTCCTCGTTGAGGCTTTGCAGCTCCTCGTTGGTGCTCTGCAGCTCCTCGTTGGCGCTCAACAGCTCCTCGTTGGTGGTCTGCAGCTCCTCGTTGGTGGTCGCCAGCTCCTCGATGGTGTTCTGCAGGTTCTCCCGCGTTTCGCGCAGCTCGTCCTCGACTTCCGCTATGCGGCCGCTGGCTTCCTCGTCCGGACTCTCCCCGTCCTGCTGCGGCAGGGGCGGCAGAGGGCGCGGCTCCATCAGCAGCACCAGGTAGCCGCTTCCCACCTGGTCGGAGAGGGGTTTGACCATCAACTGAAAACTGGTCGTCTGCTCCCCGCGTCGCAGCCTGACATCCTGGAGCTCGACCGGTTGTCCCGTCTTGTCCGCTCGCCGGGCTGCGCTGGCCAGGGTATTGGCCACTCCTCCCGGCACCATGCTCAGCAGGTTGAACGCAAACTGGCGATCGGGGAACTCGAGGAAGTCCTTGTAGCTGCCAACCACCTGGACGATGTCGAATTCCGTGTCCACGTAGACCGCCGCGCTGCGATTGTGATCCAGCAGGGCCTGGCTCAGGTCCTCCAGCAGGCGTGTCTCTCGCTGGGCCTTGCGCGTGCCGCGGTACTCGGGCTGGCCGCGATAGGGGCTGACGCGCTTGTAATCCGGGTAATTCAGGGTGTTCATGTCCAGCAGGCGCGCGAACTGCACGTTCCGGTAAATGCGCCATTTCCGGTCCACCTCGGTGAACATGTTCTTGTAGTCGCCCAGGGCCTCGCTGGACCCCAGAAAGAGCACGCCCCCCAGGTTGAGTGCGTAGTGCAGAATGTTGATCAGCTTGTTCTGCATGTCCGGCTGCAGGTAGATCAGCAGGTTGCGGCAGAAGACCAGGTCCATGCGGATGTAGGGGGGCGACTCCAGGGCGTTGTGGGTCGAGAAGATGACCATCGAGCGAATGTGATCGCTGATGCGATAGCCCTCTTCGCAGGAGGTGAAATAGCGGTCGAGGCGCGCCGGATCCAGGTCCTCGGCAATGCTGGCCGCGTAGACGCCGCGGGAGGCGATCTCGATGTGCTGGCGCTCGATGTCGGTGGCGAAGATCTTGATCTCGCGCTCGATCCTGTTGGCCCGGCGGAACTCGTCCAGAAGGATCGCCAGGGAATAGGCCTCTTCGCCCGTGCTGCAGCCGATGGACCAGGCCTTGATCGGACCGTCGTCCTTCTTCGCCTTGAAGAGCTGCGGCAGGACCTGCGCCTCGATCACCGCCCAGGCGGCCGTATCACGAAAGAAGCGTGTCACGCCGATCAGGAACTCGCGGTGCAGGATGCCCGCTTCCTGCGGAACCTCGTCCAGGTACTGCACATAGGCCGCGGCGGACTCGCAGCGGTTGATGCTCATGCGCCGCGCGATGCGCCGCAGCAGCGTCGGCTTCTTGTAGCGGCTGAAATCGACGCCCGTCAGATCGCGGATCCGGTTGAGGATCACCGTCAACAGGTTGCTGTCGAATTCCTCCTCCCCTTCCGTCAGCCGCACGCTGCCGAAATGGCGAATGTAGGTGAAGAGCTCTTCCGGCATCTGCTCGATGGCCAGCACGTAGTCCACCAGGCCGGTGGTGATCGCGCTGTGCGGCATGCCGTCGAAGCGGGCGGTTTCCGGATCCTGCACCATGAGCAGGCCCCCGGCCTCCTTGATCGACTGGATGCCGCGGCTGCCGTCGGACCCGGTTCCCGTCAACACCACTCCGACACTGCGCTCCCCGCAGACCTCGGCCAGGGACTTGAAGAAGATGTCGATCGGAAGGTTGAGCTCGTGGCGGTCCGGCTTGTCCACCAGGTGCAGTTTCCGTTCGGGCGTGATCACCATGTTCTTGCGCGGCGGAATCAGGTAGACATGGCCGCGCTGGATCACCTGGCCTTCGCGGGCCTCGCAGATCGGCAGGCGGGTGTTGCGCGAGAGCAGGTCCGCCATCAGCGACTTGTAATCCGGGCTCAGGTGCTGTACGACAACAAAACTGTGCGCGCAGTCGTCGGGAACATAATCGAAGAAAAGCTTCAGGGCCTCCAGCCCGCCGGCGGAGGTCCCGATGCCGATGATGAAATGGTCTCCCTCCGCGGGGCGCGCTTCTCCACGGGGTCTTTCGGACGTGTTGCGTTTGGACAAGGGATTCCCCTGATACTGGTCTGGCGACTTCCTGTGTGTCGGAGTTGCTCTTCCTGCCGAAGCGGAAAGCGGGGGTGCGGAATGGAAAGTAAACAATCCGCATGTCAACCAACGGCGGGGGGCCGCCGGCTAGAGTCTGTGCAGCAGGCGGAAGGTGAAGGCGGGGGCCGCCGCCTCGGCAGGAAAGTCCCTGCGTTCGACTTCCCGCCACTGCAGCGGGTCGAAGTCCGGAAAGCGTGTATCACCGTCCACCTCGAGCCGGATCTCGCTCAGGTAGAGCCTCTGCGCCCGCGGCAGGGCCATGCGGTAGATCGCCTCTCCCCCGCCGATGAAGAGACCTTCCTCCCCCCGGCAGAGTTCCATGCCCTCGTCCAGGCTGTGGACCCATTCCGCCGGGAAGTCCTTCGGGGCCGGCCCCCGGCTGAGCACGATGTTGCGGCGCTTCTTCAGGGGCCGTCCGCCGAAGGAGTCCCATGTGCGCCGTCCCATCAGCAGGCTGTGTCCCAGGGTCCGCTCCTTGAAGAGCTTGAGGTCCGCCGGCACATGCCAGGGCAGCCCCCCGTCGACGCCGATCACGCCGTTCTGCGAGCGGGCGGCGATCAGCCAGAGTTGCGGCAGGGGCTTCATACGGCCACCGGAGCCTTGATGCGCGGATGCGGCGCGTAGTCCTCGACATGAATGTGTTCCGCGCGGAAGTCCCAGAGCTCGCGGGGTGCCGGGTCCAGCACCAGGCGCGGCAGGGGGCGCGGCTCGCGCTGCAGCTGCCGCTGCACCTGTTCCATGTGATTCAGGTAGATGTGCGCGTCGCCGAAGGTGTGCACGAAGCGTCCGGGGCGCAGCCCGAGGACCTGGGCCGTCATGGCCAGCAAGAGGGCATAGGAGGCGATGTTGAAAGGGACGCCCAGGAAGAGGTCGGCGCTGCGCTGGTAGAGCTGGGCGTTCAGGCGATCGCCCTGCACGTGGAACTGCAGCAGCACGTGGCAGGGCGCCAGGGCCATGCGGGGCAGCTCGGCCACGTTCCAGGCGCTCAGCAGGTGGCGGCGGGACCAGGGATCCCGGCGCAAGCCTTCGACCAGCTGCCTGAGCTGGTCCACCGGGCCCTCCGGTCCGCGCCAGCTCCTCCACTGGGCGCCGTAGACCGGTCCCAGCTCGCCCTCTTCGTCGGCCCATTCGTTCCAGATGGTGACGCCCGCTTCCTGCAGCGGTCTCACGGAGGTCGAACCGCTGATGAACCACAGCAACTCGTGGATCACGCTCTTCAGGTGGATCTTCTTTGTGGTGACCAGGGGAAAACCATGCTCCAGGTCGAAGCTCAGCTGCCGCCCGAAGACGCCCCGCGTTCCGGTCCCGGTACGGTCCGGGCGCTCGTCGCCGTTCTCCAGCACATCACGCAACAGGTCCAGGTAGATTTGCACAGGCGCGCTCTCCTTCCTTCTCCCGGGTCAACGTCGAAACCCTGCACAATATCGAAGTCCACCATCGAAGTTGCCGCCGGAAAGATGGCGCGTCCACGGGTGAATGCCCGGCTGCCGCAGGGGCTGGCCCTTCCCGGAATCGCGCCGTACCTTGCGGCGGCACAATCGAAGCCGGAGTTCCCGCATGACACACCCGCTTGCAACAGCAGCAGCAGAACGCATCCTCGTCCTGGACGGAGCGATGGGCACCATGATCCAGCGTCACGACCTGGGCGAGGAGGATTTCCGCGCGGAGCGCTTCGCCGATCATCCTTCCGAACTGAAGGGCAACAACGACCTGCTCTCCCTGACGGCGCCGCGGCTGATCCGCCAGATCCACCATGACTACCTGGCCGCCGGCGCTGACATCATCGAGACCAACACCTTCGCCGCCACCTCGATCGCCCAGGCCGACTACGGACTGGAAGCCTTGTGCTACGAAATGAACCGCGCCTCCGCGGCGCTGGCCCGGGAAGCGGCGGCGGCCTTCACGGACCGGCCGCGCTTCGTCGCCGGCATTCTCGGCCCCACCAACCGCACGCTCAGCATCAGTCCGGATGTCAACGATCCCGGCAAGCGCACCCTGGACTGGGACGGGGCGCTGGCGTCCTACAAGGAAGCGGCAAAGGGCCTGCTGGACGGCGGCGCGGACCTCTTGATGGTCGAGACGGTATTCGACACCCTGAATGCCAAGGCCGCCCTGAGGGCCGTGCTCGAACTCTTCGCCGAGCGGAAGGCGCGGGTGCCCCTGCTGGTCAGCGGCACGATCACCGACAGCAGCGGCCGCACCCTGAGCGGCCAGACTCCGGAGGCCTTCTGGCACAGCCTGAGGCACGCCGGGCTCTTCTCCGTCGGCCTCAACTGCGCCCTGGGCGCGCGCGAAATGCGTCCCTTCCTGCAGGCCCTGGCGGGCGTTGCCGAAGTCCCCGTCAGCTGCCACCCCAACGCCGGACTGCCCAACGCCTTCGGCGGCTACGACGAGGAACCCGGGGAAATGGCGCGCCGGATCGCCGGCTGGGCCGACGAGGGCCTGCTCAACCTGGTCGGAGGCTGTTGCGGAACGACGCCGGATCACGTTCGCGCCATTGCCGCGGCCGTTCGCGGCAAGACTCCGCGGACCCCCGTCCCGGCCCGGAAGGCGACACGCCTCAGCGGCCTGGAAGCCCTGAACCTGGACGCGGACAGCCTTTTCGCCAACATCGGCGAGCGCAGCAATGTTACCGGCAGCCTGCGCTTCGCCCGCCTGATCCGCAAAGGGCAATACGAGGAAGCGCTTTCGGTGGCCCGGCAGCAGGTGGAAAACGGAGCGCAGCTGATCGACATCAACATGGACGACGCCATGCTGGACGCGGTGGCCGCCATGGACCGCTTCACGAAGCTGGTGGCCACCGAACCGGAAATCAGCCGAGTGCCGGTGGTGCTCGACAGTTCCCGCTGGGAGGTCATCGAGGCCGGCCTGAAGAACCTGCAGGGCAAATGCGTGGTCAACTCGATCAGCCTCAAGGAGGGCGAGGAGGAATTCCTGCATCACGCCCGCCAGGCCCGCCTCTATGGCGCCGCCGTGATCGTGATGGCCTTCGACGAAGAAGGCCAGGCCGAAAGCGCGGAGCGCAAGGTGGCGATCTGCCGCCGCGCCCATGGCCTGCTGACCCGCGAGGCCGGCTTCGAGGACAGCGACATCCTGTTCGATCCCAACATCTTCGCGATTGCCACCGGCATTGCCGAGCACGACCGCCTGGCCCTGGAATACATCGAGGCCTGCCGGCGGCTGCGGGCCGAGTTTCCCCTTTGTCCGATCAGCGGCGGAGTCAGCAACCTGAGCTTCTCCTTCCGCGGCAACGACCGCGTGCGCGAGGCGATGCACGCCGCCTTCCTGTATCACGCCATTTCCGCCGGCATGAGCATGGGCATCGTCAACGCCGGACAGCTGGCCGTATACGAGGAGATCCCGGACGAGCTCCTGCAGGCCGTCGAGGACGTGATCCTCTGCCGGCGGGAGGGGGCTACGGAGCGTCTGCTCGAGCTGGCCGAGCGCTACCACGGCGAAGGGCGAACGGCGCAGACAGAGTTGGCCTGGAGGGAAGCGCCCGTCGCCGAGCGCCTGTCCCACGCCCTCGTGAAGGGAATCAACGAGTTCATTCTCGAGGACACGGAGGAAGCCCGGCTGCAGGCCGATCGTCCGCTGGAGGTCATCGAGGGGCCCCTGATGGCCGGAATGAACCATGTGGGCGAGCTCTTCGGCGCGGGCAAGATGTTCCTGCCCCAGGTGGTCAAGAGCGCCCGTGTGATGAAGCAGGCGGTGGCCCACCTGCTGCCCTGGCTCGAGGCGGAAAAGGAAGGCGGCAGCAGCCGGGGAAAGATCCTGCTGGCGACGGTCAAGGGCGATGTGCACGACATCGGCAAGAACATTGTCGGCGTGGTGCTGGGCTGCAACAATTTCGAGGTCATCGACCTGGGAGTCATGGTGCCGGCAAACCGCATCCTGGACGCGGCGCGCGAACACAATGTCGACATCATCGGTCTTTCCGGCCTGATCACGCCCAGCCTCGAGGAAATGCGCCAGGTGGCCTCCGAGCTGCAGCGCGCCAGCATGAAGCAGCCGCTGCTGATCGGCGGGGCGACGACCTCCCGGTTGCATACGGCCGTCAAGATCGATCCGGAGCGCAAGGATCCCGTGATCCACGTCAAGGACGCATCACGCGCCGCCGGAGTCGCCGGCGCCCTGTTGAGTCGCGACCAGCGGACAGCCTTCCTGGAGGAACACGCCCGTGAACAGGAGGAGCTGCGCCTGTCTCACGGACGCCGCCAGGCCAAGCGCGAGCTGCTTTCCTGGGATGAGGCGCGCGGCCGCGGCGAAACGCTGGACTTCCGCGCCTCGCCGCCAACTGCTCCGGCACGCAGCGGCATCCAGGTGCTTCAGCCGGAGCTCGCCGAGCTGCGCCCCTTCATCGACTGGAGTCCCTTCTTCCACACCTGGGAAATGAAGGGCCGCTACCCGGAGATCCTCGAAGCGCCGCGCATCGGCCAGGAAGCCCGCAAGCTCTATGACGATGCCCAGGTCCTGCTGGATCAGCTGATTGCCGAAAAATGGCTGCAGGCCCGCGCGGTTTTCGGTCTCTTCCCCGCCGCCCGCCAGGGCGAGGACATTCTGCTGTACACGGACGAGCAGCGGGGCCAGGTGCAGGAGACCCTCTACTGCCTGCGCCAGCAGCATGGCGGCGGCAGCGCTGCCGCGAAGAGCAGCCTGGCCGACTTCGTCGCTCCCGCCGACAGCGGCGTGCCGGACTGGGTCGGAGCCTTCGCCGTCTGCGCGGGCTTCGGCCTGGATGAGCGCGCCGCAGCCTTCGAAAGCCGCGGGGACGACTACAACTCGATCCTGCTCAAGTCCCTTGCGGATCGCCTGGCGGAAGCGGCCGCCGAGTGGCTGCACCAATGCATTCGCCGGCAGGAATGGGGCTACGCTCCCGACGAGGCGCTGGACAACGAGGCCCTGATCGCCGAAACCTACCGCGGCATCCGCCCGGCGCCCGGCTATCCCGCCTGCCCCGATCACAGCGAAAAGAAGACCCTGTTCCGGTTGCTGCAGGTACGCGAACGCATCGGACTGGAACTGACCGAAAGCTTCGCCATGTGGCCTGCCTCAGCGGTCAGCGGCTGGTACTTCGCCCATCCGCAAAGCCACTACTTCGGCATCGGGCGCATCGGGAAGGATCAGCTGCAGGACTATGCCCGGCGCAAGGGGATCCCAATCGACGAGGCCGCTCGCCTGCTGGCCCCCCTGCTGGACTAGGCGGATCCGATTCAACCTGGCCCTCCCCCCGGCCGATAGAAAAGCCGTAGATCCCTGGGGAGGACCATGAACGAGACCATCGCTCCGGAGCTGGAAGCTCCCGTCGACGAAAGCGCTGTCCAGCAGGGCAGCGGCGGCTTCGCGCCCGATTTCGAGGACCTGCTGATCCTGGTGAAACTGGAAGAGCAGCTCTTCGCCCTGCCCGCCTGCTTCGGGCACTCGATGATCCTGATGCCCGAGACCACCGCCGTTCCCGGCTGCCCGTCCGGCATGCGCGGCGTGATCCGCTTCCGCGGCAAGGTGATTCCGCTGGTCGACCTGCGGCACAGCCTGGGCATGGTGACCCACAACGAGATCGACAGCGAACTCAAGGACCTGCTGGATGCTCGCATCCAGGATCACCAGAACTGGCTCAACGAACTGGAAGCCTCCGTCCGCGAGGATCGCACCTTCCAGGGCGCGCTGGATCCGACCCAGTGCAAACTCGGCCGCTGGCTGGAAACGGTCGAAACCAGCGACCTGACTCTGAGTGCCCACTTCCAGCGTATCCGATTGGCCCACGCAGCCCTGCATGCCGTGGCGCACCAGGTGGAAAACGCCAAGCGCTCGGAGGGCAGCGAGGCAGCGATGCAGTTGGTCCAGCGCACCCGGCAGGTCAGCCTCGAAGAGATCATCACGCTGTTCCAGGAGCTGAAGAAACTCTACGGCACCACCCGGCGGGAAATCGCCGTGATCCTCGAGGTCAAGGGCAAGCTGGTGGCTTTTGCCGTCGACAGCGTGGTCGCCGTCGAGCGGCTCAAGGAGCAGAACCTGGTGGGGCAGGACGGGGAGAGCGACGAAGACAGCGGCTTGATTCGCGGCATCGGCAAGCGGCGCAAGGACGACAGCCTGGTCCAGCTGCTTGGCATCGAGAAGATGATTCCGAAGGGACACTGGGGCAACTGACCTGCCCTTGAGACGCAGGTATGCAGGACGCCGGGGAAGGTCCATACCTTCCCCGGCGTCCTTTTCTCTTGCATGCGCCGAGTTCCGGAGAGCACAAGCGTCCGACAGTCTCGGCATGGCCCGCGCTGCGGAGCATGTTCCCCGGGGAGTGTGAGGCACCCAGTGCTCAGGGCAGGGCGAAGGAGAGCTCGACCAGGTTTCCGCCCGGCGAGAGCGTGCGTGAGACAATCGGCAGGCCGTTGACCGTGATGGTCAGCCGGATCGGCTGGCTGCCGTGGTTGCCCCAGGCACGCAGCCGTGCCCGGCGCCCGCCGCCCAGGGTGGCTTCTTCGGCCCAGGGCAGCTCCACTCGCCCGGCGGGCTCCAGCCTGCCGCTTTCGTTGTAGTACTGGCAGAAGCAGGAGGCCGTTTCGGCGCCTTCCAGCGAATAGCGCACCGTGTAGACGTCCTCACGGCTGAGCACAAGGCGACCGTCCTCGCCATCGTCGCAGGCCCCCAGAAGGGCCAGGGCAGGCAGCAGCAGGCTCCACCACAGAAGGCGCAGGAACCGTCTGCCTTCCTGTGTCACGGAAGCAGGGCGCTCACGCGGTACTGCCGCGTCGTTTCGCCGGCGAGCGCGCCGTCGATCACCCAGACCGTTGTCGCGGTCGTCCCCAGCTCAAGCCAGTCGCCGCCATCGGCCCGTTCCCACAGGGTGTAGAGCACGCCCTCCAGGGGACAGCCGGCCTGGCTCTCGACAACCGGCTCCCAGTCCAGCAGGATGTCGCTGCCCTGGCGGCTGATGCCCAGAAGGGGCGCCAGCGGGGTCGGGTCGCTGCAGCCGCTGGTCTGGAAGAGCGCGAAATCGTCCAGGGCGGCCTCGACAATGCTGCCGCCGCCCTCGTCGGAAGCGATGAAGCGAAAGCGAGTGTCGGCGCCGGCGGGAGCAATCTCCCCGATGCGGAATCGGAAACTGCGCCAGCCTCCGGCGCTTTCGGTGCCTGCGGGGCCGACGGTTTCGACCGGGAACCAGGTTCCGCCGCCATCCACGCTCAACTCGACCTCGAAGAGGTCCGCGTCGGGATTGTCTCCGGTGCTGTTCTGGTACCAGCGCCAGTACTCGCACCAGGGGTCGTCATAGGCCGACAGATCGTAGGAAGGGCTGTTCAGGGTGGTGCGGCCGCCGTCGACATCGTTGCTGCCCTGTCCGGCGCCGGGCGCCGCCTGGCCGGTGACGAAGCACTGGCTGCCGGCGGGAGTATGGTCGTCCTCGCTCTGCGCCTCGCTGCCGTTGGGGTCCACCCGGACCCAGAGCCCGGTGGTCGCGTCATCCCCGTCGGCGCCGACGGACCAGCCGCTTTCGGCCTCGAAATCCTCGAAGAGGATCAGGCCGTCGCAGTACTGGCTTTCGCAGGCGTCGGGCACACCGTTGCCGTCGCAGTCGGCGACCAGGCTGTCGGCGATCTCGCAGAGGTCGGCCAGGCCGTTGCCGTTGCAGTCCTCCAGCAGCCCCATGCGGGCTTCCAGGGCGTCGGGCAGACCGCTGCCGTCGCAGTCCTCGGCCATTTCGGCAAAGCGCAGGTTGGGTTCGAGGCTGGCGGCAAGCAGCGCCGGAATCCGGCTTTCCTGGGGCCAGAAGCCATCGCTGGAACTGCCGACTTCCGGCGTGATCGAGAAGCACTTCTCGTGATGCAGGGTATCCCCGTAGAACCAGTCGCCCGCCGCGCCGTTCACCGGGTAGAGCAGCTCCCAGGCGGTGCCGACCGCATAGCCGTTGTGATCCGCCATCGTGTGGCAGAGATCGCGGAAGAACTCCAGGTCGGCGGTCGGCGGATAGCTTTCCTCGAAATCCCAGGGATGCAGGTAAAGGTTGGAATAGCTGTGGTAGTTGAGCGCCATGCGGAACTCGCGCTGGCCGACGAAATCGCGCAGCACCTGCAGGGCCGGTTCGCTGAAGGGGCCGCTGCCGCGGAAGGTGGCGTCATTGCCGAAGGGGCTGGAGCCGAAATCGTCGAAACCCCACATGAAGCCGAAATTGCGGTTGAGGTCCACCCCGATCGTGCCGTCGCCGTTGTCGCGGCGGTTCTTGCGCCACAGGCCTCCTCCGCCGGGAGCGATCTGCTCGTTGTAGAGCACGCCGTCGGGATTGACCACCGGCACGAACCAGAATTCGCGGTTGTCGACCAGGTGTGTGACACGATCGTCGCTGCCGTAGTTCTCGCAGAGGTGGGTCGCGAAATCGAGCAGCTGGCTCAGCGTGATCGCCTCGCGGGCATGGATCAGCGAGGTATACAAGAGCTCGGGCTCGTCCTCCTCCAGCTCCGGATTGTCACTCAGCTTGACCGCCAGGATCGGGTTGCCCTCCAGGCTGTAGCCGATGGTGTCGGGAGCGGCGACCAGCCCCGGGTAGTCGTTGTGCAGCTGCCAGATGGCGGAGTAGCCTTCGCTGACCGTGAAATAGGCGCCGAAATCGCGGGAAGCGCCGAGCCGCGAGGCGTAGTGCGCTTCCAGGTCGGCCTGCAGCACCTGCGGCAGGAATCCGGCGCGCACCAGTTGGCCCACCTCCTGCTCCTGCAAGGGCATGCGCAGCCCGCCCTCTTCCAGGGTCATGCCGCAGGGGTCCAGATCGATGCCCAGTTCGGCCAGGTCCTGCAGGGCGGCGGGGCCGGACAGCGGGACGAAGACTTCCTGCCAGCGCGCCTCGGCGGACAGGTTCAGGAACAGGAGTGCGCAGAGTGCGCCGGTGTGCAGTCGCATGCGAGTCTCGAAGCTTGTAGGGTGGATTGGATCGGGAACCGACCCTATACTGTCATTCACGACTCAGCAAAGCAACGCATACTTCGGTCTGCCCTCTCAAAGGCTGGCCCCTACCATCCCGGAGTCCTCATGGCCTTCTTCCAGTCCTTCATCCTGCTTCTTCTGCTGGCCCCCTTCCTGCAGGCTACGGAAACAATGGCGGAAGCCCCGCAGGTCGTCGAAAGGGAACACCGCTTCCGGGGAGAGGACGCGGACTTCAGCTACCGCAGCCTCGCCGGGGAGTACGCCCTGCCGGCGGCGGACGGCAGCGAGCGGGCCCGCGTCTTCTTCACTGCCTACCTGCGCGACGATCCGAAGGCGGACCGCCCCCTGACTCTGGCCTTCAACGGCGGCCCGGGCAGCAGCTCGGTCTGGCTGCACATGGGAGCGCTGGGGCCGCGCCTCGCCCCCTTCGATTCCGTTGGCCTGCCCCTTGAAAAGCCCTGGGCCTCCTTGCCCAATCCCGAAAGCTGGCTTGCCTTCAGCGACCTGGTCTTCATTGATCCGGTGGGGACCGGCTACAGCCGGCCGCAGGGCGAGACTCCGCGGGAGGAGTTCCATGGCGTGCAGGAGGACCTGGAGTCGGTGGCCCAGTTCATCCACTTGTGGATCACGAGAAACGGGGCCTGGGACCGGCGCATCTTCCTGGCCGGCGAAAGCTATGGCACGACCCGCGCCGTCGGCCTGGCCGACCTGCTGCAGCGCCAGTACGGGCTTTTTCCGGAAGGCCTGGTGCTGATCAGCAGCGTCCTGGACTTCAAGACCCTGCGCTTCCACGAAGGCAACGACCTGCCCTACGCGCTCTTCCTGCCCAGCTATGCCGCGACGGCCTGGTATCACGGGCGCCTCGACACGGAGTTGCAGGAGCAGTCCATCGACCAACTGACAGACAGGGCGCGCAGCTTCGTCTCCCAGTATTATCTGCCGGCACTCTTCTCCGGCCGGGCCCTCTTTCCGGGTAAGCAATACGATGGACTGATCGACGAGGTCAGTCGCATGATCGGACTGCCGGAAGAACATATCCGCCGCCAGCGGCTGCGTCCGCAGATCTTCCGCTATACCTCCGATCTGCTGCGCGGCGAGGAGGGCGTCACCGTCGGTCGCCTGGACAGCCGCTTCAAGGGTTGGAACAGCGACGGCGCGGTGGAAAGCAACGACTACGATCCCAGTTACGCGGCCATCCTGGGCGTCTTCAGCCATGCCCTGAACAGCCACCTGCGGGCGAACCTGGGTGTGGAATCGGACACGCCCTACGAGATCCTCACCGGGCGCGTCCACCCCTGGAACTGGGGCAGCGCCAGCCAGGGCTACCCCAACCTGGGGCCGGATCTGCGTCACGCCATGACGCGGGATCCGCAGCTGAAGGTCTTCATTGCCAACGGCTACTACGACCTGGCCACGCCCTTCTTCGCCACCGAGTACACGGTGAACCACCTGGGCCTGCCGGCGGAGCTGCAGGAGAACATCCAGATGGAGTACTACGAGGCCGGACACATGATGTACATCCACGAGCCGAGCCGCTCCAAGCTCTTTCGTGATGCAAAGGCGTGGTATACGCGGTAGGGGTCGGGTGGGATTACCGCATACGATGCACGATGGCGTAGGGAAGGCGTCCTTTATCGTGTCATGATTGTGGCGTGCCCCTCGGTAGGGGTCGTTCGCGAACGACCCTTACGCACGGTC
>JAUIFJ010000035.1 GCA_030429345.1 bacterium | reverse complement strand
AGGACCGTGCCAGGGACGGTGCCAGGGACGGTGCCAAGGACGGTGCCAAGGACGGTGCCAAGGACGGTGCCAGGGACGGTACCAGGCACGGTGCCAAGGACGGTGCCAGGCACGGTGCCAGGGACGGTGCCAGGGACGGTGCCAGGGACGTTGCCAGGGGCGGTGGCTAACAGGGTTCTTGAGGGGCACTTCCTCCGTGTCAGGCCACCGGTCTTTTTGGTAGACTCCAGACCCACTTGCAGAACCTGGATCGGATGCCCTGATGGATGAAACGACCCGCATTCCCCCGCATTCCCGCGAGGCCGAGGAGGCTGTGCTCGGCGCCATGCTGATCGACCCCGACGCGGTCGACCGGGTAGGGCAGATCCTGCACAGCGACGACAATTTCTACGATCTGCAGCACAAGTTGATCTACCGGGCCATGATGCGCCTGGCGAACAACAGCCGGCCTGTGGACCAGATCAGTGTGCGGGAAGCCCTGCAGGAGCTCTCTGCCGAGGAAAAGAAGCCGCGCGACCTGCTCGAGGAGGCCGGCGGCATCGCCCGCCTGCAGGAACTGAGCCTGGCCGTCGAGAGCTCCGGCAACGTGGAGTATCACGCCGACATCGTGCGCAAGAAGGCCATCCTGCGTCACGTGATCAGTGCCAGCGGTCGCCTGGTCAACGAGGCCTTCGGCCCGGCTGCCAATCCCGAAGAGTTGCTCGACATGGCCGAGCAGTCCTTCTTCGAGATCAGCCACAACCAGCATTCCCAGGACATGGTCAGCATGCAGGACCTCATGGATCAGACCATGATGCGCCTGGAACAGATGGAGCAGACCGACGGCCTGCTGGGAGTGGACACGGGCTTCACCGACCTGAACAAGCTGACCAGCGGCCTGCAGCGGACCGACCTGCTGATCCTCGCGGCCCGGCCCAGCATGGGCAAAACCGCCTTCGTGCTCAACCTGGCGATGAACGCCGGCCGCGCCGGCAGCACGGTGGCCTTCTTCAGCCTGGAAATGTCCGCCGAGCAGTTGGCCTACCGCATGATCAGCACGATCAGCGGAGTCAGCGGCCAGAGCATTCGCCTGAAGCGCTTCAACCACGGCGACGAGAGCGTGCGCGTCGGCACCGCAGTCAATGAACTGAGCAACTACAAGATCTTTATAGACGAGACGCCGGGGATCACCGTGGCCGAGCTGCGCAGCAAGGCGCGCCGCCTTTGCAACCGCAACACCATCGACTTGCTGATCGTCGATTACCTGCAGCTGATGACCCTGCCCAACACGGAGACCCACCAGCTGGGCATTGCCGCGGTCTCCAAGGCCCTCAAGGCGCTGGCCAAGGAGCTGAGCATTCCCGTCATCGCCCTGAGTCAGCTCAGCCGCCAGGTCGAGCAGCGCGGCGGCGACAAACGGCCCATGCTGAGCGACCTGCGCGATTCGGGCGCCATCGAGCAGGACGCGGACCTGGTGTTCTTCGTCTACCGGCCGGAAGTATACATGAGCACCGACGAGGAGGGCAACCCGGTGGAGGGCCTGGCCGAGATCATTGTCGGCAAACATCGCAACGGCCCCACGGGAACGGTCAAGCTCTTTTTCGACAAGGAGACCGGCCGCTTCAAGGACCTGGCGAACATCGCCCCTCCGCCCGGCGTAACACAGGGCGGAGGCGGAATCCCCCCGGAGGCCTACGCCCGCCCGGGCAGCTCGGCCCTGCCCAATGTCTCCGGCGGCGATCCGGACGACAGGGACTTCTAGGTGGCCGCGCCTACGGACACGACACGCCCCGGCGAAACACGCGACGAGCTGCGCGAAACCGTCATCGAGACCCTGCAGAAGGCCCCGCAGGGCGGTCCGCCCCTGGATGACGAGACCATCCTGCGCGCCTTCGATTTCGCCCGGACGGCGCACGAGGGGCAGACCCGCAAGTCGGGCGAGCCCTACATCGTGCATCCCGTGGCCGTGCTGCAGATCCTTGTGAGACAGCGCATGGACACGGACACGCTGGTCGCCGCGCTGCTCCACGACACGGTCGAGGACTGCGAGAGCGTGGACCTGCACGATGTCGCGCGCGAGTTCGGCGAGCACGTCGCCGTGATCGTGGACGGTGTGACAAAAATCGGCGGGCTCAAGTTCGCCAGCACAGAGCACAGGCAGAGCGTCAACTACCGCAAGATGCTGCTGTCAATGTCGCGCGACATCCGCGTGATCTTCGTGAAGTTCGCCGATCGCCTGCACAACATGCGGACCATCGGCAGCCTTGCCCCGGAGAAGGCCGGGCGCATCGCCCGTGAGACACTGGAAGTATACGCTCCTCTCGCGCATCGCTTCGGCATGGGCTCCATCAAGTGGGAGCTGGAGGACCTTTGTCTCAAGGTGCTCGAGCCCGAGTTCTACGCCCAGCTGATCGACAAGATCGAGCTCAAGCGCGAGGAGCGCGAGGAGGTCATCGAGCAGGCGATCGCCCCGATCCGCGAGAAGCTCGTCTCCTACGGCGTGCAACACCGCATCTACGGCCGGCCGAAGCACTTCTACTCGATCTTCAACAAGATCCACAACCGCCGCAAGACCTTCGAGGAGATCCTCGACCTCTTCGCCATCCGCATCATGGTCGACCGCATCGAGGACTGCTACTTCGTGCTCGGCGCCGTCCACAACATCTACAATCCGATCACGGACAAGTTCAGCGACTATGTGGCCACGCCCAAGTCCAACGGCTACCAGAGCCTGCACACGAAAGTGGTCGGTCCGGGCGGGCGGACCCTGGAGATCCAGATCCGCACGGAGGAGATGAACCGCGTCGCCGAGTTCGGCCTGGCGGCGCACTGGATCTACAAGGAGGGCGGCAAGCGCGACCAGCACCTGGGCGATTTCTTCAAGTGGATCAAGCAGGTGCTCGACGAGAATGTCGCCGACTCCGACAGCACGGAGTTCCTGGAAGACTTCAAGATCAACCTCTACCAGGACGACGTTTTCGTCTTCTCGCCCAAGGGGGATCTCTACAAGCTGCCCAAGGGCTCGACCCCCATCGACTTCGCCTTCGCCATCCACACCAATGTGGGGCTTGCCTGCAGCGGCGCGCGCATCGACCAGAAGTTCGTCGGACTGGACGCGGAGCTCACCAGCGGCTCGATCGTCGAGATCGTCACGGCGAAGAACCAGAAGCCCTCGGAAGACTGGCTGCGCATCGCCAAGACCAACCGCGCTCGCAGCAAGATTCGTCGGTGGTTGAAGGAAAGGCGCTGGCACGAAAGCCGCGACCTGGGCGAAGAAATCCTGCGCAAGGAGCTGGAAAAGGAGCAGCTGGGCATCCGCAGCGTCAATCTGACCGATCTGGCCCAGACCTCCGGATTCCGCGGAGTGGACCAGCTCTACGCCGCCCTGGGCGCCGGCGACCTGTCCCTGGCGACCCTCATGCGCAAGATCCTGCCGGAGAGCGGCGAGACGGAACAGGACACCCTGCTCAAGCGCATTTTCCGCCGCGGCGGCGACAAGAAGAAGGCCCGCAAGAGCGCCGTCCGCATTGGCGGGCTGGGCAACATGGCCGTGCAGTTTGCCCGCTGCTGTCAGCCGCTGCCCGGAGACGACATCGTCGGCTTCGTGGCGACGGGGCAGGGAGTCAAGATCCACCGCAGCAACTGCGCCAATGTCAGCCGCATGATCGGCCGCAGCGAACGGCAAGTGGATGTGGAATGGGACAGCGACCGTTCCGACAATTTCAATGCCCGCCTGATGATCGTCGCCAGCGACCGCAAGAACCTGATCCACGACATCAGCGAATGCCTGGCCAACCTGGATGTCAACATCACCCAGTTCACCATGAAGCGCCAGGACGAGCTGGCGATCGGCCGCTGCGTGTTGGATGTGAAGAGCCTGAACCACCTGCAGCAGATCATCAACAAGATCAAGGCCCTCCCCAAGGTGATCCGGGTGGATCGTCATGACCAGAGCGCGGACTGGTAGTGTGTTTTCAAGTTGATCCCGCCATCGAAGACATCCGCCGCTGGCTGCGGGAGCGCAGCCGCCGGGTGCTGGATCATGTGCAGGACCGGGCGGCCGGTGTCGGGCCGGAGGAAATTCGTCACGCCGCCGTCCTTTTGACCCTTCGCCTGCAGGAGAATTCGGACCCCGAGCTGCTCTTCGTGGTGCGCAGTTCCCGTCTGCGCCATCATCCGGGGCAGATCGCCTTTCCCGGAGGGCGCGTGGATGAAGAGGACGAAAGCCATCGCCACGCGGCCCTTCGCGAAGCGGAAGAGGAGGTCGGCATTCGTCCCGAACAGGTGCTGGAGCTGGGGCTGCTTGATGACCAGTACACCTCCGTCAGCCGTTTCGTGGTCACGCCTATGCTGGGCCTGCTGGATCCCGAGGCCGAGGTGCGCATCGCCAGCGAAGAGAACGAGGCCTTCTTCTGGATCTCCCTCTACGAACTGCAGGAAGGCTGCCGGCCGGTCCGGCTCCGCGCGCCGGGAGAACCCTGGAAACGGGAGGGGCAGTGGATTTTCCCCACGCCTCACGGCGGCCTGTGGGGACTGAGTTCCAGGATTACGCGCAATTTCCTGAACCAGGACGGGCTGCTTGAAGCCATTCGCTCCCTTCCGCTATGCTCGCTGCCCTTTTCCAGGCATCGTCAACCGGGAGTGCCGCCCGGCCGATAAGGTCTTGCAAGTTCAAGCGTCTCCCATATCTTAGGCGCTCTTGGGCTCGAGGGAAACTTTTGCATGACAGGTTGCGTTGGAGGAGGTTCCGGCGCCCTGCCGGCGGACCGCAAGTCCGCGCCCGAGCAATCCGCTGATCGATAGATGGAAGCCTGATGAATTCACGCACTCTTCACCTCCTGCTGCTGTTCCTGCTGGGACTGGCAAGCACGGCCTGTGAACCGCCCCGCGACAGTTATCGCCTGGGGCTTGTCTTCACCTCGGATTGCAAGGGGTACGTCGAGGACTGTGGCTGACACAACAAGAAGCTTGGCGGTCTTGCCAGGCGAGCCACAGCCGTAGACAGTCTGCGATCCACCTTCGGCAAGGGAATGCTGCTGGTGGATGTGGGCAATCTCTACTCCCTGAAGCGCGGCGACGAGCAAATGGACGAGGCGCGTTTCATTCTCCAGCAGATGGGCGATCAGGGCTATGACGCGATCGCGATGGGCGCCAAGGATCTGGCTCTTCCCGACAGCTGCAAGCAGCTGCTGCTCGACGAAGCTCCCGGCACCTGGATCGGCACGAACCTGAAGCCCGAGGATCGCGGCTCGGTGATCCAGCCGCACCTGATCCAGAAGGTGGACGGCGTCAAGGTCGGCCTCTTCAGCTGGATCGATCCGGCCTACAACTTCAACCGCGTGGACAGCGCCAAGGTGCTGGACAACCTGGTGGAGACCGCGCGCGAGCTGCGCCCCAAGGTGGACGTGCTCGTTCTGCTGGCTCACACCAGCAACCGCGGCGTGGAAGACGTGATGGAGTCGGTGCCGGAAGTCGATTTCGTGCTGCTCGGCGGAAACGCCAGCCCGATGATGAAGGAGAAGCTGGCCGGCCAGACACTGATCGGCAATGCGGGCGATCGCGGACGCCACGTGGCCTGGTTCGACATCGAGCTGGACCGCAACAAGCAGATGGTCAAGCGCGAATACGGCGTAATGAAGCTCGACCACGACTTCCCGCGCCGGCCGGATGTCGCACAGGCCATGCTCGAGTTCAGCGACATGCTGACGGAGAAGAAGGCGGACAAGATCGAAAAGGAACGACTGGCCAAGCTGGATCGCCTGGGCATCAACCCCTTCTCGCTGCCCGGCCACGACAGTCCGCTGAGCTACGTGGGCGACAACGAATGCCGCGCCTGTCACACGGATGTCTACTCGGCCTACAAGGCGACTCCCCATGCGCGCGCCTTCTCGAACCTGATCCGGGAACGCGAAAGCAACAACGAGGAGAAGCTGCCCAAGTACACGACGGGCTACCTGGAAAAGACCGGCTTCCTCAACCGCATCCACACGCCCAGGCTGATGAACGTGCAGTGCGAGTCCTGCCACGGCCGCGGCAGCGAGCACGTCCGGACCGAGGGCAAGGCGCTCGAGACCCTGCGCCCGGATCCGGAGAACAGCTGCGTCGCCTGTCACACACAGGACTTCGACCCGGACTTCGACCTGGAAGAGGGCCTGAAGCACGTGCACAACATGGCGGACATCCGCCTGGACGGCGCGGCCTCCAGAACCAGCTCCTCGCCCTTGCAGAAGCACCTGCCGAAGGATGTGCGATCGGGCAAGGGGAAGTAGCCGGGTGTGGCAGACAAGGCAATCGCAAGGGCGGTCCCGCATGGGCCGCCCTTTTCTCTTTCTGCTGGGGCTGCTATTCGTCGCCTGCATTCGTCTTTCGGGGAAAGCAGACGCGCCGGACGCGCGAGGCGTTTTGCTGCTGGTCTCCGCCGACAGCAAGGGCTACCTGGAGGACTGCGGCTGCTCGGATTCCCGGCTTGGCGGCTGGCCCGGCCGGGCCGCATTGCTGGACAGCCTGCGGGAAACGGGGTGGCGCCTGCTGCAGCTGGAGCTGGGCAATCTGCACAAGCCGCGCTGCGCGGAGGCCT
This sequence comes from bacterium, assembly GCA_030429345.1. Taxonomy (GTDB): domain Bacteria; phylum CAIWAD01; class CAIWAD01; order CAIWAD01; family CAIWAD01; genus JAUIFJ01. The sequence continues at coordinate 22,902 of JAUIFJ010000035.1, read as the reverse complement.
GTCAACGGGAAGCCCTCTTCCTGAAGCGGGGGCTGCAGCGCCAGGGCGTGTCACACTGGGTGGCCGGTCCCGGCCTGCTGGCCCTGCCGGACTCGGCGGCCCGGAACTTCGTATACGCGCCAGGCCCGGCGCTGCTCGACACCCTGCTCGAAGACGAGTTGCTGCTCCTTGCCATGAATGGGCACTCCGTCACTACGCTGGAAGGGATGCCGGAAGCACGGGCGGAATCAGGGCCGCTTGTCGCGCTGTATCGGGGACGCATCGAGGATGCGCTGGAACAGGAGCTGCCCGCGGCGGTCGCCTGCCTGCTGGTTGCCGGGGACAGCCGCGTGCTGCGTTCGCCGATGCTTTCCGGCCAGGGAGTGGCGGTGCTGGCACTCGGCGATCGCATGCGCTACCTGGCGGCCGTCCCCCTGGCAAAGCCGAACTTGCCCTTCCTGCTTCCTGTGCGCCAGGACAGCCTGCACGCGGAGGCGGATTCCCTGCGGAGTTTCCGACGCCAGGAGAAGCTGCGGCGCGAGGCCAGGCAACGGGACGAGATGCAGCGCAGAAGGCGCGCACTAGGCTGGCCGGCGCTGGATCCCCAGGGGGACAGGTTCGCGGGGCACGAAGCCTGTGTGTTGTGTCACACGGAAATCCACCAGGCATGGAGGGAAGGTGCACATGCCCGCGTCTACGCCGAACGCCTGCGCCGCCCCGGCAGGCCGGACACAGGGGAACTGGCCCGCCTGGTCACGGGCCTGCTGGAACCCGGTGGCTACCTGGACTACGAAAGCACACCGGATCGTGTCAACGTGCAATGCGAGGCCTGTCACGGAGCGGGAGAAGGGCACCTGTCGGATCCTTCCGCAAAGGGGTTGCCGCGTAATCCATGGAGTGCCTGCGCCTCGTGTCACACGGAGACGGACATTCTCTCCTTGCGGTCCTTCCGGCACGGCATGAAAAAGGGGAGCGACTGAGTCGCTCCCCTTGCATACAGGCGATCTTCTTGTCTGCGCCGACTCTCAACGAGCCCTAGCCGCGGATCACCGACAGCACGGCGTCGCGGTGCTTTTCCATGGAGGCCCTGTCCGGCGCTTCCAGGTTCAGCCTGAGCAGTGGCTCGGTATTGGAGGGGCGCACATTGAACCACCAGTCCTCGAACTCGATGGTCACGCCGTCGATCTCGCTGACCTTGCCCTGCGGGAAGGCCTTGCGGAGCGCCGCCAGCGTGTCCGTCACGGAGGTTACGCGGCTGTTGATCTCTCCGCTCTGGACATAGCGCTTCGTCGGCTCCACCAGTTCGGAAAGCCGGCAGGCGCGCCGTTCCATCATGCGCAGAATGGTGAAGAGCGCCAGGTCGGTGCTTTCCGTATACGAACTGGCCTGGAAATAGTAATGGCCGGAAAGCTCTCCGCCGCTCAGGCTGTTCTTCTCGCGCATCAGGCGCTTGATGAAGGTGTGTCCCACGCGGCTCTTGGTGCAGCCCAGGCCGTTCTCCCGCAGGATCTCCTCCACGGCGCGGCTGCTGCGGCAATCGACGACCACGTCGAAGTCGGAATGCCCATCCTCCTTCAGTCCCAGCGCGATCAGCAGGGTCGTCACGTCTCCGGCGAGCTGCTCGCCTTTTTCGTCGATGAACATGATGCGGTCCCCGTCTCCGTCCAGGGCCGCGCCCAGGTCCGCGCCTTCGGCGACGACGCGCTTGCGCAGGTCCGCCGTGTTCTCTTCCTCGAGCGGATTGGGCTCGTGGTTGGGAAAGCTGGGGTCCGACTCGAAATACATGGGAATGATCTCGATCGGCGTGTCCTTGTAGAGCTCCTCGAGGAACAGGCCGCAGACCGCGTTGCCGGCGTCCACGACGACCTTGTAGCTCCGTCCCAGGTGGCTGTTCTGCTTGAGGAACTCGCGATAGGCGGGAAAAGGATCCTTCTCTTCCAGGTCTCCGCGCTGGGGAGCATCCTGAAAGGCGTTCTTCTCGACCAGGGCGCGCAGGGCGGCGAGCTCTTCCTGGGGCACCGGCTGGGCGCCGCGGCGGCAGAACTTGAAGCCGTTGTACTCGCCCGGATTGTGGCTGGCCGTGATCATCACGCCGGCATCGAAGTCCTCCTTGGCGACGCTGTAGTACAGTATCGGCGTGCTGACCTTTCCGATGCTGACCACGTCCACGCCGCCGGCGCGCAGGCCGTCGGTGAAGGCCTTGAAGAGGCTGTCGCGGCTCTTGCGGTCATCGGTCCCGACCAGGAAACGGCTGGCGCCGAAGTACTCGGCGGCGGCGCGACCAATGCGGCCGGCAATCTCCTCGTTCAGTTCAGCAGGGACCAGCCCGCGGATATCATAGGCTTTGAAAATGGACATGTTCACTCCTTGGATGCGGATTTGCCGCGTCAAGGTAGGAACCGCTTCGATGAATCGATACGACTGGTGCCAGGGACGGTGCCAGGGACGGTGCCAAGGGCGGTGCCAGGGACGGTGCCAAGGACGGTGCCAGGGACGGTGCCAAGGACGGTGCCAAGGACGGTGCCAAGGACGGTGCCAAGGACGGTGCCAAGGACGGTGCCAGGGACGGTGCCAGGGACGGTGCCAGGGACGGTGCCAGGGACGGTGCCAGGGACGGTGCCAAGGACGGTGCCAGGGTCGGTGCCAGGGACGGTGCCAGGCCCTGTCCATTTCGTGGGATCTCGGGCACGACAGCGGAAATCATGTATGAGAGAAACGGGGCGATCCGCAGTGGATCGCCCCGTTCGGTTTGTGCTGTTGTGATTCGTTCTATGGACGGACGAGACGGTAGATGCCGAGCGTATCGTCCACGTTGACGCCGCTGTCCGTGTAGGGCGAAGCCTGCAGTCCGAGGCTGGTCCAGCTGCCGTCATCCAGCTTGCGTTCGAGCATCCAGCTGCCGCCGCCGCCCCAGCTGAGGATCACATCCTCGTCGCTGGTGGCGATCTCGATTTCGGGCAAGGGCAGGAAACCCAGACTGGTCGACGCGATCACGTCGCCGCTGCGATCCAGCGCATCCCACATGGCGAGGAACTGGTCGATGTTGGCATCGCCGGCAACCGTGCGCATCGGGTCGATGCTCAGCGGGTTGACGGCCTGGAAGTGCAGGTTGACTTCGGCGCTGCGCGTATCCAGCGGCAGGCGATAGCTCAGCTGATCGCTGCCGCTTCCGTCCGCGTAGGCCGGATCCATCGCCGCCGCGCCCGCCGGCGCCGTGACCGATGCATAGGGACCGACCGCGCTGTAGCCGGAAGGCAGAAGGCGATTGTCCTTTGCGAAGCCCGCCGCGCGCAGCAGTGTCCAGGTCGGCTGGCTGTCCGTGTTCTCCATGCGTCCTTCGTAGATCTGCACCTGCCCGGGATCGTCGATCTCCGAATAGTGCGGCTCGACGCCGGCGTCGTGTCCGGCGATCACGCCGTCCGTACCGACCGCTCCGCTGTGGAAGACGATCTCGTCGGCCGCGTTGCGGGCGATCACCTCCAGCCAGGCGCGGCGCACGGGAATACCGGTGGGGAACTTGTGACCGCTCAGGTTGTCCAGCTGCACCTGCAGCAAGGGCTGGCCGTTGTCCTCTTCGAAGAGCGCGTCCAGGTCCACCGCGGTGGCCATGAACTCGCGGCTGCGATCGGCCATGGCCAGGAAGCCGGCCTCGTCGGCAAGGGTGCCCAGTGCCACCGTATTGGCGGCGAAGAGTTCGAGCATCATCATGTTGCCGCCGACCACGTCGTGGCGCTGCAGGCCGGTGTGATCCGGCAGGCCCGGGGGCAGGGTGCTCACCGGCTGCTCGTTGGGATTCGGCGCCATGTGGCAGCTGACGCAGGTCGAGGCCGCGAAGTCCGAATTGAGCATCTCGAGGAAGGGCACCTGCTCCGGGAACTCGCCCTGCTGCTGTCCGCTGCCGTCGAAGGTCGGCGTGAAGAGCGTGTGACAACTGACGCAGGTCTGGTTGCCGCCGTAGTTGTTGTCGTGCACCGGGGTGTAGTCCGTGGTGTTCAGCATCAGGGTCGGATTCGGATCCTGGTAGGGACCGTAGATCTCGCGCTGAGTGTTGATGCTGAAATTGCCGCTCCAGGTGCTTTCCGAATCGTCCTGGGTCTGTTGGTGACACATGGTGCAGCTGACGCCCTCGTTGCCGCGGAAGTCCCCTTCCAGCGCGCTGAGTGTATACGGACCTTCGCCCTGCAGCTCGGCTTCCTTGTGTCCCATGGGGGCATGGCAGCTGGTGCAGGTGGTCTCGATCAGCTCCTGCATGCCCGGCATCTGGCTCACCTCGAAGCCGACCTTGGCTTTCCAGTAGGGATCACGGGCCGAGTTGGCCATCATCGTCGCCTCCCACATGGGGTAGGGGCTGATGTCCTGGTTGCTTTCGTCCACGTAGATGCCCTCGCCGGGACTCGCGTTGTGGCAGGTGCGGCAGTTGTTGGCGCCGCTGAAGTACTCGCTCTGCCAGTTGACCGGGTCGTAGCCCTCGCATTCGTCGGGCACGCCGTTGCTGTTGCCGTCCGTGCTGTTGCCGGAGGCGATGTCGCACTCGTCGAGAATGCCGTTCTCGTTGCAGTCGTTTTCAGGCGCTCCGCTGACGGCCAGGTGCAGTCCCCAGTGTTCGAGACTGCCCAGGTCGCTGCCCGCGTTGTCACTCACGCTTAAGCGCCAGGTGCCGAGGATGCTTTCGCCGTCGAAAAGGGTCAGCGCGTCGGGGCTGGGGTGGAAGTCGCCGCTCACCAGGCCGTTGGGACCATTGCCGCTGTCCTCGATATCCTCGCTGAAATAGTCGGCCAGGCGGATGTCGAAGCCGTTGCTGTTGGAGCCGAAGCCGCTGTCCACGCGTCCGGGACGATCGATGAGGATCGCGCTGCTGCCCGTGTCCACGTGTTCCAGGCTGACGATCAGGTCGCCGTTGTAGGTATGCGTGATCTGCAGTGTCACTTCCAGGGCGCTGATCGGCAGATCGTCCGTGATCACCAGTTCGTCGCTAACGCCGGCAGGATCGTTGTCGGGAATCTGCAGGCCGATGGCGTCGCGGTTGTAGTCGTTGAAGCCGCCGCCGCCGCCGATGAACTCGCAGTCATCCGGGAAGCCGTTCGTGTTGCAATCGTCGGACAGGCCGGAGCTGATGTCACACTCGTCGGGAATGCCGTTCTCGTTGCAATCCAGGCTGAAACCCTCGTCCAGGTCGCACTCGTCGGGAATGCCGTTTCCGTTGCAGTCCAGGCTGAAGCCGCCGGCAATGTCCTCGGCGTCGTCGACGAAGTTGCCGTTGCAGTCGGGGAAATTGACCGCGCAGGGAGGACCGGAAAGCACCAGGCCGAAGTCTCCGCTGGCATTGTTGTAGCCGCTGACGCGAATGGTATAGGTCGTGTTGGCCGTCACGTCCCAGGTAATGCTGCTCTTGTAGTTGGAGCAGTTGTCGTCGTTGCAGAAGAGCTGATTGTCCACCGTGCCGGGGCAGGCCGTGTGGATCGAGAGCACCGTGTCGTAGTTGCCGTAGCCGCAGGTCTCGACGGTCGCGCTGCCGTCGGCCGCCGGGGTGTAGGTGTAGAACACGTCCGGGCTGGTGGCGCTGCTGCCGCAGCTGCTCGAGCCGTGGTTCTCGCCCGGCTCCTTGCCGCTCGTATTGCCCAGCACGGGTTCCGTGTCGGGGCAGATCGACTGGTAGCAGATGTTCTCGCATTCGTCGGGTACGCCGTTCAGGTCCTCGTCCTGGCTGGTGCCGCTGGCGATGTCGCAGGAATCGAGCACGCCGTTGCTGTTGCAGTCGTTGTCCTGCAGCTCGCACTCGTCGGGAATGCCGTTGCTGTTGCAGTCCTCGAAGTTCTCGCACTCGTCGGGCACGCCGTTCTCGTTGCAGTCGGGCATGCCGCCGGCAATGTCACACTCGTCGGGCACGCCGTTGTTGTTGCAGTCCGCCTCGCACTCGTCGGGAATGCCGTTGAGGTTGCAATCGAGGCTGCCGCCGCTGCTGATGTCACACTCGTCGGCCGCGCCGTTGTTGTTGCAGTCCGGCTCGCACTCGTCGGGCACGCCGTTGCCGTTGCAGTCCTGGCTGGTGCCGTTGTCGATATCCTCGTCGTCGGGAGTGCCGTTGTTGTTGCAGTCCGCAGGACCCTGGGCCGGGCCGGTGGTGCTGGCCGTCAGGAAGGCGGGACCACCCGGTTCGTACTGGTTCAGCTGGACCTGCACGCTCTCGGGCGGCTGGTTGGCATCGAAGCGGAAAGTATACATCACGCCCCAGCGCAGGGGGTTGTCCGCGGAGGTGAAGGCCACCGAGTTCGCGTTGACATTGATCGTCCAGGGGTCATTGGTATACGAGGTGTTGCCCGCGCTCTGGTAGGGCTGGGCGTCGTACTGCTGGGGAGCGTGGAACTCGGCGTTGCTGATCAGCGTGCCGGCGGAGATCGGAACGATAAAGCCGTCGACCTTGGCATGCATGTCCACATTATAGAGGCAGTATTCGTAGTGCCAGGTGCCGTCGCCGTTGTCCCAGGTCTTGACACTGAGCAGGCAGCGCCCGTCGGGGCTGTCATTCCCGCCGCCCCAGTTGTTGTGGATTACGGGAATCTCCTGGGCGACCAGGGTCTCCGTGCCGCCCCAGGCTTCAAGGGCCGGGCCCGTCGTCGGCAGGGTGCCGCTGCCGGACATGCCGACGCTCCAGGTGCCGCCGGGGCTGCCGCTGAAGGTCACCGGCTTCCAGGCGATGCTGTTCATCGGGTTGATGTCGTCGCCGATGTTGTAGAGCCCTTCGGAATAGTAGGTCGCGCCGGGGTTCTGTGCCGGATCGATGTCGGCATCCTCCAGGGTCAGGGCGTAGTCGCCGCTGTAGTTGACTCCGCTCCAGGCGCCGGTCCAGGGATTGACCTCGCTGCGCGGACGCAGGCCGCTGGCATTGAGACCCGGGCTGTAGGTGTCGGTGCAGCCGACGCCGAGCCAGTCGCCGGCACCATGGCCGGGTTCGAAGACGCAGTCGGGCAGATCGGGCAGATCGCACTGGTGGCTGGCCAGGGCGTAGAAGCCGTGCTTGATCCAGGAGGCGGACAACTGCTCGAAGTGGCCTTCGGCATTTTCGCGATACAGGTTTTGAATAATGTAAGGGTGAGGATTGCCCAGGCCGCTGTCCCAGGAAAGATCCTGGTCGCCGATGTTCCAGGAGGTGGTGCCCAGGGACATCTCCACCGTGCTGCCGCTGCGGCTGGCCTGGTAGAGGCCGTAGAGCTGGCAGAAGACCATGTCCGGCCCGGGGTCGCGGCCGGCGTCAAGTACCGGGCCCTCGCCGGGGCGATTGACGGGACGGCTGTCCGGCAGTTCGCCGCCGACCCAGAAGACTTCCAGGTCGAGGCGCATGCGTCCCAGGTCCTGTCCGGCCAGGTGCTCGAGGCCCAGGGTGGCCGCGCTCTTCGCGGGCAGGCTCAGGTGATCCGCCACCAGTTGCAGGCTGTTGGCTTCCGGAAGGAAGCCGAACTTGATGTCGGCCAGCACGAAGAGCACCGCGCCCTCTTCGCTCAGCAGGCGCATTTCCTGGCGTCCCTCCGCGAAGGCGTCCACCAGCACGAAGCGCTCGGCGTTCAGGCTGCTGGCAGGGCCTGCAATGCGCAGGGGCCCTTCATGAAAGAGGCGTCCGCTGAAGCGGGGCAGCACCTTGTTGCCGCTCACATGAAAGGTGAAAGCGCTCTGCTCCTGCACCGGTGTCTGCCATTCCCCCTGGAGGGTGCGGCCGCCTTCCAGCTGCAGCCCGCCGCTGCGGTCCGCCTCATCCAGGGAAAAGAAGCTTTGGCCTTCGCCGGTGCTCCACAGTTCCGCGGCGGAAGCGCCGCCGGCCAAAGCTGCCCCGAGCAGGGCAGACCACATCATCAATCGACAGGATCTCATGTGCGTGTCCCGATTTGGTAGACTGTTCCGCCGGGGGGTCTCCCCATGGCGGAGTGGCTGTGTTTGTGCGAGTTGGTTGGGCCGTGGTGTCAGGCCTGGGCAACAGAGTACCGCTTGCTCCAGGGCGATTCAAGAAAAATTTACCTTTGCCTGACATTTTCAGGGGAGCTGAGAGAAGCATGGATCAGGCAACAAACGCATCCGCTCTTCCCGCCCCGGGCTGCTGGTGGATCCTTCCCCGGCGGCTGCTGGCGGGACCCGCTGCGGCGGCGGACCTTCTGCGGAAAGGGGAGTGGATCCCGGAGCGGGTCCTGGACCTGCGCGAAGAGGCGCATTCGTCCGACGCGCAGGCCCTGCATCTGCCGGTAAAGGACTTCAGTCTACCGCCGGCGGAGCTCATCCTGCAGGGCTGCCTCTGGGTCGAGCAGGGGCTGGCCGTCGGCCAGAGGGTCTTCCTTCATTGCCAGGCCGGTTGCGGGCGCAGCGGTCTGCTGGCGGGCGCCCTGCTGCTTCGACAGGGACTTTCCGCCGGCGAGGTGTTGGAGCGCCTGTCCTCCCTGCGCCGGGCCGCCGGGCTGCTGGAAGCCTGTCCCGAGACCGGGGAACAGCGCGACTGGCTGGAGCGCGGCGCTCCCGGCCTGCCCATTCCGCGACAGGCAAGTAGTACATTCAGGCCCTGAGGGGAAACCCGAAGGCTTTCCGGCCGTCCAAGCGGCACCTGCCCGCGTCCGGTTCCCACCGGCAGGTCTTGTATAGGATCCGGCAACCTCCATCGACAGCCTATAACAGGAAGAGACTCGCCATGACTTCGAATGCACTCCGCTTGTGGTTCCTTCTGCTGCTCCCCCTGGCCGCGCAGGCGACCACCCACACCGTGCCGGGGGATTTCAGCACCATCCAGTCCGCCCTCTGGGCCTGCGCCGACGGGGATACGGTCAGCGTCGCGCCCGGCTTCTATTTCGAGCCTCTCGAGTGGCCGGACACGGAATCGATCAAGATGATTGCCGAGGGAGACACGACGGACACGGTGATCGACGGGCTGCAGACATTCCGGCCCCTGCTCTTTGCCACCCTGGCCGGGACGACCATCGACACGACGACCCAGGTCATCGGCTTCAAGATCACCGGTGGAGGCACCGTGGTCAATGGCGGCGGCCTGCTGATCGTCGGCGACAGCCCCTACTTCCGCGACTGCGCTATCAGCGACAACAGCTGCGAGGACACGGGCGGCGGTCTGCGCTGCGAGTCGGGCGCGGCGCCGGTCTTCGAGGCCTGCGACTTCCGCCACAACAACGCTCTCTTCGGCGGCGGCGTCGGACACAACGGCAGCTCGCCGGTCTTCCGCGACTGCCGCTTCCTGGGCAACCAGGCCCAGCGCAGCGGAGGAGGAGCCAACAACTTCAACGACAGCGACGCCAGCTACATCGGCTGCCTTTTCGAGAATAATGCCGCGTATACGACGGAAGGCGACGCGGCCAGCGGCGGCGGTCTGCGCACCAGCACCGATTCCGACGTCTGGATCGAGGACTGCGTCTTTCGCGGCAACACGGCTCTCTTCACCCTGCCGGAAGGCGACGACGGCTACGGCGGCGCCATTTCCAACAACACGGGATCGACGATCACCGTGATCGATTGCCTCTTCGAGGAGAACTCGACGGGGCTGCTGGGGGGCGCGATCTTCAGTTTCGAGACCGCGATGAGCGCCACGGGCTGCGAGTTCCACAACAACAGCGCCGGGCGCGGTGCCGGCATTTTCCTGAACACGGCTCCTCCGGCGACGATTATCGACTGCTGGTTCGAAGGCAATGAGGCGACCTACGGCGCGGCGATCGCCGGCGAGGCGGACACGACGACGATCATCGACTGCACGATCATCGGCAACACGGGCGAGGACTGGGCTGCCGTCGACCTGGGGCTGGAAGTCCGCATGGAAGGCACCGTGATCGCCAACAACGTCTCCACCGGTGGGACCGAGACCCTGCACAGCTCGATTCTCGGCTTCTACGACGGCCGCCTGGAAATGAGCAACTGCACGGTGGCCTACAATACCTGCGAGACGGGCATGGACTCGCTTTCCAGCGCGATCCACTTCGAGGGCGCCGTGCCCGACGTGGCCTCCCTGTTCATGGAGAACTGCATCGTCTACGCCAATACGGCGGATGTGCAGTACGACTGCGCGCAGCTGACGGATCACGCCTTCAGCTGCACCCTGCTCGACGATGGCGCGGGAGGCGGCTGGGACGGCTGCCTGTCCGGCCAGGGCGGAGTCGACGGGAACATGGGCGGAGACCCGCTCTTCTGCAATCCCGGCAACGGCGATTTCCACCTGCTGGATTCCAGCCCGGCCCTTGCGGCCAACAACGACTGCGGCGTCGACATGGGCGCCTGGGGAGCCGGCTGCGTCAGCGTGGAGGAGACCTTGCGCCCCGCGGACTTCGGCCTGCTGGAAGCCTATCCCAATCCCTTCAATCCGACGACCCGCGTCCGCTTCGTCACCACGGGCGGTCCGGCCACGCTCGCCGTCTACAACCTGCGGGGAGAACGTGTCACCGTGCTCCACGAAGGACCCCTGGCTGCCGGGACACACCAACAGCTCCTGGACGGCAGCGCCCTGGCCAGCGGCCTCTATTTCCTGCGGCTGGAACACACGGGCGGCATTCAGACGCGGCGGGTGATGCTGGTGAAGTGAGATGGATGAAGTACGAAGTATGAAGGTTGAAGTGCTTCTTACTGAGTGAACTCATGAAGACGGGGGAGTCGGAGGCGGCTTCCCCGTTTTTTATTGGGATGCACACCACTCCGTTTCAAGCAAATAGCCGCGGTCCTAAGCCCGCGGCGCTGGTTCGACATGCCATCGCGGGTCCTGCATCCGCAGAGTCAAAATCACCCTGCCCCGCCGGATGGTGCACAAGAACAGGTCGCATAGCGAGGGACCGCATAGCGGTCCTTGCATATAGCCGCAGGATTCTCCTGCGGGCACGAGTCGCAGGATTCTCTTGTGGGCACAAGCCGCAGGATTCTCCTGCGAACTATTTCAATTCATCCCCTTCCGCTACACGAAAACGGGGCGGAACACGCAGCCTGCGTGATCCGCCCCGAAGGATGTGAAGGAAAAGAAGTCTAGTTGCTCTGCTGCTCGCGCAGCTTCCGACCGTAGTCCAGGCCGCTCTGGACGGCTTTGCGGTTGGCATCGATGAACTGCCGCCGCTTGATCACGCTGGGCAGGGCCTCGAAGAGAGCCTCCTGCGTCAGCAGGTTGGTGTAGCCGCAGAGCACGCCCATGGCCACCATGTTGGCGAAGCGCGTGTTGCCCAGTTCGTCGGCCATTTTGGTGAAGGGCACGGGCACGCAGATGCAGTCCGGCCGCTCGGGTTCGATGTCGATCAGGCTGCTGTCGTAGAAGAGAATGCCGCCGGGCTTGACCTTGGGGGCGAACTTCTCGAGGCTCGGACGGTTGAAGGCCATCAGGATTGTCGGTTCGGCGATCATCGGACTGCCGATGGGTTTCTCGTCGATGCGCACGCTGCAGTTGGCGGTGCCGCCGCGCATCTCCGGGCCGTAGCTCGGAATCCAGCTGGTCTCGTAGCCTTCGATCATCGCCGCGCTGCTGGTGGCGACACCGAGCAGCATAATGCCCTGGCCTCCGAATCCCGCCATCAGGATTTCCGGGTTGCGCGCCGCCTCCATGGGCTGGGTGGCCTCGGGTTTCGTGATCTCCCGTTCCACCAGGTCCAGCTGCCTGCGCATGGCGGCATTGTCCAGCCGCGGCTTCTGCGGCCGGTGGCCTTCGGTCTCGTCGATGTGATCGCGGAAATTGCCCAGCGGGAAGACGGGAAGCATGTGCTCCTCGATCCACTTCTCGGCGGAGACGGGGTCCATTTTCCAGCCGCTGGGACAGGCGCTCAGGACTTCGACGAAGCTGAAGCCCTTGTGATCCGCCTGGGACTGCAGGGCGCGACGGATCACGCGCCGCGTGCGCGAGATGTGCTTCGAACTGTGCAGGCTGCAGCGTTCGATGAAGACCGGCGCGTGCAGGGCGTCGATCATCTCGCAGACCTTCATCGGGTATCCTTCGTTGTGCACGTCGCGGCCCATGGGCGTGGTGGTCGAGTTCTGGCCCTGCAGGGTGGTGGGGGCCATCTGCCCGCCGGTCATGCCATAGATCGCGTTGTTGACGAAAATCACCGTGATCTTCTCGCCGCGGTTGGCGGCATGGATGATTTCCGCCGTGCCGATCGCCGCCAGGTCGCCGTCTCCCTGGTAGGAGATCACGATGCTGTCCGGATGCGAGCGCTTGGCGCCCGTGGCGACCGCCGGCGCGCGGCCGTGAGCCGCCTGGATGTTTCCGGTGTCGAAGTAGTAGTAGCCGAAAACGCTGCAGCCGACGGGACTGATGAAGATCGTCCGGTCCTGCAGTTCCAGGTCCACGAGAGCCTCGGCGACGATCTTGTGGATCACGCCGTGTCCGCAGCCCGGGCAGTAGTGTGTGGCGCGCTTGTCTACATGACCGGCGCGCTCGTACTCGGTATAGAAAGCCTTGGATTTCTCCAGGATCTTGGTGGCCATCAGGGCACCTCCTTTACTGGGCGACTTCGAGGCGGGCAAGGACGTGATCCGTGATCTCGCGGATCGTCGGCACGTTGCCGCCCATGCGGTTGTAGAAGTGCACCGGCCGGCTGCAGCGGATCGCCAGCTCGACGTCCCGCAGCATCTGCCCGTTGTTCATCTCGACGACGGTGAAATCGACTTCCTTCTGCGCCAGGCCGGAAAGGCAGTCCTTGGGGAAGGGGAAGAGCGTGATCGGCCGTACCAGGCCTGCCTTGACGCCCTTCGTCCGCAACTCGTCGACGACGCTCTTCAGGATGCGTGAGACAATGCCGTAGCCGACGAAGATGTGCTCGGCGTCTTCGGTGTGATACTGCTCGACGCGCACTTCCTCCTGTTCGAGGGTCGCGTACTTCTCCTGCAGGTGCCGGTTGTGCTCTTCCAGGCGGTCCGGCTCGAGCTGGATCGAGCTGATCAGGTTGTGCTTGCTGGCCTTGTCGGCGTAGAGCGCCCAGTCGAAATGCGGGATCTCGTCGACCGCTTCCGGGAATTCGACGGGTTCCATCATCTGGCCGATCACGCCGTCGGTGAGCAGGAAGACCGGCGTGCGGTACTTCTCGGCAAGAGCAAAGGCGTCGCGAACATAGTCGGCCATTTCCTGTACGCTGGCCGGAGCCAGGACTGGCAGCTTGTAGTTGCCGTGTCCGCCGCCGTGCACCACCTGGTTGTAGTCGCTCTGTTCGGGGGCGATGTTGCCCAGGCCGGGTCCACCGCGGTTGACGTCGACGATCACGCAGGGCAGTTCCGCGCCGGCGGCGTAGGAAATGCCTTCCAGCTTGAGGCTGATGCCGGGACTCGAGCTGGCGGTCATCACGCGGACGCCGCAACCGGCGGCGCCGTAGACCATGTTGATGGCGGCGACTTCCGATTCGGCCTGCAGGAAGGTGCCGCCGACGCGCGGCATGTAGCGCGCCGCGCTTTCCGCGATCTCGCTGGCGGGGGTGATCGGGTAGCCGAAGTAGAGCCGGCAACCGGCCAGGGCCGCGCCGCGCACGACCGCGTCATTTCCCTTGAGCAGTTCCTTGGCCATCAGGCACCCCCCCTCACGCCGGGATCGACGTAGTTTTCGACGGCGAAGTCGTCCGGCACTTCGGCCCGTTTCTTCCAGACGATGATCGCTTCCGGTTCCGGGCAGGCGTAGAAGCAGATGCCGCAGCCCGTGCAGCCTTCGCCGCTGTAGCTGGCGAAATGGTAGCCCTTGCTGTTGAAGGATTCGTGGAAGGACAGGACGTCCACCGGGCAGTTGGAGATGCACAGCCCGCAGCCCTTGCACAATTCGGGCTTGACCACCATGGTCGGTGTATCCAGTGTTTTCATTGGAACTCCCCGTTTTCCCCGGGACAGGCCCCGGGCGGTTCCAGAGTCGAAGGACTCCGCAGTGAAAGTGAGATGCGGCGGGGCGGGGAGTGTTGATATTGGTCAAGAGCCAAGGCCGAAGAGTCACAGAATCCGGTCGATGGGCTGGCCGAAACCCGCTCGGGACGAATCTGCGTCAAGCGGATACCGGAACCCCTTGGCCGGATGCCTGTCCCGCGAGTCGAACGAGTGCGGATCGGCGTACACACACCGACACACAAAAGAATTTTCGTCATCGCGTTTCACTCCCTTGCGGGAACCCGGCGGCAGGGAAAGAGTTTGTGCTGCATCCCGGCACAGGAACGCGCTTGTCTCCTGTGCCGCATTTCCCGCCTGCTCACCGAAAGGAGTGGCTTTCGACCCCTGGCGATCGTATTATCGAACGCAGTCCACAGGCCCCGGCATGTCGTGCAGACTCTCTCCCCCCTGAAATCTGTCACACGCCGGCCCGTGTCCCGCGGCTCGTTGTCTTCCACTGGTTCCGCATGGAACCGCAATCCCCAGGGAGTGACACATGAAGCCCTTTTTGTTCCTGCTCTGCCTGACGGCTCTTCCGCTGTCGGCCCAGGACCTTCCCGATCTGGAGTTCCTCGGCGCAAGCGAAGGATCCATTCTGGCGCTGGCTGCCAGCGAGGATGCCGTGCTCGCGAATGCGGGCGCCTACCTGCATGTGCTGAATCCGGCCAGCCCCGGCGAGCTGGAGTCCGTGGCCCGGCTGTGGCTGGGAACGGTCCCGCTGGATCTGCTGCTGCACGAGAGCCTGGCTCTTGTGTTGACACGGCAGGATCTGCGAATCCTGGATCTTCAGAGCATGACCGATCCTCAGGAGATCGGCCGGCTGCCCCTTGAAGGATCCGCCTATCGCATGGCAGCCCAGGACAGCCTGCTGTTGCTTGCCGGCCGCGAGGGCGTGGTGCAGGTGCTTTCGCTGGCCGACCCCGCCAGTCCCCAGCTGCTGCATTCCTGGGACGAGGAGCAAATGCTGGAGGACATCGTGTTGCAGGGCCGGCGGGCAGCCCTGGCGCGATTCGATGGCGAGGTGAAGCTGCTGGATGTGTCTCTGCCCGCTGATCCGCAATTGATCCATGTTCTTCCCTCGGAAACCTACGCCTCCAGCCTGGCCCTGGAGCAGGATCTGCTCTTCGTCGCCCGTTTCAATGCCGGAGTGGAGGTCTATGATCTGACGGATCCGGAAGCGCCGGCCCTGCTGTCGACCTTCGCCGAGGACAATGCCAACGAGGATCTCCTGGTTCTCGAGGATCATGTCGTGCTGCAGAGCACGACCCATGGCCTCAGCCGCTGGGATCTGCAGGATCCCGCGGCACCCGTACTGCTGGCCCAGACGGAAGCCATGAACCGTGGCACTCGAGTAGCTGTAACACAGGGGGACTTCCTGGCGCTGAGCGAACCGCTCGGATTGCTGCGCCTCTCCCTGGAGCCGAACGAGGAGCCGCAGGTCCACACGATCTTCCGCGGAGGCGGGAGGGCTGCGGCCCTGCATGTGTCCGGCGAGGTGCTGCATGTGGCCTCCGACCATCACGGCTACCGCGCCTTTGCCGACGACCCGCAGGCGGGACTTCCACTGCTGGGAGAATTCGACACCGACTGGGGCGTGAGCCGCAGCCTGGTTGTATACGACAACTGGGTATACCTGGCGGATTGGTCGAGCAACGTGCGCGTGATGGATGCCACGGATCCGGCGAATCCGGTCCAGACGGATCTTGCGCCGGGCGCCCAGATGCGCTTTCTCGAGCGACAGGGCGAGCTGCTGATCGGTGCCGGCGCCGGAGAAGTGATGACCTGGAGCCTGGCGGATCCGGCGGCACCCGAGTTGCTCGACCGCCTGGATGTGCCCGGAAGCGTCTTCGGCATGGCGGTCTGCGAAGACCGGGTTTTCCTGAGCAACAACAATGCTCCCCTCTATGCCGTCGACCTGGCGGACCCGGAAAGCCTGTCCCTTGCCGGTTCCTACGAAGATGGCCAGCCGGGCTGCGGCCTCGCCTGCCGGGAGGGCCTGCTCTACCAGGTCCTGTCGAACGGGACGCTGCGCGTCTTCGATGTGCAAGGCGCAGGCGCACCGCAGCTGAGGCATACTCAAGACACGGCCTTCGGCGGGCACTTACTTCAGCTGGATGTGGCCGGGGAGTGGCTCTTCCTCGGCAGCGAGGACGAGTTCCTGCGGATCTACTCCCTGGCCGATCCCGAAGCGCCGGTCCTGGGCGGAGCGCTCGAGGTGCCGGGCCTGGCCTGGTCCAGCCGAGTCGTCGGCGATCGTCTCTATGTCGCCAGCCATGTGGGCGGCGTGGCCGTCTGGCGGATCGGGCAACTCACCACGGTGGACGATTCTCTCCTGCCGCAAAGCCTGGCTCTTCTGCCCAATCATCCCAACCCTTTCAATCCTGTCACACAGATCCGCTTTCGCCTGGCAAGGGCCGGGGCGATCGAGCTGGCCGTCTACAACCTGCAGGGGCAGCGGGTCTCCCTGCTGCACTCGGGGCCGCAGGCCGCCGGCGAGCACAGCATCGCCTTCGACGCAGCGGGCCTGGCCAGCGGCGTCTACCTGGCCCGCCTGCAAAGCGGCGAGCAAAGCGCCAGCCGGCGCATGCTGCTGCTGAAGTGAACCACGCGGGCCGCCGCGCACGGCGGCCCACTTCCGGAGCGAGAGGAGGCCTGGCATGACGACCTTTCGATTCCCGATGATCCTGCTGCTGCTGGCAGGCGCGGCAACCGCAGAGGAGGCCTGGCGCTGCGACTGGCTGGGCGCCAGCGAAGGCACGCTGCAGGCATCCGCCGTAGACCAGAGCGCCGGGCTGGTGCAGAGCGGAGGCTGGCTGCTTCGGCTCGACCTGTCCGATCCCCTGCAGCCCCAGGTCGTGGGCCGCAGCTGGCTGCCGGTCGTGATCCAGGACCTGGCGCTGGAGGACGGCCTGGCGCTGGCGGCGACGTCCGATGAAGGACTGCTTGTGCTGGATGCGGCGCAGGGAGTGCCCGGGGTGCTGTCAAGCTATGGCGTGGATCCGCCCGTCGAGGGCGCCCCCTTCCACACCGTGGACCTGCAGGGCGACCTGGCGGCCCTCGGCGGAAGCGGCGGCGTGATCCAGCTGCTGGACCTGTCCGATCCCCAGGATCCCAGGTTGTTGGACCACTGGACTGCTCAGGCGACGGTCGGCGATTTGCTGCTCCACGGTTCCTGGCTGCTGGCCTCGCTGGGCGCGGATGGCCTGGCCGTGTACGACATCAGCACTCCGCAGGAAGTCACACAGGCGGCCATGTTGGCCGAGGCTGTCGGCGCCTCGCGGCTGGCGATGGATGGAGTCCGCCTGCTGGCGACAAGGGGCGCGGAGGACATCTGGATCATCGACCTGGCGGACCCCCTGCAGCCGCAGCTGCTCGGCGAATGGAACGGGCCGGGAAACACGGAATGCGCGGTGCTCTTCGGCAACACGGCCTATCTGGCGCGCGGCTTCGGCGGCCTTGCCGTGCTCGATCTCGAGGATGCGGGAAATCCCCAGCTGGTCGAGACGATCTCGCTGGGCGGCGCTACCTGCCGCACGCAGCTGGGCCCCGGGCTCGTCTGGATGACGGATTCCCACCGCGGCCTGCAGGCCTTCTCGCTGGAGCAGCCGCAGGATCCCCAGCCCCTCGGAGCCTATCGGGCGGAAGGATCGGCCTATCGTCTGGGGAGATTCGGCAGCCTGCTTGGAGTGGCGCGCCAGGCGGCGGGCTTCAGCCTGCAGGGCGAGCTCGATGGCGAGCAGCTGCCGCTGGTCGCGCGACTGGACCTGGAAGACCCGGACTGCAGGAGTCTTGTGCTCCATGAGCAGAAGGCCTACCTGGCGGACTGGTCCGAGGGATTGTATACGGCGGATCTGGAGAACCCGCAGCAGCCCCTGCTGCTGGACGGGCCGCTGAGCGATCCCGTGGCGGACCTGGCCCGCGAAGGGGAGCTGCTGGCCGGTGTCGCACAGGGCCAGCTGCAGCTCTGGGGCCTGCCGGAAAGCGGGCTGCCCCAGGAACTGGGAAGCCTGCCCGTTTCCAGCGGCTCGCGCAAGCTGCGCCTGAGGGAGGGGCTGGCCTACATCGCCTGCGACGGCGAGGGCCTGCAAATAGTCGATTGCACGGATCCGGCGCAGCCCGAACTGGTCGGAGACCTGCAGCTGGGCACCTTCGGCGAGGATGTGGCTCTTCTCGGCGACCTGGCCTACCTGGGCTGCCATGTAGTCGGCGTGCGCATTGTCGACATCAGCGACCCCGCCGCGCCCCAGGTGGTCGGGCAGTTCGACACTCCGGGCCAGACCCAGGGCCTGGCCGTATACGCCGATCATCTGTTCATAGCCGACGGGAGCAGCGGCCTGCGCGTCTACGACCTGGAGGACCCCCTGCATCCGCAGCTGGTCGGCTGGTTCGACAACGGCGGCTACGCCCTCGACGTCCTGCCGGGCGAGGAAACCATCTACCTGGCGACCGGCAGCCTGGGCGTGCAGGCGCTGGCCTTCGAGGACTTCGTCTCACAGAAAGCCCCCGCCCTGCCGGCGGCCTTCGAGCTGCTGCCCAACCATCCCAATCCCTTCAACCCGTCCACCGTGATTCCCTTCCGCCTCGAGCGGCCGGCAGAGATTCGCCTGGCGGTCTACAACCTGCAGGGAGCGCTGGTCCGCGAGCTGGCGCGCGGTGTATACGGCACGGGGGAGCACCAGGTGGCCTTCGACGGGACGGGCCTGGCCAGCGGGGTCTACATCGGTCGCCTTGCGGTCCCCGGAGAATCGAAGTCTCAAGCGATGCTGCTTCTCAAGTAGTTCGCAGCCACGCAACAACTCTCCCACTGAGTCCTTCATGAAGGGAGCGAGTGGTGTATCCAGCGAACCTCACTTTTCTGATCCTGCTGGCGATCCTCTGGCCGCCCAGGCTTTGTTCCCAACCTGCCGGATCCCTGATCGGTTGGGGAGCACGGGTCTTTGTACCACAGGAGAATCTGGCTGAACTGTCCTCCATATCGGCCGGGTTTGAGAATAGCCTTGGCTTGAAGGAGGACGGGTCGCTGGTGGCCTGGGGCTTCAATAGCGAGGGAGTCTGCCTGGTTCCTTCCGAGTCCGGAATCCAGGCGATTTCCTGTGGCGCCGGGCACGGCCTCGCGCTGCGCCCCGATGGATCGATCCTTGCGTGGGGCAGCAATCAACACGGGCAATGCACGGTGCCGGAGCCGAATGAGGGCTTCATGGCGGTTTCCGGCGGCTGGCAGCACAGCCTGGGCTTGAAGGCAACTGGCGAGATCCTTGCCTGGGGAGCGGATCACAGCGACCTGCTGGTGTTGCCCGTTCCCAACGAGGACTTCGTGGCGGTCTCTGCGGGTGTGCATCACAATCTGGCCCTTCGTTCTGACGGCTCCATCGTTGCCTGGGGAAGTGACAGCGACGGAACGCTGGACGTCCCCGAACCGAACTCGGGCTTTGTGGCGATTGAGGCGAGCTATGGATTCAGCCTTGCCTTGCGCGAAGACGGAACCGTCGAGGCCTGGGGCGTCAATGAGGATGGACAGTGTACGGTGCCCGCCCCGAATGCGGGCTTCGTGTCCATTGCAAGCGGCGTGTATCACGGCATGGGGATCCGTGCAGACGGCACGGCTGTCGCCTGGGGCAGGAACAGTTTTGGACAGTGCGACCTGCCAACAGATCGCGGGCCCATCGAGGACATCGCGGGCGGTTTCGGACACAGCCTGGTTCTGTTGGCCAATGGCGACCTGGTCGCCCTTGGAAGAAACTCCGGCGGACAATGCAATGTGCCGCCGCCAAACGATTCCTTGCGGGCACTGGCCACTGCCTCCACTTTCCACGTAGCCATGCGCAGGGACGGTTCCCTCTTTGCCTGGGGGTACCCTTCGGACTCCTACTTGACGATTCCCGAGCCCAACGAGGACTTCCTCTCGCTGAGTGCAGGCATGAAGCATGTTCTGGCCTTGCGATCGAATGGAGAACTGGTTGCCTGGGGCAGAAACCTCGAGGGGCAGTGCAATGTCCCGCTGCAAGCGGAAGGCTACCTGTCCATGGCGGCCGGGGAGTATCACAGTCTCGGCTTGCGCAATGCCGGATCCGTGGCAGCCTGGGGCGGCAACGGCGATGGTCAATGTGCCGTTCCTCAACCCAATGCGGAGTTCATCCAGGTGGCTGCCGGTCGCTGGCACAGCCTGGGATTGCGCAGCGATGGGACGATCATTGCATGGGGACGGAATGATTCAGGACAATGCGCAGTTCCTGAACCCAACGGGGACTTCATCGCCATGGCAGGAGGAGGGGCGCACAGTCTGGGACTGCGATCGGACGGCAGCGTCGTCGCCTGGGGCGCAAACGGATCAGGGCAATGCCAGGTGCCCTTTTCTTCCGAAGCCATTGTCGCACTGGCTGCCGGAGAGGCGCACAGTCTTGCCTTATCGGCCTCTGGACGCATCCTTGCCTGGGGCTCCAACGCGAGCTATGAATGCGATGTGCCCGAACCGAACAGCGGCTACCTGGCCATAGATGCATGGAAACGCAATTCCATGGCCCTTCGGCACGTAGGGCAGACAGGAGTACACGAAATGCCAGGACGCCCACCTGTGCTCCAGGGACCTGTCTTGCGGAGGGTCTTTCCCAATCCACTCAATCCGGAGACCTATCTGCATTTCAGCACATCCAGAGCAGCCAGCGTCACCCTGGGTGTATACGATTTGATCGGACGGCGAGTGACTCAAAGAGGCCTGGGATTCTTCGAACGCGGGATGCATGCCATGAAATGGGTTCCCGTCAGCGAGGACCAGAAGCCATTGCCTTCGGGTGTCTACATTCTGCAACTGCGTGATTCCGAAGGCGCGGCAGACTTCCGTCGAGTCACGATCCTTCGTTGAACCGTAGCCTGCCTTCCGACGGTATTCGAACAGATTCTGTTGCGTGGCAGGGAAGGGCCCCACGATCGCATCCACTTCCTACCTTGTCCACGACAGGACCACTCCATCCTTCCATCCGGGAACCACGCATGGGCATTGCCGCGGACATCGCCATCATCCTTGTTGCCGGCCTCGTCGGAGGCTGGATCGCCCAGGCCCTGCGCCAGCCGCTGATCCTGGGCTACATCCTTTCCGGCGTGCTGGTGGGCAGCGGGCTTTTCGGGCTGCACATCTCCGATCACCACGACATCGAACTGCTGGCCGAGATCGGTGTGGCCCTGCTACTCTTCGCGCTGGGGCTGGAATTCAGCCTGAAGGAACTGAAACCGGTACGGGCCATCGCCCTGATCGGAACGCCGATCCAGCTGCTGCTGACCATCGGCATCGGCATTGGCGTAGGCAAGCTGCTGGGCTACGGGCTCTACGAGGGACTCTGGCTGGGAGCGATGATCTCCCTCTCCAGCACCATGGTGATCCTCAAGACCTTGATGAGCCAGGGCCGCATGGGAACCTTGAGCAGCCGGGTGATGATCGGCATCCTGATCGTCCAGGACCTGGCCGTCGTGCCGATGCTGATCCTGCTGCCGGCGCTGAAGGACCTGGAACAGGGGCTGCCCGTGCTCGGCTGGGCCCTGGTCAAGGCGGTGGTCTTCCTGGCGCTGATGGTCTTCGTCGGCACGCGGGTCATGCCGAAGCTGATGGCGGCGATTGCCGCGCGCAATTCGCGCGAACTCTTCCTGCTGGCGGTGGTCGCCATCGGTCTCGGGGTGGGCTACCTGACCTGGCTGGTGGGGCTGAGCTTCGCCTTCGGCGCCTTCGTCGCCGGCCTGGTGCTCAGCGAGTCCGAGTACGCGCATCAGGCCCTCTCCGAAGTCGTGCCCCTGAGGGACATCTTCGCCCTGCTCTTCTTTGCATCGGTCGGCATGCTGCTCGACCCGGCCTACCTCTGGCAGAATCTGTGGATGCTGCTGGGCGTGGTCGCCCTGCTGGTCGCCGCCAAGGGCGCGCTCTTCGCCCTGCTGGGAAGGGCCTTCGGCTACCGCCGCGTGATCCCGCTGGCTCTCGGGTTGACCATGTTCCAGGTGGGCGAGTTCTCCTTCGTGCTGGCGCGCGTCGGCGTGCAGACCGAGTCGATCAGCCAGGACCTGTATTCGCTGGTGCTCAGCGTGGCCATCCTGACCATGCTGCTGACGCCGATGCTTTCCGGATTGACGGCGCCCCTGTATCACCTGCGCCTGAAGCGCGGCGTTCCGGAAGTCCTGCAGACCTTCAACCTGCCGCAGGAGGAACTCAGCGATCACGTGGTGATCGCCGGAGCTGGCCGTGTCGGACGCAGCATCGCCCTGCTGCTCAAGGAGCTGGAACTGGCCTTCGTGATGATCGAGCTGGATCACCGCCGCTTCGAGGAGGGCTGCGCCCGCGGCCTGCCGATGATCTTCGGGGACACGACGCGGCCCGCCGTGCTGGAAGCCGCCGGCATCGCCCATGCCCGCGTCCTGCTGGCGACGATTCCCGCGCTGTCCACCACGCGGCAGCTGGTGGACGAGGTCAAGCGCATGCATCCCGACCTGGACATTGTCGCACGGAGCAACGGGCTGGAGGAGCTGGAGGAGCTGCGCGAACGCGGCGTCTACGAAGTGGTCCAGCCCGAGTTCGAGGCCGGCCTGGAAATCACCCGCCAGGCCCTGCGCCACCTGGACGTCCCCGCCTTCGAGGTCCAGCGACTGAGCGACGAGATCCGCCGGGAGCACTACGGCGTGTTGCATCGGGAAGGGAAGGAATAAGAACTCGCACGGAGGGCGCGGAGAAGACGGAGCCCGCAGAGGAGAGTGGAGTACAAGTAGGGCGGCCGCAGGCCGCCCTACTTGTACCTTCCTCTCGCAGCCACTGTCATCCCGCGGCTTGACCGCGGGATCCTTCTCCGCGTCGCAGACGGAAGGACTGCGTCGAAGTCTGCGGAACCATGACCGAAACGGAACCCCTCCTGCCTGCGGCGGTGAGACGGATTCCGTGGTCAAGCCCACTAGTGTCCGGTTAAAACTCGAATAATTTCAGTTGGTTAAGATCCCCATGCAGTGAGTTTGTGTAGTCGAAGTCGGCGAAGGCGCTTCCGAGCTTGGCTTTCTCGAAGATTGAAACTGAAAGAACCTGTAGCATTTTGTAGAGAGAGCTTTCCAGGTGCA
>JAUIFJ010000070.1 GCA_030429345.1 bacterium | reverse complement strand
CCACGGCCTCGCCCGCGCTCTCATCGATGGCCGAGTTGACGTAGTTGCGCTTCTTCAGCGAGTTGGTGACCGTGATGCTCGCCAGGTTCAGGTACTCGGCGGGCGCGGCGGACAGGTCGCTGGTCGGTGAAAGAATCTGGACGTTGTAAACGCCGTCCACGTCCATCACGGCGGCGATCATACGCGCACGCACCAGGCTCTCGCCCAGCTGCAGGGCATCGCCGAAAGCCGCGAGGGCAGTAGTCACGGCCGCGTTCACAGTCGCCGAGTCCGCGGTCGGGAAGAGGGTCACCAGGACATCCACGTCGACCTCGGTGATCGTGGCTCCCGTCACCTCGGTGACCGCGGTCAGCGGCTGGCGCGGCCGGATGTAGTCCTTGACATCCAGCAGCAGCTGGGCGCTGGGCGCACCGGCCGTTCCCAGGATCACCACACCGACGGTTCCGGGCCCGTAGGGCGCCTCATCCAGGACCATGGCAGCCTTGACCCCATCCACGGACATCGCCCACTGGTAGTAGGCTGTGCGGTTGCCGCCAACGCCCAGCGTGTCCCACTTGGAGATCGCGCGCTCGCGGAAAGCCTGGTCCGTTTCGGGATCCGCGCCTTCGGTGAGCAGGTAGGACACGGATTCCACATCCACGTTCGTCACACCGTGGATCCCGGCAACGGGCGTCACGATCACGGTCGCTGTGCCGGGTCCCACGTTGCCCGCCGTGCCAATGTTCTCGGCAGCCCCCACAGCCACGACCTCGGTCTCCCCGGTCAGCAGGGTGACATCGGCCTCGGTGACGAAGCGGACGGACACGCCGGCCAGGTTCTTCCTCGAGCGGACGATCGTCCCGGCCGGAATCAAGGTGTCGCTTCCGGCAGGACTGTTGCTCGAAAAAGTCAGCTGGATGCGCGCCACCTGGCCCTGCAGGCGCTTGACCCCCACTTCCCGGGCCTTCAGGTCCAGCCAGCCGCCGCTGGCCGTCTGCACAAAGATTCCCTGACTCGCGGTGTGCAGCAGCTGGTACAGCCCGCCCACCGCGCTGGCCACGGCCTCGAGGATGCCGCGCAAACCGGCACCGACATTCAGGTTGGTGAAGGGCGTCTTCTGCGTGACGCCGGTGATCAGGTCGGAGAGGATCTCGTCGAAGGTCTTCATGGCACGATGATCTCCGCTTGCTCGATGAGCACCGGGCCTTCAAGCCCCAGCTTCCAGACCAGCTGCCGCAGCTGGGTCTCGCCGGCCAGGGCGAACTGGATCCGGTATACTTTCTCCTCCGAGGAGGCCGCCAGCTGCTGGATCACAATGCTCCCGTCCTCGATGCGCGGATCATCTTCCAGGGCCTCGACCAGGTAGCGGCGGGCCAGCATCCTCGTCCGCGGCGTGTCACTCGCGCCCAGCAGGCTGCGGATCCTACACCCCCATTCCGGGTGCACCGGCATCTCGCCCGGCAGGCAGGACAGCCGGTCCATCAGGTCGCGGGCCAGGACATCCTGGTCCTGGGCCACAGCCACGTCACCGGTCGGGCCGACCACCAGGTCGCCGAACTCGTCGAAAGCAAGGTCCGTGCCGACGAAACCACTCACAGAATCACCCCCGGCGCCGTGGTCGAGCCAGTCTGCGCGGAGGGGCTGCCGGCCGTGGCCACGGGTATCCCGGGCGCGACCTGCGCCGCCTGCTTGATGTGCTCGACCACCGCCTCGGCAATCGCCAGGGCCGTGGCATCGGCCATCGCATCCGCGTTGTTCGGATCACGGGGATCGATGCCCGACAGGTGCTGGTCTGTCTTGCTGCGGATCAGGGTCTTCAATGTCTGTGCGTTCAGTGGCATGTCACACCTTACTCCGTGCGAACCGTTTCCGAAAGCTCTTCCCCTGTCAGCGGAGCGATCGGCGTCGAGACCGGGAAGCCCTTGTTCCCGATGTGAGTGTGGGCGTTGAACAGGGCCTGGAAGGTGTTGCCCTTGATCACGGCCTCCGCCGCATCAGTGCCAAGCTCGACCGTCCCGCTGTTCACGTGTACCTTTGAGTCCGAGGCAATCTCAATCGCGCCATCAGATTGGATCACGATCCGCGAACTCCCCTGCTCCAGAACCAGCGCACTCTGCCCGCTCCCCTGCGTGGTCAGAAAGCCAGCCACGAATGGCTTTTCCGGCCGGCCGTCCTCGAAAGCCACCATCACCGTGTCGCCCACGGTCGGCAGGATCACCAGGCGCGCGGCGGCCGTCGCCCAGGCGGCCAGGACCTCGCAGCGGGGCAGCAGGGAGAGGCTTTCATCCTCGGGCTGAACGCTCACCGTGTAGGCCTCGGGATCTACTTCGGTCACGGTTCCGCGCACCGGAAAGCGCATGTAGGCCGACAGATCGGGGCGCAGCTTCTCGACAATCCTCTTCAGCTCATCGCGCATGGGACCACCTGCAGCACCGTCCGGCCCCCGTCCTCCCAGCGATAGGTCGCCTCCTTGACGTAGAGCCGCTCCCCGTCTACCTCGATCACCTGGGAGTGAAGCACAGGCGCAACCAGGGTCTCCACACGCTCCATCCCCAGCTGGCCGGGACGGCGGCCGACGAGGTTGACACCGGTCTCGAGGCTGAGCACACTGGGGCCCTCCAGGGCATCGGGTGCAAGCACCAGTTTACCCCCGCGGACGTAGGTCCGGATTTCTTCTCCGGTTTCGGTGCGCAGCAGGGCCACAAGCTGCTGCAGGGCCTCGCGCGGTGTACGTCCGTGGACCGGGAAGCGGTCAATCGCGGTTTCTGGGACCGTGGCTGCCAGGGAAAGCCCGGTGCCGGCCAGCAGGTCGCCCGCGATCTCGGCAGCCGTTGCCTGTTCCCACGATCGTCTCACGCGCCTGCCCTCGGCCTGCAGCACCGCCTGGTAGTCGATCAGCTGCAGGTAGATCTGCAGGCCGCTGGGACTGGCCTCGCGCACCAGGCCCTCGAAGAGGGTCACGAGCTGTGCATCATCGCGGTAGCCCCAGCGGATGACCACTTTCTGCCCGCGGCTCACATGCAGCACGCTTTCCGGATCGGAGAGCACGATGCCGGCGGAGTCGGCCGCACTGTCGGAGTGGGTCCAGACCTCGAAGCCCACGACCGCGGGGTCGATGCGCCGGCCATCCAGCTCGATCTCGTATACGGGATAGGTCCAGTCCATCAGCCGCCCTCGGTGATCACGGGCTCGGCCACATCATCCTCGGGTGTCTCCACTCCCTGGCCTTCGGTGAGACCCTCGTTGAACTGGTCGCGCACGTAGCCCAGCTGACGGTCCAGCTCCTCGCTGCCGGCGATCGCTTCCGCCCCTTCAAGGGCCGCGTCGTTGGCCGCAGCGGCAGCCGCCGCCTGGTTCTCCAGCTGCGTCTTGATGGATTCGAACTCGGTCAGCACCAGACTCACGGGAATCCAGTCCCCGTCCCCGTCCTCGTCGGCCTCCATCTCCCGGATCAGCACCTGGCGGATGCCGTAGAGGTCGGTCAGCGGCGAAACAATGGAGACCGGCTTGGGCACGCTTGCCCGGCCATCACGAAACAGCTGTTTCAGCGGCCGCAAGCGCTCCATTGGGGACGTGATGACCGAGCCGTCACCGGCTTCCTCCGGCACGATCTCCAGCTGGACCGAGATCTCCGCAGGCTTGTAGCCCGTGGGCTGCAGGACCTTTCCCGATTTCTTCGGGATGTCCGCCTCGTCGACCTTGATCTCCTGCTTGACCTTCATTGCCCGCGGCGGGACCGGGAAGGTCAGGCCCCCGATGACGAAGGGGATGGCCGTCAGGTTGCGTGTGACACTTCCCGCCGCCTGCGCTTCCTCCACTAACTGGGTTTCCTCGGCGGCCAGGCCGACGGGACCTCCATCAGGCATAGCTCGCACCCTCCAGCCCGTCTTCCTCTCCTGCTGCCTCGCGCAGGGCATCGGTCAGCTGCTCTCGAATGGACTTGGCCGGTGTATTCGGTTCGCTCACCACCTTGATTTCCGCCACGTGGACGCTATGGTCCACGGGGCCGTTGGAGATTGTAGCGCCGGCGGCAGCCGGAGCTACAGGTAGAGTAGTCGCCAGTTGAGTCGAGTCGGGCGTCCGCAGTGAGCCGAGATCCTGTCCCAGACTTGTTCCGGTCGCCAGGGTGGGGATGACCGGAATGTGTACGCCAGGAATCAGATTCAGTCCCTTGATCAAACCGTTGATCATCTCGATTATGCCATTGATCCCCACCTTGAAGCCGTCCCACATGCCATCCAGGAACGTGCGAACCGGAAGGAAGGACTGATACAGATGGCGCATCAGCAGGATCGGCCAGAACAGGAACTTGACAGCCAGCTGGATGCCCTGAATGAATCCGTCCCACATGCCATGCAAGAAATTCCGGAATCCTTCAAAGCGCTTGTAGGCATAGACCCCGGCTGCCGCCAGACCCAGCACAAGCCCGACAACGAGGCCCACCGGATTGGCGGCCATGGCCGCGTTGAGCGCCCACTGTACGCCCGCCCAGGCCTTGGTCGCGGCCACAATGGTGTAGGT
>JAUIFJ010000034.1 GCA_030429345.1 bacterium | reverse complement strand
GCGCCAGAAGCTGGCTCGATCCGAGCTGGTCCGAGATCAAAGCCGCAGTTAGGGCCATGCACTGTCGGATCGAGGCGCTACAATGACACGCTATTTGTGGGGATGCATCAGCCCCGGGGGGGGGCCTGACCCGGCAGGCGAATCGTCGCCTCGTTGCGGGCAATGGCCTTTTTGAAGCGGGGAAAGTCAGCTGCCTCGTCCCTTCCGCCGGTCCGCCGTCCCGATTTCTTCCCCTTGCTCTTTTGCCGTTTCCCCCCTGCCGGACAGCCCTTTCCCTTCCCGCATTTCGACTTCGGCGCCCCGTTGCGTGGCAGCCAGGAACCGCACCTGGGTGCATTCAGTAAGCGGTATAGGTGTTTGAGTTCCGGGAGTGTTCAGAAATCCAGACAATCTGTCCTTCGCGGCGGGACATATGCTGTTCCGGGTGTAAGAATTTCAAGATTCGTCGTTTTTAGAATTTTTCTGCAGACCGCTGCTGCGGCGGAGTTGGAGCGCCTGGAGCCGCTGCCTGTTAAAGTTCTCATCAACTTCTGGCACAATCCTCGCTTTTTTACGGTCGGACGTAAAATTTTCTAGACACTCAGGCCTTGCGTCCCGTATTTTCCCAAGCGATTCGAAAACAATCTCCAGAGGAGAATCATGAAACGCCTTCTTGCCTCCCTCCTGCTTGCCTCCCTGCTGTCGGCGCCGGTGCTTGCCGGTTCCAGCTGGGGCTCCGGCGGTCTCGTGCCCGGAGACAGCGGCAAGCCTGTCATCGTGCATCCCTGGGTGGGACACGAGGACGACATCATCAAGCTCGACGACCCCATCATCATTATTGATATCGGCCCCGCCGAAGAGGACGAGGGAATCGTATTCATCGGCCGAGTTCCCCTGCACCGCAGGGGAGGCCTGCATGCGCTGAACGGACGGGAAGCCAATTAGCGCAGAAGTCTGCCGGTCCTGCCGGCAAACCAGGGGATCACGATCGGATGAAATGTCTAGAGACCTATCGCGAGTTCTATGAGAACTCCAAAGGTTTTCGCCTCTTCGAAGAGCGGAAGTTCAAGCTCGCGCTTGAACACTTCGAAGGCGAGATCCAGCGCGGCGCCGAACGGAAGCCGCGCGAATATGCCCGCTTCTACGCGGCCCAGTGCCACTTCGTGCTCGGCAACTATCCTGCCTGCCGCCGCTACCTGTTGCAGACCAACAAGTGGGCCGGCCGCTCCGAGGACCGCAGCATGCGCATGGCCTGCGTCTTCAATCTGGCCGTCGTCGAGGTTGCCAGCGGCAACCGCGAGAAGGGGCTGGGCATCTACGAGAAGTTCCGTTCGCTCTACGGCGAGCGGCTCGGGGAGTACGACCGCAGCATGCTGCTGCTCAACCTGGGGCTGACTCACATTCAGCTCAAGGACCTGGACAAGGCGCAGAAGCTGCTGGCCCAGGCTCGGGAACTGGCCGAGGGCATCGAGGACAAGCACCTGCAGACCTACTGTCTGTATTACACCGGCATCCTGGCCAACCGCCAGCAGGATCCCGCGCTTGGCCTGCGCTACCTGGAAGAAGCGGTCACGCTGGCCGAGTCCGGCGACAACCAGTACGACATCTGCCGCAGCCTCTGGCAGCTGGGCAACCAGCACCTGCGCCAGGGAGCCTACGACAAGGCCCTGAAGCACCTCAAGAAGGCGATCCGCATTGCCAAGCGCGCCGGCTTCCAGGTGGAAAGCGCCAAGTGCCTCAACGACTTCGCCTGGGCCTTTTTCAAGACCGGCAAGCTGAACGAGGCCAAGAGCTACGCCGAGGAGGCGATCATCCTGGGCCGCGACGCGGGCATGGATGCCGAGGGCGCGCGTTTCCTGGATACCCTGGAACAGATCAGCGCGCACATCAACGATTTCTACGAGGAAGAGAAGCTGATCGCCGAGCTCGAGCGCGAGAGCGCGCAGGAGTTCGAGATGATCGGCTACAGTGAAGAGATCCAGCGTGTCACAGAAGCGATCAAGACCTTCGGTCCCTGCAACGATCCGGTGCTGATCATCGGTGAGACAGGCACGGGCAAGGAACTTGCCACGCGCGCGCTCTTCCTGGCCAGTCCCAGGCGCGAGTCCGTCTTCTTCAAGCGCAACTGCGCGGCGATTCCCGAGAACCTGATCGAGTCCGAACTCTTCGGCCATGTCAAGGGCGCCTTCACCGGCGCCACCAGCGACCGCAAGGGCATTTTCGAGCAGGCCGACGGCGGAGTGCTCTTCCTGGACGAGATCGGCGAGATGCCGATCAACCTGCAGAGCAAGCTGCTGCGCGTGCTGGAGTACGGCGAGTTCTACCGCCTTGGGTCGACGGAGCTGATCAAGGTCGACGTGCGGATCATCGCCGCCACCAACAAGGACCTGGCGGAGGAAGTCCGCGCCGGCCGCTTCCGCGAGGACCTGTACTACAGGCTCAACACGATCCGCATCGATCTGCCGCCTCTGCGCGAGCGCCGCGAGGACGTGGCCGTCCTGGTCAACCACTTCCTTTTCAGCCTCAACGAGGAGTACGACAAGTACTACAAGGTGCTGACCCAGGGAGCCCTGCAGGCCCTGGAGGACTACCACTTCCACGGCAATGTGCGCGAGTTGAAGAACATCATCCGCGCGGCCTACCTGACCAGCAAGGGACGCCAGATCACGGAAGAGGACGTGCGGCGCTACTTCCAGAAGACCGGACTGCGGCCCAGGCAGGCCGAGCGTCCGGCGGCCCAGGAAGGCTGGAGCGCGGAAGTCGAGCGCCAGGAGGCGCCCGCCCCGGTGGCAGCGCCGGTTGCCGACGAGAAGAAGGTCGTCCCCTTCGAGAACCGCGAACTTGTAGACCAGACCAGTCTCAAGGAACACGTCCTGGCCGCGGAACGCGAATACCTGCTGAAGATCCTCAAGCAGTGTGATTCGGTGAACAAGGCCTGCAGCGTGCTGAAGATCAGCCGCCCGACCTTCTACCAGAAACTGAAGAGCCACGGCATCAGCCTGAGCAACAAGCGGCTGGTCTAGCCGCATGCACCGGACACGACGAACCCGGCCTCAAGAGAAGGCCGGGTTTTTCTTTTCCCCGCGCGAATTGACGCACAACGAAAGACGCCCATGAAACGACTGCTTCCCCTGGCCCTTCTGCTCCTCTGCGCCTCGGCTGCCCAGGCCTTCGGCGATCGCCACCCGCACCAGGTGGATCACCTGGACGCGGCCCAGCTGCAATGGCTGGCCGACGAGGGCATCGACATCGACCACTGGAACGGCGGAGCCTGGACCCTGTGGCTGAACCACGAGGAGCTGCTGCGCCTGTCGCACAACGGCATCCGGGCGCGCGAGATCCCCAACCCGGTGGAGGAGGCCTGGCGGGAATGGGTCAACCGCCCCGAGGGCGCGCCGCGCGACAATTTCAGCTATCGCTCGTATACGGAGCTGCACGACGAGTTGGTCGCCGACACGACGGCCTACCCGGAGATCTGCCGCCTGTACTCCATCGGCCAGAGCGTGCTGGGCCGGGAGCTGCTCGTGCTTCAGATCGGCGACAACCTGGACACGCCCTCCGACGAGCCCGAGTTCCGTTTCATCTCGACCATGCACGGGGACGAGGTGGTGGGCACGGTGATGCTGCTCAACCTGATCGAGGACCTGCTCGAGGGCTACGGCGCGGACCCGCGCCTGACGACGATCGTCGACGAGATCGACCTGCACATCCTGGTGCTGATGAACCCCGACGGCATGGAGGCCGGCAGCCGCTACAACGCCCACGGCGTGGACCTCAACCGCGACTTTCCGGACCAGTACACGGACCCGGTGGACACCTTCGAGGGCCGCGAGCCGGAAACCGTCGCCGTGATGCAATGGACCCGCGAGCGCAACTTCGTGCTCTCGATGAACTACCACGGCGGAGCCGTCGTCGCCAGCTATCCCTTCGACGGCAGCGCCAGCGGCTCTCCCGTGTACTCCGTAGCGCCGGACGACGATCTCTTCATCGACCTGGCGCTGACCTATTCCTCGCAGAACCTGCCCATGTACAACAGTTTCACCTGGCCCCAGGGCATTACCAACGGCAGCGACTGGTACGTGATCCGCGGAAGCATGCAGGACTGGACCTACCTCTGGGAGGGCGGTCTCGACATTACGCTGGAGGTCTCGCAGATCAAGTGGCCCAGCTCCGGCACCCTTCCCGGCTACTGGAACGACAACCGCGAGAGCATGCTGCAGTACGTGGAGAAGAGCCTGACGGGCATTCGCGGCATCGTGCGCGACGCGGACAGCGGCGAGCCCCTGGAAGCGGAGGTCGCCCTGCTCGGCGTGGACAGCCGCATGGTCTCGGATCCCGAGGTCGGCGACTATCACCGCGTCTGTCTGCCGGGAACGTATACGCTGCAGGTCCGTGCCGAAGGCTATGCCTCCGCCGAGATTTCAGGCATTGTGGTGGGCTCGGGCGCGGCGACGGTTGTCGACGTGGAGCTGCAGTTCATCGGCTTGCCCGCGACCCTGGTCAGCGAGGATTTCGCGGACGCGGCGGACTGGCAGCTCGACACGGGCTGGCAGGTGGACGCGGCCCAGGCCGGCGGCGGCGAGCACGGCCCCCCGGATCCCGCCGAAGACACCAGTCCGACGGAAGACAACCGCCTGCTGGGCTACCAGATCGGCGGCGACTACGAGAACAACCTGGCCCAGACACGCTGGGCGACCAGCCCTGTCTACGACCTGGGCCTGGCCTCGAATTGCCAGCTAACCTTCCAGCGCCTGCTGGGGCTGGAGCGGGATCTCTACGACAACGGCACTCTCCAGGCCTGGGACGGCAGCCAGTGGCAGACGATCTGGGAAAACGGATCAACGACGATCGAGGACAGCGGCTGGCACGAGGAGCTCTACGATCTTTCCGAGTGGGCCGACGGCAACTCCGCCTTCCGCCTGCGTTTCGGCATCGGCCCGACGGACGCCGGCTGGCGCTTCTGCGGCTGGAACATCGACGACCTGGAAATCCGCGGCGTTCTCGAGCACACGGAACCGCAGGAGCTGGTCCTCGGGATCACCGTCACGGGCGCTGAAGTCCAGCTGCAGTGGACCCCGCTGGAGAGCGCCCTGTCCTACACCGTCGAAAGCCGCGCGTCCTACGGGGAGGCCTGGAACACCCTGGGCTCGACGACGGACACGAGCTGGCAGCTGGTCGGCGAACTGAATTCGCATGATCTGCGCCACTATCGTGTCACAGCAGACCTGCCGGCCGCTCCCACCGCAAGGCGCTGAAGCCCGCTTCACGAAACACGAAAAAGGCCCGGCATTCGCCGGGCCTTTTTTCGTCTGCATCATGGGTGCCGTCAGTCGTTGACCTGGAAGGCGACGCGGAAGCCGATCCAGCTGCGCGCTTCGTAGGGCAGCGATCGCTGGCGCGTCGTGCTCTGCGAGTAGAGGATCGGGGCCGCGCCGAAGTCCCCGCCGCGCAGTACGCGCCGGCTGCCAAGATCCGGCCCGTAGGGATTGCTGGCGTCCCCGCCGGGATAGCCGTCCTCGTGCCAGTCGTGACACCATTCCAGCAGGTTGCCGGCCATGTCCGCCAGGCCCAGGGCGCTGTTGCCGGAAGCTTCCGAGCCGACCGGCCAGGTCCAGCCCAGGCAGAGTTCCGAATTGCTGAGCGGTTCGCAGGCCACGGGCGCGTTGTTTCCCCAGGGGAAAAGGCGGCCGTCGTCGTAGCGCGCGGCGTATTCCCATTCGGCTTCCGTCGGCAGGCGGTAGCCGCTGTGCTGATGGGGATCCGGGGTCGGCAGGTTGTCGTTCCACATGTTGTCGACCAGGTAAATCGGGTCGTAGCCCTGCATCATGTTGAGCAGGTCGCAATAGCCCGCCGCCCCGTGCCAGGTGACAAGCTTCACCGGCATCTGCGCCGGATCGTAGCCGTCCGGGTAGGCGATGCCCGGTCCCCAGCTGCCGGAGACCGTCTCGTCCCGCTCCTCCAGGTAGAAGACCTCGTCCTGGAAGTTGAAGCGGATCTCGCAGCCCCCATAGGCGGTGTTGTCCAGGTCGAGAACCTCTCGCCCGCGCAGGACGACCGTGTTCGCGTCGATCCCCAGCAGCCCGCCCTGGTCGAAGGCCCACTGCAGGGCCTGCATGTACTCGGCATTGGTCACTTCGTGCTCGCCCAGCCAGAAGGGACGCGTCAGTTGTACCGTGTGCGCCACCCCGTCGCCCAGCGGGTCCGGGCCCATGGTGAAACTGCCGGCCGGCACCGGCAACAGCCCCGGCGGAGGCGGTGAAAGCCCGAAGCCATGTGCGACAATCCGGTAGAAGTGCGCATTGTCCGGCGGAAGCGGCGCCAGCAGTCCGGGAGCGGCGAGGCTGCCCAGGAAGGTTCCCTCCCCTTCGCTGAACCAGGGCACGGAGGATGCGTATACATCATAGCCCTCCACATGCACCGGCGGCAGGCCCTGGAAGTCCACGGTCGGCGCACTCCAGTCCAGCTGCACGCCGTTTTCCAGCACCTGGATCGCAAAATCGCGCACCGGGCCGAGCGGCACCCCGTTGTCGCCGGGACTCACCGTGTTCGACCAGGGGCTGACATTGCCCGCCAGGTCGATGACGCGCAGGCTGTACCAGTAGGGAGTTCCCGGCAGCAAGCCGCTGATGACCGCCTCGCTGGTCTCCTGTACTCCAAGCGCGGGATCCTGCATCGTGCTCCACAACATGTCGTTCCCGTCGGCGAGACTGTCCAGGGAGACGGCGATCTCGTAGCGGGCGAAGTTGGCCTCCGTGCTCGGCAGGAAAGTGAGCGTGTGTGCGGTCTCTTCCACCTGCAGCACGGCGAGGACGGGCTGCTGGGGAGGCGTCGTGTCGACACGGATCTTCAGCATCTCGCTGAAGGCCTCGTTGCCCTGCAGGTCCTCTGCGTGGAACTGGAAGAGGAATTCCCCGTCCAGGTCGAAGCTCAACTCTTCGCTGATCGTATACGCGCTTCCGCCCGGGATCTCGCCCAGGCTTTCCCAGTGTTCGCCGCTGCCGAAGACACCGTTGCCGTTGCCGTCCACGCGAATCCAGATCGAAAAGGGCTCGAGGCCGGATCCGTCATCCTGGACGAGGGCGCCGGCCGTCTGGGTACGGCTGGCCACCCAGGACGGTTCCGGCTGTCCTGCGGGCAGGTAGGCGGAGAAGACCGGCGGGTCCTGGTCCGAAAGCACTTCCACGTACCAGTCGTCGGCCGGTCCTTCCAGGCCGCTGTTGCCGGAATAGCCCCAGGCGCCATTTTCAGTTGCCCGCGCGCGGAACTCGAAGAGGTGGACGCCGTCGGAAAGATCCTCGATCAGCCGTGTCACGGCCAGCGGTGACCCGTCGGACATTGAGGGGAGGGCGATGAAGTCTTCCTCCGGCGCGGGTCCGTACGCACCGTCCCCGTCGCGATCGATGCGCACTTCGACCTGGCTGCCGTCTATCGCGAAGGCCGGATGCTGCCAGAGGCAGCCGACCTCCCCGAATCGGTCGGCCCAGATGCCTGGCGGCTGGGCGGGTACTGGCTGGCTGGCCAGGGGCGGAGTTGCCACTGCGTTGACGACCAGGTCGTCGATCTGCCAGGAGCTTGCGCCCGCGGAAGAAGCAGGATCGAAACGGAACTCGAGCCGGAAGGCCGGACACTGATCGGCGATCGCCGAGAGGTCCAGGTAGACAGGACCGAAGGCGTCCTGGTCCAAGGTGTACTGCTGGCTCCAGCTGAGCCCGTCGTCGGTGGAGGCCCACAGGCTGGCCGTCGCGCCATGGGCCGCAAAATTCTGCAGGAAGCCGACCTCCACGTCCTGCACATGGCTCAGGTCGAAGCCCGGGCTGCGCAGGCGGCGCTCTTCGTTGCTGTCCGGCGCTGTATACACGGAGCGCGCCGCGTAGTCGCTTCCATCCACCAGCACGGCGGACCAGGCGCTGGTCCGGGACGGAGCGTCCGTGATCCAGCCCGCGGGCAGGCTGCCGCCATGGTCGAAGGTTTCCGTCAGGAAGCTTCCCGTGATGTGTCCGCCGCAGAACTGCTCCGAGTCGATGTCGAAGCTCGTGGGCGCGGAGGGCGGCAGCGCCGGACCGGGAAAGTAGAAGAAGCTGAAGGGGGCATAGCTTTCGACAGCGGTCTGGGTTTCGCCCAGGCAGGGGAAGCTGACGCTGAGTTCAGTGATCAGTGCAGCGCTTACGGGAAACAAATGGTCGGCCTGGATCAGGAAACGCATCTGATCCGAGGCGTCGGGCCCGCTGACGGCGCAGTCGACGACTTCCAGGGGAAAGCCGGAAAAGCCCTGCACGGTCGCCGTGCCGCTGATTGTCGCCGGATCCACGGAAGGGGGGAAGTCGCCTGCTTCCACCGTGAAGAGGGTTTCGGCGTCTGCCCTGCAGGGGAGCAGGACAAGGCCCACTAGAGGGATCAGTGGAAAGGAATATTGCCAGGACATGATGTCTCCAGAGAGCTGCTGCTTGAAAGAGTTTCTCCCTGAATGGAGCGCATTTTCGAGGTAGAATGCAAGATATAATGGAAGAGAGTTCGATTCATCGAAGGGATGTCTGTCGCGGTAGGCAGCGCCCAGGTTATCCAGCCCCTAGCGCCCTCGCGATTTGCCGATGTCCCGCCGTTCCTTCTTGGTCGGCCGGCCCTTGCCCTGGCGGGCGGCCTGCTGCAGGCGGTCCATCTGCCGCATGCGACGGACGATCTCGCGCTGTTCCTCGTCCAGGCCGTCGGTCTGCTCGAACTCTTCCTTCGCCGTATACAATTCGCGGGCCAGCTCCTTGGCAATGGGCTTGGCCGCAAGGCCCTTCACGGTCAGCTGGAGCTTGCGGCTTCCCTTGGTGACGAGGATCTCGTCGCCGACCTTGATGGCCTGCGCGGCCTTGGCCCGGCGCCCTTCCATCTTGACATGGCCGGCCTGGATCGCTTCCGCGGCCTGGCTGCGGGTCTTGTAGATGCGCGCCACCTGCAGCCACTTGTCCAGGCGCACCTCATCCAGCGAAGGTTTTTCGGGCATATGGAACTCTCCAGTAAGAACTCGCACGGAGCACACGGAGAATACGGAGATCACGGAGTTAGAAAAAGATTTCTCTGCGGTCTCTGTCCTCTCTGTGTGCTCCGTGAGAGTTCTTCTATTCGTTTCATTCATTGGAAAGCGTGGGCTGAAGAGCAGCCGGGAAGTGCGGGATTCCTATCTTCTAAGCCAGTGAACCGCTTCAGAAGGAGAGTCCCCTCATGGCCACCTATCGCGCGCCCCGCGGCACGGAGATCAGCTGCAAGGGCTGGGTCCAGGAAGCCGCCCTGCGCATGCTGCTCAACAACCTGGATCCCGAAGTCGCCGAGGATCCGGAACACCTGGTGATCTACGGAGGCACCGGCAAGGCGGCGCGCAATCCGGAATGCCTGGAAGCGATCCTGGACAGCCTGCGGAAACTGGAGGAGGACCAGACCCTGCTCGTGCAGTCGGGCAAGCCCGTCGGCGTGGCCCGCACGCACAAGAACGCGCCGCGGGTGATGATCGCCAACTCGAACCTGGTGCCCAACTGGGCCAACTGGGAGCACTTCCACGAACTGGAGCGGGCAGGGCTGATGATGTACGGCCAGATGACCGCCGGCAGCTGGATCTACATCGGCACGCAGGGCATCCTGCAGGGGACCTACGAGACCTTCGTCGCCGCCGCCCGCCAGGACCTGGGCCAGGACGACCTGAAGGGCCGGCTGGTGGTCAGCGGCGGACTGGGCGGCATGAGCGGAGCCCAGCCCCTGGCCGCGGTGATGGCCGGCGGCGTCTACCTGGGCGCCGAAGTGGACCCGGAACGCATTGCCAAGCGCTTCAAGAGCGCCCGCCCGCGCTACCTGGACGAGGTGATCGAGGACCTGGACGCGGCCATCGACCGCGCGCTGCAGGCCCGGGAGGCCGGCGAGGCCCTCAGCATCGGCTGGCAGGGCAACATCGTCGAACTGCTGCGCCGCCTGGATGAACGCGGCGTGGTGCCCGACCTGTTGACGGACCAGACCAGCGCCCACGACGAACTGAACGGCTATGTGCCGGCGGACTTGAGCTTCGCGGCCGCCCTCGCCCTGCGCCAGGAGGATCCGAAAGCCTACCTGCGGGCCAGCTACGCCACCATGGCCGAGCACGTGCGGCTCAACATCCGGTTGCAGGAACGGGGCGCGGTGACCTTCGACTACGGCAACAACCTGCGCGCCAAGGCCGTCGAGGGCGGCATGCCGGAAAGCGAGGCCCGCGACGCGGAGGGCCGCTGGCGCTACCCCGGGTTCGTGCCGGCCTACATTCGGCCGTTCTTCTGCCGCGGCCGCGGTCCCTTCCGCTGGGCCGCCCTGTCCGGCGATCCCGCCGACATCGCCGAGACGGACCGCATCATCCGCGAGCTCTTCCCGCAGGACACGGCGCTGATGAACTGGATCACGAAGGCCGCCGAGCAGATTCCCTGGCAGGGGCTTCCGGCGCGCATCTGTTGGCTGGGCCTGGGCGAACGGGCCCGCGCCGGCCTGGCTTTCAACGAGGCCGTCCGCGAAGGAAGGATCTCGGCGCCGATCGTCATCGGGCGCGACCACCTGGACTGCGGCAGCGTGGCCAGCCCCAATCGTGAGACGGAAGCCATGAAGGACGGCAGCGACGCCGTCGCCGACTGGCCGCTGCTCAACCTGATGCTCAACACGGCCTCAGGCGCCAGCTGGGTCAGCTATCATCACGGAGGCGGGGTCGGCATGGGCTACAGCCTGCACGCGGGCCAGGTCACCGTCGCCGATGGCACACAGGATGCGGCCGATCGCCTGGGCCGCGTGCTCGAGAACGATCCGATGATGGGCGTCTTCCGCCACGTGGACGCGGGCTACGAGGAGGCCGAGGCCTGCGCCCGCGAGCAGGGCGTGATCCTGCCCATGGCGCGACGCTGAGTCCGGGACACGAGCAAGGCGCGCCCGCGCGGAGGCGGGAAGCGCGCATCGTTCCCTGGGTCTACAGGCCCAGCATGGGACTGATGCGCTGGATCGCCCGCCGCTGGTTCGACACACGGGTCGACGGCCAGGCGAACTTTCCTGACGGCGCTTTCGTCGGCGTGATGAATCACAGCAGCCAGATGGACATTCCCGCCATGGCCCTGGCCGTGCCGATGCCGGTGCACTATTTCGGCAAGCAGGAGCTCTTCCGCTCGCCGCTGGGATCCTGGTTCTACGCCATGGGCGGTGTGCCTGTCGCACGGGGCCGGGGGGACACGGGCGCCATGGACGAGGCCCTGCGCCTGCTGCGGACAGGTCGGCCCTTCTTCCTGGCTCCGGAGGGCACTCGCCACCACAAGGGGGACGGCAGCGCCGTGATCCACACCGGCTTCGTGCGCCTGGCGCAGCTGGCCGGCGTTCCCGTGGTGCCCGTGGCCGTCGCCGGAGCCCGCGAATGTCTTCCGCCCGGGGCGAAGTGGCCGCGCCGCGGACGCCTGCGCGTGCGGGTAGGCACTGCGATCCGCCTGCAGCCCCTTCCCGTGGACAGGGAACACCACGATGCCCTGCGCCTCCAGGCCAGGGAGGTGATGGAGCACATCTACGAAATGAAGGCCGCATTGGATCACGAACTCGCTTCGAAGGCGCAGGACTGAGCGGTCGGTTCGACTGCGCGGCCCGCCCTGTACAATTCCGGAACCATGCATGAGTGACACCCCTCGATCCCTCCTGA
This sequence comes from bacterium, assembly GCA_030429345.1. Classification (GTDB taxonomy): domain Bacteria; phylum CAIWAD01; class CAIWAD01; order CAIWAD01; family CAIWAD01; genus JAUIFJ01. The sequence goes on along the minus strand of JAUIFJ010000034.1, from coordinate 18,860 downwards.
TCACGAGTATCGGCAAGGCCTTCGCGCCGCGCCCCGACAGCCCCTACCGCGTGGATCTCCTGCAGGCCGACTGCCTCTACTGCCGGGAGGGCCGCATCGAGGCCTGGCTGGATTCCGCGAGCCAGGCCGCCGAGATCGAGGCCCTGCGCAGGAAAGGCCTGCCCCTGTGTGACGCCTCCGATGCCCTGCTGCTGCCGGGCTTCGTCGACAGCCACACGCATCCGGTCTTCTTCGCCCACCGGGCGGAAGAGTACGAGATGCGCAATGCCGGCCGGGACTACCTGGAGATCCAGCGGGCGGGGGGCGGCATCCTCAGCAGCCGGCGCAGCCTGATGGCCGCCGACCCCGCGGAGCTGAAGGCGCGCGTGAGACAACGCCTCAAGCGCTTCCTGCGGCTCGGCACGACCACCGTCGAGGCCAAGAGCGGCTACGGCCTGAGCGTGGAACACGAACTGCTCAGCCTGCGGCTGCTCAAGGAGCTGGACGCGGAGTCCCCCATGCCGCGGCTCTACCCGACCCTGCTCGCGGCGCACAGCGTGCCGCCCGAGCACAGGGAGGACCGCGAGGAGTGGTTCCGCCGCATCAACGAGCAGATCCTGCCTGTCGTCGTGCGCGAAGGCCTGGCGAAACACGCCGACGCCTTCTGCGAGCCCGCGGTGCTCAGCCTGCAGGAAACGGAAACCCTGATGAGCCGCGCCCGCGAGGCCGGGCTGGGCATCAAGCTGCACGCCGAGCAGATCGAGTCCGCCGGCGGAGGAGCCCTGGCCGCCCGCCTGGGAGCCCTCAGCGCCGATCACCTGGAGGAGATCGACGAGGCCGGCATTCAAGCCATGGTGGAAGCGGGGACGGTCTTTGCCCTGCTGCCCGGCTCGACCTATTTCCTGGGCATGGAGCGCTGGGCGCCGGCAAGACGGATCATCGAGGCCGGCGGCCGGATTGCACTTTGCACCGATTTCAATCCCGGATCCAGCCACATCCAGAGCATGCCCTTCATCCTCAGCCTGGCCACCTGCCGCCTGAAGATGAGCGCCGAGGAGGCTGTCTGGGCCGCCACGGCCGGGGGGGCGCTCGCCCTGGACGCTGCCGGCGAAATCGGCTGCCTCGAGCCCGGCGCCGCCGCGGACCTGTGCCTCTGGCCCTTCCAGGACCTGGCCCAACTGCCCTACACCTGCGGCGACAATCGCCCGGCCCGGGTCATCCTGGGCGGCGAGGTCCTGGGCCAGGAGGAATAAAGATGCCCCGTCGGTTCGCCGATTTTTGCGGGAAGGAGTGCTGCCGATTCCCGGACAGCACCGGCGGACAGCCTTTTCACGAAGGCTGAATGCAGGGCCGGAAACGCACGGGAAATTGCCACATTCCTGTTCCTTGTTGAGTTCGAGGTCTATTTGCAATCCAACCCCCTTCGCGAGCTGGTCGGCGCAACCGGCAGCCGAGCCTCCTACGAGGTCTTCAGCCAGTACACGGTCGGCCGCATGCTGCGGATTCTCTTCGACCTGCTGGCCGAATGGAAGCTCTCCGGCCGCCTGGCCCTGGCCTGGGACGAAAGCGCCTACCCGCTGCTTCCGCCCTTTCCCGGCCGGGGCGACCTGGGCGAGGTGGAACTGCGGCGCCTCTCGCCCCCGGAAGCCGGGCAGCTTTTTCTGAGCCTGGCCTGCGGGGAGGAACGCTTCGCCATGGCCGCGCGGCTGGTGGAGAACCCCGGCCAGTCGGTCTTCCAGCAGCGCCTGCCCGTCGAGCTGGCCTGGGGCTTCAGCGCGCCGCTGTGCGAGCAGGTGCTGGAGATGCTGGGCGAGCGGCAGCGCGAGATCCCGAAGGAACCGCGGGCGGAAGCCCTTTCCGCCGAATTCTCCAAGCGCTTCATCAAGTACCTGGAAAGCCATCTGCTCGAGAGCCGCCACTCGCTGAGCCTAATCACCGGCATTCTGCGCGTGCAGAAGGCGATCAGCAGCGAACTGGATTTCGATCGCCTGCTCGAGCTGACCGGCGAGATCATGCGTGAGACCTTCGGCTTCGCCTTCGGGGAGATCGAGCTGCTGGAAGAGGATGGCGAGCTGCATCACAAGAAGTCCTGGACCGGTCCCGACGAGGCCCGCGACCAGGCCGAGATCCGCATCCTGCTCGAGCAGGAGCAGCAGATGGAGCTCTTCAAGGCCGGAGCGCCGGTCTTCGTGTCCGATGTGATGCAGAGTCCGCTGGTGCTCAACCAGCGGCTGATCCGCGTGCTCGGCCTGCGCACGGCCATCCTGCTGCCGCTGCACACGGCGACGGAGGGCGTGGGCCTGCTCAAGCTCTTCTACAGCAGCCAGCTGCACCTGGGAACGGAGCGCCTCGGCTGGCTGGAGGAGCTGTCCGCCCTGCTGGCCAACGCGATCCTCAATGCCCGGGAGCACACGCGCGTCTTCGAACTGGCGACGAAGGACGGGCTGACCAACATCCACAACCGGCGCTATTTCGAGGAGCAGTACGACCTGGAAGTGCAGCGCCAGAAGCGCGGCTCCGGCGCTTTGTGCCTGCTGATGCTCGACGTGGACCACTTCAAGAACTACAACGACCAGAACGGCCACCTGGCCGGCGACCAGGTCCTGATCCGGGTCGCCAAGCTGATCAAGGGCACGATCCGCAGCGTGGACTTCCTGGCGCGCTACGGCGGCGAGGAGTTCATCATCCTGCTCAGCGGCGCGAGCCTGGTCCAGGGCTGGCGCGTCGCGGAGAAGATCCGCACGCGCATTGCCAAAGAGGTCTTCGAACACGGCGACAAGCAGCCCGGGGGCTGTCTCACGGTCAGCATCGGCTGCGCCGCCCAGGACGAGCAGATCCAGCGCCTGGAAGACCTGATCAAGCGCGCCGACAAGGCCCTCTACTTCGCCAAGGACAACGGCCGCAACCAGGTGGCCGTCTTCGAGGATCCCGAGGTCACACGCGACCCCTCCTGATGCAGGTTCCGCTTCCCCCATCGACCCTCTGCCTGCTCGGACCGACGGCCTCGGGCAAGACCGCTCTCGCCGTGGCCCTGGCCCGCGAGCTGGAAGCGGAGATCCTCTCCGTCGATTCCCGGCAGGCCTATCGCGAACTGGACCTGGGCAGCGGCAAGGACCGCGAAGAGTATACATCCGGCGGAGCGCCGGTCCCCGTACACGGCATCGACCTGTTCGACCTGGGCGGGGAAGGCAGCCTCTACGACTACCAGCAGGAGGCGCACAGGGCCCTGCAGGCGATCGCCGCCCGCAAGCGGCGCGCCCTGCTCTGCGGCGGCAGCGGCCTGTACCTGGACTGCCTGCTGGCGGGCTACGACCTGCGTCCCGCGCCGCCGCGTCCCGCCCTGCGAGCCGAGCTGGAAGCGCTGGATCACGAAGAATTGCGGCAGCGGGTGGTCCGGGAACTTCCGGGGCTGCACAATGAAACGGACCTGGAGGACCGCGAACGCATGCTGCGGGCCCTGGAAGTGGCGCAGGCCGGTCCGCCGCCCGTCCGGCTCGGACACGCCGCCTTCAAGGGCCTTGTGATCGGCCTGGATCGCCCTCGCGAGGAACTGCGCCGGCGCATCGGCCTGCGCCTGCGGCAACGCCTTGAGGAGGGCATGCGCGAGGAGTGCGAGCGCCTGCTGGCCGCCGGTCACACGGCTGAGCGCCTGGAGCGCCTGGGCCTGGAGTACCGCTGGCTCACGCGCTGGATCCGGGAAGAGATCACCGAATCGGAGATGCTGGCCGGCCTGGAAAAGGGCATTCGCACCCTGGCCCGCCGCCAGCGGATGTGGTTCCGCCGCATGGAGCGCCAGGGCTTGCCGATCCACTGGCTGCGGATCGAGGCGGAGCGTGATACACCCTCCCTCGCCGCCGAGGCCCTGGAAGTGATCCACCGCTTCGACCAGCACCGAAACGGCTGAACACCCGCACACCACCACCCCGTCATCCCCGCGAAAGCAAGGATCCCGACGATTACACCACATCCTACCACCCCCGGAGTGTCATCCCGCGGCTCGACCGCGGGACCCTGTTCCGCGTCGCAGACCGGAGGGCGTCCCGTCAACCTCCGGCCCGCGGCGGTGACACGGATCCCGTGGTCAAGCCACGGGATGACACTCTCCCGCGCAGGCGGCGGCCCAGGACCTCCGGAAAGCGAGGAACTCCCTTCGGCTTTGGATATATTCCCCGCACAAGATGAGCGCAGCCACAGACAAGACCCCCGAGGCCCGGCCGCGCCCCGAAGAGATCGGGGTCGTGCTTCCGGTATACAACGAAGAGCAGGGCCTGAGGGCCTGCCTGGAAGGGCTGCTCGAACTCCTGCCGCCCGAGGCCCTGTTGGTCGTCGATGACGGCAGCGTCGACGGCAGCGCCGCCTGCGCCCGATCGCTGGGCATCGAGGTCTATGGGCATTTCCTACGCCAGGGCAAAGGCGCCGCCCTGCGTCGCGGATTCAACATCTGGCTGCGCCGCAAGCGCCCCTGGGTCCTGAGCCTGGACGCGGACGGCCAGCACGAGGCGCGCTTCCTGCCGGAGTTCCTGGCGGCGGCGCCGGGAGCGGACCTGGTCCTGGGCGACCGCAGCAGTGCGAGGGAGCAGATGCCCTGGGACCGGCGGCTGAGCAACAGCCTCTCCACGGCGCTGCTGGCCTGGCGCAGCGGACGGCGGTTGGCGGACAGCCAGTGCGGCTTCCGCCTCTACCGGGCCAGCCTGCTGCGAAGCCTGGACCTGCAGCGCCGCCATTTCGACATGGAGAGCGAGCTGCTGTTGAAGGCGCTCCTGCAGGGGGCGCGCGTGGCACACACGCCGATCAGCTGCCTCTACGGACCGCAGAAGAGCAGCATTCATCGGCTGAAGGACAGCCTGCGCTTCGCATCGCTGCTCTGCGAAAGCCTGGCGCCGTCCTACGGGCGGCAAGGATCTGGAGACGCATGAACACATTCGACGCGGCCCGCGAGCGCATGGTGCGGGAGCATCTGTCGGCGCGCGGCATTCGTGATCCACGGGTCCTGCAGGCCATGGGGAGCGTGCCGCGGCACCTCTTCGTCGAAGGCCCGCTGAGAACACGGGCCTACGAGGACAGCGCCCTGCCGATCGGCCAGGACCAGACGATCAGCCAGCCCTGGATCGTCGCCCGCATGACCGAGCTGCTCTGCCTCGGGGGGAAGGAGCGCGTGCTCGAGATCGGCACCGGCAGCGGCTACCAGGCGGCCGTGCTCGCCGCCCTCTGCGGACGCGTGTATACGGTCGAGCGGCACAGCGCCCTGACCAGCCTGGCCAAGAAGCGTTTCGGCGACCTGGGGCTGGACAACATTCTTTGTCGCACGGCCGACGGGACCATCGGCTGGAGCGATCACGCGCCCTTCGACCGCATCCTGGTCACGGCCGGAGCGCCGGAACTGCCCCAGGCCCTCGCGCGGCAGCTCGGGGAAGGCGGCATCCTGGTGATCCCCGTCGGGGACCGCGCGCGCCAGGAACTGGTTGTGATCCACAAACGGGATGGCCGGCTGGTCGAGAACCGCGACAGCGGCTGCGCCTTCGTGCCCCTTGTGGGCCGGGAAGGATGGAAGCCCGCATGATACGACGCCTCTACGACTGGGTGCTTTCCCTGGCCGAGACGCGCTACGGCGCCTGGGCGCTCTTCGCGCTGGCCTTTGCCGAAAGCAGTTTCTTTCCCATTCCGCCGGATGTGCTCCTGATCGCCCTGTGCGTCGGCGCGCTGACGAAGAGCTATCGCTTCGCCCTCATCTGCACCCTGGGTTCCCTGATCGGGGGCATCGTCGGCTACGGCATCGGCTACTGGCTGTGGCACGCGCCGGGGGGAGAGGCCAGCGCCCTGGCGCAGTTCTTCTTCGATCACGTGCCCGGATTCAGCGAGCACAAGTTCGAGACCGTGCGCGGCCTCTACGAGCAGTACAATTTCTGGATCGTGTTCACCGCGGGCTTCACGCCGATTCCCTACAAAGTGATCACGATCAGCGCCGGCGTGTTCCACGTGCCCTTCCCGATGTTCGTCCTGGCCAGCCTGGTGGGACGCGCGGGACGCTTCTTCCTGGTGGCGGCGCTGCTGCATCGCTATGGGGCGGGGATCACGCGCTTCATCGACCGCTGGTTCAACCTGCTGGCCGTGGGCTTCACCGTGCTCCTGCTTCTGGGCTTCTGGCTGATCAAGGTTGTGGCGCATTAGCGGGTCGTTTCGTAAGATCGAGAAGATGGAATCGTTCCGCCCCCGAGGGCAGTGGAACCGGCAACCGCAACGGCGGCAAGCCAGCAAGGAGAACCCATGGCCGACAAGACACGACGCTTCGAAGACAACGTCCCCGGCAAGTACTACGTGGACGAGGACTGCATCAGCTGCGGCGCTTGCATTGACGCGGCTCCCAACAATTTCAAGGAGAGCGACGACGGGGATCACGACGTCGTCTTCAAGCAGCCGGAGAACGAGGAAGAAGAAAAGCAGTGCCAGGACGCCATTGCCGAATGCCCCGTCGAGTGCATCGGCGACGACGGCGACTAGTAGTCCCGCCAATCGAAGACACCCGCCAGGCGGATCCAGTCGGATCCGCCTTTTCTCTCTCCTGTCGAATGCACCGCGCATTCCCTGCGAAACGACCCGCGGGGGAGAGGGATTCACTCTTTCGGTGACTGTTCCAGCGCCAGCTGGTGCCGGATGCGGGCGCGCTCGGCCGCCAGGGGCTGGCCGGCCGCCGTCCAGGCCTCGGCCAGGAACTCCGCCAGATCCGGGTCGTCCGGAGTGTGTTCGAAGAGCAGGCTGCCCAGTTCGGCGGCGCGTTCGGCATCCTTCTCCAGCAGCAGACGATGGCCCAGGCGCAGGGTGATTCCGCGCAGGCGGGCGGCGGCATCGTCGCGCAAGGCCTCGAAGAAGCGGTGGTAGAGGCCGGGAAAGAGCTCCTTGCCGGCCAGCTCCTCCAGGGCCCGGCGCGCCGCCCGGACCGCGCCGACCAGCGAGGGCTCGTGTTCCTGCCGCTCGGCCTCGCGCAGGGCCTGCCATGCCTCGTCCAGATCACAACGGACGAGTTCCGGATGAAGGCGCGGCAGATCGTCCACCGACTCCAGCGCGCGGGGACCCAGGAGCTCGCGCAGCCGGTGCAGGCTGATCGACTGGATATTGTGCATCCGTTCCCGCGGCTCCTCGCCGGCGAGCAGCAGGGTGAACTCCTCCCGGCTCATGGGCTGGCGCAGCAGGCGCGCGGCAACCAGCAGGCCCAGCAGGCGACGCAGGCGGCTGCCGCGCGGACTGCGTTCGCTGCCGTCGGGCATCTGCAGGCGAATCCTGTCCAGCATCTGGATCTGGATCACGTTCCCGGCAGCGCTTTCAATAGGCTCCCGCAGCAGCAGGGTCCTTTCCCGCCACTGCTTCAGCGCGCCGGCCTCCAGCAGTCCGCCCCAGGCATCCAGCAGCATCTGCATGCCCTGGGCGGCGCCTCGCTGCTCGTACCACAGCAGCTGGCGCTGCAGCGCCTCGCGCAGGCAGGCCGGCGGCTTCGTGTTCCGGCGGCGGCAGAGGCAGAGCAGCAGCGGCAGGCGAAAGAGATCGAAAAGGTCCAGCAGGGGGGAACGGGCCAGCCGGGCAAGAGCCTCGTTGTCGCAGGAAGCGCCCCGGGCCTGTTCGGCGACGAGCTCCCAGATGCCGTGCCAGTGACGCAGGTGATACCAGGCCCTTTGGTCTTTTTCCTGCAGCAGGGTGCCGGCCCGCCCTTCCAGCAGCAGGAGGCAGAGGCGGGCCAAAGGATAGCGTGGCGTCTCGCTCTCGACTTCCCGCAGCAGGCGCAGGCAGTGCTCGTCGTCCCCGGCGAGCAGGCGGGAAAGGGCATGGTGAAAGCGCAGGGCGGGCCAGGTCAGGTCGGTCCGGTTGTGCGGCTCCTGCAGCAGCAGGCCTTCCACCCAGTCGTCGAGATGCGGCCCCAGGTCCGTCGCCAGGAAGTGCAGCAGGAGAGTGTGGCTGTCGTGTGTCACGAGATTCCGCCAGAGCCCGGCTTCGCGCAGCCGGCGCCCCAGGTCCCCGGCGTGCTCCAGCGCGCTGCCGAACTCGCCCAGCTGGATCCACAGGATCTGGCGAATGGTGAGCCAGGTCAGGTCCTTGTCCCCGTAGAGGGCGTCGATCCGCGGCACCTGCCGCAGGCAGTGCGAGACCTCTTCCTCGCTGGAGTAGCGGTACAGCAGAAAGGGCTCGACGCGGCGGCGCAGGTCCAGGGCATCCTCTTCGGAGAGCCCGGACTGCTCCAGGCAGGACTCCATGGCCCCGGCGGCCCAGTCGCTCATGGCTGTATCACGGCGCGTCCAGCCCAGCAGGGCCTGGTCGCCGATCAGCATCCGCCAGGTCTGGCTTCGTTCCAGCGCCGGATGCAGGCGCACCCACTGCAGGGCGCGTCGGCGCAGGTCTTCCGGAAAGGGCCGGCCGCTCGCCCCGTAGTGGCGCCCCTGGTGAAGCAGGGCGCGCAGCACATTGCGTTCCCCGCGCGGAAGCTCGCGGGCCAGCTCTTCCATTCGCCGCGCCTCGGCAAGCAGCTCCGGCTGGTGCATTCTCCGCTTGTTCGTGTACAATTTCGTATTGAGCAGGACGACGCGCGCTTCCAGCCAGTCTTCGTCGGGATTCTCCGCCAGGGCCCGTTCCACGCGGGAAGCCAGTCCTTCCTGCAGGCGGAGCGCAAGGCGGAAATCCAGCTCGTGCTGGTGCTCGGCCAGCAGGGCCAGATCCTCCAGGAAATCCTTCCCGGACATGCTCTGCCGCCCGGCCAGCAGGGACGCGAACTGCAGCAGGGGTGCAGGGTGATACAGCACCAGGTCCTGCCGTCCCAGCAGGCGGCGCAGGAAGCCGCTGGCGTCGCCGGCCCCTTCGGCCATCAGGGAGGCGAAGACGGGGCGGGCGAAGTCCGCCCTCGGCCCCTCGTCCTTTCCGAACAAGGCGCGCGATTCGCGTTCCTGCCGAAGGAGCCCCGTTTCCAGCCCCAGGTCGCAGGCTTCTTCCAGGCCCAGCTCCGCAGCGAGCCTCAGCGACCAGGGACCATGAAGCCAGGCCAGTTCCCGGAAGGACGCGCGAAGCTTCTCCGGGGGACGCAGTCGCTCGAATGTCCGGCGGGCATCCTCGCGCAGCAACTGCAGCAGGGAACCTTTGCTGGCGAGGGCTTCTTCGTGCAGGCCCTGCAGGCGTTCCAGCTCCCCGGGGAGAAAGGGCCGCAGTTCTCCGGGAGTCGTAGTGCTCTGCAGGTCCCGCTCTTCCAGCCAGCTCTGAAGGTCTTGCGCGGTCGGGATCTCCAGTCGCAGCTCCTTGCGGGTCCGGAAGGTCCAGGAGCTGGTGATAGGTGTGTGCGGCCCCTCAAGCAGATACAGCGAAAAGGATTCGCCTTCCAGCGCCGAGAACAGGCCTTCGTCCTCTGGCGCGCCGTTCGGGGTGGCTTCGAGCACCAGGCTGACGGCCCGCAGCCTGCAGAGGCGGCGCAGGATGCCTCCCAGCGCCACGGAGTCCGCCCGGACCCTCTGGTGCAGCAGGGAGGCCAGATCGCGGCGGGCAGTCAGTGCCGCGGCCAGTTCCACGGGCAGCGGCGCCAGGCCGGGACAGGCCAGCACCACGCGGTCGCCGGCTTCCAGTCTGCGGATCAGTTCCTGCCGCAGGAGCCGAATGCAGGCCTGCGAGGGCGCGCTGAGCAGCAAACCCCGGGGAGTGCCGTTTTCCGGCGAGGAGCCCTGGATTTCCAGCGCGGCCTGCAACAGCCGTGGAAGCCCGGGAGGCAAGGACTGGATGTTCTGAAATTGCATAGGGATCCGGCGTGTCCGGTTGACGACTTGGATGTACTTTTCTTTGTCCGCATGCGCCAGAGTTGTCTGCTTCGGGCCGGAGATTCCGCGCCGACAAGGGCATCACGGATCCGGATGCGAAGCGCGGGTCGATTGCTTCTGTGCGACCCAAGAAATAGCTTACACGCTCTTGCCTGAATCCGGCCCGGACCCTGCCATCGGACCTCCGAATTCAGCACCAACAACGAAACCGGACGCAGGCGATCAGGCCTGTGCCCTCTGGTCCCGGACGCCGCATGACCCTCGACCTCGACTTCCTCAAGGAACCCGCGCTCTTCGACACTTTCAGCGCCTTCGAGGAACAATGCCGTTCCCGCCCGCAGGACCTGGCCCTGGTCTTCGGATCCCGCCGCCAGACCTATGGCGAGCTGCTGGACTGCGTCGAGCGCCTGACCGGCGCGCTGATGAAGCGCGGCCACGGCTCCCGCAGCCGCGTGCTGCTGCTGGTCACCAACTCGCCGGAGATGATCTGGCTCCAGCTGGCCCTGCTCAAGCTCGGCTGCACCTTCGCTCCCTGCGAGATCCGCAGTTCCGAAAGCTCCCTGGCCGACATCGCCGCCGACCTGGACCCGACGCTGGTGGTGTATCACAACAGCGTCGGCGACAAGGTGCGCGAGCTGATCGGGGAAGGGCGGCGCGAGGCGATTGCCGTGCGCAGCGCGGACGAGGAGCACCAGGCCTCCCTGGGAGACCATCCCCTGCTGCGCGAATTGCTGGAAGAGGAGAAGGATCCTCGCATGCCGCCGGCGGAGGACGCCGCCAGGGCGCGCGTCTGCTACTACCGCGTCGACCGCGAGGACGCCTGGCGCGGAGCGCTCTTCAGCCTTGCCGCCCTGGCCGAGAGCGCCCAGGCCATGGTCAAGCTCTTCACCCTGCGGCGCCATTCGGTGGTGCTGGCCCAGATGAGCCTCAGCCACAGCATCAGCCTGGCCTCGCAGCTGCTGCCGGCCCTCTTCAGCGGCGGCACCCTGGTCCTGCTGGACCGCAGCGACGACGACGAGGACGTGCGCCGGGCCATCGACGAATGGTCGCCGCGCCTGATGATCAATACCCGCAAGTATTTCTGGTACCTGCACCGCAGCCTGCAGCGTTCTGCCGCCGAAGGCCGGCCGCTGCAGGGCAGCGTCATGCACAGCCTGCTGCTGATGGATGGCGTGCGTGTCGACTTCCGCGAGGAGTGGCAGAAGAGCGTCGGCGGACACCTGCTGGAAGGCTACGCTCCCCATGTGGCCGCCTCTTTCATTGCGATGAACCTGCCCTGGCTGCAGATCCGCGAGGATACGGTGGGCAAGCCCTTGCCCGGGTTCGAGCTCAGCATTCGCGATGATGGCCAACACGAGCGCCCGGCGGGGAAATGGGGCGAGATCCACCTGCAGGGTCCGCGCGTCTGCGAAGGCTGGACCGGGGAGCAGGAAGAGAATCCCGAGGCCCCGGTCGAAGACTGGCAGCCGAGCGGGCAAATGGCCATGCTGGACACGGAAGGCTTCCTGCACCTGGCCGACGAGGTCTTCGATGTGATCTGGGTCTTCGGCTTCAAGGTCAGTCCGCTGGAAGTGGAGCAGCCCCTGCTCGCCCTGCCCGGCATTCGTGACGTGGCGGCGGTCAACGCGCCGCGCTACCGCCAGCCGGACCGGATCCAGGTCTTCGTCCACCAGTCCGACGGCAGCCAGGAGCGCTGGACCGCCGAAAGCCTGCTACAGGCCTGCGAGGAGCTCTTCCCGCCCTACCTGCGTCCGAGCATCGTCACCTTCGTGGATCACATTCCCTATGACGACGAGGAACGCAAACTGCGCAAGGAACTCAAGTACAAATACCGCAACACGGAACAATGGAGGTCCCATTGAAAGTCTATCCCTCGGAGCGGATCCGCAACGTGGCCCTGGTGGGGCACGAGGCGACCGGCAAGACGATCTTCGCCGAGGCCGTATTGAAATGTACGGGGAAGATCGGCCGCATGGGCACCATCGAGGAGAAGAGCACGGTCAGTGACTTCAGCCCGGTGGAGCAGGATATCCAGAAATCGCTCAGCTGTACGCTGGTGCAGACGGAGTTCAAGGAGCACAAGCTCAATTTCCTGGACACGCCGGGATTCGCGGACTTCATCGGGGATGCCCGGGCCGGCCTGCGCGTGGCGGACATCGCCATGGTGATGATCAATCCGATCAACGGCCCCGAGGTGATGACCGAAGCGGTAATGGAAATCATCAACGAGCGCGTGATTCCCTGCATGTTCGTCTTCAACATGCTGGACAGGGAGCACACCAAGTTCGAAGAGGAGCTGGCGATCCTGCGCGACCAGTACCGGCGCAGCGTGCCCCTGCAGTATCCCGTCGACGAGGGCGGCAGCGGCTTCCACAAGATCGTCGACGTGCTCGACCGCAAGATGCTGGTCTTCGACGCCGAGGGGAACTACACGGAAGAGGAGATCGAGGGCGACCATGCGCACCTGGACGAGCTGGTCGAGGGCATGCACGAGGCCGTCGCCGAAAGCGACGACGCGCTGATGGAGAAGTACCTCGAAGATGGCGAACTGAGCGAGGAGGACTTCCACAGAGGCCTCGACGCGGGCATCCGCAACGGCAAGATCCGCCCCGTCTTCTGCTGCAGCGGCAAGAACCTGGCCGGCGTATCACGCATTCTCGAGATCCTCGTCGAGGACTATCCCGCGCCGACGCAGATGCCGGCGCAGCACGGGGAGGCCGACGGCAAGGACGTCGAGATTCCCTGCGACGACAGCGCTCCGGCGCGAGCCCTGGTCTTCAAGACCGTCAACGAGCAGCATGTGGGCGAGCTGAGCTTTTTCCGGCTCTACTCGGGCAAGCTGGCGCCCGGCGCGGATCTGATCAACGCCAGCCAGGGCGATCACGAGAAGATCGGCACCATTTTCAGCACCTGGGGCAGGCACCGTGACGAGATCGGCGAATTGCACGCCGGCGACATGGCCTGCACGGTCAAGCTGAAGCACACGCATACCAACGACAGCCTCTGCGCCAAGGGCGGAGTGGCGACCATCGGCAGGATCAATTTCCCGGATCCCGTGATCCGCACGGCCATCGAGCCGGCGAGCAGCGACGACGACGAGAAGATGATCTCCGGCCTGACCGTGATCCATCACGAGGACCCCAGTTTCTCGATCCACCAGGACGGGGAGCTGCACCAGGTGATCATGGCCGGCATGGGCGAACAGCAGTTCAAGGTCCTGCTGCAGAAGCTGCATGACCGCTACGGCGTCGACGTGGTGCTGACCAAGCCCCGCGTGCCCTACCGCGAGACGATCACCGGCAACACGGAAGTCAAGTATCGCCACAAGAAGCAGACCGGCGGCGCGGGACAGTTCGCCGAGGTCTGGATCCGCATCAAGCCCCAGGAGCGGGGCGCGGGCTTCGAGTTCAGCAGCTCGGTGGTCGGCGGCAATGTCTCCGGGCCCTTCATCCAGGCCACGGAGAAGGGCATTTCCGCCGTGCTCAAGGAAGGCATCATTTCCGGTTGCCAGGTGGTCGATGTGGCGGTGGAGATCTACGACGGCAAGATGCACAGCGTGGACTCCAAGGACATCGCCTTCCAGATCGCCGGACGCGAAGCCTTCAAGCAGGGCTTCAAGGAATGCAATCCGATCCTGCTCGAGCCCATCTGGAAGGTCGAGGTCAAGGTGCCGGAAGATTTCATGGGCGACGTGATGGGCGACCTGAACACGCGCCGCGGCAAGATCCTCGGCATGGAGGCCTCCGGCAAGTACCAGCTGATCCAGGCCGAGGTGCCGCTGGCGGAACTCTACCAGTACAGCACCACCCTGCGCAGCATGACCCAGGGGCGCGCGTCTCACAAGCGCCATTTCTCGCACTACGAGAAATGCCCCGCCATGGTGCAGCAGAAGGTGATCGAGGAATACGAAGCGAGCCGCGAACACGCCTAGGTCGTCGGCCTGCGCCCCGGGCCGGCACTCCGTCCCTGTACCGGGTGTCACACGGGCGCGGAAGCACTTCTTCCGCGCCCGTTTTCGATTCCGGGCAATGGGGAGGACGACCGCGGGTCGCCCAAAGAAAGCGGAAGGGAGTCCTTGAAGATCCTGTCCGACGAAGGCAGAGGACCTGCCCTCATCCTGGCCTGCGCCATGCTCTGCGACGAGGAGCTCTTCGCCGCCCAGCGGGAAGAACTGCGCGTGGATCACCGTGTGCTCTGCGTGCTCGTCGACGGGGCCGACCTGGGGCAGGAAGCCCGCGCTTTGCACGAGGAGCTGGCCGCTCGCCGTATCACACGCTGCACTCTGGGCGGAGTCTCCATGGGCGGTTCCCTGGCCCAGCGTTTCGCGTTCGACTTTCCGGGCATGCTGCGCGGCCTGATCCTGGCGCACACCCGGTGCCGCCCCGACGACGCGGCCGGGCGCGAAAAGCGCGAAACGGCGATCCGCGCCCTGCGCCAGGGGCGCTTCGAAGAGCTTTGGCCGGAGTTCCGGGCGGCGCTCCTGGGGCCGGACAGCCTGGAGGACAAGGGGCTGTGCCAGCGCCTGGCGGCCATGTTCCGCCGCCTGGGAGCCGGGCTCTGGGAACAGCAGCAGGCCTGCCTGTTGCAGAGAAGGGGCACCTGCGAGGCCCTCGGCGCCCTGGACATGCCGAGCCTGGTGCTCGCCGCGGCCGCGGACCGGATCAGTCCCCCGCACGAGATGAAAGAACTGGCCCATCGCCTGCCGCAGGCCCGCTGGCGCCTGCTCCCGGGGCAGTCCGGCCACCTGGGGCCAATGGAATCCCCGAAGGCTTTTTCGGCGTATACGAGGGAGTTCCTGGAGTCCCTTCCCCAATGAGAGCATCCAGGATCGCCGCTGAAGCCGTTTTCGATCTCATCTGCGCTTCCCCTTTCTGCGGCGGAGGCGGCCGGGTGGCGAAGGGATTGTTCTTGACCTGCCGGAGGGCAAGGTGAGCCTGGTTCCGACCATCGATGTCCGCCTGGCCTGTCCGCGTCATCTGCACGCGCGGCTGGGCTGGACCCTGGACTCCCTGGCGGCCTGGATGGGCATCCAGCTGCGCTTTCTTCTGCCCGACCAGCCCGGCGAAAGCGAGCGCCTGCTGGTGGTGGGGGAGGAAGGGCAGGAACAGGAGCGGGCACGCCTGATCCTGCGGCTGCCCTGCCAGCTGGACCAGGCGGACGCGCGCCTGCTGGAGGACCGTGTCACACCGGGCGGCATTCCCGTCTTCGGGCACTGCGAGCGCTTCGAGGCCGTCGAGGGCCTGCCCTGGACCTACCGCGACGGCAGCTCCCCCATCTCCTGGAGCCAGCATGGCACCCAGGTGCGGGTGCGCCTGGGCTTCGATCCGCTGGGGCCGCTCTTCCGCCAGCTGTCGCGCGAAGAGGAGCGCGGCAGCGGGGACAAGCGCGCCTTCGTCGAAGGGCTTTCCACTGCTTCGGAAGCCAGCAGCGCCGAACTGGTGGATCACCCCTGGGGCGACCGGCTGGCCCAGGTGCTGGCCCGGCTGCTCGACCTTCCAGAACCCGACGATGGCCGCAGCGGTCCCCTGGCGCGCTGGCCGGAAGGGAAGCGCTGGGCGCTCTGCCTGGGGCATGATGTAGACATGCTCTTCAAGTGGCGCTTCCGCAGCGCGCTGCGCCTGCTGCTGGAAAGCCCCCTCTATGTCTTTCGCGGCCGTTTCCGCCTGCTGGCCAGGCAATGGCGCGAACTCTACCGGAAACTGGCCGAAGGCGAGGACCCCTGGTTCCTTGTCGAGGAGATGATAGACCTGGAGAAGCGGCGCGGCCTGGTGTCGACCTTCTTCTTCCTGGCGGAAAGCCATGACCACAAGACCTATCGCTACCATCTCTACAAGGCGGCGGTGCGCGCCCTGCTGTCCCGCGTGCGCGAGGCCGGCTTCGAGTTGGCCCTGCATGGCGGCTGGTACAGCTTTGCCGATCGCGAGAAGCTGCAGGACCAGAAGGTGATGCTCGACCGCTGCGCCGGCATCGAGAGCGATGTCACACGCCAGCACTACCTGCGCTTCGACCCTTCCCGCAGCTGGGTCGACCAGCTGGTCTGCGGCTTCGGGACGGACAGCAGCCTGGGCTGGAACGATCGCCCCGGATTCCGCGCCGGCACCAGCCTCCCCTTCTTTCCCTGGGACCCCGCGGAGCAGGAGGCTCTGCCGATTCTCGAGCTGCCGCTGGTGCTGATGGACAGCCAGTTCTACTTCGACGGCCCCCTGCAGGAAAGGGAGGCGGCGGAGCAGATCCGTTCGCTGGTCGACATCCTGGCGCGCAGCGGCGGACTGCTGACTGCCAACTGGCATCCGCACGTGCTCTGCGAGGCCGATTTTCCGGGCCTGCGAGGGCTCTACGAAGGGCTGCTCGAGGAGGCCCTGGCGAAGGATCCGCACGTTGACACGGCAGGCGGAATCGCCGCCCGCTGGCGCCGCCGGGAGGCTTATCGTCGCGGGGAACTGCCATGAGGATCCTTGCCCTGCTGCTTTCCGAACTGTCCCACGAAACGCGCCTCGAGCGCATGGCGGAAAGCCTGGAGGCCGCCGGCCACCAACTGCGTGTCACACGGGTCGACAACGGCCTGCACCCGCCCTCGGGGTTCTGGCGCGGCCGGGAGTGTGTGGCGCTGCCCAATCCGCGGCAGGGGCGGCGCAAGAGCTATTTCCTGCGCTTCATGAGGCAGGTATACGGACTGATCGCCGGCGAGCGGCCGGAGGCCGTCCTGGCGGTGGATCCGCCGGCGCTATTGCCCGCCGCGCTGCGGCAGGGCTCCCAGGGCTACCGCCTGGTCTACGACAGCCGCGAGTACTACTGCGAGCTGCCGACCATTCGCCGGCGCGCCGCCGTGCGCGAGTTCTGGCGCTTCGCCGAGGGCTACGGCATGCGTCGGGCCCAGCGCAGTTTCGCCGTCGGGCCGCGCATTGCCCGGGCCCTGGCGGAAGACTACGAGTGCCCCCTTCCCTCGGTCCTGCCCAATACGCCGCGTCTCACGCCGTCTTCCCTATTGGAGCCGGACGCCCGGTGTCGCGCGCGGCAGGAGCTCTGCGAGCGCTTCCCGGGCCTGCGGGGCGCGGACAGGATCCTGCTCTACCAGGGGGGCTTCTGGCCCGGCTACGACTTCGGTCCGCTTTTTCATTGCCTGGCCTCGCGGCCGGAATGGCATCTGCTCGCCCTGGGCGACGGCCCGGGCCACGCCGCGATGGTGGAACACGCCGCCGGCCTGTCGCACGGCGCGCGGCTGCACCTGCCGGGCAAGGTTCCGTCCGGGGAGCTTCCTGCCCTGAGCCGCGGAGCCGATGCCGGCGTGATTCCCGTCCCCGACCTGGGACGCTCCTACCGCTACCTGATGCCGAACAAGCTCTTCGAGTACATCCAGGCCGACCTGCCCCTGCTGGCCAGCGGACTGCCCGAACTGGAAGATGTGATCCAGGGTGAGGGCCTGGGCGAACTGGCCGACTGCGGCAGCGCCGATTCCCTGGGCCGGGCCCTCGACCGCCTGGGTGGGCGGCTGGAGGATCCGGTTTTGCGTGATGCCCTGGCGGCAGCCCGCCGGAAGTGGTGCTGGGAGAAAGCCGAACAAACCCTGCTGGAGGCCTTCGCATGAGCCGGGCGGGCCTGAAAAGCATCCTGGTTCCGAGCTACAACGACGGCGGAAAGCTGGAGGCCTGCCTGCGCGCCCTCGCGCTTCAGCGTGAGGCGGGGGAGATGGAGGCCGTCGTCGTATACGACGGCAGCACGGACGGCAGTCCGCAGAGGATCACGCGGCTGCTCGAGCAGGGGGAGCTGGGCGGCCTGTCCGTGATCCACGAAGCCCTGCCGCAGAACCGCGGCCGCAGCGCGGCCCGCAACCGGGCCTTCGAGCTGGCGCGGGGCGAGTGGATCGTCTACCTGGACGCCGACCTGCAGCCGCGGCCGGACTGGCTGGCCCAGCTCTCGCGGGGACTGGGAAACAAGCGCCATGTGCACGTGGGCTCCATGCGCTACCGGGTGCAGGACGAAAAGGGCCGCGACCTGCCGCTGGCGCGCTATCAGCTCTATCTGCAGGGCCGCGGCCCCGCCCGCCGCGAGGCCGGCGAAGAGCTGCCGCCGCGGCATTTCTACACCTGCAATTCCATGCTGCACCGCGACCTGCTGGAGGCGGCGGGCCCCTTTGACGAGCAGCTCAAGGTCTGGGGCGGCGAGGACATCGACATGGGCCTTCGCCTGGCGCAGGCCGGCGGGACCTTGTATTACAGGCCCCAGGCCCTGGCCTGGCACGGCCAGGAGCGCAGTTTCCAGGCCCATTGCGCCAACCTGGAACTCTTCGGGCGCGAGGTGCTTCCGCGACTGGTGCAGCGGCACCCGGAACTCTACGAGGCGCTGGCGCTCGGGCGCCGGGAAAAAGGAGTGCAGGGAGTGCTGATAGGGTTGCTCGGCAGGTTCGGGGGGCGGCGTGCCTTGTTGGCCTGGGAGGGGGCGGGGCTCTATTTCAACGAGGGGCTTTACAATCTTTGCGTATTTCTGCATTACTCAGGAGGGTATGTGGCGGGGAAGAGATCGATGCCGAAAGCCTGATCATTCGCCTTGCAGGTGCGGGTCGAATCAACGCGCTGAGGATGCGATCCTTGCCCTATTGAAAGACAGCAGGTCATGGTTCACTGTGCAGATCTGCGACGCAAAGAAACTGGAAGAGCTGGAACCAAATCACCAGGGTTGAGCGGATCTTCTGCAGCGGCCCACCTTGTTCAGTGCTAACACCATGCGGCAGGAGCGATCATGAGCGAGAGGACCGGATTCCAGGAGGCTGAACAGCGGATCGCAGAGGCTCTACGCACGGGAAGGCAGGAGTTAGATCTTTCAGGTCTTAGGCTTACAACCCTTCCCGATGCCCTGGGGCAGCTCAGTTCGCTGACAGTGCTGTATCTCAATAACAACCAGCTTACAACTCTTCCCGATGCCCTGGGGCAGCTCAGTTCGCTGACAGTGCTGAGTCTCTATAACAACCAGCTTACAACCCTTCCCGATGCCCTGGGGCAGCTCAGTTCGCTGACAAAGTTGAATCTCAATGGCAACCAGCTTACAACTCTTCCCGATGCCCTGGGGCAGCTCAGTTCGCTGACAGTGCTGTATCTCAATGGCAAC
>JAUIFJ010000005.1 GCA_030429345.1 bacterium | reverse complement strand
CATGGTTTTCCTCCTTAGTGATTTGGTTATGCACCACTAAAGAAGGCCATGGCCCTTCCTTTTTCAAGGGCTTAGCTGCTTTTGCACAAATCTACGGACTCAACCCTTCGTAGTAGTTCTTTATCCAGCTATCCGTTGTGAAGCGAACCTCACCTATTGAATTGAAGAATGTAGCCTCTTTGCTGGTGTATATCTGCTGAGTCCAGGTGGGAATAGGATGAATTATGATTCGAGAACCGCTTCTGTTTGAATGGCGAATAATCCCTGGCTGCCGCGCCATTCCGGAACGGGCATACCTTGAGCCCTTGACTACTACCGAGAACCGCAGAACCAGATACTGCTTTTCCCAAGCGCATACTGTCACAATCTCTATTTCGGAGCAACCAGTGTTGTGAGCAATGAAGGACTGCACGAATGATGCCGAGTACCATGGAAGTGCAGTCAGCTATTCAATCAACATTGATGAAGTGAGGTGAAAACCAAATGAAGAAACTGATGATTCTGCTTGGGGCTGTTTCCATGATGACTGGCAGCGTTTCTGCTCTGGATGACTTCGAGTTCGAGATCGACATGGGGGCAAGAGTGGGCATTGTGAACCCGGATAATCTGGACAGTACTTTTGGAATTCAGTTGTTCTGCCCCATCGCGACCAGAGATAACATGGAGTTGGAGGGCAGTCTTCTCTATTGGAAAGCCGAACAGGAGATTGGAAACATCTTCCTTACTAGTACCGCGACAACCACGGACTTGGCAGTTGGTGTGACCGCAAAGTACTTCCTGGGCGATTCAGAGATTTTGCCGTATGCATTGGGTGGTGTTGCCCTTCACTTTCTATCCGTTGAAGCACTGGGTGCAGAGGCAAAGCGCAATGAGATCGGCCTTCAGCTGGGTGGTGGTGCACAGTACGAGATAGACGACTCGCTAGTCGCGACGGCAGAGATCGTACTTCACACAGGCGATGCAGGCCAGTTCAATATTATGGTCGGTTTGGCCAAGGTTTTCTAGTACAGCAGCCAGGCGAGATTCGTGGCTTCCTGGCTTTGACCTGAACCAGCAAGTTATATGCGGAAAACTCGCCAGAAGAATTCGAGCAGATGAGCTCAATCAATAGCACACAAGGAGAGAAGACGAATGAAGGCAATCAGCATTCTGATATGGGCAGGTTTTTTCCTGTGCGCGAGTCAGCTCCAGGCGCAGGATATTCTGGGATACATCACATCCAAGAAGGAATACAAGAAGACTCGGAAACACCTGGCTGAACAGGCGGAAGTGTTAGAAGGTCTTCGAGTGCATTCTATTGGCATCGAATTGGCAGATCGGAGTTGGTCGATGATCATTCGATATCCTGAGCTTACTCATTTGCCGGCCAAGAAAGCTTCCAGGAGAGCGAATCGATCTCTCGCACGATCGGGAACGCCCGAGTTCGAATTTGTACGACAGATGCTTGAAGATCAACTGGCTTACATCGTTCCGGCCAGCTCGATTCGTACGCCCGATCTTGTTTGCGACTTCGAGATTCTCTACATGGACAAGCAGTTTCTGAGTGTACGCTTTGACAGGGAAATCAAGAATGACTCTGCTTCGATCGAGAAGAACAGCACTTTCAAAAGTCTGAACCTTGCATCTGGGAGAAGCATTGATTTGGATGACCTGCTGACCAAAGACTACGAATTCCAATTGATCAATCTGATCGAGTCCCAACAGAATGGTGATGGATCTGTGATTCGGGACCGCATGACACCGGAGTCAATTGACAATTTCGATTTCAGTTTCTGCAATGAGGGCATTACCATCCAATTGCCCAATGACGGTTTTCAGCACACCTTGCCCTTGTCTGCGCTACAGCTCCTGGTTGATCCAAAAGGACCTCTAGGAAAATCAAAGTAACTCTGACTGAACATAATCCAGAATGACATCCAGCGCCACGCAAGCAGTCGAAATTCCGGAGGAGTGAAGATGTCTACTCAGCGAATCGATCAACACGGCTATTACGGGAAACTTTGGCGATCCATCCCGAGAGCCTTCATTTTTGCTTTATGTACGATGATGTACTTCCAGACTGGACCATGTGCCAACCAGGTTCCCGTTGGTACAGTCGAGCTGTGCAGTCGAATCGATACGCTGACAGGGGTATACGAAGACAGCCATGCGCGAAGCCGTTACGGGCCACACAGTAATGAGCTGATTCTCAATGTAAAAGCTGGATGCCGATACAAGCTTCGCCTTTCCTCGAAGGGCGAGAAAGGCTATCGGCCGAAATTGTCCCTTCAACAGAATGGCGAGGACTTGGGCACATGGAGCCCTAGGCCCGGGTATAACTCCGTGTACTTGAACTGGGTTGAAGAGGCGGGCAGTGAGATCATACTCACTGTCCTACCTGAGTATCCGGATGATCAGGACAAGTTCGAAATTGTCGTGAGAGAGTTTGAATTCTTCGATTTCGACTTGCGAAACCCCGAACTCCTTGGACGAGAGGGCGAAAAGGAATTGGATGTTCAGCTAGCAAGAAAATCTGGATCCCTGCAGTACACTGTATACTCTTGGACACTCTTATCATCGGCACCTCGATGGGCAGCGATCACGCCCTCAGATGACGATGTTTATCTATTCGCATTCTCTGATAATGGGACACTATTGTGCCCAACGAGTTCCAGAACGCTATTGGGAGCGTTTGTTGCTTGGGGTAAGCGAGTGCGGGGTGAGAGGATCACCTATGTTGTTGCTTCAAAGAAGAAACATGTCTACGGCGTTCTTCGTAGCCACGAGGCTCTTCGAGTGCCTGCGAGTAAAGTCAACATTACTCTGGACGCATCCTGCCATCCCAAGGTGCGCGGGGAAGCGGCGGCATGCTTTTTGCCGGTTCACTTCAGTTACACGTCGCACAACAATCAGCTAATGCAGTCCCTCAAGAGTTTGACCCTGACTCCTGGAAAAGGTTCAGAATGTCCCGAGTTGATCATTGCCGACGGAGTAGAACTCTCCGTCATCCGCAATCGCGGATATGCGACTCAAGAGGACTCGAGAAGCTCTACTGGAGGGAAGTCTCTTGATCTGGCCGATGTTCGCATTGCAGCTGGCAGGGGGGAGGCCATAGAGACCCGCGAAGTGCATCTGCCTTCTCAGGGTTACTATACCGGCGAAGGATATTTCCTGGTCATTTCACAGAATGGGAATAAATCCACCCTTTCAAGCACATACGCAAACGCAGCCATCGACTTGCTTTCCGAGACATGCGACAAGTGCTTTGGCATAGGAACAGGAGGCATGGGAACCTGTAGATCCTGCAATGGCACAGGCAAGAAAAAAGCATGGCCCTGGTAGGTTCGGGCATTCAGCTGAGCCACTACTCGAGAAGAGGTCTTGAATAACATGCTGCAAGTGTTGTTTCATGCAATAGGTCTGTGCAAGACACTCGCCCAGTCATTCGACATGTCCGCTGGACCGTTGGTGGAGGAATCGACTGGTTCCAGCATCCTGCCGGAAGACTGGGGGCGACTGGTCGTGATCGGTCTTTTTCTGGTGCTCGTACTCTTCCGTCTGCTCGGGCGATTTCAGTTCCGGTCCGGCGAGGGGTTGCGATCCAGAAGAATCTGCACACAATGCGCAGGTTCCGGTACTACAGCGTTGGGTTCGAAAGCGAGTGGTTCAAGACTCGAGGAAAGCCGCTTCCGGTGGCCATGTCCTGCATGCGGTGGAAAGGGAACTGTGAATGACTAGAACAAAACACGAAGCAAACAGGGTGAAACCGCTCGGAATCACAAGAAAACTCTTGACTTTGCTTGTGATGCTGATGTATCCGCTGCTTCCCATCAAAGGAGTTGTACACGCAGCATTCCCTGCGGACACGCTTAAGACAGTCTGGGATTTCGCAACACAGGTGGTCGTTGCAGACCTTGTACAACCGAATACAACCGACCTGCGGGGCGAGTGCAAAAGGCTGGAACTGGGGAACCTGGTCGATGAATCCATGGAACGACTTCGAGACGCCCCGCCCTCAGGGAGAGTCTACTTCGGGGCGGAGGATCGTGTATCACATGAATTGGCAAGTGCACGGATTGGTGCGCGGGTCGGGTTGCGCGCTGCTCGACTGTTCGATCTTGGTGTTGCAGTAGGACATGGAAAGAGCATGCGTGAGCTTCGTCGACTGTCACAACAGGACGGACTGGATTTCCCAATCGAACTTCTTGAGGGAATGTCGAAGAGTCCAGCACGCAGCAGCCGGGAGGACATTGGAAGGTCGCCTTCATTCGAGTGGAACGGGCTGGAAACCCGTTCTCTCGAGACGCTGGAAAGCGTGTCCGCCTTTCTTACTCGGAAGAGCCCGGGAGTGAGCACACTGCCACTTTGGGAGCCCGAGGTTGGCCACAAAAACAATCGTCCACGAGAACGGTGGTCCAAGGAAACAGCTTTCGCATGGCGGGACTGGCTCGAGAAGGCACTGGGTGCAACCACACGACTACACCTCCATTCGCGCCCTTTCGGCTTGGCTCGAGGCCCGCTCCTGGGACTTCCGAAAACGATTGCTGTTCCAGATCCAGGGATTCCAACACCAGATGACGGCTACATTCTGCCTCGAGTAGATTTGAAATGGAACAACAACGTATGGAACTGGGCAAAGCTGAATGATGAAGGCTATGAGAAACTGAAGGAAACTCGCCATCAAAAGGTCTTGAACCCGTGGGGATATACGGAAGAGCAAGACGAGAGAAAAAGGGAGCAGAGTTCCTGGACATGGTCAACAGTAGTTCCGGATGACCTTTATCGGCTTGACCTGAACGACTCAGCGGGTGTACCCGTGCCGATTCAGTTTCTGGTTCATGGAGAATCACTCCAGCACTTCCGATTGAGTGCCTCAGCGGAAACTCTGGCCGAGCAGGCAAATTTGCTTAGAGATGGTGGTGTACTTGTGCTGGATGTAGACATCGAGTCTGTCGAAACGGGCTATGACGGGAATGGCGCTTTTGGTCTGCTAGTCCATGTCCAACCTACGACGGCCACAATTGCTCGTTGACCTCACCCAAGTATAGCACTCCAGAAGTCGAAAAAAGAAAGAGCCGGCAGAAGCCGGCTCTTCTCATGTGCTGGAATCCGCGCCTAGATCATCACATTCCAGCCGCGCGTGTCTTCCCGCGTGCCGTACTGGATGCCGGTGATCTCGTCGTAGAGGCGCTGGCCGACCTCGCCGATGGCGAAGTTGTTGATGGTCATCGTCTGGTTCATGTAGTGGATCTCGCCGACGGGGCTGATCACCGCGGCGGTGCCGGTGCCGAAGACTTCCTTCAGCTGCCCCGCGCTCTGGGCCTCGCAGACCTCGTCGATGGTGATGCGCCGCTCGTGGACCGTGTAGCCCCAGTCCTTCAGCAGCTCGATGGCCGTCATGCGGGTGATGCCCTCGAGAATCGTGCCGCTGGAGAGCGCCGGCGTGACGACTTCATCGCCGATCACGAAGAAGATGTTCATGGTGCCCACTTCCTCGATGTAGCGATGCTCGTCGGCATCCAGCCAGAGGACCTGGGTGTAGCCGGCCTGGCGAGCCAGTTTGGCCGGCAGCAGGCTGGCGGCGTAGTTGGCCGCGGTCTTCGCCGTGCCGGTTCCGCCACGGGCGCAGCGGATGTAATCGCCGGGCACATCCAGCTTGACGGGTTTGATGCCTTCCGGGTAGTAGGCCGCCACCGGGCTGGTGATCACCAGCAGGCGATAGCGGGTGCTTTCCTGCACGCCCAGCAGGTTATCCATGGCAAAGGCGAAGGGACGGATGTAGAGGCTGTGGCCTTCTTCCGTCGGAATGAACTTCCTGTCCAGGTCAATCACCTGCTTCATGCCTTCCAGCACCTGGTCTTCCGGAAAGTCCGGAATGCAGAGGCGGCGGCAACTGCGCGTCATCCGTTCCAGATTCTTTCCGGGGCGGAACATGGAGACGGCGCCGGTGGGATGGAGATAGGCTTTCAGTCCCTCGAAGACGGTCTGTCCATAATGGAAAGTCAGGTTGGCCGGTTCGATGGCCATGGGAGCATAGGGCACGATCTGCGGAGTGCCCCAGCTGCCGTTCTCGAAATCCATCTGGAACATGTGGTCCGAGAAGTAGCGACCGAAGCGCAGGTTGCCGTAGTCTATGCTGTCGTAGCGGCTGGTTGAAGCGCGCGTGACGGGAAATCGTTCCATGAATCCTCCAGCATCGAAGCACGTCCCTGGGGTCGGGCTTCACGAACGGGATGTCTATTTCACTTTCTTGAAAGACCCTTATAGGTCATAGATCCCGGAGTACTTGGCTTTGATATAGCTCACGAAGGGACCCGCTTCCAGGCCGCGCCCCGTGATCCGCTCCATCAGCTCGAGCGCCGTGTAACGCCGACCGTGCTGGTAGACCCAGTCGCTCAGCCGTTCCTTCAGCGGCAGGAAGTTGCCCTCTTCCACCGCCTGCAGGCAGGCCGGATCCTTTTCGCGGACCGTGTTCAGAATGGAGACGCCGTAGAGATTGCCCAGCGCGTAGGTCGGGAAATAGCCGAAGCTGCCGTCCGACCAGTGCATGTCCTGCATGCAGCCTTCGGCATCGTTGCCCGGGCGGATGCCCAGGTAGGCTTCGACTTTCTCGTTCCAGGCGCCCGGCAGGTCCTTGACCTTCAGATCGCCCGAGAGCAGGGCCAGTTCCAGTTCGAAGCGCAGGAAGATGTGCAGGCTGTAGGTCACCTCGTCGGCCTCGATGCGAATCAGCGAGGGCTGCACGCGGTTGATCGCCCGATAGTAGTCGATCTCCGAGACATCTTTCATGTTGTGCGGGAAGAGCTTGCAGACCTGCGGATAGTAGTGCCGGCAATAGGCGCGGCTGCGGCCGATCAGGTTCTCCCAGAGCCGGCTCTGGCTCTCGTGGATGCCCAGGCTGGTGCCGCCGGCCAGCGAGCCGCGGTCATAGGCCGGGTTGACATTCTGCTCGTAGAGCGCGTGCCCGCCCTCGTGGATGGTCCCGTAGAGCCCGGCCTTGAACTGGTCGCGATGAATGCGTGTGGTCACACGCACATCCCCGATGCCGAAATCCGTCGTGAAGGGGTGCGGGCTCTCGTCCTGGCGGCCGTGGTCGAAATCGTAGCCCATGTCCTTCAGGACCTGGATCGTCAGCTCCCACTGCTTGTCGCGATCCCAGTCCGTGAAGAAGAACTTGTCTTCGACCAGATCCTTCTTTTCGAAGAGCTGCTTGCAGAAGGGCACCAGCTCGTCCTTGACCTCGCCGAAGACGCGAGCCACCTCCCGGGTCGGCAGAGCCGGTTCGAACTTGTCGAGCAGGGCGTCGTAGATCTGCTCTTCATAGCCCAGGTACTCGGCCTCGCGGCGACTCAGCTCGACCATCTTCTCCAGGTGCGGGCGGAAGCCTTCGAAATTGCTTTCCGGCTTGCAGCGCGCCCAGGCGTCAAAGCTCTGCGATCCCGCTTCGGACTGCTCGACGACGAATTCCGAAGGAAGCTTGACGGCATGATTGTAGTCCCGTCGGCAGGCGCGGACATAGGCCCAGTCCTCGCTGCCTTCTTCCAGGGTGCCGCTCTGCTCGATCCTGTCCAGCAATTCGCCGATCTCGGGCCTGGTGAAGAACTCGTGCGCCAGCTGCGACAGGGTGGCCATCTGGCGGCTGCGGCAGGCAATGCCACCTTTGGGCATGTAGGTGTGCTGGTCCCAGCCCAGCACGGCGGCGGCGGCGTTCAGGTCATGAATCGTCGCCAGCTTTTCCTTCAAGACGGAGAGAGTCTCGCTCATCGGGGCTCCTGAGGATTTGTTCCGTTCCAGCCGGGCTGGATAGAGGTGAGGAAACGGGCGGTCCTTGGATCGCGGCTTCCGGTAGGATGCGAGGCAGCCATTGCGGCGCGGTCGCATTCGGATTGTACTGAACCCAATTAGTAAATAAATCGTCTCGGCTTGGCCAAACACCCGGTCCCGAAGACCGGTGGAACCCTGGAGATCTGATGGACCTGCAAAACCGCACCGCCCTGATCACCGGAGCCAGCTCCGGCATCGGGCGCGAGATCGCTTTTCAGCTGGCGGATCTCGGCTGCTCGCTGATTCTCGGTGGCCGGCGCCGCGAGCGCCTGCTGCTGATGGAGGCGGAACTGAAAGACCGCTTCGACGTGGATTGCCACCTGCTGGACGTGGATCTGCGGGACCGCGAGATGCTGCTGCGCGCCCTGGGCGAGATTCCTTCCGAACTGCGGCCGGTCAGCCTGCTGGTCAACAATGCCGGCCTGGCGCTGGGACTCGGGTCCCTGTGCGACAGCAGCGCGGAGGAGTGGGAAACGGTGCTCGACACCAACCTGCGGGCCTCCCTCTGCCTGTGCCGCCAGTTGATTCCGCCGATGGTCCGCCAGGGCTTCGGGCACGTGGTCAACATCGGCTCGATCGCGGGGAGACAGCCCTACAGGGGCGGCGCTGTCTACTGCGCCAGCAAGGCGGCCCTGCTCAGCCTGACCCGGACGCTGCAGATCGAGCTGGCGGACACGCCGGTGCGTGTGACAACGATCGACCCCGGCATGGTCGAGACCGAGTTCAGCCAGGTGCGCTTCGGCGGCGACGAGAAGGCGGCCAGCGCCGTATACGAGAACATGACACCGCTCACGCCGGAAGACATCGCCGAAAGCGTCCGCTGGGCGCTGACACGGCCGGCGCACGTGCAGGTGGCGGAAATGGTGCTCTTCCCGACCTGCCAGGGCAGCGCGCACACGATCCATCGCGGGGACTTCCGCAAATGAATCACGGCAGGAAAAAGCCCCCCAGGGGCAATCGTCGCGCTTCCGATGCGCCGGTGGACGGCAACCGCATCCGGCCGGAGAAGGAAGTCGACGGCAATCGTCTCCACAAGGAATCCTTTGTAGACGGCAATCGCCTCCGCCCGGAGAAGCATGTCGACGGCAACCGGCGACGGCAGGATTCGCGTGCGACGTCCCGCCCGAAGAAGAAGGCCGGCGCGCGGCTCGACATCTACCGCATCCTTGAAGGCGCCTGGAAGAAAGCGGAAGCCGGCGAGCGCGCCGATGTCCACCTGTCCCAGGTCTTTCGCGAGAAGAAGCTTCCGCCCAAGGAGCGGCTCAAGCTGATCGGCTATTCGCAGGCGCTGTTCCGCTGGCGTTTCTTCCTGCCGGAAGCCCTGCGCTTCAGCGAGGCCCTGGACTGGGCCTGCCTGCTGGACGGGCTGAAGACGCCGGACAAGCGGCAGGTCGATCTGCGCACGCCGTTGTGGAAGGCCAAGGCCCTGCCGCCCGTCGAACAGCGCCTGCAGTGGTTGTCCAGGCAGTTTCCGGGAACGCGCATTCCTCCCGTGGAGAGGGCCCTTCCGCGCTGGCTGGCCGGCGGCCTGCCTGCGGATGCGAACCCGGTGGAGACGGCCACGGCGCTGCTCCTTCCGGCGCGACTCTGGCTGCGCACGCGCGTGCCGCTGAAGAAGCTGGCGGCGGAGCTGGGGGAGGAGGGCGGCAGCCTGCGCGCCCATGCCAGCCTCTCGGACGCGGCCTCGATCAAAACGAAGAAGGACTTGTACTACACGGACGCCTACAAGCAGGGCGACTTCGTGATCCAGGATCCGGCCAGCCAGGCCATCGGCCGCCTCTGCGGAGCCCTGCCCGGCGAGCGCTGGTGGGACGCCTGCGCGGGCGCGGGGGGCAAGACGCTGCAGTTGTGTGACGCCATGGACGGCCGCGGGGTCGTCATTGCCACGGACACCCACGAGGGGCGCCTGCGCGAACTGCGCCGACGGCTGGCCGCCGCGGGACGCCACAACCTTGAGGCCCGGCACTGGCAGGGGGATCGTCCCCCGAAGGGGCCGGCCTTCGATGGCGTGCTGGTCGACGCTCCCTGCACCAATTCGGGCACGCTGCGCCGCAACCCGGATCTCTGGATCCGTCCGGATGTGAGACTCGACGAACTGAACGAGCTGCAGGCCCGCCTGCTCAACCTGGCCGCCTCGCGGGTCAAGCCGGGAGGGAAACTCGTATACGCCACCTGCAGCCTGCTGCCGGCGGAGAACGAGGAGGTCGTGTCCGCCTTTCTCGAGCGTTTTCCCGAGTTCCGACCGGTGACGATCGAGGATCCGCTCGACGGTCGCGGCACTTTCGAGGGCCTGCTGACCTTCCATCCCCAGGACGGGGACCACGACGGGACCTTCGTTGCCGTGCTGCAGAAGGACCGCAACTCGCCCGAAGTGGCGGACGACGGGGAGAGCTAGGGCGTGAAGGACTGTACCGCAGCCTGGACATAGCTGCGGATTGGCGGAACTGTGGAATACTGTCTGATATCCTGGAATAAGTGTTAGGGATTTTTTTGGCAACAAAGCTGTGCACTGTGAGTAGGAGCGTGCAGGATTGCCCAGCCCTGCCAGGAGTGTCGCCATTGTGGGGGTGTAGATGACGCTCTTCCAGGAACTGCTCAGCCTGGGGATCCTCTTCGGTGTATTCCACGGCTTGTTTCTGGCGGGGGTCTTCGTCTTCTACCGCCGGGGAAACCGCGCCGCCAATCGCACGCTGGCGCTGATCCTGGCCATTCTTGCGCTGCATCTGGGCGAGATCCTGCTGGCGATCAACGGTCTTGCCTGGCGCTTTCCCCATTTGGGCGGCAGCACCTGGCCGTTGATCTACCTGATCGGCCCCCTGTTCTATCTCTATGTGAGACGTTCCCTTGGCATCCCGGCACCCTTTCGCTGGCACACGGCGCTGCATGCCGTGCCTGCGTTGTATCTGTTGTATACGGTGTGGCCATGGCTCACATTGACGCCTTCGATCAAGGCCGGCTACATGATGGCGCACCCGCCCTGGGAGACTACTGAGATCTCGCTATCCCTGGCTCTCGTGATCCTCTTCCATGCGGCGCAACTGTCCGTATACGCTGCGCTGTCGGTGCGCCTGCTGCGGAGGGGGGAGCGCCGGCACCGCGCAGGCAGCGCGGATACGGCCACTGCCGCATCACTGCGCTGGCTTCGTCGCATGAGCCAGGGCTTCAGCCTCTACTGCGGGATCTACTTCCTGTTGTTGCTCGCACTTCTTGGTTTTGGTGGCTACGGCGTGGAGATCGACCGGATCTGGCTTCTGTTGCTCTCCTTGACGATCCACGCAATCGGCTATGCCGCCATCCAGCAACCGGACTCGTTTTCTACCGCCGGGAACAACCCGATCGAGGACCCTGCGCCTCCCATCGATCCAGTGCCCGAAACCGTTGCGCGCAGCAAGGTGCCATCCCCCTTCTCTTTGGAAGAGGTGCGGGAACTTCGTCAGCGTCTCGACGCCGCCATGGAAGAGGGGTTGTATCGGAAGGAGGACCTGCGCCTCGCCGAACTGGCGGAGCATTGCGACTTGAGTGCTCATCAGTTGAGCCGACTCCTGAATCAGGAGCTGGGGCAGAGCTTCTTCGACTTCGTCAATTCCTGGCGCGTCAGTGCCTGCCAACGCCTGCTCACGGATCCGCGGCATGCTTCCTGGAGCATCCTGGCGATTGCCAACGAATGCGGGTTCCGAAACAAGGGCACCTTCAACCGCATCTTCCGCAAGGAAACCGGCTTGACTCCCGGCGCCTACCGCAAGAGCGTTTCCGCCTCCGACAATGGAAACCCCATCACGCATCAGCCCTGAAGAGGTCTCATTCGATCCAATCGGACGATTCAGACCTTCGCGCAGCCTTTCTTGAAGCATCAAACAAGGAGGCTTCATGAAGATCTGGTTGTTTTTGCTGGGCATGGCCGTGATCGCTCCGGTCCGGGGGCAGCAGGTGAGTTCGATCCTGCTTGAAGAGAACGTGGAGATGGATGGACTGATTCAGGGGCCGGATCGCGCTCTGTATTGCGGTGGCGGCTGGAACCGGAGCCAGATCCACCGGATCACCCAGGATGGATCCAGATCCGTGCATGCCTCCGGGCTCGGAGGGCCGATTCAGCCGGTGTTCGGCGAAGAGGACACGCTGTATGTGACGAACTGGAGCGGGAACTCGCTGAGCACGGTCTCGCCGGAAGGGGATGTGCTCGACACGCGCCCTGCCGGTACCGGGCCGCACGGTCTGCTGCGCCTGGAGAACGGGGATCTGCTCGTGTCGCGGAATCCGGTCAGCTCGGCGGGAGACATTCGCCGTCTTCGACCGGATGGCAGCCAGGAGATCTGGGCATCGGGCGGCAGCATCAACCGGCCTGGCGGAATGGTGCGGGACGCGGAAGGCTTCGTCTACGCGGGAAACGTCTATGACGGACAGATCACCCGCATTTCGCCGGACGGTACCCATGAACCCTTCGCCACCATCCCCTCGGTCGGCCAGTACAAGATCGGCCAGATGGCTCTTGCCGGCGGCTTCATCTATGCCACGGCCTTGAGCGGCCACCGCGTATACCGTGTATCACCGGATGGCGAGGTGGAGGTCTTTGCCGGCACGGGAACACAGGGGCAGCTGGATGGCCCCGCCCTGGAAGCGAGATTTCGCCACCCGAACGGCATCTGCGCCTCGTCCGAAGGGGATACGCTTTTCGTGATCGAGACCCTGGCCAGCACCGACCGTGTCCGCGTGATCACTGGATTGGAGCAGGTTTCCGTATCCGGCAGGAACGACAACACTCTGCCGGGCGTCATCGAGCTGCTGCCCGCCGCCCCGAATCCCTTCAATCCCGCGACGCGCATACGCTGGCGGCAGGCGACCCCGGGGGAAATCCGCCTATTGGTGTATGACATCTCTGGGGGATTGCGGATGAATGTGATACGGGATCAGGGGGCCGGCGAGCACAGCCTGCACCTGGACGCAGGGGCATGGCCTGGTGGACTATACCTGGTACACCTGGTGCACGCCTCCGGGTTGGGGGAGACGCAGAAGGTGCTGTTGTTGAAGTGACAGCACGTCTTCACATGCCCGAATGGCTGGACAGAGTTCTGCTTCTGCAGGATTGGCGCATTTTGTCCGGAATGGGTGAATATGTGTTAGGGACTTTTGTGGCAACAAAGCTGTGCACTGTGAGTAGGAGCGTGCACACTCACCCAACACTCCCACCACTGCCCCTCACGGCGAGGGGAGGCGGATCCGCACCCGCATTCTGGTCAAAGAGGTATACATCCTGATTGACCCGCGGAGAGGACAATACGGTGCAATTGCCCATTTAGCGCTATCTGTCCAGTGAGCGGGAAGTCGTGTTAGGGACTTTTGTGGCAACAAAGCTGTGCACTGTGAGTAGGAGCGTGCACACCCTCCCCGCACACCCTTCCCTACACGCCAATACCCTCTCACCGCCGACACATTCCGGCTTGAAGGGCGGATTGCGCTAGCCGGCCGCTTCCTCGTCTGGATCCGGCCCCTTCGCCGCCAGATTCAGCTTGGCAGCCACGTCGGGACTGCGTTCGATGAAGAGCAGGGTCACGGCAATTCCGCCGATTGGCGTCAGAAGGGTCTGGGCCAGGAACACCGGGAAAATTGCCTGCGCGCCGGGCGTGTTGTCTTCGAGCATGCTCTGCAGAGCCGGAAGTGTGACAACGGCCTCGAGGATCGTGAAAATGAACACCAGCAGGAATCCGGTAAAGAAGACCGGCTTCATTTTGGCACCGCTTTCCTGCATCACGTTCCACAAGGACGCCTGCGGCTTGACCGCCATCTCGGCGATCGCCATCAGCCACCAGGTGCTGATGAGAAGCCCGGGAATCACGAAGAGGAACAGGCCGACGAAGCCCGCCATATTGGCCAGAAGAGAGACCAGGAAGAGAGGCGCCATCAGGCGTGAGCCGCCTAGGAACTCGGTCGTATCCGGCCGCCCGCCCCGCAGGATTTTCAGGGTCGCGTAGACCGGCCCGGCCTCAAGCGGCCCCTGCAGCCCCGCCGAAAGAGGAATTCCCAGCAGGGGAACCTGCCCGCTGATCAGCACGACGAAGGTCATGAAAGCGCCGAAAAGCACGAAGCGCAGGGCTTCCTGCTGCCATACGCGAAAGGCGGCGCCCAACAGGCTGAGTCCGTGCTGAAAAGGTCTGTCCACGCCGTCTCCCATGCTTTTGCCGCCCGAACTTGGACGCGCCTTCCCTATATTATAAGGTTTCCGACAAAGGGGATTCGATGAAGACCGGTGCCGAGGACCTGCGCAGGCGGCTGGAGGAAGTCCATTCCACCATACGCGACGCCATGGAGCGCGGCGGCCGTCGTCATGAGATTCGCATTGTCGGTGTGACCAAGTACCTGGAAGCCGGGCAGATGCTCGAGCTGCGCCAGGGCGGACTGGAGATCTTCGCCGAGAACCGTATGCAGGCGGCCTTGCCGAAACTGGACTTCTTCGGTCAGCAGCCTGCGGAATGCCGTCCCCTGGAGTGGCACTTTATCGGCCCGATCCAGCGCAACAAGGTACGCCGCCTGGTCGGCGCCTTTTCCCTGCTGCACGCGATCGACAGTCTGCCGCTGGCGCAGGAGGTGGATCGAAGAGCCCGGGCAGCGGGCCTGGTCCAGCGGATCCTTCTGCAGGTCAACATCTCCGGCGAGGAGAACAAGCAGGGCTTTGCGGCAGAAGACCTGAAGGAACTGTGGCCCGAACTGCGGAGTTTGCCGGGATTGGCCATCGAAGGCCTGATGGGCATGGCCGCCGCCGGTCCCGCGGAGGAGGCCCGCCCCGCGTTCCGTCGTCTGCATGAGCTGCGCGAAAGCCTGGCCGACGAACGACATCCCCTGCCCGAATTGTCCATGGGCATGAGCGGCGATTTCGAGGTGGCCGTCGAGGAAGGCGCGACCCTGTTGCGCATCGGACGGCTGTTGTATGCATAAGTCCAGTGGGGCCCGGTAGTGGGCTCCGGACAAGGAAAGGATCCGATATGTCTCCCATGGAGAACATCATTCAACTGCTGGCGCAGGCCTACATCGTCGTGATCATTGCCGCGGCCGTGATGAGCTGGATGCGCATCGGCGGCGACAACCAGGTTGTCCAGGGCATTGAACGGATCACGCAGCCCCTCTTCCAGTCGATCCGCAGCGCCTCCGACCGCTACCTGCCGGCTGTCAACGAGCTGCCGGTCGACATCAGTCCGATCATCGCGATCCTGCTGGTCCACGTGGCCAAGAGGATCCTCTTCTTCATCCTGTAGGACATCCTATGCGCCTGAGTCCGAACGACATTCGCAAGACCACTTTCACCAAGGCCATGCGAGGACTGGACACGGAAGAGGTCCAGGCCTTTCTCGACACGGTCGCCGAGCAGGCCGAGGAGCGCGAGCGCGAACTCGAAAGCGCCCGCGCCCGCATCGAGGAGCTGGAAAGCCAGGTCCGCAACTACAAGTCGATGGAGGACGGCCTGCGGGATACGCTGATGGCCGTGCAGAACTCGACACAGGAAACCCGCGAGCAGGCCCGGCGCGAGGCCGAGCTGATCCTCAAGCAGGCGGAAGTCGATGCCGCCGAGATCCAGCGCCGGAGCCGCGAGGAGCTGGCCGCCCTGCGGGCGGACCTTGTCGGCGTCGAGGCCCAGCGTACCTCCTTTGTGACACGGATTCGCGCCCTGCTCAAGGGGCAGCTGGACCTGCTGGAAGTGCTGGCTGCGGCAAGGGTCGAGGAGCCGGAAGCGCCCGCCTCGCCCCGTACGACGGAGGAAAAGAAGAAAGATTCCGACAACGAGGGCCGGCAGGCCCCGCTCTACAGGGATGAGGATGGATCACAGAACTGAAGCCGCCGTCCACCTGGACAGGATCGAGGAGGCCGCCGCGCGTGTGCGCTCCTTCACCGGAGGAGCGGCCCTGGACGCGGGCATCATCCTGGGCACGGGCCTGGGCGGCCTGGCGCGCGAGCTGGAGGATGTCCGGGAGCTCGTCTACGACGACATCCCGCACTTTCCCGTTTCGACCGTGGAAAGCCATCACGGCAGGCTGCTCTTCGGCAGGCTGCGCGGACGGACCGTGCTCGTGATGCAGGGACGCTTCCACTACTACGAGGGCTATAGCATGCAGCAGCTGACCTTTCCGGTCCGCGTGATGCAGCGCCTCGGCATCGACACATTGCTGGTCAGCAACGCCTGCGGCTGCGTCAATCCGCAGTATCGCGCCGGCGACGTGATGATCATGGAAGACCACATCAACCTGCTGGGCGACAATCCGCTGATCGGCCCCAACATCGACAACCCGGACACCGAACCCGTCTGGCCGCGCTTTCCCGACATGAGCGCGCCCTACGACCGCGCGCTGATCCGCAAGGCCGAGGAGTTGGCCCTGGAGCACAGGATCCCCGTGCAGAAGGGCGTCTACGTGGCTGTGGCCGGGCCGAATCTCGAGACACGCGCCGAATACCGCATGCTGCGTGTCATGGGAGCGGACGTGGTCGGCATGAGCACGGTGCCCGAATGCATTGTCGCACGCCACATGGGCCTGCGCGTCTTCGGCATCAGCGTCGTCACCGACGAGTGCTTCCCGGAGGCCCTCAAGGAAGTCGACATTGCGGAAATCCTCGCCACCGCGGCGAAGGCCGAACCGGGGATGACGGCCCTGGTCGCGGCATTGGTGGAGACATTGTGACACCCGAGAACACGCATCGCTATACGCCTCACGAGGAAGCGGTCCGCTTCCCCGAGCTGGAACTGGGCATCCTGGATTTCTGGGACCGTGAACAGGTCTTCCAGCGCAGCATCGACGAGCGCCGGGGCTGCCCCGACTGGGTCTTCTACGACGGCCCTCCGGGGACCAACGGGCGGCCGCACATCGGCCACATGCTGCAGAGCGCGCTGAAGGACCTCTGGCCGCGATACAAGACCATGCAGGGTTTCCGTGTCGTACGCAAGGCCGGCTGGGACACCCACGGGCTGCCCGTGGAGCTCAAGGCCGAGCGCGAGCTGGGCATAGAAGACAAGAGCAGGATCCCCGAGTACGGTGTCGAGAAGTTCATGGAGTACTGCCGCTCCACCGTATACCGCTTCAAGGACGAGTGGGAGACGAGCATCCGCCGCATCGGGCGCTTCCTCGACCTGGACGACCCCTACGCCACCCTTTCCAACGACTACATCCAGAGCGACTGGTGGGTCCTGAAGCAGATCTGGGAAAAGGGCCTGCTCTACCGCGACTACCGCATCAGTCCCTACTGCGCCCGATGTGGCACGGCCCTCTCGAGCTTCGAGGTGGCGCAGGGCTACAAGGACGTGGTCGACCTGACCCTGACCGCGCGCTTTCCCCTGAAGGGGGAGCAGAGGACCTACATCCTCGCCTGGACGACAACGCCCTGGACCCTGGTCGGGAACACGGCCCTGGCGCTCAATCCGGACCTGGACTATGTCTTCGTGCGCGACGGCGAGGACACGGTGGTGCTCGCGGAAGCGCTGCTGGCGAAGGTGCTGGGCGAGGGCGAACACGAGATCCTCAAGCGGGTCAAGGGCCGCGAACTGGACAACCTGGAGTATACGCCGCTCTGGGACTTCTTCGCCGCCCCGGACGAGGAAGGCCGCAAGGCCCACCGCACGCTGATGGGAGACTTCGTCACCGCCGAAGACGGTACGGGCATCGTGCACCTGGCCCTCTACGGCGAGGACGATTACCGCATGATCAAGGCCCACGACCTGCCCCGCATCCAGCACGTGGACGAGACGGGGCACTTCATCGAGGGCTGCGGCGCCTTTGCGGGGCGCTACTTCAAGGAAGAGGGCCTCGACGTGGAGATCCTCAAGGATCTTGTCTCACGGGGCCTGCTCCACGGCAAGGAGAAGCACACGCACAGCTATCCGCACTGCTACAAGTGCGAGAACCCGCTGATGTACTTCGCGCGGACGAGCTGGTTCATCCGCACCTCGGCCATTCGAGAGGAGCTGCTCCAGGCCAACTCCGAGATCCATTGGTACCCCGGGCACATCCGCGACGGCCGCTTCGGCAACTGGCTGGAGAACAACGTCGACTGGAGCGTCAGCCGTGACCGCTACTGGGGCAGCCCGATGCCCATCTGGAGCTGTCCCGACTGCGAGCACCAGGTCTGTGTGGCTTCGAAGCAGGAACTCGAGCAGCTGGCCGGCAAGCCGCTGGATCCGGAGATGGACCTGCACGCTCCCTGGATCGACTACGTCGAGCTTCCCTGCCCGAAGTGTACTACGCGCATGCGGCGCGAACCCTTCCTGCTCGACTGCTGGTACAACGCCGGCCTGATGCCCTGGGGCCAGTACGGCTACCCGGCGAAGGATGGCAGCGAGACGCATTTCGAGAACCAGTACCCGGCCGATTTCATCTGCGAAGGCCTGGACCAGACACGGGGCTGGTTCTACACGCTGCTGGTGATCTCGACGATCCTGACCGACCGCAGCAGCTTCAAGAATGTGATCTGCACCGGCCTGATCGCCGACAAGGACGGCCGCAAGATGTCGAAGACCTTCGGCAATGTGGTCGATCCCATGGAGCTGATGGAGAAGTTCGGTGCCGACGCCGTGCGCTGGACCTTCTTCAACAGCCAGCCCTGGGGCCAGAAGCGCTACAGCGAGGAGGCCGTGCGCGACGCGGTCAAGGAGATCCTGATTCCCTACTGGAACATCGTCGGCTTCTTCATCACCTACGCCAATGTCGACGACTGGACTCCTGTGCCTACCGTGAAGGCCGACGGGGAACTCGACCGCTGGATCCGCAGCGCGACGACGCGTGTCGTATCACAGGTGTCGACCGCCCTCGACGACTACGACGTCTTCAGCGCCTCGACGGCGATCCGCGAGTACATCGAAGAGCTTTCCAACTGGTATATCCGCCGCAGCCGGGCGCGCTTCTGGAAGAGCGAGGACGGCGAGGACAAGCAGGCGGCCTTCGCCACCCTCTACGCGGCGATCCGCGAGCTGACCCTGGTGCTGGCGCCCTTCCTGCCTTTCGTCACGGAGACCGTCCACCAGCGCCTGCTGCGCAAGGCCGAGCCCGACCTGCCGGAGAGCATCCATCTCTGCCGCTGGCCGAAGGGGCAGGGAATGCATCGCGACGAGGACCTGGAGCGCGAGATGAGCCTGGTGTATCACGCAGTCTCGCTGGGGCGCAGCCTGCGGGCCAAGCACGGTCTGAAGGTGCGCCAGCCCCTGCGCAAGCTGCTGCTGGTCGTCGGCAGGGAAAGCGACGACGATTTCGTGCACCGCATGGAGGACCTGATCCGCGAGGAGCTCAATGTGCGACAGGTTGAAATCAGTCGCCGCGAGCAGGACCTGGTGACCCTTTCGGTCAAGGCCAATTATCGCACCCTGGGCAAGGTCTTCGGCAAGCGCATGCCGGAGGCGGCCAAGGTGATCGCCGCCTGGGGCGTGGATGAGCTGGAGCAGCTGGACCGCGAAGGCACGATCGATGTGCTCGGCGAGGCTGTAAGCCTGGAAGGCGTCCAGATCCAGCGCAGCGAGCGCGAGGGCCTGGTCGTGATCAGCGAACAGGGCTTCACCGTGGCCCTGGACACGGAACTCGACGAGGACCTGCTGCGCGAGGGCCTGGCCCGCGAGCTCGTGAACCGCGTGCAGAACCTGCGCAAGGACGAGGGACTGGAGGTCACGGACCGCATTCGCCTGGATGTCTACGGCGATGCCTCCGTCCGTGCCGCCGTCGAGGAATACAGGGAGTATATCTGCCGGGAAACGCTGGCGCTCCGACTGGAACTGCAAGACGAGGCGGGATCGCTGAAGGGCGTCCGCCTGAACGAGCAGGAAGCTGCGATCGGCCTGGAGAAGGCCGTCGGGGAGACCCCATGAACGCACAACCTCTAAGCCAACAGGAACTGGACGAGCTGAAAGCCGTGCTCGAGAAGAAGCTGTACAACGCCCGCGAGGAGCTGGAGTACAGCCGAAAGGAGCTGGAAGAGGGCCTGTCCAATTCCTCCGGCGAGAACAGCACCTATTCGCTCCACATGGCCGACCAGGGAACCGACGCCCAGGAACGCGAAAAAATGATGATGTTCGCCCAGCGACAGGGCAAGTTCATCAAGAACCTGGAAGCGGCCCTCGAGCGCATCCGTTCCGGCAAGTACGGCCAGTGCGCGGTATGCGGTTCGCCGATCGGCGTGGGCCGGCTGAAGGCCGTTCCGACCGCCAAGACCTGCATCGAGCACAAGGACTGAGTCATCACACGACGGATCGCCCTTCTCATCATTGCTGCCTGTGTCCTGGTGGACCAGCTGGTCAAGTGGCTTGTACGACAATCCATGGTGCCGGGGGAATCCCACGCCGTGATCGGTGAGTTCTTCCGCTTGACCTTTGTCGAGAACCGGGCCGCCGTCATGGGTATCGGGCTGTTCTCGATGCCGGTGCTGACGGGAGTATCGATCATCGCCGTGATCGGGCTGGGCTGGTGGCTGCTGCGCCTGATCGCCGATCCGGAACCGGCGGGCAACCGCATCATGGCCCGCATCCTGCCCTGGGTGATCGGTGGCGCGCTCGGCAACCTGATCGACCGGCTCTTCCTGGGCGCGGTCACCGACATGCTGGATGTAGACATTCCCGACATTGCCATTCCCGCCTTCCAGCTGGGCCCGATTGACTTCGGGGGCTTCTTCCTGGACCGCTGGTGGGTTTTCAACATTGCCGACAGCTTCATTTTCGTGGGCATGCTGCTGATTATCGGCCTGTCCATGGCGGGCAAGCTGGACGATGTGCCCCTGCCGACCAACCCGGGCGGAGCCGCGGGCGATGAGTCCTAGCAAACGACGCAACCGTGTGACTTTTCTTTCCGGAGACGCGCCGGAGGAAAGACCTGCGGGAGTCGAGTACATCGAGGATCTGGAGCTTGCCATCGGCCCGAACCAGCGCATGGAGCGCATCGATGTCTTCCTGGCGCGGCAGATCGGCTTCGTGTCCCGCAGCCGCATCCAGGGGCTGATCGAGGAGGGACAGATCACGGTAGACGAACGCGCCGTATCACGCCCTTCGGAGAAGGTCCAGCCGGGCCAGGTCGTGCGGTTGAGCATTCCCCGCATGCCGAAACCCGTCGTCCGCGCCGAAACCATTCCCCTGGACATCCTGCACGAGGACGAGCACCTGCTGGTGATCGACAAGGACGCGGAGATGGTGATCCATCCGGCGAGAGGCTGCTACACGGGCACGCTGGTCAATGCCCTGATGGCCTACCTGGAGGATCTGCCCGAAGAGGCGGACGAGCAGTTCCGGCCCGGAATCGTCCACCGCCTGGATCGCGGCACGACGGGGCTGATGGTCGTCGGCAAGACGCCGGAGGCCACGCGCGGCCTGTCGAAGATGTTTCATGACCGAACGATCCATCGCCTCTACCGGGCCATTGTCTGGACCCGGCCGCGCAGCCTGGCCGGAACGATCGACGCGGAGATCGGCCGCGACCTGCGCGACCGTCTGCGCATGGCCATCGTCCACGAAGGGCGGGGACGGCGGGCCGTGACACATTATCGTACGGCGGCGAGCTACGATTTCCTCTCGCTGCTGGAGCTCAAGCTGGAGACGGGACGCACGCACCAGATCCGCCTGCACATGGAGGCCCTCGGGCATCCCGTCTTCGGTGATCCCGTATACAGCGGCCGCGACGAGAAGCGCGCCGGCTTCGTCGGCGACCGGGTGCCGCGGGCGAAGCGCTACCTGGCCGGCCTGGACCGCCAGGCCCTGCACAGCTGGCGCATGGGCTTCGTCCACCCCGTGACACAGAAGCGGATGGAGTTCGAGGCCCCGCTGCCGCAGGACATGCAGGCCATCATCGATTCCGAATGCAAGGAAGGCGGCCGGCAACCGGCCGCCCTGACCGGGTCCGTCTTCGACTGGCGGATCCCCGACTGACAAGTATCTCTCCGTGTACTCAGTCTCCTCTGCGCCTCCGTGCGAGGTCTTG
Organism: bacterium; assembly: GCA_030429345.1. Lineage (GTDB taxonomy): Bacteria > CAIWAD01 > CAIWAD01 > CAIWAD01 > CAIWAD01 > JAUIFJ01. Next base: position 161,115 of record JAUIFJ010000005.1, on the reverse strand, counting down.
AGGGACCGCGTGACACCGAAAACGAAAGCAATCCCCCAATGGAACAGAACCTGGCCCTCTTCATCGATTTCGACAACATCGCCATCGGCATGAAGGGCAAGAAGAACAATTTCGAGATCCGGCTCGTGCTGGACCGATTGCTGGAAAAAGGCCGCATCATCGCCAAGAAGGCCTACGCCGACTGGAAGTACTACGACAAGTACAAGGCCGCCCTGCACCAGCACGCCATCGAGCTGATCGACATTCCCAAGCGCAGCGTGACCGGCAAGAACAGCGCGGACATTCGACTGGTGGTCGACGCCCTGGATTTGTGTCACACCAATACGCACATCAACACCTTCGTCATCGTCAGCGGCGACAGCGACTTCAGCCCCCTCGTCGGGAAGCTGCGGGAGAACAACAAGATGGTCGTCGGCATCGGCATGAAGGATTCGACGTCCGTGCTGCTGGTCGAGAACTGCGACGAGTTCCTGTACTACGAGGAGCTGGGCGAGGAGCTGAAGCGCAGCGAAGGCAAGCAGGGTCAGACCCGCCTGCCGAAGGAGAAGCTGCCCGCTTTCAAGGCCGTCGTCACGGCGATCAACGCCCTGATCCGCGAGGGCCAGGAAGTGCTCTACGCCTCGATGGTCAAGGACACCATCAAGCGCAAGAACCCCTCCTTCAACGAGAGCGGCTACGGCTATTCCAACTTCGGCGAACTGCTGGAGGACGCCATGAAACACGGCGTGCTCGACGCCCACCGCGACAAGGAGCGCGGCGGTACCTGGGTGGTGACGAAGCTGAAGGGGCTATAGAATAAGGTTGAAGTACGAAGTATGAAGTGGGTGTGCGGGCGGGCGCAGGTTGTTTGGCAAGGGCTGGATCAAGCGAATAGCCGCGGTCGTAAGCCCGCGGCGCGAGAGCAATACGAGAGAGCTGCAACCCTGGCACCGCCATAGGCCCCTGGGCCCTAGCGATCCTCCGGAAGGATTCCCGTTTTGTGGCCATCGATGCTGGTGTGGTTCTTTGTCTGCCAGTAGTGCTCCAGACCGTCACCCGCCTCCTTCTTTTCGGCCCAATCGAAGAGCATTTCGCGCTGGCCCTGGAAGGTGTACTCGGGAACTCCGAAGCCGCAGGAGGTCTGCAGCGATTCGACCTGCATCTCGATGACCTGCCGCGCCCCGGGAGTCTCGGGCAACTGCGGGCGCAGTTCGGCCCAGCGCGGCTCGTCCGGGTGCCAGGCCTTTGCCGTGCCATAGAGGCGCAGGATCTTCGGGCGTCCCTCGAAGGCGCAGAACATGAGCGTGATGCGTCCGTCCTCGCGCAGGTGAGTCGCCGTCTCGTTGCCGCTCCCGCTCAGGTTGAGCCAGAGCACGCTTCGTTCGTCGACTACGCGCAGGCTGTCCAGGCCTTTCGGGCTGAGGTTGATTCGCCCCTCGGCCATTCCGGTGGCAACGAAAAAGACCTGCTGCGCCTCGATGAAGGCGCGAAGGTCTGCTGTGATACTCTCGATGAACTTGGCCATGGGATGATGCGATTCGATTTTGGTCCGCATGTTTCACATGCGGCTATGGTTGGTCCGCCGTTGCACGGCGGATGGATTGAAAGGCTCTCCGCGCGAGTACTTCCTAGTTCAGCTGGAACATCGTCTCGACGAGGAAGGTGCGCACGGTCTCCTCGTCGCCCTTGATCTCGTGGTCGCCGTTGACATCCTGGTAGTTGGTGCGCCAGTGCAGCAGCAGGCTGACGCCGGGCGCCATCTCGTAGCCCAGGCGTACGCCGTGCAGGGCGGAGGGCGTCTTCAATTCGAAGAGCTTCTCGACATTCGTCTGCTGGTAATACGCGCTGAGTTCGCTGAGCTTGGGAATCCGCGCCATGTTCAGCCCGGCCACCGCGCGCAGGCTGTTGGAATCCACGGTCTGGATGGCCGCGCCGTCCACGAGGATCGTCTGCTCCTTGGGCTTCATGCTGGTATACGCGGCAAAAAGGTTGAGGATGTTGAACAGGTTGGCGTGGGCGTCGGCGTAGAAGCCGCTCATGGCCGGGGCCGTGCGCAGCAGCTCCTCTTTCGTATACAGCGTATCGCCGTTGGCGCTGAAATAGGTCCGCTCCAGGTCGTAGCTGCGGTCGAAGAACTCGCCGATGAACTCGTCGCCGTAGTCGCGGTACTCCAGGCCGGCGCTTAGCCAGTGCAGGGGCCGCCAGCGGATGCCGGGCGCGATGCCGCTGCCGTAGTCGCTGAAGCCGGCGTACTGGAAGTAGAGATCCAGGTTGGGCAGCAGTTCGTAGCCAAGATCGACGCCGTAGGCGAAGATGTCCTCTTCTGTATCACGGTAGTCCGGCAGGTCGCCAAGCACCCAGTCGTTGCCCGGGTAGTCGGCCAGGCCCTCGACCACACCGGGAAAGCTGTCGTGCAGCGTGCGCCAGGATGTCTGCTGGGTGGCGTCGTCGGCGTCCGGGTAGCGGTCTAGCTGGTCGGGCACGCGGTCGCCGTCCTGGTCGTCGATGCCGGCGTAGGCGTTGCCGTCCATTGCGATCATCGCCCCGGCGCGCAGCTTGCCGATCACGGGATAACTGGCGCGCAGGCTGAGCAGGCCCGGACCATTCAGCTCGCGAATGTTGGCCAGCAGGCCTTCCAGCTGGATCTTTCCCGGGCGCGCGTCGAACTCGAAGCCCGTGCGACGCACCTGCGGATATTCGACGGCATTCGAGTAGCGCTTGACCAGCAGCCCGTAGCCGATGGTCACATTGTCCAGGCTGCCGCCCTTGATGTACAGCGGATCGCCCTTGTGCCCCCAGCGCACGTAGTAGATCTTGTCCAGGATGTCGCCCACCTCATCCCAGTCCTCCTCGCGGAGGTTGCCCTCTTCGTCGAAATAGAGCGTCAGGTCCAGGGCGATGCCCAGCTTGCCGATCGGAATTTCCGGGCGCAGGCTGACCTGCTGCCAGGTCTTGCCGTCAATGGTCACCGCCCCAATGCCGAGGCTGGTGCGCATGCGCGTTTCATCTTCATTCCCGGACGGCAGGCTGGCGGGATCCTGCGCCATAGCGGGCATGGCCAGGAGCATATACAGGCAAAAGTGGATCAAGGTCTTCATGAGTCTCCCTCTGGATTGGATGACACAAAGTATGAAGTGCGACCATGGCCAGAAAGGAATCCGCAGACTACGCGGTGTCCCAACAACTACAAATGAACCCAAGCGCAAAGGCCGCAATGCGGCGACAGAATAGTAGCCGCGGGTGCCAATCCGCGGAGACGGTTCCCCCCACGCGAGAGGTTCCACCTCCCGCGGAGACGGTTCCCGCACGCAAGAGGTTCCGCGCTCCCAAAAGATAGGCCCCCGCCTTCGCGGGGGCGACGGAATTGGTGGAAAGCCTGCTTCCTCGACAACTTCCACACCCGGTGCCGGATCCCATTCCCGGGCAAGAGAAAAGGGACCCGCCTGTCGGCGAGTCCCTTCAACGCGTCGTGCGCGAAGCCGCGGGGCTCAAGGGGGAAAACCCGGCGGCAAGTGAATTCTTCTAGAAGTTGATGTTCCAGAGCTTGGACATGATCCGCTCGCTGACCATTTCGGCCATTTCCTTCTGGTAGTAGCGACCATCCTCGACCCGATCAAAGATCTCGACCAGGCGGGAATCTTTTTCCGAGTCCTTCAGGGAAATCTGCTTGCTGCGCGGATTGACGGGCAGGGCCACCAGGTGACGCAGATCGTCACGCTCTTTGCGTACCTCCGACATGCGCTTCTCGAAATCGCGCTTGTGGAGCTTGAAACTGCGAAGGGTTTCACTGATGTGGATCTGCTGGCTACTGGACATATTTTCCTCCTGTTCGTTGCCTGTCCCTTATTTTGCAAAGGAAGGGCCAGTTGCCGAGGAACTTGCTCAGTTCAGAACTTGCCGAGTTCAAGCCCTTGAAAAACAAGGGCGGGTTCCTCTTCGCAGTCATCTGGGATGCCATGGCAGTCGCTGGTGGCTGGCAGAATGCGCTGGTAGCTGGTACCTTTTCGTAACAGGGCGCCATCCATTGATCGCGCAAGTCCTGTATATTCAGGCGGATGTAAAAATTTCCCATCCGCTCCGGCGCCTGGCGGCAAGCTTCGTCCCGGCCGCCTGTCCCACCTCCACAGTGAGTCGCACATGAGCAGTGAACTGCAGGACTATTATCAGCTGCTTCAGGTCGATCCTTTGGCGACTCCGGCTGAAATCAAGGCATCCTGGCGAAAACTGGCCAAGGAGCACCATCCGGATCGAAATCAGGGGGACGAATTTGCCGGAAAGCGCTTTTCCCTGCTCAACGAGGCCTACCAGGTCCTGTCCGACGAGAACAAGCGGCGTTCCTATGACCGGGACTATCGCCGCGTATTCGGCACTCCCCGTGCCCGGCGCCAACAGGCCGCAGGATCCACGGGAAGAGCCGGTGGAGCCGCTTCGAGCGCCTCCCGGCGGGACAGCGGCTCTTCCGGTCCCGCGCCCGTTCGCGGGCGGAATGTCGAGCGAAGCGTATCCATTCCATTGAAACGCATGAGAGGCGGCGGCTCCTTCCGGGTGCCCTTGGAGCATCTGCGCCGCGAACTGGTGATCCAGCTGCCGGATCCGGTGCTGCCCGGCTCGCAGATGGTCTTTCCGGGGCAGGGACATCCGGGCAGGAACGGCGGCGCCGCCGGAAGCCTGAGCCTGGAGCTGAAAGTCGATCTGCCGGAGGGCTGTTTCGCCGAGGGGGCGGACCTGCATTGCGTGCTGCCTGTCCATGCCCTGCGTGCCGCGGCGGGCGGCAAGGTGCGTGTGACGCATCCGGACGGCCGCTCCTTCGCCGCGAACCTGCCGGCGGGCACCGCGGACGGGTGGACCCTGCGCCTCAAGGGGAAAGGCCTGCCGGCGCGCCCGGGGGACGGGGACCTGGTGTGTCACATCCAGGTCGCGATCCCGCCGATTCCCGAAGGCCGCGCGCGGCGCCTGGCGGAGAAGCTGATCTCGATGCTGGGGCTGGAATAAGGGTGAACGCGTCGCGCAACATGGCCCGTCATCCCCGCGCATGCGGGGAACACGATCCGGGCAGGAGGCTCCGGTCTGCGACGCGGATCAGGATCCCGCGGTCAAGCCGCGGAATGACGGCAGGCGGAAAGGTGTGTACGACAATCGTGTTCGCGGATGGAGGCCTACTCCATGATCTCCGGGGCCAGCGGATAGTCGCGGACGGTGCGCAGGTAGACGGCGTGATACAGCGGCCAGAGGAGGTTGTAGAGCAGGATCTCGCCGCAGACGCCCAGGCGGTGGCTGCCGGTGTGGAGCTCGATCCACTCGTGGAACCAGAGTCCCGGAATCATCCAGCCCGGAAAGAGGTCGGCGACGAAGATGCCGCCTTCGTGGCCATCTCCCGGAGGTTCGCCGTAGCAATGGAAGCGGTAGGGATTCCATGCGAAGATGCGCAGCGGCAAAGGCCGCAGTTTCGAGGACCTGATCGACATGTTTCCGCTATCGGAATCGCGGGGAAGGGGATTTAGATGAGTGAGCGCCGCCTGCGCGTCCTGGTCGTCGATGACGAAAAGGACATCCTCTCGATCTCCGGCGAGCTGATCCGCGGCTGGGGACACGAATGTCGCACGGCCTCCGACGGAATGGAAGCCCTCTCCATCCTCCGTTCCGAGGAGATCGACCTGATCCTCAGCGACATCTACATGCCGCATATGGACGGCATGCAGCTGCTGCGGGAAGTGCACCGGCATTTTCCCCTGGTGCGCATCATGCTCTTCACTGGTTTCGGCACCGTCGACAGCGCCGTTGAAGCCATGAAGCTGGGCGCTCACGGCTACATCGAGAAGCCTCTCGATTACGGCCAGCTGCGGAAGGAACTGGAAGCCCTGCAGCGGGAACAGTCCCTGACGCGCCAGGGCGGAGAGCTGCTGCGGCGCATGCTTAGCCCGGACAGTGGGCGGGCCAGTCGCAATCCGCGCATGCAGGCGATCTACGAACTGACCGTGCGGCGCATTGCCGATTCCGGCGCCAGCGTGCTCCTGAGCGGCGAATCCGGAACGGGCAAGGAGCTGCTGGCGGACCTGATCCACCACCACAGCTCGCGCCGCAAGCATCCGCTGGTCAAGGTCAACATTGCCGCCCTGCCGCCGAACCTGATCGAAAGCGAACTCTTCGGCCATGTGGAAGGCGCCTTCACCGGGGCGGGACGCGAGCGGGAAGGGCGTTTTGCCCAGGCGCACGGCGGAACGATCCTTCTCGACGAGATCGGTGAGATGGACCTGGACCTGCAGGCCAAACTGCTGCGCGTGCTGCAGGAGCGCGAGTTCAGTGCCCTGGGCAGCAACCGGCTGGAGAAGGCGGATTTCCGGCTGGTCAGCGCCACCAATCGCGACCTGAAGGAGGAAGTGGAAGCGGGGCGCTTTCGAAGGGATCTGTATTTCCGATTGAACGTGATCGAGATTCGCCTGCCGCCGCTGCGCGATCGACTGGAAGATCTGCCGGATCTGGTCCGCGGGCTGTCGGCGCGCATTGCGGGCGCGCGCGGCCTGGACCCTCCGCGAGTGGAAGAGGACTTCCTGGATGCCCTGCGGCACCACGATTGGCCCGGCAACATTCGCGAGCTGGAGAATCTGGTCGAGAACCTGCTGGTGCTGAATGGCCAGGAAGGCCTGCAGCGGCGCTACCTTCCGGCTTCCTTCATTGAACAGGATTCGAAAAGCCCGTCCCTGTCACGAGACCTGATGAAGATGACTCTGCAGGAGGCCCGGGACGCGGTCGAGCGGCAACTCCTGGACGAGACCCTGCGGCGCGAGCAGGGGAACGTCAGCGCTTGCGCCCGTCGGCTGGACATTGCCCGCAAGAACCTGCTGGCAAAGTTGAAAAAGCATGGGCTGAAAGCCGAAGAGTACCGCCCCTCCCGTCCGGGACCCCGGGGGTAGCCGCCCTTTCCTGCATCCAGAACAAAGGCCTTGCCGCTCCCCCGCTTCCCTTTGAAACCAGGGACATTTTCAATGCGCCAGCTTGATTTGCCTTCGGTAGGCGACGATAGTCGTTCTGGAACTAGTGGCGCACACGGATGCGTCCCGGCAGCCAATTGCAGGATCAGGGATGCGCAACGAAAAAGTACTGGTCGTTTCACGGCGCGAAGCGTTCATCGACCTCATTCGCAAGGAGGCCAAGGAGTATGGCCTTTCCTTCATAACAGTCCTCGACAGCGCTCCTCGAGCTATGACTGCTCTCTGGAGTTCTCCGCCTGACCTGGTCTTCTTCGATCTGGTCGACGACAAGCCGGGAGTGATGGAGATCCTGCCCGTGCTGATGGGCGCCAAGAAACCTCTGGCCCGGCTTGCCGCCATCGCCGTTTCCAGCTACGGGTCGGAAGAGGACGGCCTGGAAGAGGAGCAGGGCCTGCTGGAAGGTTTGGGCATTCAGGATTCACTGCCGAAGGACCATGATCGCCAGGACCTGTCCCGCCTGATGCGGCGAGCGCTCTTCGTGCAAAGCCGCGAGGAGCAGCCTGCCGCGAAAGAGCAGAACATCCTGCTCTTCCTCAACGACCGCAATCGCAACTACACTTTCCGCAAGCACCTCTCTCGCACCGGCCGGACCCTGGCCGAGGTTCCGGACATCGAATCCCTATGCAGGGCTTTCCTCGATGAAACGCCGGACATTGTGCTGATGGATCCCCGCGGGCTGGGCGATGGTCTGGGCACCTTGGAGAAGACTTCCCGGCATTTTCCTTCCGTCACGATTCTGATGCTGGTGCCGCAGGAGCAGCTGCAGCTCTGGAGCAAGCGCCAGTCGACCTTCGTATCCCACTTGCTGGCGCTGCCGGAAAGCGAAGAGGACTTCGCCGGTCTGTCCGAGCTCCTCGACAGCAGCAGCGAGGAGAAGGAAGATGCCGATTCCGGCGAGACCCCCGCTCCCGGGACCCCGGCCGGCGAGCTGGCCGAGCCGCTTCCCCCGCCGACGATTCTGGTCGTGGACGATGATGTGGCTGTGCGACACATGCTGGTCCAGTTCCTGGACATGAGCGGCTATGTCTGCCTGGAGGCGGGGGATGGCCGCGAGGCGCTGAAGGTTCTGCGTGCGACAAAAGTCGACCTGCTGATCTCCGACATCTACATGCCGCGCATGAACGGATTCCAGCTCTTCATGGAAGTGCACAACAACTGGCCGGAAGTCCCGGTCGTGCTGATTACCGGCTATAATTCAGCCGCGAAGGACATGGCGTCCTACAAGATCAACGATGCCGAGTTCCTGGAGAAGCCTTTCGAGCTCGCAGCCGTCGATTCCCTTGTCAAGTCCAAACTGGCCGGGTGAGCCCATGGATGCGATTTCCCCACCAGCCCTGCTGGAAAACCACAAGGACATTCGCGACCTGCCGACGATTCCCAGCGTGCTCACGGAACTGATGGGCCGCATGGCCGATCCGCAGCATTCGGCGAACGATCTGGCGGAAGTCATCCTGCGTGATCCAAGTCTGGCGGCGCGCTTCCTGAAACTGGCCAATTCGGCCTGGTTCTCGTTTTCCCGGCCGGTCTCAGACCTGAGCCAGGCCCTGGTCTACCTGGGCGAGCAGGAGGTATACAAGATCGTCACCACGGTCTCCGTCTTTCGCGGATTCAACGAAGGGCTGCCCGACCGCAGCGGCCGACGCGAGCAGTTCTGGATCCACTCGATCTCGACCGCCGTTCTTTCCTCGCTGCTGGATCGCGTGCTGCATCTGGGACACACGGGGGAGGCGTATACGGCGGGCCTGCTGCACGATGTGGGCAAGATCGTACTCGACCATTTCTTCCCGGCGGAATACGAGCAGGCCTGCGGGCTTTTGAAACACAAAGACCTGTCCGGCATCGACGCCGAGCGCCAGGTTCTTGGAACGGATCACAGCGAAGTCGGGGCCTGGTTGGCCTCGCAGTGGCATCTGCCGGACTCGATTCTGGCCGCCATTCGGGACCATCACTCCTTCGACGCGGCCGGGGAATACGCCCCCCTGGTCGGCTGTGTCGCATTTGCCAACGAGTTCAGCCACCAGGAGACTCCGGAACAGCCCGGATCCGAGGCGGTGTTCTGGAGTGACAGCCGGTTGAGCTGGGAAGAAATGAATCGTATTGCCGGCCGGGAGTTCGAACCCAGGCTGCTGCTCAACGCGGTCGGCAGGGCGGGCGACGCGATCCGCTCGATACTCGATTCGCTCAACTAGCACTGGAAACCCGCGCGACTGGCGACGGGTCAAGGAGGAACGGGATGTATTTTCTGGACCGCAAGATGATCGACGAGATGGAGGACACGCAGTCCGAGCTGAGGCGGGGCTTCCAGCAGCTGATCAACGGGGGCTCGGGCGAGGACACCCTTCCCCGCGGTTTTCTTCCTCCCGTGGACATGATGCTCGGCGAGACGAGGCTTACCGTGATCGTCGAGCTGGCCGGAGTAGAACGTCGTGATGTACAGCTCGGACTGGTCGAGGACGAGCTCGTGATCCAGGGCACACGCCGCAGTCCCGTGCCGCAGGAGGTGGAACGCTTCTTCCGCATGGAGCTCAGTTTCGGCGAGTTCGAACGGCGGATCACCCTGCCGGCGGGCCTGGATACGGACGATATCGATGCCAACTACCGGGATGGCTTTCTTGTGATCCATATCGCGCGCATGCCTGGAGCCAAGATCATCCTCGAAGCGGAAGCGGAGGAATAATGGACCGCAGCCTCAATGACCTGGCGGAAGAATCCGCCGCCCTGCCGATTCCCGCGGAGCTGCCCCTGCTGGCGGTGACGGATGCCGTGATCTTTCCCGGAGTCGTCTACCCGCAGGTCGTCAGCGACGAACGACAGATCTCGATGCTGCAGAAGGTGCTCGCCGGCAATCGCATGCTGGCGGTCTTCCTGAAGAAGGACGACGGGGAAGAGGACGGCCGTCGCCTTTTCGAGATCGGCACCGCCGTGCGCATTCTCAAGATGTTCACCGTGCCCGACGGAAGCATGGGCCTGCTGCTGCAGGGACTGCGCCGTATACGCTTCGAGAAGATCGAGGGCCGCGAGCCGCTGCTGTCGGTGGGATGCAGCGTGATCGAGGACGACAAGCGTCAGAGCCTGAAAACAGATGGCTACCGCAAGGAGCTGCTGAAGGCTTTCGAGGATTTCGTCGCCGAGAACAGCTGGGTCACGGACGAGATGCGACAGAACGTGCGCACGGTCAAGGAGCCGGGCAAGCTGGCCGACCTGATCTGCGCCAACCTCAACTTCGGCCTGGAAGACCGCCAGGCCGTGCTCGAGGAAACGACCAATGCCGGTCGGCTGAAAGCGGTCCTGGAGCTGCTCTACAAGGAACTGAAGCTCAACGAGCTCTCCCGCAAGATCCAGGACGAGATGAACCGCTCGATGGAGGAGAGCCACAAGGAGCACTACCTGCGCGAGCAGCTCCGCGTGATCCACAAGGAGCTGGGCGACGAGGAGGACTCGGCCGTCGAGCTGGAGGACATTCGCCAGCGCTTCCTGGAGCAGGACTACCCGGATGCCGTCCGCGAGGCCGCGATCCGCGAGCTGAAACGGCTGGCGCGCATGAATACGGCCTCCAGCGAGTATACGGTGGCGCGCACCTACCTGGACTGGCTCGTCGAGCTGCCCTGGTGCGTGCGTGACAGCGAGAGCCTGAACCTGAAACGCGCCGCCGGTGTGCTCGACGCGGACCACTACGGGCTGGAAAAGGTCAAGGAGCGCATCCTGGAATTCCTGGCCGTGCGCAAGCTGACCAGCAGCGGGCGGGGACCGATCCTCTGTTTCGCGGGGCCTCCGGGAGTGGGCAAGACCAGCCTGGGGCAGAGCATTGCCCGCGCCCTGGGACGCCGTTTCGCGCGCATTGCCCTGGGCGGCGTACACGACGAGAGCGAGATCCGCGGACACCGCCGCACCTATGTGGGCAGCATGCCGGGCCGCATCGCGCAGAAGCTGCGTGAGACAGGATGCATGAATCCGGTGATGATGCTCGACGAGATCGACAAGATGGCCGCCGACATGAAGGGCGACCCGGCCTCGGCGATGCTCGAGGTGCTGGACCCGGCGCAGAACGACAAGTTCCAGGACCACTACCTGGGCCTGCCGCTGGACCTGAGCCAGGTGCTCTTCATTGCCACGGCAAACGAGATTGAACGCATTCCCGGCCCCCTGCGCGACCGCATGGAGGTGATCCACCTGCCGGGCTACCTGGTCACGGAGAAGATCGAGATCGCCCGGCGCTTCATCGTGCCGCGGCAGATCGAGGCCAACGGGCTGGAGAAGAAGAACCTCGGCTTCCAGACCGATGGCCTGCGGACCGTGATCGAGGAGTATACGCGCGAAGCCGGCGTGAGACGCCTCGAACAGCGTGTCGGATCGATCTGTCGTCGCATCGCGCGCCGCGTGGCCGAAGGGGAGGACCTGCGTGTGCGCATCACGGAAAGCCGCGCCCGCGAGTTCCTCGGACCCGACAGCGTGATTCCCGAAATGGCGGGACGCGAGGCGGAGGTCGGCGTGGCCACCGGCATGGCCTGGTCGCCCGTCGGCGGGGCGATCCTCTTCATCGAGAGCTCGCGCATGCCGGGCAGCGGCCGCCTCAAGCTGACGGGCCAGCTGGGAGAGGTGATGCGCGAGAGCGCGGAAATCGCCTTGTCCTACATCCGCGGCCACGCCGAGGACTTCGGCATTCCCGACGGCCTCTTCAAGAACAACGACCTGCACATCCATTTGCCGGAAGGGGCGACCCCGAAGGACGGGCCCTCGGCGGGCATCGCGCTGATCACCAGCCTGGTCAGCCTGCTGACGCGTCGCAAGGTGCGTCACGACCTGGCGATGACCGGAGAGGTCAGCCTTCGCGGCAAGGTCCTGGCCATCGGCGGCCTGCGCGAGAAGATCATGGCCGCCCACCGCGCCGGCATCCGCGTGGCCCTGCTGCCCAAGGACAACGGCCGCGACATCGAGGGCATCCCGGCGGAGGTGCGAGAGGGCATGGAGCTGGTGCTTGTATCACACATCGACGAGGTGCTGGCCCTGGCGCTCGAGCAATCCCCGATGATGCTGGAGGCGGCGCTTAGCAATTAAGAGCTCGCACGGAGGGCGCGGAGGAGACGGAGAGCACGGAGAAGAATTCAATTGATAGAAGGGCGACCCGGTGGGTCGCCCTTTTTGCATCCGTGCAATCTCCGCGCATACATCGACGCCGCCCTCGCGCATCCCGGCGCTGCGCGGCGAATGGGGGCGGTTCGGATACTCCTCTGTCTCCGCATGTTTCACAGGCGGCTTTGGTTGGTCCGCCGCTGCGCGGCGCATGGATCGGAGCTCGCCATTCCCACGAAAGCGGGAGTACTACTGCAATCCAGTGTCTGGGGCTCCTCCTTCCGGCGCCGGAAAGCGCATTCCGGGGAGTTCACCGAATTCCGTTGTGAAGGCCTGATCAGCGGACTCGGTTGGGGATTTGTCGCTTTGTTGTCTTCCGAAAGGAATTTCAGTTGTTGATACAGATCAAGGGGGGGGGGTGAACAAAACTGTTGAGCTTCTTGGCGAGTCGAATCGTTTGTTTCGCAGTGCAGAGGAGCAGCAAGATGATCCCCTTGAAGTCATCTGTTATGAGTTGGCACAGTCACCGGCGCAGTTCGTTCCTGCTCGTGTTGGTGCTGCTGTTGTGCAGTCAGGCTTTCGGCGAGGCCCTTCGGGAGCGGATGGGGTTTCATGTTTATTTCGCGGGTACGGATGATTACATCACCGACAATGCAGCAGATTTCTTTTCCGCAGCCTTTGAGGTTGGAGATTGGACAGTCGTTGGTGTCGGTTGGTGGGATGTAGCGGGGGATTATCCTGGCGGCCCCCTTGATTTCACGAATGTGGAAGCCAAGTTCACCGTAGCTCAGGCCATCGGTCTGAATGTCATCATGCAGGTTTTCACCGTACCGCCATTTGCCCGTCCGGCACCCTTCGACATGGACGGCTCACCTGCCAGCAGCTACATCGCGCTCAAGGATACGGATGTAGCGAAAAACCAATGGGCCGACTTTTGCCGCACAGTCATCGAACGCTACTATCCGGATGTCACTCATTTCGAGATCGGGAATGAACCGAACACGAATAGATACTATCAGCGATTCTTTACGGATGATCGCGGCTGGCCGACCGCTAAGATCCCCGGCATCGTAGAGTATCCTGAGTATCTTAAAATTGCCTATGATTCAATGCACGAACAGGCGGCTTTGTATCAGCAGTCGAACCCGGGCTCTCCGCCTTTAACTGTGCTTTCAGGAGGAATGGTGCCGCGAAGGTGGACGGTGACACAGGATACGAGCTTGTACTCGCCCCCGGATACAACGGCTTATACCCCGGATCAGTTCTTAAAGCACATGTATGCCTATAGTCACTCCATCGGGGATTCGACTCTTTTTGATGCAGTGGGATATCATCCCTATGGTCCCTTCGGTGTGGGCAAGGGGACCGCAGCGGTGCACGATTCCCTGGAGCTGCTTGCTTTGGGGTCCACGATCAGCTATGAGCAACTGCGGGCAGATCCGAGGGTTATCGTTGCCGACCCGAGTCGTCTGACGGGAATCAGCCCCATGAGCAGTTTCATGCATACTCAGGAACTCTACGCAATCATGTGCGAAGAAGGAGAGTCGTCCAAGAAGATCTGGGGAACCGAATGCGGTCCCGCGATTGATACAACTTGGTCCCGTGTCGAAACTTTCTGCGCCATAGACTCCTTGACGGGCGACACTGTGTGTTGGGATTCCACAGTCGTATACGAGACGCATGGATTGAACAGCGAAGAACTGCAGGCTTTCTGGGCTCAGGCTTACCTGGAGCAATGGCGGCAATGGGAATTTGCCGGCCCCTTGATGTGGTGGAATGTCAGGGAGCAACTGGGCAACGATCCGGATCACGTGGGTTGGGGAGCCATGCATCCCGATGGAACACCAAAGCCGGCGTATACGAAGTGGCTCCAGCTAAGCCAACTGAAATCGGAAGTTCATGTGGGAATTGGGGAAGAGTTCGACTTCGAGAACCTGGATGATGCGATCGACTACATCCACGAAAACTCGGACTGGTTCGACTCTTGGAGGATCTATCTCTACGAGAATCCAAATGAGTACTTCTTCGGAGGTTGGGCGTTCACGGATGTCGACTCAATCTCGATTCAAGGAGTAACGGGAACGCCGGAAGCATTTGAACCCGCGGAAGAGGGAGCCGTTCGCTTGTCCTGCATGTCCCTGCACGGACCGATGGAGTTCAGGGAGTGTGATGCAGAGATCCGCGATGTGACCTTCGAGGACTGCTCAAGCAACAATGTGCTGATGAAGGCGCAAGACGCTTCGTTGGACCTGTACAATACGGTTTTCAGGAACGGCTATTCCTCGGGAAGCCCATTCCTTTGGGTCCAGAATTCTGATTTATTGGCGGAAAACTGCAGTTTCATTGAGAACTACAGCTGGCGCGGCGCTCAATCAGGCATGCCTGAGTATGGACTGGTCTACCTGACAAATGGTTCCAAGGCTACGGTGACCAATTCCTTGTTCCTTGAGAACCTGGGGGGAACAGCTTCGGCCATCATTTCCGGTCTGGATGTGAATGTGGATTGGCTGTCCTCAGCCACCATCACGAACTGCACTTTCCATCATGATCGCGGTATCACGCAGCCGTCGGACGCTGCGACGATGTCCTTTCATCAAAATGCCGCTGTCGAGATCACCAACTGCCTGTTCACGAATTCGCACGATCCAGAGAGTACAAATGCCGGCCTCTGTGAATCGATCGCTGGCACTGCCGGCCCCAATCTGACTGTGAAGCATTCTCTCTTCGACCAATCCATTTGGTGGCTGACGGATGGATACGCATTCATTGACACGTCGCAGACGGGCAAGAATCTGGTGCTTCCCATCTCGGCTTCTGCTGATTTTGTCAAGTACACTCCCGACTACGCCTTACGCCACGACAGCCAGTGCCTGGACAAAGGCGACCCTCAGATTGTGGACTTCGACCTGACGACCTCGGACATCGGATACACGCCGCAATATGCGGTGAAGCAGCTGCAGTTGACCGTCGACTGCCTTGAGCCAGGCTGGTACGAAGTGGAAGGGGCAGCCGCCGTCATTCAGACGGACATTCCTGCGGGCACGAGCATCCGGGTAGCCGCCGGCAAGACCCTGATCATCCAGGGAGGCGACGACCTGAGCATCGGCGACGTTGCAGGCCAGCGGACAGCGATTGTGGGACGGGAGGCACCGGACGGTTCGCCAGCCAACGCCATCATCGTCGGTGTGACAACGGATAAGGCCGGAGCTCTGCAGGGGGTGCTCTTCAACTATCCAGCGAACTATGCCGGCACACGCCCCTGGCTGCAGTTCGGCTCCCTGACTGGGCTGGATTTGCGCCCGGAACTGGTGAGCTTTCACAACTACGGCGAGGCGGAACTGTACTTCATGCATTGCGAAGGAGAGTTCAGCGGCTATGACATCAGGTATAAGGAAGGAGTTCCCCCAAGATTCTTCCAGGACTTTCCCACGCCGAAACAGCTGACACTGTATAGTACCGAATTGCGCGTCAAGGACTGCACCTTCGGCATTCCCAATTTCCAGGATGCCAGCTGGTCGGTCAAAGTCGAAGGAACCCCCGTCGGCGGCATACCCTTGCTGGAAGACAACACCTTCCTGTTTCAGGGACAAGATGCGGACTCCCTGCTGCCGCCCGTTCTGGTGCGCCAAGGAGTCGCAGAGCTCAGGGGGAACCAGTTCGTCGATTGCGTCGTGCCCGCGTTGAGCCAAGAGACCAATTCCACAGTACACATGAATGAAGGCGCGATGAATCGGTTTATAGGGTATGATCACACTGAGGATGGATTGACTCAGTCATTGGTCCGAATGGTCGGAGACTGCTACTTGGACTTGCACTGTGGATACAATTCGTTTGTTTCACCGCAGTTTGGTGGATTGAACATCGATCTCGTCTCGTATACGAGCTCTTCACCTCCCTTGAATACTCGTACGTGGAGAAAGAACTTCTGGGGAGAGAGCTGCACAGATTCCATTCCGACCAGCGCGATCACACCAGCTGACACATCCGAGTGGGCCATTCCCTTCTGGGCGGAACTGGAGTACAATCTGGGATCCTGCCCGATCCTGTATCCGGATACTTGTCCATACGACGAAATGACGGCCCTCGTCACATTGAAGGCCGGCAAGGATGCGGAGTATCTGGGGGATCTGGCAACGGCCCAAGGACACTACCGCGCTGTCGTCCTCAGTTACACGAAAGATCCGGAGGCGAATGAAGCCTCGCTGAAACTGAAAGCCCTTGGGTTGGACAAAGCCTACGGAGAGCTGAACTTCTCGGCCCTTCAGACGGACCTCTTCCAGGCCTCGGACAGCAGTCTGGCCCTTGGCGTGATCCATCAGGCCATGTTGCAGGAATGCTCCGGCTGGTGCGTGGAAGCACGCTGGCAACGCCGCACGGAGATTTTGAGCCTACTGGACAGTATGCAGATGGCCGAGACGGATCCCATCAACTACAACACCATCAAGCTGGCCAAACTTGAAATCCAGGCCTATCCACCCCCGCCCGGCGGGATGTCCGCGGCTGGAACAGCCAGTTTCGCACCTTCCCGGATCCTGGAGGAGAGTGAAGCGGCCCACGAATTCCTGCACTACGAGATGGTACAGACAATTCCCGGAGATCTGGAAGAAGAGCCGGGACTGCCGACACAGTTCCGGATCGCCAATGTCTACCCGAACCCCTTTAATCCCAGCACAACGATCATCCTCGAGCTGCCGAAGGAAGGGAAGGCGAGCGTTCTGGTCTACAATTTGCTAGGTCAAAAGGTGATGACGCTGCTGGAAGAGGAGTTGGAAGCGGGAAGCCATACATTGGCTTTCGATGGCAGCGCATTTGCAAGCGGCGTTTACATCGTCACCGCACGGTCCGAATTTGGGGTTCAGCATCGCAAGATGCTCCTGCTGAAATAGTCGAAGGGCCCTGGAAATGAAACTCTGGATGCTGGCTTGTCTGCTATGCTTCTGCACGTTTGCGCGGGCAAGCCAGCTCCATGTACCCTCGGAGTACTCCAGCATCCAACAGGCCCTGGATGCGACCAGCGAAGGGGATACTGTTCTGGTGGCCAGAGGGACCTATGTGGAGCTTCTAGCAACGCCCTCCTGGGGAGTCACTCTGGCTTCGCACTACATGTTCACCCAGGACACCACTGACATTCAGGAGACGATTCTGGATGGAGACTATCAAGGGACCGTCCTGGAGGTTTTCACCCAAACCCCAGCCGTACTCCACCTGCAGGGATTCACGGTGCAGAACGGAGAAGGATACTTCAATAACAGCTGGGACATGCGTGCGGGTGCAATTCAGCTGCATCCGGATGTAAGCATCAACTTCCAGGATCTCGTTTTTCGATACAACCGTGGCTATGATCGTGCGGCGCCCATACTGGATCAGGAAGGATCCATCAGTCGAGAAGGAAACTTCAGCTTTCAGCGAATCCACATCCATGACAATGTGCTACTGGATGCTGAAGGTATGGAAGAATGCATGCGCATCTACATGTATGGTTTGGGGATCGTTGAGGATCTTGTCATAGCCCAAAACAATGGACAGAATGTCTGCAACTTCCTTGCGGATGCCGGAATCCAGGTGTCTCGTGTGACAATGGTTGACGGAACTGACACGGGACATCACTTGGTAATCTTCAAGAGTGAAGGTTTAACGAGTGCACGGGACATAACTATTCGCAACTGCCACAACGAGGATAGCGGGGTTCTAGGTCTTGAAGGGGACACCCTTATCGTCCGCAATGTGCACATTACGGACAATCTCAATGACGGAGCAGGAAGAGGGAATCGAAACACCTTCAACAGCTCCATTCTGGACATGGACAGTCTGTACATCCAACGCAATCGTGTGCTCTTTCAGGGCGATGGGGCTGGAACCATCAATGGCGACGGCACGATCCGCAATTTGCATGTGACGGACAACATCGTCGGCGACTCTTTACAGCCGGTAGCGCGTGGACATATCCTCTCGATTGGATATGCTGATGTCCTCGACAGCGAGTTCAGCCGAAACACAGTCTTGAATGGTCCTGTGGACGGAGAGCAAGCCATGTGGGGTGGGTCCGTTGTAGCCTATTCGTCCCATTTAGACACATCCCGCTTCATCAACTGCCGTTTCGAGGACAACTACCTGCACGATCCGGACGACTACACCCAGTTCCAAAACCCTTGGCCCAATAAGGGACGTGCCTTGTACCACGCCTGCTATGGAGAATATGCAGAACTGCGGGACTGCGTCTTCCGCAACAACCGCCAACCCAACCACGCGCCGGAATGGCCGGGGATGGATCTCTGGCATCGCAGCGTCGGCAGCACGGTGGAATTTGTAGGTGGCGGACTGGTACATTACCAACTGGACAATGTCCTGATGGAAGATTGCGATGACGGTGGGATCGCCTTGCGCGATGGATTTGACTCGATCTTCATGAACCAGGTCGTCATACGCCGCACCAATCGATTCGGTCTGAGCATTGTCGGCCCGGATACCCTATCCCTTCAGAATTGCGTGTTCGAGGAGATCGCTGAACAGGACAATCACCTACCCTACCCGTACGATGATTCCTATCAAGCCGCACTGATTGCCGGACTGGACAATGGAGTCTCGAGTTTGGACAACGTGACTCTAGTGAACTGCACCATGTCCAAACTGTTTACCGGCGGCTTTGATTTCCACAATTCGATTCTCTGGGGAAACGAGTATACGACGCTCGCGGATCCGGATTGGGACTTGCCCAGTTTTCAAAACTCTGTACTTCAAGTGGGGATGGAAGGGGAAGATTGCCTGGTTGAGGACCCCCTCTTCGACGTAGACTTAGGCATCCCCTACCTATCCCCCGCCTCCCCCGCCATCGATGCCGGCAATCCGGACCCCGTCTACAATGATGTGGAGGACCCCGAATCCCCCGGCTTTGCTCTTTGGCCCAGCCAGGGTGGCCTGCGGAATGACATGGGCTACACCGGCGGCCCGGGCGCCCGGGAGCAGGATCCACAGGTCTCTGTCACACCGAAGGAAACCCCGGCCCTGCCGGCAAGCATCGCCTTGCATCCGGCCTGGCCGAACCCCTTCAACCCGGCAACGACGGTCGCCTTCGACCTGCCCAACAGTGCGCCGGTCACGCTGGCTGTATACAACCTGCGCGGGCAAAAGGTGCATACGCTGGTTCATGACCTGCTGCCGGCAGGCAGGCATGAGGTTGTGTTCCAGGCGGAAGGGCTGGCCAGCGGGGTGTATTTCCTGAGGCTGGCGGCGCTGGGAGAGGTGCGGACGGGGAAGGTGTTGTTGTTGAAATAACGCGACCCCCCGCGGCTTCGCCGCTGCCGGCCCCTCTCCTTTCACCGCTTCGCGGCGAAAGGGGGGCAATTGGTCGGGGATCCCTTGACCGCATGTTTCACATGCGGCTTCGATTCATCGGCCGCTTCGCGGCCGGTTGTGGTTTTTGGACCGGCGCTCTCGTGCGGGCAGGGCTGTGCTAGTGGATCTGCGGGTGTGTCTGGTGGGGTGGACGGATTTGTGGATGGGGGTGTGGACGGGGGTGGATTGTGATTTGGTCTTACACGCTCCTACT
Source organism: bacterium (assembly GCA_030429345.1). Lineage (GTDB taxonomy): Bacteria > CAIWAD01 > CAIWAD01 > CAIWAD01 > CAIWAD01 > JAUIFJ01. The sequence goes on along the minus strand of JAUIFJ010000005.1, from coordinate 141,531 downwards.
CACAGTGCACGGCTTTATTGCCACAAAAATCAGTCCCGAGAAATGGACGCGCCCTTGGACACTCTGCCATTAAGGAGCGGTATCCAGGGCCGAGACACATCGCTAGTCCCACAAGAATCAGACCCTCGATCTGGACAAACCATCGCCTGCCATGTTGCCCTCAACAGGCTCCAAGCCAGTGCCAGATCACGATTGGCAAACGACTCCCCATGTCCACCGCCAGCGCACTGCCTGCCGGCAGATCTTATAGTCAGACGGCCGTGCAACGGCCGACCAGAATTAGCCTCATGTGATACATGCGGAAACTGTCGCGCCTATTGGGTCTCTTTTGAAGCGCCCGCGATCTTCGCCGGGGCGTCGAGGATGTTGCGCAGGGTCTGGCTGAAGGTGGCGATGGAGAAGGGCTTGCGCAGGTAGCCGTAGATGGAGGGCATGGCCAGCAGAGTCGCGGAGTCCTCCTCGCTGTAGCCCGAGCAGATCAGGATGCGCACATCCGGGTTGAGCGCCACCAGGCGTTCGTGGACTTCCAGGCCGCTCATCTCCGGCATCATCATGTCGAGCACGACCAGCTGCACGCGCGAGGGATCCTCTTCGTAGTACGCCAGCGCCTCGCTGCCGCGGCTGAAGGCCTCCGAGGTGTAGCCCATGTTCCCCAGCATGCGCGTGACCATGTCGCGGATCACATCCTCGTCGTCGATGACCAGGATGTGCTCGTTGCCGCTGCTGCGGGCAAGTTCGCCTTGCACTTCCCGCGGGCGGACATCCGGCACGCGGTCGCTGACCGGCAGGTAGACGCGGAAGCGCGTGCCGACGCCGACCCGGCTGGCCAGCTCGACACGGCCGCCATGGCTGCGCACGATGGCGTCGACCATGGCCAGTCCCAGGCCCGTGCCCTTGCCCTCGGGCTTGGTGGTGAAATAGGGGTCGAAGATCTTGACCTGCAGGTCGTCGGGAATGCCATGGCCTGTATCACGAACCTCGATCTCGATGAAGGGGTCGCCCTCGATGGCCTGGGTCAGCGTGACCGGGTTCAGCCGCAGGCTGCGCGTGCGGACGAAGATCCCGCCCTTCTCGCCGACGGCGTCCACCGAGTTCAGCACCAGGTTGAGCAGCACCTGCTCGACCTGCTCCAGGTTGCCCTGGATCAGCGGCAGCTTCTCTTCCTGTATTACAGACAGCTCGACCTGCTTGGAGATGCCCCGCTCGACCAGGCGCTGCATCTGTCCGACAAGCGCGTTCAGGTCCAGGGGTTCCCGCTCCTCTCCGCCCTGGCGCGCCATGCCCAGCATCTTGCGGGTCAGGCTGTCGGCCTTGCCTGTCGCACGCTCGATGGTCTCCGCGATGCGCACGGCTTCCGGATTGTCCTGCAGGATCAGCTTCAGATAGTTGGCGTTGCCCAGGATGCCGGCGAGGATGTTCTTGAAGTCGTGCGCGAAGCCGCCCGCCAGGCTGCCGATGGATTCCAGCTTCTGCGCGCGGATCAGCTGTCGCTGCAGGTTGGCGCGCCGCGTGATGTCCTGGAACTGGAGCACGATGTCCGTCAGGTTGCCGATGCGGTTGTGGATCGGGAATGCGCTCAGGATCAGGTGCAGGTCCGATTCGCGCCCCTTGAAGCGCGCCTGGCTCACCTTGAGCTCCTCGCTGACCGTCACGCCCTTCAGGCAGCGCTGCCAGATCTCGCGCACCTCCGGCATCAGCTCGCAGAGCTGGTCCAGCGGACCGCGGCCCTGGCTGCCGAGCATCAGCTCGCGGCGCCCGATCTCGAAGACCTGCTCGAAGGTCGGGTTGAGTCTCACGAGGTCGCCGTCGGCCCGCAGGATCAACAGGGGCTGGGGCGTCTGGTTGACCAGGTTCTCCAGGAAGTTGAGCCGGTTGCGGCTCTCCGTCTCGTGGTGCTTCTCTTCCGTGCGGTCGTATACGACGCCCTCGACGTAGCCCATCTCGGCGAAGATCCGTCCGCTGAACTCCAGCTCCAGCACGCGCCCGTCGCGGGACAATGTGCGACATTCGAATTGTGACACGCGCCCGTGGCGGTTGATCGCCTGCAGGAAGCGGGCGTGGTTGTCCTCGCTGCCCCAGATGTCCTGCAGGTGCGGCTTCTCGTCTTCCGGAATGCCGAAGATACGCAGCGCGAAGGGATTGATCTCCAGCAGGTCGCCGTCCTTGTCCAGGCGGAAGAGGCCGGCCTCTGCGTTGCGGACCAGCGAACGGAACTTCAGCTCCGACTCGGCCAGCTTGCCGATCAGCTCCTGCTCGGCGAGGATCTCCGAGACCTGGTGCGCCAGGATCGACATGATCTCCAGGTCCGAGTCGTTGAAGGGATGATGGATCTCTCGGCTGAGCGTGATCGCCCCCAGCACCCTTTCGCCGCTCAGCATCGGAACGCTGAGCAGGGACTCCTCGACGACGGGCGTTCCGGGAATCTGCTTGACCACCGAGCTGTGCAAAGGATCATTGACGATGCGCGCGGCTCCGCTCTTGACCACCTGCCCGGTCAGTCCGGCCCCCTTTTCCACCCGCATGGAAAGGATCACCTCGCGGAATTCCTCGTCATCCGTGTAGATCGGGCTCAGCGTCTCGTCGGAATTGGTGATGAAGATCGTGGTGCGCAGGGATTTGGCGATGCGCTTGCAGCTGTGGCCGATCTCCTGGATGATCTCCTCGACCTCGCCCTTGGTGCGCAGGTCGCGGGCAATGTGCAGGATGGTGCGCAACCGGTCGGCCATTTCGCGCGGTCCGGGTTCGCCGGGGGGACGATCCAGCCGGATCACCTCCAGCCATTCCCCGCAGCCGCGCACTTCGCAGATCTGCTCCAGCCAGCTCTCGCCCTTGCGGATCTGGAGCAGGCATTCGCCCTCTTCCGTGGGGAGAGGACGCAGGAGATCCTCGGGAGTGAGCGAGTGCAACGCTTCCTGCTTCAGGCCGCAGAGGCGCAGCCAGGCCTCATTGGCCAGCATGGGGCCGTCTCCCGGATCCCGCGGAAAGACCAGACGGGCCCGGTTGCGTTTCATGAAGAGCTGATGAAGCAGGGATGAAGGATCCATGAGCCCTTTGCTGTCGTCCTAGCCGATCGGCGTGCCGGGAGCCACCTCTCCGGGTGACACCAGCGTCAGCTTTTTGCGGGTCTTGGCCGCCAGGAGCATGCCGTGGCTTTCCACGCCCCGAATGGTCGCCGGCTTGAGGTTGACCACCGCGCAGATCATCCGGCCGGACAGCTCCTCGGCCTTGTAGTGGGAGGCGATTCCCGCAACGATCTGTCGCTTGCCGCTTCCATCGTCCAGGATCAGCTTCAGGAGGCGGTCGGCCCCTTCCACCTTATCGGCCTGTTCAATGCGCGCCGCCACTATGCGCAGGGCCGAGAAGTGTTCGAAATCGACCAGGCCCTCTTCCTCGACCTTCGCCGGGGGGGGCGTTTTTCCGCTTTTATTCTCCAGGGTCTTGCGCAGGTCCTTGGCGTCGATGCGCGGAAAGACCGGCTTGCCATGCTGCAGCTGGCGGGCCTCGGCCTGCCAGTCCAGAACCCCATCCGCGGAGCAGCCCAGGCGTTCCAGGACTTCCCGGCTCTTGTCGGGCATGACCGGCTCCAGCAGGAGCGCGCTCAGCCGCAGGGATTCCGCCATTTCGGCCAGCACGAGGGCCGCCTTCTCCGGATCCTCCTTGACCAGCTTCCAGGGGGCGTGGCTTTCCATCATGCGGTTGGCTTCGCGCACCAGGCGGAAGAGCTCCTCGAGCAGCCCATAGAGATCGTTCTCGCGGACGCGCTCCTGCCAGCCTTCCAGCAGGGAGGTCCAGCCGCCGCGCAGGCCGGTCAGCTCCGCCTCGCCCGGGGAAGGCAGGCGGCCGCCGAAGTTCTTGTCGGCGAGGTTTGTCACACGGGAAAGCAGGTTTCCCAGGTCGTTGGCCAGGTCCGTGTTGAGCCGCTTGACAATGCTGTCCAGGCCGAAGTTGGCGTCGTTCCAGGGTACCATCTCGCGGATCAGGAAAAAGCGGAAGGAGTCCACTCCGAGGGGCTCGATCATCGCCATGGGGTCGATCACGTTGCCGTCGGACTTGGACATCTTCTTCTCGTCGACGAGCCACCAGCCGTGGGCCAGCAGGCTGTCGGGGGGCGCGATGTCGAGGGCCTTGAGCAGCGTGATCCAATAGACGCAGTGCGTGGTCAGGATGTCCTTGCCGATCAGGTGCGTGCTCGCCGGCCACCACTCGCCGGCCATCTCCTTCCGTCCCGGATCCCCGGAGCCCGTGACATAGTTGAGCAGGGCATCGACCCAGACATAGCACACGAAGTCGCGGTCGAAGGGAAGCTCGATCCCCCAGTCCATGCGCGACTTGGGCCGGCTGATGCACAGGTCCTCCAGCGGCCGGCGCAGGAAGCCGAGCACCTCGTTGCGGCGGCTGTCGGGCTGGATGAAGCCCGGAGTGCTCTCGATGTGCTCCACGAGCCAGTCCTGGAAGGCCGACATGCGGAAGAACCAGTTCTTTTCGCGCAGTTCCGCGACCTCGTTGCCGTCCGGGCTGCGCCCGTCGACAAGGTCCTTCTCCGTGTAGTAGCGCTCTTCCTTCACGTCGTACCAGCCCACGTAATCCTTCTCGTAGAGGTGGCCGTTCGCGTGCAGCTGCACAAGGGCCTCCTGGACGCGTCTCACGTGGTCTTCGTCCGTGGTGCGGATAAAGCGGTCGTAGCGGATCTTGAGCCGGTCCCAGGCCTCGCGGAAGCGGGCCGAGTGGCCGTCCACGTGGGCGCGCGGGTCCGTGCCCAGCCTGCGCGAGGCCTCGAGCACCTTCTGGCCGTGCTCGTCGGTGCCGGTGAGCATGCGGACCTCGTCGCCCATCAGGGCGTGATACCTTCCCAGCACATCCGCCAGGACGGTCGTGTAGGCGTGGCCCAGGTGCAGGTTCGCGTTGACGTAGTAGATGGGGGTCGTGATGTAGAAGCGCTTCATCGCTATTCCTCGGCTCTGCCCTGGCCGCGCTGCCCGCGGTCCGCGGAACGTCCCTCGCCGCTTCGGGGGCTCCGGTTGCGTCCTCCGCGCCGTCCTCCGCGTCGTGATCCACCCCGTCGGCCACGCTCGCCCCGGCGATCCCGCGCACGGCGCTCCTCGCCGCGGCGTGTCTCCTGGCGGCGCTCCTCGGGGTTCTCCCGGGAATCCTCCTGTCCGACACGGCGCTCCTCGCTTCGGCGCTCGGCCTCGCGCCTCTCGGAGCTGCGCCTTTCGGGGCGCTTCTCCTTCTCCTCGGAAGGCGCCGGGCGGTTGTCCGCCCCTTCGGGCGCTTTTCGTTCGTGCTTCGCCCCGCAGCCGGACTTGCAGTTCATGGCGCCCGGCTTGAAGGCCAGCAGGTCCATCAGCTCCTGGCGGCTGATGCTGTCCATGTCGCCGTCCTTGTAGCGTATCACGACTTCCTCGTGGAAGATGTCGATCTTGTCCACGAAGGCCAGGCCCTTCAGGGTCTCGACCGCCGTGTTGATGTTCGGGTAGCGGGCGAACTCGGACTTGTAGAAATCCAGCTCGTAGCGCAGGCAGCATTTCAGCCGGCCGCAGTTGCCGGACAGCTTGGTCGGGTTGAGCGGCAGGTTCTGGGCCTTGGCCATGGAGGTCGTGATCGGATCGAAGCGCGGCAGGAAGCTGCTGCAGCACTGCTTCTGCCCGCAGGGGCCGTAGCCGCCGAACTTCTTCGCCTCGTCGCGCGCGCCGATCTGGCGCAGGTCGATGCGTGTCCGCAGGCGGGAGGCCAGGTCCTTGACCAGGTGCCGGAAGTCGACGCGGCCCTCGGCGGTGAAGAAGAAGGTCACCTTCTTGCCGTCCAGCTGGAACTCCACGTTGACCAGCTTCATGCGCAGGCGGTGCTCCCGGATCAACTCGCGGCAGGTCTCCTCGGCCTTTGTCTCACGTTCCTCGTTGCGCATCAGGCGCTGGTGGTCGTGGGGGCCGGCCTTGCGCAGGATGGAAGGGACGCTTTCCCGCGAATCCTCGCTGCTGATGCGGTCGACCTCCGTGATCTGTACCACACGGCCGATGTCCTCGCCCTTCTCGGCCTCGACGATCACCGTGTCGCCCAGGCGGACGGGGAAGGCCATCGGGTTGAGATAGGGCAGGCGGCGATTGCCCTTGAACTGCACTTCGATATAGGTGCTCATGGTTGTTCCGTTCCATCCTGGCCGTGAGACGGCCTGTCTGCGTGATCCACTTTCCTATGCCGCCTCGCGCGTGATGTGTTCGCGCAGGTCCTGCATCAGGGTGATCATGACGCTGTACAGCTGGACGTTGCGTTCGATCAGTCGCAGCTGGCGTTCCATCTTCTGGTCGAGGAGGTCCGGGTTCCGCACGGCCATTTTCGCGGCGAAGCCCTTGAGGCGCTCCAGTTCATTTCGGTAGCGGACACGGTCGATGGCCTGCGGATCCTGCTGCAGCAGGCGGACATCCTGCAGCCAGCTGCGGCATTGCCGGATCCACTGCTGCACCACCTCCCGCGCTTCCTCCTTGTCCTTGATCTTCTCGACGGCCTGCATTCGTTCCACAATGGCCTTCGGATTCTGGAGGATCGCATCGGCGATGAAGTCGGCGACCGCTTCCGGAAGGCTTCCTTCCAGCAGCTGGCGTGCGCGCGCCGGATTGCCGTCGCTGAGCGCCAGCAGGTGTTCCAAGGCTTCCGCGTCCAGCTGCAGCGCTTCAGGGCGGGACTGCATCCAGGCGCGCAGCTGCTCCTCGGGCACGGGCCAAAGCGGAACCTGCTGACAGCGGCTGACAATGGTCGGCAGCAGATTGTCCGGCCGGTCCGCGCACAGGAGCAGGATTGTCTGCGGAGGAGGCTCTTCCAGCAGCTTGAGCAGCGCGTTCTGCGCCTGGTCCCCCATCGCCTGGGCTTCGTAAATCACGATGACCCGATAGCGCCCCTGGTAGCTTCTTAGCGCTGCCCACTTTTTCAGGAAGCGGATCTGGGCGACGAGAATCTGTCTTGCCCCGGTGATTTTCGGCGCATGCCAGGGATCCCTGGCCAGGAGTTCCAGCTGTTCCCGGATCGCCCCTGCCGAATGATCGGCCGGATCGTCCTCAGCCTTTCCCGACGGAAGGCTGGGCAAGGGAAAGAGGATGTTCAGGTCCGGATGATCCAGGGCCGCGGACTTGAAACAGCCAGGGCAGCGGCCGCAAGGGCGCTTGCCCTCTTCCGCCTCGCAGAGCAGCAGGCGCATCAGCTCAAGCGCGGCACAACCGGCGCCCAGTCCCTCTTCGCCATGGAACAGGTAGGCGGAGGCCAGGTGTTCGCCCGCTTCGGCCCGCAGCAGAAGCTTTTTCAGGTGGTCCTGTCCACAAAGCGCTTCAAATGCCATGTCCCTGCCTTTGTCTCCCTCTAAAGGAAATGAACCCGCCAAGGTCGCAAATCCCCCGTGAAACAGAAGCGCCGGACAAGTGCGGGTCCGGTTGGCCGTCTGCTGTGCAGAATTCGGTCGCCCTGCACACTGGTGCCCAGGGACCGGAGGGTGCGAGGCCTGTTTCCATTGGAATTAGGCGGGTACCCATTTTGCAGGGAACTCCTGATTGCATAGCACACATCAATTTCGAGGATTGGCATGAAACGAACTGCAGCTTGCTTGCTCGCGGCGCTGGTCTGCGCTCTTCCGCTCCAGGCCCAGACAGTTGTGCCCGGAGGATTAATCACGACCGATACCAACTGGAATCTGGCCGGAAGCCCCTATGAGGTGCAGGGAACCCTGACCGTCATTGGTTCCTCTGTCCCGCGGCTGACCGTGGAAGCCGGCGTGGAAGTCCGCTTCGTCAGCGGTGCCGGCCTGGTGATCGGAGGCACACTCAACACCAACAGCCACGCCGGAGAACTGGTCGCCCAGGGGACCTCCTCCCTGCCGATCCTCTTCACGGCGGAGAGTGGCGCAAGCGGAGACTGGGAAGGCCTGCGCTTCAATGCCGGCAGCCAGGTCAATGGCTCGCAAAGCATGCTGGACTGGTGCATCGTCGAAAAGGCCGATGACCAGAACCTGATCCTGCGCCAGACCACCCAGCCGGCGACCATTCAGGACTGCGTCTTCCGCGAGGCGGCCGGCTACGGCGTCACCGTCGAGCAGTGCTACCCGCCCGCGGAGTTCATCGACTGCTCGATCGTGGACAACGGCGCCAAGCCTTTGCTGTCCCTGGGCGCGGAACTGCCTGTGCTCAACGGAGTGAGCACAAGCGGCAACCTGGTCGAGGAAGTGGAGTACACGGGAACCATCAGCGGCGATGTCACGCTGGATCCCGCCGGCTATCCCCTTCCGGTCTACTTCAGCGGCCTGACGGCAGTCCTGGGCGTGGACGTACCGACCCTGACGCTTGCTCCCGGCTCCCTGCTCGAGTTCGAGAGCGGGGCCAGCCTGCGCATCGGCGGCACCCTGGACGGCGCCAACTCCCACCGCGGCCAGCTGCACGCCGTCGGCAGCGCCGACAGCCTGATCACGCTGCAGGCCCGCAGCGGCGTCGACGGCGACTGGAAGGGCCTTTGGTTCCGCGCGGCGAGCGATCTTTCCGGCGCCACGAGCAGCATGGCCTGGTGTGTCGTACGACAGGGCGAGGACTGGAACCTGCGCGCAGAAACGACGAGCCAGCCGGACAGCATTGCCCATTGCCTCTTCGAGAATGCGACGGGCCACGGCTTGAGCTTCTACCAGTGCTATCCGCCTTCCCGGCTTGTCGATGTGACGATCGAGGACAACGCGGACGTTGCCATCGAGCTCGCCGGATCGGCGCTGGTCGAGACGGAGAACCTCAGCTGGAGCGGCAACGGCGCGGAGGAGATTGTATACAACGGAAACATCACCGGCGACGTGGAGCTGGACCTCTTGTCCTACCCGCATCCGGTCTACTTCGACGGAATCGTCAGCGTGCAGGACAACTCGGTACCGACCTTGACGATTCCTCCGGGCAATACGCTCGAGTTCGAGAGCGGGGCCAGCCTGCGCATCGGCGGCACCCTGGACGGCGCGCAGAGCAACCGCGGCCAGCTGGTGGCCGTCGGCACGGCGGACAGCCTGATCACGCTGCAGCCGCGCAGCGGCCTGGACGGCGATTGGGACGGTCTCTGGTTCCGCAACGCGAGCGACTTCGACGGCGCCACCAGCGAAATGGCCTGGTGCGTCGTGCGACAGGGAGAGGACTTCAACCTGCGTTCCGAATCCACGAGCCAGCCCGCCGCTATTTCCGATTGCGTCTTCGAACATTCGACCGATGCCGGGGTCTCCTTCTACCAGTGTTATCCGCCTTCCGTCCTGGTGGACTGCCAGTTGCTGGACAATGCCGGGCCCGCCATGCGCTGCGAAGGGGCAGACCTGGTGGAAAGCTCGAATCTGGGGATGAGCGGCAACGGCGGCGACGAGCTGGAGTATACGGGACATATTGTCCAGGATGTGCACTTCGACCTCCCGGCCTACCCCCACCCCGTGGTCTTCCGCGAAACCACCTGGGTCTACGGCCTTGGCTCGGCCCGCCTGAGCCTTTCGCCCGGCAGCGTGCTGCATTTCGACGCTCATGCGGAACTCCAGATCGGCGGGGGCCTTTCGAGCAGTTCGAATGCCGGCCGCCTCGAGGCCGTCGGCACGGCGGACAGCCTGATCGTCTTCACGGGGCCGAGTACGGGAGAGGCCTGGGACGGACTCCGCTTCCGCACGGGAAGCGACACGGACGGATCGACCAGCACCATGAACTGGTGCCGGGTGGAGTACGCCGAGGACGGTCTTCGCTGCGAAGAGACCGACCAGCCCGCCCTGCAGTACTGCGAGCTCGTCTACAGCCGCGACAACGCGCTGGAGCTCTTCGAGGCCACGCCGACCGTGCAGAGCAGCGCCTTCCTGTTCTCGGGCGGGTCGGGCGTGCAGGTGCAGAACACGGTGGACTGCGCCATCGGCGACAGCAGCGCCTGGACCAGTACCCTGGCGAACAACGGAGCCTACGACCTGGAGGTGCTGGGAAGCGGTGACGTATACGCGCGCTACAACGACTTCTGCTCGGTCGACGGCACGCCCCTGTCCGCGCGGATCTGGGATGTGGACGATGATCCCTCCGTCGGCGAGGCCTTCGTGCTTCCGCTGGGCGAGGGCGACTTCCTCTACGCCTTCATCGAGACCACGGACACGGAGATCGAACTGGTCTGGTGTCCGGTGGCCGGCGCGACCTCCTACGACCTCTATACGCTGAGCACTCCCTGGGAGGACATCGACAGCCTGAGTCCGACACTCAACACGACGGACACCCAGGCGACCCTGCCCTTGCCTTCGGCCGACGCGAAGGCCTTCTACGTGGTGCGGGCCAACCTGGCGGCCGCGTCACACGGCGACCGCGTCCGCTGGGAACGGCGGGTGAAAGACCTTCTGCGGCAGGACAACGACCGCTAGGATCACGCGGATGGAAAACGAGAACGGGCACCCTTGGGTGCCCGTTTCCGTTTTAGCATACTCCCGACGCGGGGACGCCGGGGGACGCCGGGAGTCGCGGCGGCCCTGCTGTCGGGGAATACGCCGACGACCGGCAGTGTATACAAGATAGGTGGAATGCTATGAATTGGCCCCGGCTGCAGAAGCGCCCCGGTTTCGGATCCTACCTGCGCGAGCTCTCCCTCATCGTCATCGGCATTCTTTTCGCCCTGCAGATCGAGAATTGGAACACGGAGCGCAAGCGCTCGACCTTCAAGAACGAGGCCCTGCGCGAAGTGCGGGCGGCCCTGCTGGAGGATCGCCAGCATATCCAGGGGCGCCTGGCGCGCCTGGAGCACATGGAGCAGTCTGTCCGGCTTTTCGTGGACGGGCTGGAGGCGGGCGGGTCCGGAGAACGGGACGAAGCCTGGGCCATGCACTTCCGCCGCTGCACCTGGCAGCTGCATTTCGAGACCCGGACCGCGCCCTACGAGACCCTGCGCTCGAGCGGCCTGGACACGATTCGCGAGCCGGGGCTGCGGATCGCCCTGATCGATCTCTACGACTACCGGATTCCGCGCATGGCCTGGTTCATCGAGCAGGAATTCAACGACTTCACGCGCCAGCGCGCCCTGCCGCTGTTGTATACCTATTTCCAGTACCGCAGCACGGGAGAGATGGCGGAGCCCGAATGGTTCATCGGGGACCTGCAGGGCTTCCTGCAGGACACGGCCGTGCCCACCGTGGCCTGGCGAAAACTGGACCGCATCGAGCAGATGCGCGACAGGCTGTTGCGCCTGGACGAGGGGATCGAGCACGTCCTGGAGCTGATCCGGAAAGAGCGGCCCTAGGACCTGCGGGTCTTTCCCCCGGGCAGGCGTTTCGTCTTCAGCTCGCGAACAATGCTGGCGTAGGCCAGCAGCATGCCGTTGGCTCCGCGGACCTGTGTCACTCGCCAGTCCGAGTCGAAGGCTTCTCCGTTCACCCTATGCTGCTTCACGCGGCGTGTCCATTCGCCCTTGCGGTTGATGGTCTCGCGGATCTCGTCGATCTGCGTCGGATCCATGGGCGAAGGCAGCAGGTCCCTGACCTTCCGGCCGATCGCCTGCTGCCCCTCCAGGCCATAGATCCGGCTGGCGGCCTCGTTCCAGAGTATCACTTGGCCTTTTCGATCCAGCGCGAGCACGGCCTCGTCCACGTGATCCAGCAGCGCCGACTGCAGCATCAGCTGCTGCTGCTGCTGGATGCGCTCGAGGGCGCTTTCCGTATTCGCGGTCAGCAGGGAGAGCCAGTTCAGCTGCACGCTGTCCAGTTCCCCGCTTTCCTGGCTTGCCAGGACCAGGTAGCCGACGATCTCGCTGCCGGTGCCGATCGGGGCCAGGAAGACCCGTCGCACAAGGCATGCCCCGGAGCGGTTCCGCAGCTCGTCGCTGTGTTGCAGCAGGTCGATCACGTCCGCCCCCTGTTCCGCCCTTTGAAGGGCCGGATTCGCGCGGGGCATGTCCTGCAGCAGGTCGGCCAGGGGGGCGGGCAGGTCCCTGTCGTATACGAGATGCGCCTCGTCCCGGTCCAGGAGAAGAAGCCCGCTCTGCCGCAGGCCGGTGACCCTTGTTCCGGCGTTGCACAGGTAGGGCGCCGCCTCCGAGAGGGTCTGGCAGCGGTTCAGGTCGATGAGCAGGTGGTAGAGGGCCGCCTGGCGCTCCTCGGTTTCCTTTTGCGTGAGCGAGTTGTCCTTGCGTGCCAGCAGATGCCAGATCTTCTCCGCGGCCTCCTGCAGCAGGTCCCGGTTGACCTCCGTATACGGGCGCGCCTTGCCGCTGACGCCCAGGATGGCTGTGACACGCCCCTTTTCCAGGATCGGGATCATCAGGACGCGGGTCAGCAGGGGGCCCAGGTGTCCGGCCTCCGCGTGCGGGGTCTCGCGCTGCAGGGGCTTCCGGCTCCGTTCGCAGTCGGCCCAGAAGGAAGGGTCTTCCAGTTCCTGCGTGATCCAGCCCGGGGCGATCTCCCTCCGGCCGGACCAGGAGCGGCAGGAGAAGCGCCCGCTGGAGGGGTCGGATTCCAGCAGGAAGCCGAAGGGACTGTCACACAGCTTTCGGCAGGCTCGCAGAAGCCTTTCCAGCAGTTCCCTTCGATCGCAGGAGTCGGGCTGCAGCTCGATCTCCGCCAGCAGGTGTTCCAGTTCCTCCTGGCGCTTGAGCAGCGTGATGTCGCGATCCGCTCCCCGGTAGCCCAGCAGACGACCCTGATCGTCCAGAATCGGCATGCCGTTGCTCAGCAGGCAGATCCTGGACCCGTGCCGACTCAGATGCCAGTTCTCCAGGGCGCGCATCGACGCTTTTTCCGCGACGAGTCGAGAAAAAATCTTCCTGACCCGGCGCGCCTCATCCTCTGGCATGAAGTCGAAAGCGCTCTTTCCCAGCACTTCTTCGCAAGTGAAACCCAGGATCTCCTCGATCCTTTTGGATACATAGGTAAAGCGCCCTTCCGCGTCCACTTCCCAGATCCAGTCGGCCGAGATGTTCGCGATATCCTCCAGGCGGCGCAGAGTGGAGCGGGTGTCGGACAGCGCCAGCTCCTGCCGCCTTTTCCCGATCAAAACCATGGCGAACAGGCTCCCAAGGGCCACGGAGATCGTTGCGGGCAACCAGAGCATCAGGGGGGTGAAGTCTTTCAGCACAAGATGAACCTGAATCAGCACCAGAAGCCCGATTCCTGCGGCGGCTCCCAGGATTGATTTTAGGAGTAGACGGGCTTTCCAGCCGGTATCGGGATCCACGGACATGCACTCCTTCGGATGTACTTCTGCTGCGGCTCCGGGAAACGTGCGGGGTGCGAATCCGTTGGCGAGCCAGTACTGGGTGTATGCTGCCGCCTGCTGGGGGGGACTCCTGACGCAGTTGGTGCATGGGGTTCTATCGGTGCATGGTTCGTCGATCTTTAATCCGCGTCGGCAGCACCATTTAATCGATCACCTCGAGGGCGCTGCTGTGAAAAAAGGTAGGCGGAGGTCGCAAGGCATACGCAATCATGGCATTGTTCTTGCTTGATCGATGGGCAGCAAGCCTACACGTGGATTCGAAGCCGTGTGTCGCGGGATTCGGATCAGGCTTTCCAGACTATCGATCGGCAGTCTTGACTTTCTTACACAACGGGAAGCCCCCGTTCCCCCTACGGAAAGGAGAGACCGATGAACGCCCGCTTGTTCCTGGTTCCATTGTATACGCTGCTCCTGGTCAATACGGCCCCAGCCAACGGGGTTGCCATTGCCGATGCCGGAAACCTCGAGTGCCTGCACCTGGAGGCGAGTCGCGTGAACGCGCTCGTCGAGAACCAGGTGTCCCAGGTGGTTGCAAGACAGGAATTCCGGAACCTGGGGGAAACGCCCCGCATCGTGAAGTACGGCTTTCCGCTCGCGGAGGACGCCAGTGCGACACGCCTGCGCTGGAGGCAGGATGGCGTGTGGCACGAGGCGGGCATCGCCGCGGCGCCCGCGGACACGACGCTGCCCGGCGGCGGAACGGCGCACCCCTCCCTGCGCCAGCACCTGGGGAATACGCCGCTGTACTACGATCTGGAGGAGGCCGTCCTGCCCGACTCGCAGCTGGTGGTCGAATTGAGCTACGTGCAGCTTCTGCCCTACGACTTCGGGCGTGTCGGTTTCGACTTTCCCGCAGACTACTCGCTGATCCAGGCCGCGCCCCTGGACCGGCAGGAATTCGCATTCACGCTCGAATCGGAGCGCACGATCCTGGATTTGGATCACACGGGCATTCCAGTGGACTCGCTGGTGGCCGGAACGCACTTCGCATACCTCTTCCACGACGAGATCGAGGAGCCGGCGGATCACGACTTTCACTTGAGCTACGAGCTCGATCCGGAAGAGCTGGGCCTCTTCGGCTTCAGCACGCTGCTGCCGGATTCGCTGCTGCCCGATGCGGGCGGCAACGGCTATTTCGCCTTCGTCGCCGAGCCGGATCCCTCGCAGACGACGGATGTGATCCAGAAGGTCTTCACCCTTGTCATCGACCGCAGCGGCAGCATGTCCGGCCAGAAGATCGTCCAGGCGCGCGGGGCCGCCTCCACCATCGTCGACAACCTGAACCCGGCGGACCGCTTCAACCTGGTCAGCTTCTCCAGCAGCGTCCACAGCTTTCGCCCCGGGCATGTCGAGGCGACAGCCGCGAACCGCCAGGCGGCGCACGAGTACATCGAATCCCTGTACGCCAGCGGCAGCACGAACGTTGCCGGGGCCTTCCAGGAGGCGATTCCCCAGTTCGGGGCAGCCGACGGCACGACGGCGAACATTCTCGTCTTCTTCACCGACGGCCTGGCCAATGTGGGCGAAAGCAGCACGGATGGCATTCTGGAACTGGTGGAGGAGCTGGACCAGCAGAACGAGGCGCAGACCCTGATCTTCACTTTCGGCATCGGGGCGCATGTCAACGAGCAGCTGCTGGTCCGCCTGGCCAGCGAACACGACGGACTCTGCGAGTTCCTGGGAAACGACGAGCTCGAGGAACGGATCACGAGCTTCTTCCTGCGCATCAACAACCCGGTCCTGCTGGACACCCAGATCAATTTCCTGACGGAAGGCGTGAGCGAAGTCTACCCGGATCCGCTTCCCAACCTGTATCTCGGCAGCCAGATGATCGTCAGCGGCCGCTACAGCCAGCCGGAGCCCCTGCAGATCGTGTTGCATGGAACAGCCTTCGGACAGCCCGTGTCCTACGAGTATACGCTCCCGGTGGCGGACGCGCTGGATCCCGAGCGGCATTTCCTGCCGAAGATCTGGGCCAAGCAGAAGATCGAGCACCTGGCGGTCGCGTACTACAGCCTGGATCCGGAGTCCCAGGAGGCGGACGAACTCATGGAGCAGATCATCGCCCTGAGCCAGGGTTATGGCGTGCTCAGTCCCTTCACCAGTTTCTCGGGCGAGACGGACATCGAGGACGAAGGGATCACGGAAGGCGAGATCCTGCCCGTGCTTTTCGAGCTACCCGGCAACCTGCCCAATCCCTTCAACGGCAGCACAAGAATCCGCTTCCGGACCGGGGTTGCCCTGGACCGCCTGGTCGAGGTGCGCATCTACAATACCCTGGGCCAGCTGGTGCGCGTGTTGCACATGGAGGTCGGCGGGGCCGGACTCTACGAGGTGCGCTGGGACGGCCTGACGGAGGCGGGTCGTCCGGCCGCCAGCGGGTCCTACATCTATGTGGTCGATTTCGGCAGAGGCCTGCTGGCCGATAGAATGACGCTGATCAAATAAGCACGGTGAGGCATCAAGAGAAGGGCCCGCCCCTCAATGCCGGGGCGGGACCTTTCCGCTCTCTGTACCGGACGCGCCCCTAGCGCTTGAGCCCCTTCTCCGGGTCCTGGCTCTCGCGCTCGAGCCAGAGTTCGGAGTGGACGCTGCCTACACGGAGCGGCTGTTTCAGCAGGCATGTAGATTGCTGTTGATTCCTTGTGCCCGCCCAAGCCCACCTTGAATGGAATGATGTGTGGGAAAAGGGTACAATCTTGTGCGAACCAGGTACAACATCCGCAGCAGTAGGGGTCTCGGTTCATGTTCGGTGTCGCCAACAAGGGTCTACCCTATCGTCGCAGCTTCCTTGTTCATTACAAGAAGACTCTATTGATCGGTGTCGCATTTTGTGTGCTCCTGTCCTTGCTCATCGGGTGCGCGATGGAATTCTGGTTTCAACCTGGTGTATCACACCGAATCCAACGGTTCGACTCCAGCATGACGGCGGGGTTTGTTGCGGTCGGGGATATCGATCAAGATGGTTTCGCCGAGCGAATGCGCGAATCCCGCTCGAAGCTCCATGGCGCTTCGATGACGATCGAGTACAATACTCCGCTCCAGCGACGTCCGGCCAAGCAGCTCTACTTTCCAGGGGATGAGATTGTTCTTCGTCCCCATTTCTTCGATACGCTTGCAGGGGCCCCGACACTGTGTCTGCTAACACGCGACTCCAGCGCCGTATACTTGTGTCTTCGACGCTGGCCCTTCGGCAGCGGGATTGAGGAAGCGGACCTGCCGCTGTTTCACTCGGATCAGGTGCCTGTTTCAATAAGGGAAGCGCCATGGGTCATTGAGGCGAATCGCCTGGAGCACAAGGGGCGAGAGTTGCTTTACCTGTCCCTGTTCGGCCATTTTGAAGGCTGGCGTGGTGGTGTTCTCATCGATCCCCTATCGCTGCAGATCGTTGACTTGTTTCCCAATGCCATTGCGCCAGCCCCCTACTCAAATCAGACGCTGCTGACCCCCGATGGCCATTCCTTGTACGCAATGGGTGGGCATGCCACCCGCAACGGCAGGGAACTGGGTGGTGTCAACGACGGGGAAGCACCTTTGTTTCTGATGGATCCCGATTCCGGTTTTGTCGAGCAGATTCGCATGGGGATGGCGCACACGGCATTGAATGCCCACGTTCTGCAGGACCGCCGTCGGATCTACCTGCAGACCAAGCAGGTCTTTGACAGGGTTGACGTTCCCGAGACGCATAACCTGGTCGTCCTGGATGCTTGGAAGGACAGCGTGCTTACTTCGGCTCGTTTGGCTGGTCTGGAGAACTTCTGTCTGATCCGCCAGAACCACGCACTCCTTGTCAACCAGGACGGACGATTATTCAAGTTTTTTTTCGATTCAGGAAGACTTGTGCCGGCGGGGCACCTGCGTGGATTCCGTGACAGCATCCTGATCGGGCTTGTCCAAGAGGCGTACTGGCTCGCATTCCGCCCCGCGACCGGATACAGGCTCTATTCCCCGGAGGGGCAACCACTGGTCGAGATCAGTACTGCAGGGAATAAGAATCGGATCCTGCTGGAATCCGTAGACGGTACGCTTGAGAACAGCCGCATTCATGTTTCGGATGGTCAGTTGTTGCAGTCCTTCACGATCAGTCATGTTCCATTCGTATCACGCTTGATGGCGAATCCCGCGATCCCCCCAGCATTCGCTGTGTCCTTTGTCCTCTTGCTGGTGTATCTGTCCTACAGAGTACGCCGCCAGGAGCGGGTGTTGAGCGGAATGCTGTCTGACGGAGTGACAGCAGCAGCACTCACAGATGACCAGGGAGAGTTGCTCTATGCAAATACGCGATTTCGCGAACTGGTCCCAGGGGATCTGCTGGATCGCGTGATCGGGCATGCCCGAGCCAGGGAATCGGGATTCATCGATAGCTGGCAGGACGGACGGCTGTTTCGCTGGATTGCCCGGGAAACACACATTCAAGCCTCCAGGATAGGGTGGTACATTCAGGGAATTGATGACACGAACCGAATGACAAGGGAACATTTGGGGAGGCTAGAAAGCTTTGCAGGGATCTTGACCCACAATCTGGGCAAGGCCCTGCTGCCTGCCGAATTCGCGGTCGTGAATCTGCAGGAGTCGATCCAAGAGGCAGGCCTTGAGAAGGATTCTGGCTTCCGTGAGGCAGTTGAAGAAATGCAAGTGGCCCACCGGTTCTGCCGGGAACGGATCAAGCGTTTTCTGGCCCTCATCAAAGTAGGGGAGGAGCGGGAATCGGTAGATCTGGGCACGCTGCTCGAGAATGCCTGCACGGATCTGGGATTGGATGCCATGTCGACAATCGATGTCACCTCTTCCCGTCAGGCGGAGTTGCTTCCCGTATACGTAGCCACAGCTTCAGTCCAGGCGATGATCGAGAGCATGCTGAGGAATGCCGTGGAAGCGATGCGCCGGAAAGGGACGCTCCACTTTCTGTTGCAGCAGGAGGAAGAAATGGCTGTTCTGCGCATCGAGGACAATGGTCCCGGCATTCCGCCGGATGTCCTGGACAGGATCTGGGAACCGGGATTCACGACAAAGGACGAAGGTTCCGGATTCGGCCTGTTTCTTTCGCGGCATATTGCCCATGAGCACGGGGGGGAATTGACTGTCAGGAACAAGGAGATCGGTGGAGCAGCTGTCTACTTGCGGCTCCCGCTAGTACGGCAGGAACAGTTACTTGATGGAGTGTCACATGCCTGAACGCCAAGCCGGCAACCGGAAATACCGTGTCCTGATTGTAGAGGATCAGCAGGAGTATGGAGTGCTCTACCGAAAGAACCTGCAGCGCTGGGGATACGAAGCGGAGTGGACGCCGGATCTGGAATCTGTCGAGGAGTTGATCCACTCCTGGAAGCCGGATGTCCTGCTTCTGGATAATGAGTTTCCCGGAGATGTCAACGGCGGGCTGCATTTACTGCAGGACCTGCGGCAGAATCGGCATGCGATTCCCGTAATCGTGATTACCATGAGTGGCAATACGAGCCTGGTCCATCGCTTTGCGAACCTGGGCATGGTTCAATACGTGGTTAAGGAGTCCGCAGCTGCCGATCTTCGACCCGCCCTGAAGGAAGCGGAAAGTCTGTGCGCATGGCGCCGGGAAGAAGAACCTGCGGAAGATCCATTACTAGGTCAAAGCCAGGTCATGCAAGAGTTGCGTGCCCGGATCCGCACCTACGCAAGCGAGGAAGACTTGTCGATTCTAGTCGAGGGAGAAACGGGAACTGGCAAGGAGCTCGTCGCAGAAGCGATCCACCGGCAGAGTCCACGAGCACACAAAGAATTGACCGTCTTGGATTGCACCAACATCCAGGTGTCCTTGGCGGAAACCAAACTTTTTGGGCATGTAGACGGCGCATACACCGGTGCCGGGAAGGCTAGGCCAGGTGCTTTCGAAAATGCCAATAATGGTGTTCTGTTCGTCGACGAGATCTCCGAACTGCCTCTGGAGGTGCAAGGCAAGTTCCTGAGGGTTCTCGAAACGGGAACCTTCTCCCGGCTGGGAGAAGGGAAAATCCGTCGCACAGATGTTCAGTTGGTAGCTGCATCCAACCGAAACCTGCTCCAGCAAGTGCGAATGGGTGCCTTTCGCGATGATCTGCTTCACAGGCTTAGCGGGCTGCGCATCCGTATACCGCCTTTGCAGGAAAGGCTGGAGGACATTCCTTTGCTTGTCGGGCATGTTCTGGAAGCTCGAAATCGAGCCAGGCATACTCAACCAGTCATGATCCAGCCTGATGCCCTTGAGGCCCTCGCGAGGATCGATTGGGAAGGCAATGTGCGCCAATTGATGCAGTTCGTTCAGGCGTTGTGTGTTCACGCGGAGCAGTCACAGATCCAGTCCTGGCTGGTCGAAAGAGAGCGGGTGCACTGGGACCTGCGTCTTCTGGGTCAAGAAACGGACATCGCCGACGAAAGTGGTTTTGCGCTGGACAAGACCTGGAAGGAAGTCAAGGCCGAAATCGAGTTGCGCTACTTCCGAGCCAAGCTGGAAGAGGCAAATG
The DNA here is from genome assembly GCA_030429345.1 of bacterium. Classification (GTDB taxonomy): domain Bacteria; phylum CAIWAD01; class CAIWAD01; order CAIWAD01; family CAIWAD01; genus JAUIFJ01. The sequence continues at coordinate 121,841 of JAUIFJ010000005.1, read as the reverse complement.
GAATCATTGCCACAGCAGCAGAACTCGCCGGTGTACACCGGAAGAAATTCTATGATGTTCTGCCAGAACTCCGAAACAGACGGCAGTCCTCCCCTCACTCGTAGCCTTTTCCCACATCTTCGTGTGCTGTGGATACGTTCACGTGATTTCACCCGGGCGTCCATCGCGTCTTCAAAGCTACTGGCCAATTGGCCCGCCTATTGCCAATCCTTCGATTGCAAACACGATTTCAATCGAGGGAGGAGCAATGAAGACGACTATTCTGATTCTGTTGTGCTATGCCTTGGTCGTTCAGGCCCAGTTCGCGTATTACCCCTTGAACGGGAATGCGAACGATGAGGGACCCAATGCACTTGATGGAAGTGGTGGGGATGTCACCTGGGTCGAGGACGCAGATGGGAATCCCCATTCCGCTGCCCGCTTCTCGGGCGGTGCTCCTATCGTGATGCCTGAAAGCGACGTCTTCAACCTGTACGACAGCATGTCACTCTCTGCGCGGATTCGTCCCGAGGTGACCCACCCTGCCGGCAAGATGGGTGTTCTTGGCAAGGGGGACAGTGCGCTGCGAAACTACGCTCTCTTTATTGCCCCGAACGGACGCCTTCAGTGGAGTGTGGACGGTGTGAGCGAGATGTTGTTCAGTTCTGCCGTTCTTGAGGTTGATGTCTGGGTGGATGTGTGTCTCGTATACAGAATCAATCATTCTATGGCGATCTACATCAATGGCGAACTGGATACTCTGACCACTGCCACCGGTTTTCCTGTGGCCAGTTCGCAGCAGTTTGCCCTGGGATGCCAGGGAAGCGGCAGCTGCTTCAATCTTTCTGAGCCCTATGTCGGAGCCCTGGACGAAGTGCGACTCTTCAACCGAGCCCTGACCGCAGCACAGGTGCACGAAATCCATCAGCCCGGCGGGCTTCTGGCGTATTATCCCGTAGCCGGCAATGCCGACGATGCGGGTCCCTTGGGCCTGCATTGCATCACCGACGGGGCCACTCTCGTGACAGGGCCATACGGCGAGCCGCAAGGCGCCTACAGTTTCAGCGGCGGAGCCCATTTGCGGCTGGCGGATTCGGATGCCGACACGCTGTTGTCCATGTCTCACAGCATGAGCCTGCTGTCCTGGATCCGGCCGTTGAACGTCACACCGCCGCAGAAGATGTCGATTCTGGGCAAAGGGAATCCCGCACACAGGAATTATGGTGCATATGTCCAACCCGACGGTCGACTGCGTTTTGTCATCGACAATGTGGGCACGCTGAACAGCCGCAGTGCTCTGGCTGCCGGCGAGTGGGTGCATGTGGGGTTTGTCTACGACGTGGATTCCCACATGGCGCTTTACATCGATGGTGTGCTGGATACCCTGATGGTAGCTAGCGGCCTTCCCGAACCCACTGCAACCTTGTCTGCTATCGGTTGCCAGGGCGTCGGCCAGTGTTTGAACCTCTCCGTGCCTTTCGAAGGGGAGATCGACGAGATCCGCCTTTACAATGCCCCGTTGTCGGAGCAGGACATAATGCAGATCGTCGAACCTGGCGGTTTGGTCGCCCACTATCCTTTTTCGGGTAACTCGCTGGATGTCTCCGGCAATGAACTGCACTGCGTGCTGGAAGGGGGCACTTTTGCGACGGGACGTTTCGGGGATGAACAAGCTGCATACGTGGTTGGCGGAACCGACTACTGCCGCCTCGATGGTAGCGTAACCCAGGATCACCTGCTTGATTTCGAGGGAAGCATGACCCTCTCGGTTTGGATCCGTCCTGACATGGTCACACCGGGAATGAAAATGGCTATTCTCGGAAAGGGTGATTCGGCCTTGCGCAACTACGGACTCTTTATAACACCGGACAGCCGGGTGAGACTCGTGATCGATACACAGGAAGCCAGTGACTACCCCCCTGTTCTGGAAAGCGCATCACAGCTGTTGCCGGGTGAGTGGGTTCAGGTTACGGCCGTATATCGGAAGGACCAGATTGTTGCACTTTATCTCAACGGAGAACTGGACAACAGCAATGTGGCCGCCGGCGATCCCGTGCTGAGCCCAGTTGGGCTGGCGATCGGCTGCGGCGGCGATGGGGCATGCTACTCCCAGTCCGTGCCCTTCGAAGGATTCATCGACGATGTCCGCCTGTATGATCGAGCGTTCACGCAGTGCCAGGCCCGTGAACTCTATGATCCGGCCGGACCACTGGCATACTACCCCGTTCATGGGAACGCCTCCGACCTCAGCGGGAACGCATTCCACTGTGATACGGATGGGGCGCAGTTGGCGACGGGCTATGCCGGTACTCCTGATGGCGCTTACGAGTTCGGCGGTGGAGATGTTCTGTTCCTGTCGGATGCCAGCCAGAATGATGCCTTCAACATGACCGGAAGTTGCACTTTTAGCGCCTACATCCGTCCCTACCTGGTGACTCCGGCCCAGAAAATGGCCTTTCTCGGCAAGGGCGATTCCGTCGTCAGGAACATGGGGTTCTTCATCGATACCAACGGGGCTCTCCGCTTCGTAATGGATACGGATACAATTGTGTCGAATCCCCCGGTGATCACAGGCAACCAGGTTCTCATAGAGGACGAGTGGGTGTTTGTCTCTGCGGTGTACAAGAAGAACGACTATGTCGCCCTGTATGTCGATGGGGTACTTGACGCGCTGTCGCCCGCCGAGGGAACGCCAATCTCGTCCGAGACTGGGTTTACCATCGGCTGTGGCGGACTGGGCGCCTGTTCCAGTATCTCTGTGCCCTTCGAGGGCAGGATAGATGAGATCACAATTCATGATCGCGCCCTCTCGCAGGAGGAGATCCTGGCGCTGAAACGCATGTATGATCCGATCCACTTGGACATCCGATTTGCCAATGGACAGCTGTTGCTGGAGTGGGAGGATCATCCGGCTCATTCGGCGTACTTGGTTCAGGGACGGAAGGATGCAAGCGAGGAATGGCAAACAGAAGCCACGATGACAACACACTCCATCGTGCGTCCTGTCGACAGTGGCATGCGCCAATACCGTGTGATCGGCTGCGGCAACTAGTCCCCCCCCGCGGGACGAGTGATTCGCCCCGCAGATCCTGGCGGGGAGGTGCTTCCTCCTCGCCAGGCAAGACACAGTAAAGAACCTGCCCAACTTTCCTTGGGCGGGTTCTTTTGTTTCGCCATGTCCATGTAAACAGACAAGATGGACGAAATGGTGAGCTACACGCTCCTACTCACGGTGCACGGCTTCAATCCCAAAAAAACCGTCAGCGCTGCCGGACACGCCCCTAGCGCCTGAGCCACTTCTCCGGGTCCTGGCTCTCGCGCTCGAGCCAGAGTTCGAAGTGGACGCTGCCGGCGCCCGCTTCGTCGAAACTGCCCGCCCGACCGATCACGGTCCCGGCCGGCAGCACCTGTTCGGGAAGCTCGATCACGCTTTCCAGCTTGGAGTAGACGCTGATCGCGCCGTGTCCGTGGTCCACCAGCACCGTGTTGCCGAAGCCCGGCAGCCAGGTGACTCGGACAACCTGCCCCGGGTGCACCAGGCGTACCTCGGCCCCCGGTTCGCAACGGTAGTCGCAGCCCGGGTTGTCGGTCTGGGTGCCGGTCGCCGCGTCCCGGTGCATGCCGTAGCGCCGGGCGAGGCGTCCCTGCACCGGCCGATCCAGGCTGCCTTTCCGGCCGCGCAGATCGCTCAGTCTTCCTTCCTCGTAGGTCGTGGGCGCGCTTTCACGCAGCGGCTGCCGAGAAGGACGGGGTTCCTCCTGTCCCAGAAGCTTCTGCAGGCTTTCCCGTTCGCTGGCTTCGGATTCCAGGCGCTGCTGCCGGCTCTTCCAGCGCTCCTGCAGCTTCTCGACCGCTTCGCGAATGCCGCTTTGCGCGGCTTCGGCCTGCACCCTGGCCTGGTCGAGCAGGCGCTGGTCCTCTTGCACCTGGCGCAGTTTTTCGTCCACCAGGCGCCGGTCCTGGCGCAGTTCCTGAAGGCTTTCGCTGGTGCGTTGGCGGTTCTGCTCCGCCAGGCTTCGCTCCTCTTCCTGCTGCCGCTGTTTTCGGCCCTGTTCCAGCTGCACGCGCTGCCGTTCGCGGCTGAGGCGCGCCAGGTGCTGCTGTTCCCCTTCCAGCGTATGCTGCAGTCGCTGCAGCCCGCGGCTGAACCAGGGAAACCAGCGCGCCCGTTCCCAGGCTTCTCCGGGACTGCCGGAGGCCAGCAGCCAGAAAAGCGGGTCCTCCCGACGCCCTTTGAAGAGCCGCAGCACCATTTCGCGGTACTGCTCTCGCAGGTCGAGCTGGTGCGCTTCCCGCGAACGGCTTTCCAGGCCCAGCGAATCCAGGGTCCGCTGATTGCGGTTCAGGAAGGCTTCCCCCTCTTCCAGCGAGAGGTCCAGGGCCGTCACCTGCTCCTGCAGCCGCAGCACCAGCTGGCTGGAACGGCTGAGCTGCTGCTGCAGGCGATCCAGGCGTTCGAGCCCCGTCTGCTGCTGTCCCTGCAGGGCGCGACTCTCCTGGCGGAAGCGATCCAGCGCCCCGGCCAGCGAGTCCAGCCGGGCCTGCTCTTCCTGCAGGCGCGTGCTGGCCAGGGCCGATGCCGCCGTCAGCAGCAAGAGAATGAAAAGCCGTCCCGTCACGATTGTCCTTTCCGGGCCTTCGCGGATCCGCGTCTCCGACATTCCTTCCCGGGGAATTTAAGGCGCTGAATCCTACCTTGAGGGTTCGCTGGCCGGTCACGGTTTTGACCGGCCCTGAACCCTGTATCAGCCCTGGACCGCCCATGAGCGCCAAAGCCACTGCCCTGCTTCCCGTGCACGAGGAAGCGGGAGCGAAGCTGGTCGATTTCGCCGGCTACCGCATGCCCCTCCAGTACAAGGGAATCCTTCACGAGCACCGCGCCGTGCGCGAGAGCGCCGGCGTCTTCGACGTGTCTCACATGGGCGAGTTCCGCGTGCGCGGGGCGGAGGCCCGTACCTTCCTCAATCGTGTCACGGTGAACAACACGCGCAAGCTGGCCATCGGCCAGGTGCAGTACAGCGCCATGATGACCCCCGAAGGCGGCATCGTGGACGACCTGCTCGTCTACTGCGAGGCGGAGGACGAGTTCCTGCTCGTCGTCAACGCCTCCAACCGCGACAAGGACATGGCCTGGCTGCGCCGCCACGCCCCGGAAGGGATCACGATCGAGGACGAGTCCGACGCCACCAGCCTGCTGGCCGTCCAGGGTCCGAAGGCCTGGCCGCTGGTCTGCTCGCTGTGTGACGAGGGCGGGCTCGAGGAACTGCCCTACTACTGGTTCCGCCACGGCCACCTGCGCGGCATTCCGGCCCTCATCTCCCGCACGGGATACACGGGCGAGCGCGGCTTCGAGCTCTATGTGAGGAACGAGCATGCGGTGGCGCTCTGGAAGCTGCTCTTCGAGGAGGGCCGGACGGTGGACATCCAGCCGGTGGGGCTGGGAGCAAGGGACACTCTGCGCCTGGAAATGAAGTTCGCGCTCTACGGCAACGACATCGACATGGAGACGAGCACCATCGAGGCCAACCTGGGTTGGATCACACGGCACAAGAAGCCGGTGGATTTCCTGGGGAAGGAGGTCGTCCGCAAGCACCTGGCCGAAGGGCCGCCGCGCCTGCTGATCGGATTCGAGCTGCTGGACAAGGGCATTGCCCGCCAGGGCGCGACCTGCCACCGCGGGGCCGAAGAGATCGGCCGTGTGACCTCCGGGGCGATGAGTCCCAGCCTGGGCAAGGCCATCGGCATGGCCTACCTGCGCAGCGACCTGGCCGAAGAAGGCAGCGACTTCGAGGTCGAGATCCGCGGCAAAAGGCTGCGCGCCCGTGTCGTACCGACCCCCTTCTACGAACCGGAGCTGCCCGCGCGGTGAAGATCGAGGTCTTTTTCACCCTGCCCCAGGTGGGCGAGGAGACGATCCGCGAGGACACGGCGGTGGTCGTCATCGACGTCCTGCGCGCCACGACCTCCATCTGCCACGCCCTGGCCGCCGGCTGCGACAAGATGATTCCCGTCGGCGACCTGGGCCAGGTCACGGCCTTCGTGGAAAGCCTTGGCCGCGGCAACTGCCTGATCGGCGGCGAGCGCGACGGCAAGAAGATCTCCGGATTCGACTTCGGCAACAGCCCGGCGGAGTATACGCCGGAGGCTGTCGCCGGCAGCGACATCATCTTCCTGACGACCAATGGATCACGCATCATCAGCCGTTTCAAGAACGCTCCCTGCGTGCTGATCGCCAGCCTGGCCAACCTGCAGCGCGTGGTCGACTTCCTGGCGGATCACAAGGGCAACGTGGTCATCTGCTGCGCCGGCAGCAAGGACCAGTTCTGCCTGGAGGACAGCGTCTGCGCCGGGCTGCTCGTCGAGCGCCTGCTGCGCTCCGCGGAGAACATCGAGCTCAACGACGCCGCCCGCGTCGGCCTGGTGCTGGCCGGGTCCTATTCCGGGGATCTGCTGACCTGCTTTCGCGAGTGCAGCCACGGGCAGACCCTGATCCGGGCCGGCTTCGAGTCCGACCTGGAACTCTGCGCCGCCGTAGACACCCTGGATGTCCTGCCCTTCTACAGCAAGGAACGGATCACGCTGCAGCCGGAAGTCGAGCTGCCGCTGGATCCTCCTTCCGGCGAGCTGGACGGAGACGCGGCCGACGCCGCGTCTACCTGAGGAAAACCCCGCTTTCATGAAGGCTTCCCGCCGACAACAGTCCCGCCCCGTGCGCCAGGCGCTCGGCATTGCCCTGCTGGCCCTGGGGCTGCTCTGCCTGCTGGCGATCCTTTTCGCCGATCCGGCCGATGAGCTGCATCTGCCGGCGGCGGAGGTCCGCAATCCGCTCAGCCTGGTCGGCGTGGTCCTTTCCTGGCACCTGATCACCTTCGGCCTGGGGCGCGTGTTCTCCCTCGTCTTTCCGCTGATCGTGATCCAGGCCGGATGGAGCCTCCTGCGCAGCCGCGGGATCGACGGGGCCTGGCGTGGCTGGCTTCGCCAGCTCCTGCTGGCCGCTGCCGGGGCGCTGACGTTGACGCTCTTCCTTGCCGAGGGGCCCGTGCAGGGTTCGCTGGGCGGAGCCTGGTGGGCCGGCGCCCTGCCCGTGCTGCTTTCGCAGGTGCTGATCACGTATACAAGCCTGCTGGGCGCGACGATTCTCGTGCTCGCTTTCGACGCCATGCTGGCGGCGCTCTTCTTCGGCTGGAATCCGGCGCGCATCGTCGAAGCCCTTGTCCAGGGAGTCGCCACGCTGCGCAAGACCCTGTCCGACAGGTGGCGGCAGGCGCGCAAGAATCGCGAAGCCCGTCGCAAGGAGAAGAAGAAACAGCAGAAGGAAGCGGAGAAGCTGCAGCGGCAACGCGAGCAGGAAGCGCGCAACGAGGCCGCCCGTCAGGAGATGAAACGCCGCGAGGAAGCAGAGCGCCTGGCGGAGGAACAGCGCCAGGCCGAAGAGCGGCAGCGCGAGGAAGACCGCAAGGCCCTGGAGAAGATCACCGCCAGCGACCTGCCCGAGGAAGAGCCCCTGCCGCGCGAACGGGCCGAAGAGCAGCACGAAGCCTCGGAGCAGCCGCCTGCGGAGGAGGCCATCACCCCGCCCCGCGAGGCGGACAACGGAACGGGGGAACCCGACGAGGCCCTCGAGGGCGAGCCCGATGAAGTGCCGGAGTTCGAGATCACCGAGGAGGTGATCGAGCAGGAGAAGCGCTTCAAGGCCGAGAAGGTCCGCGAGTACCGGTATACGCCGCCTCCCGTAGACATTCTCAACTCGCCTCCGGAAGACGAGTATCACGTCACACAGGAGGACATGGAAGTCTACTCGCGCATGCTCGAGAGCACGCTGAAGGACTTCAACGTGGACGCCCGTGTCGTACATGTCAATCCGGGGCCGGTGATCACGCGCTACGACCTGGAGCCGGCCGCCGGCGTCAAGGTCAACCGCATCGTCAGCTTGGCCGACGACCTGGCCCTGGCCCTGCGCGCGGAACGGATCCGCATTATCGCCCCGGTTCCGGGCAAGGCCGCCGTCGGCGTCGAGATCCCCAACAAGAAGCGCAACACCGTCTACATGCGCAGCATCGTCAACACGGAGGCCTTCAGCTCGCTGGGAAGCCCGCTGGCGCTGGCCCTGGGCAAGACGAGCAGCGGCGAGACCTATGTGGCCGATCTGCGCTCCATGCCGCACCTGCTGGTCGCCGGACAGACGGGCGCCGGCAAGAGCGTCTGCATCAATTCCATTATCTGCTCGATCCTGCTGCGCGCCAAGCCCACCGAGGTGCAGTTCGTGCTCATCGATCCCAAGATGATCGAGCTGAGCGACTACCGCCGCATGGCCAGGCATTTCCTGGCCTGGATGCCGGGCCTGGAAGGCGAAGTGATCACGGACCCCAAGGACGCGGTCACCGTCCTGGAGGCCTGCGAGCGCGAAATGGACCGGCGCTACCGCTACCTGAGCGAGACGGGCTACCGCAACATCAGCGAATTCAACGACGCCATCCGCGAAGGCGAATTCCGCGAGATGTCGGACGGATCCCCGGCGCGCCCGATGGTCTACCTGGTGATTATCGTCGACGAGCTGGCCGACCTGATGATGCAGGCCGGCAAGGACATCGAGTTCAGCATTGCCCGCCTGGCGCAGAAGGCGCGCGCCGTCGGCATGCACCTGGTGGTCGCCACCCAGCGCCCCAGCGTCGACGTGCTCACCGGCATGATCAAGGCCAATTTTCCGGCGCGCATCGCCTTCGCCGTGCGACAGAAGGTGGACAGCCGAACGATCATCGACGCCATGGGCGCCGACAAGCTGCTGGGCAAGGGCGACATGCTCTACCTGGCCACCAGCACTCCGGAACCCCTGCGCATTCACAACTGTTTCATCAGCGGCAAGGAGATCCGCCGCATCATCGACCATGTGCGCAAGCAGAGCCTCGATTTCGAGAAGTTCTGCCTGCCGGCGGAGGAGAGGATCGAGCGCAGCTTTGCCGAGGAGGCCAGTGAGCGCGACGAGCTTTTCTTCGAGGCCGCCGAGCACGTGATCCGTTCCAAGCAGGGCTCGATCAGCGTCCTGCAGAGAAGGCTGCGCATCGGCCACAGCCGGGCCAGCCGCCTGATCGACGAACTGGAGATCGCCGGCGTGGTCGGCCCCTTCGACGGCAGCAAGGCCCGCGAAGTGCTTGTAGACGAAAGCTGGCTGGACGAGAACCGGTCCTGAAACACGAAAGGCGCGTCGTGAGACATGCCCTGGCCATCCTGCTCTTCCTGCTGCTGGCGCAGAACGCGTCGGCGGCGCGGGGGGAGCGCATTCTGGAAGCGGTGCGCGAAGGCTACCGCGAGTACCCGGTCTGGACGGTCTCCTTCCGCCATTCCTTCTACTGGGAGATGACCGGCGAGGAAGTCGTCGAGGAGGGGCGCCTGCTGCTGGCGGGCGAGAAGGTCTTCCGCGTAGAGGTCGGCGCCCAGCGCCTGCTGGCGCGCGACGGCGCACTCTGGCGCTGGCAGGAAGGCGGGGAGCAGGTGCTGCTCGAGTCCCTGGAGAACGACCCGGACGTGATCCTTCCGCAGCAGCTGCTGGTGGACCTGGAGAGCCATTTCCGTCCCGGGGAGGCGCAGAAGCAGGAAGACGGGAGCGTTCGTCTTCCCCTTGAACCACGCGGCGACAGCGAGTTCATGTCCTCCATCGAACTGCTGGCCGACAAGGACGGGCGCGAATGGGTCGTCCGCCAGCTGGCTTTCGTGGACATCCAGGGCAACCGGCATCGCTACGAACTGCTCGAGCGCCAGCCCTTCGAAAGCCTGGAGGCCCTGCCGGAAGGCCAGGCGGCGGGGCTCGAGTTCACCCTGCCTCCGGGCATGGACCTGATCGACCTGCGCCCATGAATCGCAACAGCCTGTTGTCTTTTCTGCTGACGCTGATCTTCCTGTATCTCTTCCTTTTCGATTTCAGTCCCAGGCTCTGGCTCGGCGGTGAGCTTTCCGCCGGGCAGGCCTTCTTCGCCAGTCGCCTGGAATGGGGCGCCATCGGCGAACAGATCCGCCGCATGAAGCCGCTCTGGCTGGCGGCCGCCGCCGGCTGGCTGCTGGCGGCCATGGTCGTGCGCAGCTTTCGCTGGCGCTCGATTCTCTGGCCCATGGACCGCCTGGGCCTGGGAACGGTCTTCGGCCTGAACAATCTGGGCTATATGGCCAACAACCTGCTGCCCATGCGGCTGGGCGAGATCCTGCGCAGCGCCGTGCTGGCGCAGAAGTCGCGCCTTGATTTTCCCGCTGCGCTGGGCACGGTCGTGGTCGAGCGCATCCTGGATCTTTTGGGCGCCTTGGGCCTGCTCTTCCTGCTGCTGGTCGCCCTGCCCCGGGAAGTGCTGGGGGAACAGGCAGAGACCTTGAGCGGGCTGCTGCCTTTGCTGGCCGCGCTGACCGGGGCGGGACTGATCCTGCTGATCCTGCTGGTGCTGTTCCGCGATCGCATTCAGGGCTGGATCGGGCGCCTGGCGCTGATTCTGCCGGCGCGATTTGCCGATAGAGTCACGAAGTTGACAGAATCCTTCACCGCCGGATTGACCCTGCTGGATTCGCTGCCGCGGATCCTGCTGGTCCTGGGACAGACCCTGCTGCTCTATGCCTGCTATTTCCTGTCCCTGAAATGCATCCTGCTCGCCATGGGCCTGGACGGCACGGCGACCGCGCTGCTGGCGCAGTATCCTTTCGGATCCACCCTGCTGGTGATGGTTTTCGTGACTGTCGGCTACATGATCCCGGCCGCGCCGGGAGCGATTGGCACAGTTCAGTACTTTACAGCATTGGGTCTGGAACTGCTGGGGGTACCGGCGTCGCCCGCAGGGGGCTTCGCGCTGGTGAACCACTTCCTGACCTATATCATTCTGACCGGCCTGGGCGTGATCGCCCTGGGGACCCTGCGGATCCGTTTCGGGGACCTGCTCAAATGGCAGCATGGAGAAGCGAGTGAAACCAGAGACGATGCATCGGCGTGACGCGCGCCATGGGCACCACGAAGAAGAATCGGGATTGAGCTTCAACCTGCTGGACATCTACCGCAGCCTCTTCCAGGGCCGGTACTACATCCTGGGTTTCCTGCTGCTCTCCCTGGGCACCACGCTCTACCTCAACAGCAACCTGAGCTACGTCTACCGCTCGACGGCGACGGCCATGGTGATCTCGACCAGTCCCTGGGAATCGGGCGCGCTGGTGGGAAGCGTGACACGCACGCCCTCGATGAGTATCACGGACCAGCTGCAGATTCTCAACAGCCGCAGCCTGGCCCGCAAGGTCGTCGACGAGGTGATGGAAGGTGCCTACGCCAGCCAGCTCTACCTGCTGGGCTACCCGGACGAGCCCCTTTCCGTCCCCGCGGAATACGCGGTGCGCAACCTGCTCGGCAAGACCACCGTCAAGCAGGTCGGCAACTCCAATGTGATCCAGATCAGCGTCGAGGCCCCCTCCGGCTTCGAGGCGGCCTACCTGGCCAATACCCTGGCCCGCAACTTCCAGGACCAGAACCAGCAGTACAGCCGCGCCGAGTATACGGAGCTGACCAGCTTCCTGGGCAACCAGCTGGACCAGGTCTCGCAAAAGCTCTCCGAGGCCGAGATGCGTCTCACGGGCTTCAAGGAGAAGACCAAGCTGAGCCAGCTCGATGTCGAGACCCGCGAGATCGTCGAGCGCTCGAGCGCCGCCCGTTCCGAGCTCAACAAGATCGACCTGGAGCTGCGCGCCAACGAGATTAGCCTGGGCGAGCTGCGCCAGCAGTACGCCTCCGGGCAGTCGACCGTCATGGAGGACCTGGAGAACTTCAATTCGGCGACCATCGACCGCCTGGTGGAGGACATCAGCCGCAAGGAGGCGGAGATCGCCGGCGTGCGCTCCCGCGGCGAGGCGGGCAGCGAGCAGTACGTGCAGCGCATGGAGGACGAATTGCGCCGCCTGCGCGAGTCGCTTTCCACGGAAACGCAGAAGCTCGCTTCCACGGGCATGAAGAGCGCCGATCCCCTGGGCACCATGCAGCAGATCTTCGATCGCATCATCGGGCTGGAAGTGGACAACAAGGCCCTGCGCGCCTCGCGCAAGGTACAGGAGGAGACGGTCCTGGAGTACGAGGCGCGGCTCTCGAAGCTCCCGGAAACGAGCCTGGCCTACATTCGTCTCACGCGGGAAGTGGAGATCAACGAGAAGCTCTATCGCCTGCTGACGGAGAAATACCAGGAGAACCAGGTCGTCGCGGCGGGCAAGATCGGCAACGTGCAGCTGATGGATCAGGCGGAGGTACCGGAGAATCCCATCTCGCCGAACAAGAAGTTCAACCTGATGATCGGGCTCTTCGTCGGCCTGCTGCTGGGCCTGGGCATCTCGCTGCTCAACTACCTGCTCGACAGCCGGCTGATCACGCCGGAAGACCTCAAGTTCACGCGTCTCGAGGTGCGCGGCGTGATTCCAAGCATCAATGTGCGCAAGCTGGACGCCGTGTTGCGCAAGGAGAACGGCAAGGGCCTGGCGGACCGCCACCGGCGCAAGATCCAGAACAACCTGATCACGCACTTCAGTCCCAAGAGCCCCATCAGCGAGGCCTATCGCAGCCTGCGTACGCAGATCCTGATCGAGCTGGGCATGGGCGACGAGAAGAAGTCCGACCGCAACATGATGATGGTCACCAGCAGCGCGACCCAGGAGGGCAAGAGCCTGACCTGCGCCAACCTGAGTGTGACACTGGCCCAGACAGGTCGGCGCACGCTGCTGATCGACGCCGACATGCGTCGTCCGACGGCCCACCGCAACTTCGACCTGGAGCGCGGGGAGGGGCTGAGCAACGTGCTCGGCAACGGTCACACGGCGGAAAGCGTGATCTGTGATACGGATGTCGACAACCTCTTCGTGCTGACCGCCGGCCCGATCCCGGCGAACCCCGCCGAGCTGCTGGGCAGCGAGAAGATGCGCGAACTGCTGGCCTGGGCCCGCAAGACCTACGATTTCGTACTCGTCGACACGCCGCCCGTGCTGCCGGTGACCGATCCGCTGGTCATCTCGCAGATGGCCGACGCGTTGATGGTCGTCGTGCGCAGCCGGCGCAGCCATCGCCGGGAGCTGAACCAGGCCATTGCCGGGCTCAATGCCGCAAATGCGCAAATCACGGGCTTGATCCTCAACGACTACGACCTGAAGCGCGTATACGGCAGCTACTATTACTACTACCACTACTACGACAACTACTACTACTACCGCAAGGACGGGCGCGGCGGCCGCCAGAAGCAGCGCCGCAAGCGTTCCCGCGGGGAGGCCGTGGAAGCCTGAGCATGAGCACCTCCCCGGGCCGCGGTCCTTTCGTGATGATCGCCGTGGGCAGCCGCGGGGACGTACAGCCGCTGGCCGCGCTGGCACGGGGCCTGGTGCGCCGGGGAGTGCCCCTTCGTTTCCTCAGCCATCCCGAGTTCCGCGAACTGGCCTACGGACTGGATTTCCACGCCCTGCCGGGAGCGGATATCCGCGCCATCATGGAACGCATGACCGGCGCCGCCGCGCGCCATGGAGGCCGCGTGGACCTCTTCCGGGAATTCCTGCGCGCCGCGGACCTGCTGGCCGCCGGAACACGGGAGCTCCACGAGGCCTGCCGCGCCGTGATCCGCGATGCGAGGGCGTATACGGTCAGTCCGCAGCTGCTGGGCATGGCGGCCTCGCTGTCGGAGGCCGGAGCTCCGCCCTTCGTCTGCACGGCCCTGCAGCCCATCGATCCCACCCGCGCCTTCCCGTCCCCTTTCCTGGCCGCGCGCGGCCTGGGTCCTCTCAACCGGCTGAGCCATTTCCTGCCCGCGGGCCTGCTCTGGCCGCGCGTGAGACGGGCCTTCAACGAATGGCGCATACGCGACCTGGGACTGCCGCCCGCCGGCTGGAAGGCGACAGCCCGCTGGCTGACACGGCCCGGGCTGCGGCTGTACGGATTCAGTCGCCATGTGGTCCCGCCTCCCGCCGACTGGCCGGCTGACCGCGTGGTCTGCGGCTATTGGCGTGATCCAGGCTCGGCCGAGGGGACCCTGCCCCCGGAACTCGAGCGCTTCCTGGCGGCCGGCGAGCCCCCCTTGGGGATCACTTTCGGCAGCATGCTGGAAGAGGATCCCCGCGGCGGACTGGAGATCGTGATCCAGGCCTTGAAGGTCAGCGGAATCCGCGCCGTGCTCCTGCGCGGCTGGGGTGAATGGGGCCTGCCCGACCTGCCTGAAAACGTGCACATCTGTGATCCCGTCTCACACGACCTGCTCTTCCCCCGCCTTTCGGCCGTGGTGCATCACGGCGGCGCCGGAACAACGGCGGCTGTCCTGCGTCACGGCCTGCCTAGCCTGGTCGTGCCCTTCGCCCTCGACCAGGCCTTCTGGGGCTGGCGTGTCCACGCGCTGGGCGCGGGGCCGAAACCGCTGCCGCGGGCGGCGCTGGAGGTCGACCGGTTCCGGCAGCGGCTGGAAGAGCTCCATTCCTCGGGCTCGGTCGGCCATCCGGCGCAGGATCTTGCCCGGCGGATCCAGGATGAGAATGGCCTGGACGCGGCAATGGATCCGCTGGCCTCCCTGCGCCCGTGATCTTCCACCTCTGGCACAACCTTTGCCTGTTGCTGGGCGATTGCCGCCCAACCCAACCCCAGCGCGCAGCGATCTGCCTAAGTGACTGATAAACAAGACCGGGACTTGGCTTCTCGCGTCTCCGTTTTTTGCCGAAGTGTCGGATTCTCTCCAATGGAGTCTGAGCCTTGAGGCGGAGCGTGGACAGCGGGGCTGCGAAGGACCATTTCCAGGAGGAAGCATGATCAAGCCTTTGAATTGTTCCCTTGTTGCCCTGGCGCTTGCCGCCGGCGGGCTGCAGGCGGCCGAGCTGAGCCCGGGGCTTCAGCAGCAGCTGGCGGACAGCCCCAGCGGCACGGAACTGAAAGTCCTGCTGCTGCTGAACGAGCAGGCGGACATTGCCCAGCTGGATCGGGAACTGCACGAGCGCTGCGCGTCCTTCGACGAGCGCCATGAAATGGTGATCCGCAGCCTCAAGGATGTGGCGAGCAGCAGCCAGCCACGCGTGCTGGAGCAGTTGGATGCCTTGAAAGCCCAGGGAAAGCTGCTGGGGTATACGCCGCACTGGCTGATCAACTCCGTGATCGCCCGCATGCCGGTGGAAGCCGTTCCCGAGCTGACCGGCCTGCAGGGTGTTGATCGCGTCGAGGCCGACCTGGTCGCCGAACTGATCGAACCCCTGCGACCGGACATCGAGGACGGCGCCCTGCGGGACGACATCGGGATCACGCCGGGCGTGCAGGCGATCAATGCCGACCGCGTGTGGTACGAACTGGGGATCACCGGCGAAGGCGTCCTGGTCGGCTGCCTGGACACCGGAGTCAACGCGAACCACGAGGCTCTCAGCAGCCGCTGGCGCGGGAACACGGCTCCGGCCGAGGAGGCCTGGCTGGATGTGCTCGGCAGCTCGAGTTTCCCGAGCGACAGCCATGGACACGGGAGCCATGTCATGGGCACGATCGCCGGGCTGGCGGCCAACGACAGCATCGGGGTCGCCCCCGGCGCGGAGTGGATCGCCTGCAATGCGATCAACCAGGGCTCGGGCAGCGCCTTCGACAACGACATTCTGGCCGCCTTCGAGTGGTTCGCCGATCCCGACGGCAACGAGCTGACGACGGCCGACGTGCCGGATGTAGTACAGAACAGCTGGGGCGTCAACGAGAGCTTCAGCGGCTACGTGGATTGCGACTCGCGCTGGTGGACGGCCATCGACAACTGCGAGGCGGCCGGAGTGGTCGTCACCTGGTCGGCGGGCAACGAAGGCCCCTCCGCCGGCACGCACCGCAGTCCCGCGGACCGCGCCGAAACACCGACCAGCTCCTTCAGCGTGGGCAGCACGATCACCGATGCTCCCTACACCATCAGCAGTTTCTCCAGTCGTGGTCCCAGCACCTGCGGCGACGCCGCCTATCCGACCAAGCCCGAGGTCTGCGCCCCGGGCAGCAACATCTACAGCGTGGATGCCTTGGGCGGTTACACCTACAAGAGCGGCACCTCGATGGCCGGTCCGCACGTGGCCGGTGTCGTTGGCCTGATGCGCGCCGCCAATCCGGACCTGGACGTGATCACCATCAAGGAGATCCTGATGGAGACCGCCGTCGACCTGGGATCGGTGGGCGAGGACAACACCTACGGACACGGCATGGTAGACGCCTTCGTCGCCGTGCAGATGGCGATGACGGGCTTCGCGGAAGTCCGCGGCACGGTCACCGACCAGGCGACCCTGCTGCCCATCGAGGGAGTGCAGGTCCAGGTGCTCGGCGGCGCCTCCCAGCTGACCGACGAGACCGGCGGCTATCTCTTCAACCTGGCTGCCGGCGACTACACCCTGGAGTACAGCTACTTCGGCTACGAGACCGCCAGCGAGATGGTGATGGTCGTCGAGGATACTCCTGTGACACAGGATGTAGCCCTGAACACGGTGCCTTCGGCCATGCTCGAAGGTGTCGTACGCGACGCCGACGACCAGCCGGTTTCCGGCGCTGTCGTCGAAGTCCTCGACACGCCGCTTGCCGCGCAGACCACCGGCCTGGACGGCGCCTACGGCTTCTCGCTGCCTGTCGGCGAGACCTTCACGGTGCGCTCGCGCAGCAGCGCCGCCGATGAGACGCTGCCGCTGGGACCGGACACCTACGGCTACCGCGCCTTCGACCCGAGTGACGCCGACTGGGAAGAGGCGGAAGTGACGATTCCCGCCGAAGGCCTGCAGCGGGACATGCAGGGCCGCAACCGGACCTCGGCCTTTCCGCATGTCTTGATCGACCCCGAGCAGGGCGGCGCCGGAACGGCGATCGTATACGGCGAGAACGACGACGACCTGACCCTGACCCTGGATCTGCCCTTCACCTTCCCCTACTACGGGCAGGACTATGACCAGATCTCGATCTGCGCCAACGGCTGGATCGCCATGGGCGAGACGACGAACAACGACTACAGCGGCTACGAGATTCCGGACCCCGACGACGGCCCGTTGGCCATGCTGGCGCCCTTCTGGGAGGACATGTCTCCCCAGACGGCCGAGAGCGGAAATGTGAGCACGTATTACAACAGCGCCGCCGGAGCCTTCATCGTCGAGTTCAACAATGTGCGCCAGTACTTCCCCGCCGACGCCTTCGAGACCTTCGCCGTGCATCTGCTGGATCCCGCCGTGCATGAGACCGAGACCGGCGACGGCGCCTTCCTGTTCTGGTACGGCGATCTGACGAATACGGACAACACGGCGGTGGGCATCGAGAGCCCCGACGGGATGGACGGTCTGCAGTACTGGCATGGCAAGGACGACGGCGTCAACGTGCCCGGTGGCACGCTGGGCGAGCACTGTGATCCCTTCGTCTCCGGCCTGAGCATCCTCTTCTCGACGGGCATGCTCGAGCTGAATGCTCCGGAGCTGACGCCGATCACGGACCTGACGATCACGGTCAACGGCGCCCTGGTGACCCTTGACTGGAGTGCCGTGCCCGCCGCGGATTCCTACCGGATCCTGTCCTCCCCCATGCTGGGCGCGCCCTACGTGGAAGAAGCCACGCAGGCGCAGACGCAGTGGACCGGTCCCATGCCTGGCGACATGCGCCTCTACCAGGTCATGCCCCTGCAGAACGACTAGCGTCAACAGGGCTGCGAAACCTCCAGGCCCCGCCGGTTTCCGGCGGGGCTTTTTCGCAATACGGGGCAAAGTGGAAGAAGCTCCTTCGCTTTCTCTGGACTGTCAGCGAGGGATCTGCAATTTTGGTCCAGGCCGCGAATGACCGGCAAGTATGGAAGTGGAACAAGGAGGCGCGCGTGTTCCGGATGCCCGAGCTGGAAGGGGATCTTGTCCCGAAGGAGCTGAGCTGGCTTTCCTTCAATGCCCGAGTGCTCCAGGAGGCGCGTGATCCAAGCGTACCCTTGATCGAGCGCGTGCGCTTCCTGGGAATCTACTCCTCCAACCTGGACGAGTTCTTTCGTGTCCGCGTGGCCACCCTGCGCCGGCTCTGCCAGATCGGCGATCGGGCCCGGACGCTCATTGGCCATGATCCAGCGGTGGTGCTCGAACAGGTGCAGCGCTGTGTGATCGATCTGCACAAGAAGTACAACAACACCTACAACGAGGTGATCGCCGAGCTGGCCAGCAACAGGATCTTCCTGGTCAACGAGCAGGGTCTCGACGAGGAGCAGGTCGCCTGGATCGAAAGCTTCTTCTACCGCGTGCTGCAGGCGGAGCTGAGTCCGATCCTGCTGGACCTGAAACACGAGATGCCTTCCCTGCAGGATCGCAGCATCTACCTGGCCGTGGTGCTCAGCGACAGCCGGGTGCGGCGCAAGAAGCGCTATGCCCTGATCGAGCTGCCGCGGCATCTGGACCGTTTCATCGTCCTGCCGAAGAGAGGGCGTGAGACAACGATTATCATGATCGACGACGTGATCCGCCTGATGCTGCCCAGCATCTTCTCGCTCTTCCGCCACGACACCTTCCAGGCCTGGACGATCAAGCTGACCCGCGACGCGGAGCTCGACCTGGACGACGACGTTTCCCTGAGCTACAGCGAGAAGCTGATGGGCGGCCTGAAGAAGCGCGAGAAGGGGCTGCCTGTTCGCTTCGTCTACGACGAGACCATCGAGCCGCGCTTCCTGTCCGCGCTGATGAAGCGGCTTGGTGTATCACGGAATGACACCCTCCTTCCCGGCGGCCGCTACCACAACCGGAGGGACCTGATCGACTTCCCGGAGGTCGGTTCGGCGAGCCTGCGCTATCCTCCCCTGGAACAGGTCGATCATTCCCGCCTGCCCCACCGGCGCAGCAAGTTGACCGTGATGCGCAAGCAGGACCTTCTGCTGCACACGCCCTACAATCCCTTCCAGCAGTTCGTCTCCATCCTGCGCGAAGCGGCCCTGGATCCACGTGTGCGCAAGATCAAGACGACCCTCTACCGCCTGGCGCGCAACAGCGATGTGATCCGCGCGCTGATCACCGCGCGCCGCAACGGGAAGCAGGTGACGGCGGTGGTCGAGCTGCAGGCGCGCTTCGACGAGCGGGCCAATCTGCACTGGGCCGAAGAACTGGCCGAGGAGGGCGTCGAGGTGATCTTCGGCGTGGCGGGATTGAAGGTCCACAGCAAGCTGGTGCTGATCGAGCGCGAGGAGAAGACGGGTCGCAAGCGCTATGCCTGCATCGGGACGGGCAACTTCAACGAGGACACCTCGCGCACCTTCGAGGACCTCATCCTCCTGACCTGCCACGAAGGCATCTGCCGCGAGGTGGCGCAGCTCTTCCGCTTCTTCAGCCGTCCCTTCACCCAGCTCCGCCTGCGCCACCTGGTCGTGTCGCCCTGGAACAGCCGTGATACGCTCAAGCTGCTGATCGACAAGGAGACCAGCGAGGCCGGCCAGGGGCGGGAGGCCGACATCCATTTGAAAATGAACAACCTGGGCGATGCAGAGATCGTGCGCCTGCTCTACCGTGCTGCCGCGGCGGGCGTGAAGGTGCGGCTCAATGTCCGCGGCATGTTCACCGCTCGTCCGGGCGAGGTGCCCGGAACAGAGAACATGGAGTCGATGGCGATCATCGACCGCTACCTGGAGCACTCGCGGATCTGGCGTTTCCATAATGGAGGCGATCCCCGATATTACCTGGGAAGCGCCGACATCCTGCCGCGCAACTTCGAGCGCCGTGTCGAGGTCATGGTTCCCGTATACGATCCTTCCCTGCGCGCCTACCTGGACCGGATGCTCGATCTCTACTGGCAGGATGACCGCAAAGCCCGGCTGCTGGACGGCAACCAGCAGAACCGCTACCGCGATCGCGGGAAGGGCGAACGGGTCCAGAAGGCACTCACGCGCCTGAACCGGGAGCTCCATGAGCCGGCCAGCGACTGAAACACCGACACTTCCCGAACTCCGGCCGGATGAAGGCCTGCGTTTCGCTGCGGTAGACGTGGGCTCCAACGCGCTGCGCCTGCTGTTCACTTCCGTCTTCGACCGCGACGGCGATCCGGTCTTCCGCAAGGTCAGCCTGCTGCGCATGCCCCTGCGTCTTGGCACCGAGGCCTTCCTGCAGGGCCGGTTGGGCGCGGAAACCGAATCCCGCCTGCTGCACACGCTGCAGGGCTTCTCCTCGCTGATCAAGGCCTGGCAGCCGCTGCGGTGGCGCGCCTGTGCTACATCCGCCCTGCGCAGCCTCGTGGACAGCGACTCGCTCATGCGGCGTCTCAACCTGCAATGCGACCTGGATCTCCAGTGTATCACCGGGGAAGAGGAGGCCGGGCTGATCCTCGAGAACGAGCGCAGCGGTCTGGCGGCGCGGGAGCAGCGCTGCCTGTTCATCGACGTGGGCGGGGGCAGCACGGAGGTGACCTTCTTCGGCGGCGAACAGCCTTCCTGCAGCCGTTCCTTCCCGCTGGGAACCGTGCGCCTCCTGCATGGCCAGGACAGCCCGCTGCTTTGGGAGGACCTCAAGAAGTGGCTCAAGCGGAACCGGCCGGAATCCGGCGTACTGGCCATGGGCAGCGGGGGCAACATCAACAAGCTCTACTCGATCAGCAGTGCCAGCAAGGGCGAGCTGCTGGAGCTGACAGAAATCCGCGCCAGGGCGGAGGAGATCGAGGCCCTGGATATTCCCCGGCGCATCCGTGATCTCGGCCTGCGCCCCGATCGCGCGGACGTCATGCCTCACGCCCTGCGCATCTACACCTACTGCATGAAGCACGGCCGGGCGGAGCGGATGATGGTCCCCCGCACGGGCCTGGCCGACGGCCTGGTACGCAGCCTCTACGAGGACTACCGCCGGGAGAATCCGCTCTAGTTTTTCATTCAGTGTTTGGCCGGCTTCAATATTCAGACTGCGAGATGTCCCAGCCCACAACTAGATTCATTAAGAACAAACCGAACTGGAACGATGATGCTCTACAAGCGTGAACAGACACAAGATGACTTGACTGTTGCAGAGTTCTTTGCCGGAATTGGCCTTATGCGGCTAGGACTGGAGCAAGCTGGGTGGAGAATTCTCTATGCAAATGATATCAGTACAAAGAAAAAGGACATGTATGAAGGGCACTTTGGAATCAAATCTAGTCATTTTGATGCCACTGACGTACATGTGGTGAAGGGCATGTCCGTACCGTCTACCCTTCTTGCAACAGCATCGTTTCCTTGTACAGATCTTTCGCTTGCTGGCGGAAGATCTGGCCTTTCCGGAAAAGAGTCCTCGGCATTTTGGGGATTCATGCGTGTAGTTGAAGAGATGGGTGCTCGTCGCCCACAAGTGATTCTCTTGGAGAATGTAGTTGGATTCATTTCTTCCAATTCTGGCACTGATTTTTATAGTGCTCTATCTGCCATGAACAAGCTTGGGTATGAAGTTGACGCTTTTATTATAGACGCGGCACATTTCGTTCCTCAGAGTCGAAGACGGCTTTTTGTAGTTGGTTCAAAACCTAGTTTGGATAGGTCTAAGGTGGTTTCTGCAGGGCGCCAGTTCTTTGAATCTCAGCATAGGCCAAGAGCCTTGGCGAATTTCATCCTCGATCATCCAGATATTAACTGGAGCATTCGAACACTGCCAGCGCTACCAGTTCTGAAGGAAAAGTTGAGTAATCTTATTGAGAAAATTGATCACAAGTCGGATCTGTGGTGGTCTAGAGACCGTGTAGAATACTTTGTATCTCAGATGAGTGACAAACATTATTCAACTCTTGAGGCGCAAAAGAAGAAAAGAAAATGGTCATATTGCACAGCGTTTAGAAGAGTTCGAGGCGGTAAGACAATGGCAGAGATTCGTACGGATGGAATCGCTGGCTGTCTTCGAACATCTAAAGGCGGGAGCGCTAAGCAGATCCTGATAAAAGTTGGATATGATAAAGTATTTGTTCGCCATATGACACCAAGAGAATGTGCATCACTCATGGGGGCCCCCGGTTTCAAGATTGATGTTCCCATTAATCAAGCTCTGTTTGGATTTGGGGACGCAGTTTGTGTTCCTGTCATTTCTTGGATCGCATCGAACTACCTGAACCCGCTGGTTGGCATTTGCAATGCTCCATCAAAATTCAAGAACATTGCCTGAGGATCTAAATGAGTGACGAACTAGAACTGCGATTAGCGTCTTTTCGAGACCTGCACAAGATAGAGAGTAAAGGGTCTCTTTCATTGATGATCGTTTTGACCAGGCTAATGAAGGAAGGCACGCCACCATTTACATACGAAGAGTTTCAGACACAAAAGCAAGGGCAGGTTCGCGGCCTTGGAAAGTCGGCAGTTCAAAAAGTTCTTAGTGACTATGGTATTGAGAAAGTGTTGGCACAAGAAGGTGGTAGAACAAGTCGCGGCAATATGGAACGCATGACAAGTTACGTGGACTTTGTAAATGGGCTCGATAAGGATGGGTTACTTGATTGCAACTTTGTTGAAAAGTGGTGGGTGGAAAGGGTAAAAGTTTTCCTGCTAGCTAAGCCTATGAAGGTGAGCGCGGATTCCTCGAAGTCTCTTCGATGCATTGTGGATGATATTCTTACGGCAGCCTATCAGCGGCAAAGTACACAACTTGGCTCAACTGTTGCTGGAGCTGTACTGCAGCATCTTGTTGGGGCAAAACTCGTGCTAGCGCTTCCTGATTATAACATCAAACACCATGGCTACTCCGTTTCTGATGAGCAGACCGACAGAAAGGGGGATTTCTTGGTGCGTGACTCTGCAATCCACGTTACAACAACACCTGGAGAGGCATTGATGGATAGATGTCTTACAAACTTGAATCAGGGGTTTCAACCGATTATTATCACAAGATCAAAAGGCATGGAGGCCGCTCGAGTTCATGCAGAGGCGAAAGGCTTAGCCAATAGGGTAGATGTAGTTGAAATCGGTCAGTTCATAGCCACAAATATATATGAGTGGATGTCCTTCAAGTCAGACAAGCGGAGTGTTGAAATTCGCCGTTTACTTGATACCTATAACCAAATTATCGATAGTGTAGAAACTGATCCGGGACTCAAACTTGTTTTGAGCTAGTGGACAACTTTGATGGAAAGTCATCCTATATCGCTGTATGTGACCGTGAGACAAGACGCCCCGGCCAATGGCCGAGGCGCTCGCGTCAGCAGAAAGGTGGGTTTGGATGTGGGATCTATTTCAATCAGGTTTGTGTCTCAACCCCGCCGCCGCACGGGACGGCGGGGTTCATGTCAGGGATGTGATACGGGCCCCTTGCCCGTATCCGGTTGGATGGAGTCGATTTCCTGCGGCCGCTAACCCTGGATCTCGATCCGGGTCGGCAGGGCCTTTTCGACCTTCTGCAGCCTTACGGTCAGGACACCGTGCTGCATGCTGGCCTGGATGCCTTCGCGGCTCACTTCCTCCGACAGGCGGAAGCGGCGCTCGAACTTGCCCTGGAAGCGGGTGCTGTGCAGCACCTTGTCCTGTTCGCCCAGGTCCTTGCGGACAAAGGTTCCGCCGATCACCAGCTCGTCCTTGTCCAGGCTGATTTCCAGGTCCTCCTTGCCCAGGCCGGGCAGCTCCAGCTGGATCTCCCAGCCTTCGCCGAGTTCGCGCAGTTCGGCGCGCAGCCGGTGACCGAAGGCGGCCGGGTGGCAGGTCTTGTCGCTGCAGTCATTGCGCAGGGCGCGGTCGATGGCAAGGGTCGGCAGGTAGCTGCGGTAATACATGATGTGTCTCCTTTTATCTGTCTGTTTGTTGGTCTTTCCTGACAGCGATCTGCTGTCGGCTTCTGGCTCCTTCCTTGGCAAGTGCAGTGCCAATTTTTGAAAGAGCATAAAAATCAAGTAGATGGGGTTGGATGAGGCTTCCTCGCCCATCTTGCACGACGAGCGTACTGACAGGTGAGCTGACAAAACCTGACATGGCGACCGGGCCACCGGTCAGGCTGTCATTGGGCTGTCAGAGCCGGTCATGCCCAGTGAGATCGAAAGGAGTGGTGGGAACGAAAAAGGCGATCCCCCTATTCGGAAGGATCGCCGGAACGATGCATTGATGGTGGAGGAGATTCAGCCCTGCGGCAGGTCGCGATCCTCGGGGCCGTCATAGTGGCCGCCGAGCGGACCGAGCTTGCGCATGGGCTTCTGCGTGCTCCATTCCTCGAAAACGTGAGCCACCAGGCCGGGCGTGCGGGCGATGATGAAGAAGCCCTTGCCCATGCGCCAGTCGAAGCCCATCTCGGAGATCACCGCGGCGATTGCGCCGTCTACATTGAGCGGCAGCTTGCGGCTGCTGCCTTTTTCCAGTTCTTCCATCATGCCGACAGCCAGGCGGATGTGATCGCCGGTGAAGCCGCATGCGTCGGCGACCTCGAGCAGGGTTGTCGTACGCGGGTCCCGTTCGTGGATGCGGTGTCCGAAGCCCGGCAGGCGGATCTTCCGCTCCTTGTGCCAGGCGACGACCTCCGCGGCGGACCTGCCCGCGGCGACGGATTCCTGCAGGATGCGCGCGCACTGCTCGATGGCGCCGCCGTGTGACTCGCCGATGCAAAGGATTCCCGCGGCGACGCTCGAGTTGAGCGAGTTGCCGCCGCTCATCACGGTGCGCGCCGCCAGGTTGGAGGGCGGCGTGATGCCGTGGTCGATCGAGCTGACGAGCATCGCCTCGATCATACGCGCTTCCGCTTCGCTGGGCAGCTCGCCCTTGAGGATCAGGTAGATCGTCTGCGCGAAGCTGAGGCCCTTGATCATCGAATTGATGTCGTAGCCCCGGACCCGAAGCTCGCCGGCTCCGGTTTTTGTTATGCTGGTGGTCCAGTCCTGTTGCGCCATGGCTGAACTCCTTTCTGAATGGAACACGGCTCCCGCGGAGCCTTTGCGGCAAAGTAGGAAATGGCGCCAGGCATCCCACGAGCACAGGGAGTCCCCATGCCTTCAAGCCACCGCCGGCGGGCGGATGACCTCTTCCGCACGCGCATTCCGATCACGCCTTCAAGCCGTCCGCTGGACTGGCGCCAGGGCATTCTTTGCCTGGGTTCCTGTTTCGCCGGGGAGATCGGCCAGCGCCTTCGGTTGGCCGGCCTTTCCGTGGTCGAGAATCCAATGGGTGTGCTCTACAACCCGGCCAGCCTGGCTTCCTGCCTGCAGCGGCTGGTGGAAGGGCGGAGCTTCGGCACCGGTGAGCTTGTGCAGCACAATGGCCTCTGGTTCAGTCCGGAGGCCGACACGCACTTCAGTCATCCGGATCGCGAAGCCTGCCTGGGTCAGCTGAACGAGGCGGTCACCGGAGCCCACCGGCGCTTGCCGGGCACGGGCCTGCTGCTGCTCACGCTGGGAACGGCCCGTGTCTGGCGCCGCAAGGCGACCGGGGAGATCGTCGCCAACTGCCACCGCCTGCCGGGACGGGACTTCGAGCGCGAGGTCCTGGATGTATCACAGGTCTGCGAACTGCTCGAGGCGCCGCTCCGTGCCGTGCTCGACGCGGTTCCAGGGCTGCAGGTGCTGCTCAGCGTCAGCCCTGTACGACATCTGCGGGAGGACCCCCGCGGCAACACGCTCTCCAAGGCGATCCTGCACCTGGGGCTGCGCGAACTGGAAGAGCGCGACGAGCGCCTGAAGTATTTTCCGGCCTGGGAGCTGCTGCAGGACGAGCTGCGCGACTACCGCTATTATGGAGAGGACCTGGTCCATCCCGCCCCGGTGGCCGTGGAGTACATCTTCCGCCGCTTCGCCGAGGCCTGGCTCGACGAGGACACGCGCAATGCCGTCGACGAGGTGACGGCGATCCGCATCGGCCTGGAACACCGGCCCCGTCATCCGGCGTCCGGAGAGTACAAGCGCTTCCTGGAGGACCTGGGCCGGCGGCTGGAGACGGCGTCAAGGTCCTGGCCCGGCATCCGGACCGAGGACATGGAGGAGAAACGCCAATCGCTTCTGGATCTGCATCACCGTTCCGGAAGCCTTGAGAAAGGGAAGACATGAACTGCATCCTGATCACCGGCGGCAGCTCGGGAATCGGCCTGGCGCTGACGGAAGCCTGCCTGGAGCGCGGCATGAAGGTGCGCAGCCTCAGCCGGCGCCTGCCCGATGTATCACACCCTGGGCTGGACGCCCTCTCGCTGGACCTTGCCGACCCGGACGATGTCGAAGAGAACTTCGCCCCCTGGCTGGCCTCCGGTCCGGCGCCGGAGGCGGTGGTGCTCAACGCGGGCATCCTGGGGCAACTGGGCAACCTGGCCGAAGTCCCTCTCGAGGACCTGGAACAGACGATGCGCGTCAACACCTGGGCCAACAAGCTGCTGCTGGATGCGCTGCTGGCCGGCGAGACGCCGCCCGCGCAGGTGGTGGCCATCAGCTCGGGAGCGGCGACGCAGGCCCTGCACGGTTTCGCCGGCTATGCCCTGAGCAAGGCGGCGCTCAACATGCTGATCGGGCTCTACGCGGTCGAGTTCCCGAAGACCCATTTCACCTCTCTTGCCCCGGGCATCATTGCCACTCCCATGCAGGAAGAGCTTTCCGACATGCCGGATCGCGCTTCCTACGCCACCCTGCAGACCTTGCATGAAACGCGCCTCGCCGGCGGCATGCGCAGCGCGGAGGACCTGGCGCTGGACCTGCTGGAGGCCTTTCCGCGTTTGTTGAAGGGGCCCAGCGGCCAGTTTGCCGACCTGCGGGAGTGATCCGGGCTGTAACCTTTTGCGACTCGGGCCGTCTGAAGGAAACCCGCCAAGGAGCGGCGGCGCACGCAAGCAATGGGAGGCGACATGGTGCAAGCGATCGTACTGGGAGGCCTGATGGCCGGAGCCGTTTCGGCGGATGTCAGCACTCTGCTGCAGGAAGAGTTCGAGGTCAAGAAGGGCGGCACCCTGATTGCCGATCTCTGCGAGGGCGACATTCGTGTTCGCACCTGGAAGGAGAAGAAGGTCCGCGTCGAGCTGGATCGCCAGGTCGACGCCGACAACGAGGACCAGGCGCAGAAGGTGCTGGAGCGCTATGACTTCCAGATCCGCGAGGACAAGGGCGTGGTCAGCGTGATCGTGAGACAGCGCTCGAAGAAATGGTGGAACTGGAAGAACGACCTGGACCTGGACCTGACGGTCTTCGTCCCGCGGAAGTACAACGCGGACCTGAACACGGCCGGCGGCGCCATCGAGGTGGACCAGCTGGAGGGCGAGCTGAACTGTGATACGGCGGGCGGCAGCATCCGGATCGGCGAGGTGAAGGGCGAGATCGAGGCCGGCACCTCCGGAGGCAAGATCACCCTGGACCGCTGCGAGGGCAATGCCAAGGTCGAGACCTCCGGCGGCTCGATCAAGGTCGGCGAGGTCAGCGGCGACCTCTATGCCGAGACCAGCGGCGGACACATCCGCATCGAGCGTGCCGGGGGGAGCGTATACGCCCACACTTCCGGAGGCGGCATCCGCCTGGACGAGGCCGGCGGGCCCGTGGACCTCTCCACGTCCGGCGGCAGCATCCACGCCAACTTCACGCGCCAGCCCGACGGCGACAGCCGCATGAGCACTTCCGCCGGAAGCGTCAACGTGGGCATCAAGAAGGGCCTGGACTTCGACCTGCGCGCCGAGACCAGCGCCGGGCGCATCCACAGCGACTTTCCGGTGGATGTGGAAGGCGAGTTCATGACCTACGAGGCCCGCGGAAAGATCAACCGCGGCGGCCCTCGCCTTGTGCTCGAGACCAGCGCCGGAAGCATCGAGCTGAACGAGTTGTAACACACAGAAGCATGTGTTGACACGAAGGGCCGGGACGCCTGCGTTCCGGCCCTTTTTCTCTCCCCCCGGTTCCGCCTGTCATCCCGCGGCTTGACCGCGGGATCCTCGTCCGCGTCGCAGACAGGACTGGCGTGTTGCAGCCTCTCTCAGGGAGTGGCACTTCCGGTGGCCCTCCTGCCTGCGGCCATGAGACCGATCCCGCGGTCAAGCCGCGGGATGACAGCGGATGGGGGAGTGTGTGACGTGCTTCTTCGGCCACTCCTGGATACGACGGGCTCAGAAGCCCTCCTGCCTGCGGCATTGAGGCCGATCCCGCGGTCAAGCCGAAGGCCTGCCCCCGCGAAGACGGGGGATGACCGCAGTTGGAATGCCCTAGTCGTGCCGGCGCTTGTCGCGGATCAGGTTCGGGTCGGTCTCGGTGTGGAAGGTCTCGTCGCAGCTGAGGCACTGGTAGCGCACGCGCGTCGGGTGGGCCGAGACGCCGTAGAAGATGCGCACCCAGCCCCACCAGGTGTATTCCTCGTGATGCGTGACCATTTCGTGGTGGATGTCGTGCCCGCAGGAGCAGCGGGCGGAGGAGGTGTGTGACACGGGGCTATTCGTCCCAGGCGAACTCGTCGGTGATGAAGTAGTCGCGGGGATTCGTGTGACGGCCGTCGATGCGGACCTCGTAGTGCAGGTGGCTGCTCGTGCTGCGTCCCGTCGAGCCGACCTGGCCGATCACGTCCCCCCGCTCGATGTTTTGTCCCACCTGGACATGAATCCGGTGCAGGTGGCCGAAAAGGGTCTCGATGCCGTTGCCGTGGTCGATCTTGATCGTGCGTCCGAAGCTGGACATGCGGTTGGCGTAGATCACGCGGCCGGCGGCCGGCGCGACGATTTCCGTGCCGCGCGGAGCCTGGAAGTCGACTCCCTTGTGCATGCGGCGATGCCGTGTAAATGGATCCCTGCGCGGCCCGTAGCCGGAACTGATGCGTCCCTCGCGCACCGGGCGGATCGAGGGAATGTGTTTCAGCTCTTCGACCCGGCTCGCGACCGCGTCACGGATTTCGCCCATGCTGGATTCGAGCAGGGTCAGTTCGCGGTCCAGGCGCTCCAGCGCCAGCCCGGTTTCGTCCTTCTCCGGGGACCAGGCCGAGGGAACGGATCCGCCTACTCCGACGGCGCGCACATCTTCCGGAATCGAATCCAGTTCGGCAAAGGCGCGAAGGTCGCGATCCCGGACATGCAGGGTTGCGATGCGCTCCTCGACCTCGCGCAGCTCCTGGCGCGTCCGGTCCAGTTCGGCGAGCAGACGGAAGTTCTCGTCGAAGAGCTTCTGGTTGGCAATGTCGGTGTAGAGCTGGTAGACCAGAATCGCGGCCACTGTGAGCGCGCCCAGGCTGAGCGCGTCGGGGAGACGGCGCGCGCACTGCTGAGCGAATCGGACGAGGGGCTGCATGCACACTCCGCTTGGACCCTGGTTGCATTCTGTATCGGTTCAGCAATCGGGCCAGCGAGCCGTTAATCGCTAAACAAGCCAGATTTTACAAATTGCCGCCAAGCAATCAAATCAGCGCTCGGCCGCCCCTGGCGCGCCCTGGTCTCGCCCGGCAGCAAGAGCCTGCCAGGTCTGGCGCACCTCGTCTTCCGGCACCGGCTTTCCCGGGCGAAGCCCTTCCAGGTAATCGAGGTAAAAATAGAGACCGGCCACCGTCATGGCATCCGTGATCTCGCCTGCGCGAAGGCGTGCGAGCGCCTCTTCCAGGGTCCAGCGTTCGAGGACCAGCTCCTCGGTCGGATCCGGTTGCGCCTCCCCTTCTTCCAGCTCTTCGGCCAGGAAGAAGCTGCCTTCTTCATTGGTGAAGCAATTGGATGTATGGATCCGTCCGAGGTAGCGCCAACGTCGCGCCTGCAGGCCGGTTTCCTCCTTCAGTTCGCGCATGGCGGTCTGCAGGATGGATTCTCCCTCCGCGCCGCCGCCCTCGGGCAGTTCCCAGGACCACTGCTTCAGCGGATAGCGGTACTGGCCGACCATCACCAACCGCTGCTCGCTGTCGACGGCAAGCACGCCCAGCGCAGGGCGGGCCTCGATGACCCAGTACTCCCCCTTCCCGCTGCGACGGTGCTCGACCGCGTCCTTGCGCAGACGGAACCAGGGATTTTCGACGATGCTCTCGCTGCCGTGCCTCCGCCAGGGATTTGTTCTCGAGTTGTCCACAGGTTTCTTCCATTTAGATGAAAAGGCTCCACGGGGTCTCTTTGCGAATTGATCGGCGCAATCCTACTTTGCGGGTTTGCAAAAAATCGACCCATGGAGCCTCTAAGGTATGGAACAAGGCCACAATAACCGCTTTCGCTGGATCCTTCTGGTGATCTTCGTCGCGCTGGCGGGTTATAAGCTCTTTCCGACGATCCAGCTCTCGCAGATGGATACGGAAACGGTGCAGGAGCTGGAGGAGAACGATCCCCAGCGTCTCGTTGACCTGCGCAGTCGCAGCATCAAGCAGGGCCTCGACCTGCAGGGCGGCATGCACCTCGTCCTGGAGGTGGACCTGGTCGGCCTGGTGGACAACCTGGCCCGCAACAAGGACAGCCAGTTCACGACCCGCCTCGAGCAGCTTGATTCCGAACTGAACGCCCTCTCCGACTTCTGGTCGCTCTTCGAGGAGCGCTTCAGCGATGTCCAGCTGAGCAAGTACTTCAATCGCAACGAACGCGGCCGGCGCGAGAATGCCGAAGTCGTCACCGAACTGCAGCAGCAGGCGGTCGACGCCATCGACAACAGCCTGACCATTCTGCGCAACCGCGTCGACGGTACCGGTCTGCAGGAGCCCTCGATCACAAAGCAGGGCCAGCGCCGCATCGTCGTCGAGCTGGCCGGCGTCAACGACCCCGAAACGGCGCGCCGCCTGATCGGCAAGACCGCGCTGCTCGAGTTCAAGCTGGTCGAGGACACGGCGCGCTTCAATACCGTGCTGATCGACATCAACTCCCTGCTGGCCGGAGACCCGATCCCCAGCGACACCCTGGCGGAGGATTCCCTCGCCGACGCGGAGCAGCTGGCGGACGAGAGCGCGGGCATCACCGAAGAAAACGCGGACACCATCGCCCAGCTGCAGAGCGGCGAGGAAGCCGCCGACAGCGAGGAGATCTTCGATCCGCTCGCCGACAACGAGATGACCGGCGACATCGATGCCCCGGCGGATCGCGAAAATCCGCTCTTCTCGCTGCTGATCCAATTCCAGAACGGCGTCTGGATCGAAGAAGCGAACCGCCCGGCGCTGATGAAGATTCTCGAGCGCGAGGATGTGCAGCGCCTGATTCCCCCGACCAGCCATTTCATTCTGGGCCGCATGGAGACCGTCGGCGAAGACCAGCAGATGGCCGAGCTCTTCCTGGTCCGCAAGGAAGCCGACCTGACGGGCAAGGTGCTGGAAACGGCCAATGTCAACATCGATCAGGGCTACAGTTCGGGCCGCGCCGGTTCCGCCATTGTCGAACTGTCGATGAACAGCGAAGGCGCGCGCAAGTTCGCCCGCATCACCGGCGACTACACGGACCGCCGCCTGGCCATCGTGCTGGACGACAAGGTTTACATGGCCCCCGTGATCCGCAGCAAGATTCCCAACGGCCGCGCCATCATCGAGGGCATGGAAAGCACCGAAGAAGCCCGCGAGCTGGCCAACCTGCTGAAGCACGGCGCCCTGCCGTCCACGGTCAAGGTGGTCGAGGAGCGCACGGTGGGCGCCAGCCTGGGCGCTGAATCCGTCGCCAAGGGCAAGACCAGCGTGATGATCGGCTTCGTGCTGGTGATCCTCTTCATGATGGTGTACTACAAGAAGTCGGGCATTTTCAGCGTGGTCGCCCTGCTGCTGAACATGCTCTTCATCATGGGCATCCTGGCGGCCTTCAACGCCACGCTGACCCTGCCGGGCATTGCCGGCATCATCCTGACCATCGGTATGGCGGTCGACGCCAACGTGCTGATCTTCGAACGCATCCGCGAGGAGCTGCGCCTGGGTCGCAGCATTCGCGCCGCGGTCGACGCGGGCTACGACCGCGCCTTCCGCACGATCGTCGACGCCAATGTGACCACGCTGATCGCCGGCGTCGTGCTGTACCAGTTCGGTACCGGCCCGATCCGCGGTTTCGCCCTGACCCTGATGATCGGCATCGCCTGTTCGATGTATACGGCGATCGTCGTCACCAAACTGCTCTACGAGGCCTTCACCAATTATGACGCCTCCAAGCTGAGCATCTAGGAGCCCGTACGACTCATGCAGATCATTCGCGAAAGTAACATCGACTTTGCCGGCAAGCGCTTCCCCGCCATGGCGATTTCCGCCATCGTGCTGCTGATCGGCATCTATTTCATCTTCCTGCATCACGGGCTGGTCTACAGCATCGACTTCACCGGCGGCACTCAGCTGCAGTACCGCTTCGAGGAGCCGATTCCCGAAGAGGACCTGCGCGGCGCCTTGCGTGACGCTGGCTTCGCCGCCGAGGTGACCTCCCTCCAGGACCTGCAGGGAGGACTGCCGGAATCGATGATCAAGATTCAGGGCGACCAGATCAGCCCGGAAGCCCAGGCCGAACTGCAGGGCGTGTTGCAGACAAGCTTTCCCGGGAACGACTTCGAGCTGCGCAAGATCGATCGCATCGGTCCCCGTGTCGGCGAGGAGCTGAAATGGGGCGCGCTGAAGGCGATCCTGATTTCCCTGGTGCTGATCGTGTTCTACATCTCGATCCGTTTCGAGTTCATGTACGCCATCGGCGCGCTGGTCGCGCTGGCGCACGACGTACTGGTCGCGCTGGGCGTGTTCTCGATCCTTTCCGTGGAAATCAGCCTGCCGATCATCGCGGCCCTGCTGACCATCGTCGGCTATTCCCTCAATGACACGATCGTCGTCTTCGACCGCATTCGCGAGAACATGAAGCGCATGCAGGGCCGCAAGACCATCGACATCATCAACACCAGCATCAACCAGACGCTCAGCCGTACCTTGCTCACATCGCTGACCACTTTCGTGGTCGTGCTGATCATGTTCATCTTCGGCGGCGAGACCATTCACAATATGGTCTTCGCCCTGATGCTGGGCGTGCTGGTCGGAACCTATTCCTCTATCTTCGTGGCTTCGCCCGTGCTCATTGAATGGTCCGCGCGCGTTCAGGCCAAGAAGGCCCTCAAGGGCTAGGTTCTCGGGCGATTTTCACCCGGACTCCTTATCCGCTTCGTCGGGGTTTCCAGCTCCGGCGGTGCCTGCACTCTGATCCTCGGGAGCACTCATGCCTGTGACCATCGTAGTCGGCGGCCAGTGGGGAGACGAGGGCAAGGGCAAGATCGTCGACGCCCTGAGCGCCGGCTTCCGTGCCGTTGTCCGCTACCAGGGCGGCCCCAACGCCGGGCATACGGTGGTGCGCGATGACCGCCGCCTGGTTCTGCACCAGCTGCCGACCGGCATCCTTCAAGCAGACGTGCACTGTTTTCTGGCGCCCGGAGTGGTATTGGACCCCTGGGCCCTGCGCCAGGAAATCGACGAACTGCATTCGGCCGGATTCAATTCGGAAATGCTGGTGATTTCCCCCGCCTGCCATGTGATCATGCCCTGGCATCGCGACCTGGACGGCTGCCAGGAAGACCGCGCCGGCGGCGGCGCCATCGGCACGACCCGTCGCGGCATTGGCCCCTGCTACATCGACAAGACCGCCCGCCGCGGCATTCGCTTCGCGGATTTCGTCGACGAGGAGCGTCTTCGCCACAGGATCGAGGCGCACAGGGAAAGCATCGACGCCCAGCTGATGCAGGCCGGCAAGCCTGTCCTGGATGTGGAAGCCCTGCTGGAAGAGTGCCGGCCCCTGATGCGGGAGCTGATCGACTACCTGGGAGACAGCGCCCGGCCCGTGCGCAACATGCTCGAGGCCGGTGAAGCGGTTCTGATGGAAGGCGCCCAGGGCACACTGCTGGATGTGGACTGGGGCACCTACCCCTTCGTCACCAGTTCCAATCCCCTGGCCGGCGGCGCCTGCACCGGCGGCGGCGTCTCGCCGATGACCGTCGAACGGGTGATCGGCATTTTCAAGACCTACCAGACCCGCGTCGGCAACGGCCCCTTTCCCAGCGAATTCCAGGACGAGGCCTTTCATGACGAGTTCCGGCAGCGCGCAGGTGAATTCGGCGCGACCACCGGGCGGAATCGTCGTTGCGGCTGGTTCGACCTGGTCGCGGCGCGGCACTCGGCACGGATCAACGGACTGACGGACCTGGTTTTCACCAAGCTGGATATCCTCAGCGGACTGCCCGACATTCAGGTCTGCGTGGGCTACCGGGTCGGCGGCGAAGTCCTGGAGGACTTTCCGGAAGACAGCGCCTTGCTCGAAGGGCCGGTCGAAGCGGTCTTTCGGACATTGCCCGGCTGGGAGGGCGATCTCAGCAGGGCTTCCTCGCTGGAGGAGTTGCCGAAGAACGCCCGCGCCTATCTGGATTTCCTTTCCGCGGAAATGGGCTGCCGCATCGGCTGGGTTTCGACCGGCCCCGGCAGCGACCAGGTGATTCGCTGCCCCTAGGGCCGTCGGTCCGCGCCTCGATTGCCACAGTCCGCGATGTCTTCATCCAGGGAGCGCAGGGTGGATTCTTTCCAAAGCATCCTGATCGGCGCCGGACATGCCGCGCCCAGTGTCGCTTCCGCGCTTGCCGCGCACCCCGCCCTGAGCTGGCGGGCCTTCCACAACCGCAGCCCTCGCGAGCTTCTTGGACGACAAACCCTGCGGGGCCTGCCCGATTCCCTTGCCGATACGCACCTGCTGCTGCTCGCCCTGCCCGATGACGCGCTGGAAGACTGCGCGCGCCGGCTGGCCGGACTGCCGCTCGGGGACACGCCGCCGATCGTGGCGCACCTGAGTCCTGCAGCGGGCCGCAAGGTGCTCAGCCCGTTGGCAACGGCGGGTTGCCCCACGGCCGTGCTGCACCCATTGCAGAGTTTCCGCCAGCGAGGGCAGGTGCTGCAGATTCCCTGGTGGGGCCTCTGCTGCGCCGACGAAGAGGCGACGTTCCTGAAAGAGCTGCTCCGGGCCGACGGCGCGCAGGTGGAACGCCTCTTGGAGGTCGAGCTGCTGCCCTGGCATCTGAGCGCTGTCTTCACCTGCAATTTCCTGCCCGCTCTCCTGGACCAGGCCCTGGCCCTCTGGCCTTCCGAGCGCCGTGAGCGGATTCGCCAGGCCCTTCTGCCGATTCTCTCGACGACCCTGCTGCACCAGGTCGAAGGCCAGCGCCAGCCCATGGGCGAACTGCTCAGCGGCCCCTTGCGCCGCGGAGACAAGGGCACTCTCAACAGGCACCTGGACTGGCTGGAGGAACACCAGCCGCCCGAGGCGAGTGTTATCTACCGGCTGCTCTCGACCCGGCTGCTGTCCCTCGTCGAGGACGCTGGCCTGCTGCCGGAGGAGAAGCAGGCGGAACTGGAGAAACTGCTGTCACACAGCAAGAACGGACGCTGAGCACGGACTCAAGACTCATTCTTCTCCGTGGTCTCTGCCTCCTCCGTGTTCTCCGTGCGAGCTCTTCGCCGGAAGAACCCGTGATACGAAAGGAACCCCAATGTCCGAGCGAAAAATCCTCTGGGCCGACGACGAGATCGAGCTGCTGCGCCCGCATATCCTGATCCTGGAGAAGCAGGGCTACTCGGTCACGCCGGTGACCAACGGCGAGGACGCCCTGGAGCAGGTGCAGGCCGAACACTACGACCTGGTGCTGCTCGACGAGATGATGCCGGGCAAGACGGGGCTCGACACGCTGCAGCTGATCAAGGAGCAGGACCCGACCCTGCCCTGCATCATGATCACCAAGAGCGAGGAAGAAAGCCTGATGGACCAGGCGATCGGCGGCAAGATCGACGACTACCTGATCAAGCCCGTCAATCCGAGCCAGATCATCGCCGCCTGCAAGAAGCACATCGACAGCAGCCGGATCACGCAGGCCCGCATGAGCCAGGACTACATCCAGGGCCTGGCGGACATCAGCCGCCGGCTGTCCATGGGAGCGGAGTGGGAAGACTTCCTGCAGATGCACCAGCAGCTCTGCTCCTGGGAGCTGGCCCTGGACGAGAATCCGGGCCTGGGCTTCGGCCAGACCCTGGAAGACCAGCGCCGCGAGTGCAACCGCGAGTTCAGCCGCCTGGTGCAGAACGAGTATACGGACTGGATCACGGGAGAGGGCGGACCCGTGATGAGCCCCGGCGTGGTGCGCGAATATGTGGTGCCCCTGCTGCGCCGGGAGGAGAAGGTGCTCTTCTGCGTGATCGACTGCATGCGGCTGGACCACTGGATGGTGCTCGAGAAGACCCTGCGCAACATCTTCCACGTGGAGCGCAAGTATCACATGTCGATCCTGCCGACGGCGACGCCCTATTCGCGCAACTCGATCTTCGCCGGATTGTATCCGCTGGATATCAGCCGTTCGCATCCCGAGCTCTGGACACGCAACATGGAGGACGAGGGCAGCACCAACCGCAACGAGCGGCAGTTTCTCGATCACCAGCTGGCGATCAACGGCCTCGACTTCAAGCCGGGGCACAAGTACATCAAGGTCATCGACCTGCAGGAGGCGCAGAACACGCTGAAGAAGGTGGATAATCTGTTCAACCACCGCTTCGTTTCCATGGTCTGGAACTTCGTCGACATCCTGGCGCACAGCCGCAGCCAGAACGAGATCGTGCGCGAAATGGTGCCCAACGAGGCGGCCTACCGCAGCGTGGTCGATTCCTGGTTCCGCCACAGCCCGCTCTACGAGATCATGCGCGCCTTCCAGGACAAGGGCTACCACGTGGTCGTGACCAGCGATCACGGCAGCATCCGCGTGCAGCGCGGGGCGCGCATCTACTGCGATCGTGATACAACGCAGGGCCTGCGCTACAAGATCGGCCGCAACCTGCGCGTCGACGACGAGCGCGAGGCCTACGTGGTTCCCTCGCCGGAAGCGATCCGCCTGCCCTCCAGCGGCGGCAGCCAGACCCTGGTCTTCGCGCCGGAGGACTACATCCTGCTCTACGGCAACAACTACAACAAGTACTTCAACCACTACAAGGACAGCTTCCAGCACGGCGGCATCTCGATGGAGGAGATGATCCTACCCGTGGCCCTGCTGGAGCCGCGCGGCCGATGATCGCGAAGGGAGCGCGCCGTCTGGAGAGCGAAGCCGCCATGCAGGCCCTGGGGCGCGAGCTGGCCGCCGCGGCCCCGCCGGGGCTGAATGTGCTCCTGATCGGGGATCTGGGCGCCGGCAAGACCACCCTGGCCCGCGGCTGGGCCCAGGGCCTGGGCGTGGGCCAGGCGATTCCCAGCCCGACCTTCGCCATCTGCAATGTATACCGCAGCCCGAAGGGCGAGCTGCACCACTATGATCTCTATCGCCTGGAACACGAAGAGGAGCTGCGCGAGATCGGCCTGCTGGAAAGCCTGGACGGCTCCTGCCAGTGCCTGGTCGAATGGCCCGAACTCGCCGCGGAGCTTTTTCGCGGCGAGGTGCTGGTGATCCGCCTGGAGCACGACGGCGAGGCGCGCAAGGTGGAATGGGAAATGAAAACGCTGGCGTGATCCGCGCCGGCAGCAAGGAGGAACCATGCCTGAATCCGTCGCCGTCCTGGGCGCCAGTGACAAGCCCGAACGCTATTCCAACAAGGCCGTCCGCCTGCTGGGCGAACACGGCCACACGGTGCTGCCCGTGCATCCGAAGCTTGAGCAGGTCGAGGGTCTGACTGTCTACGCCGATCTGGACGCGCTGATGCAGGACGACAAGACGGTCGACACCGTATCCGTCTACCTGCGCGCCGCGATTTCCGACGGCGTGGAAGGGCCCCTGAAACGGTTGGCCCCGCGCCGCGTGATCTTCAATCCCGGCAGCGAGAATCCCCGTCTGGCCAAGGTCTTGTCGGACGCGGGAATCGAAGTGGTGGAGAACTGCACGCTGGTGATGCTGAACCTGGGGCAGTTTTAGGGGAAGTATGAAGTATGAAGTATGAAGTGGGTGAGTCGGGCGGGGCTTCCTCTTTCATGATTACTGCAATCGATGGATTTTACCAGCTAAGGTTTCAAGCGAATAGCCGCGGTCGTAAGCCCGCGGCGCCCGGCGGCCCATTCGCCTTTCGCACCGCGTAGCGGTGCATGCATAGAGCCGCAGCAGAATGCTGCGGGCACCTGTAATACAACCAACATCCTTGAACCATCGCGAGCAGTTCATGCTGCGGGCACCTGGATGCGATTCAGGTCGTGCCGGCCAGGCTGGTGGTGACGCGATCGCGGCCGTTTTCCTTGCTGTGCAGCAGCAGGCTGTCGACGTGACGCAGCAGCTCGTCGAAATTGTAGTCCTTGTGATCCAGCGCATCCGCGTCGCTGACGCCGAAGCTGGCTGTGATGCGGACGCTGCTTCCGTCGACGTGGAAGGACTCCTTCGCCAGGCAGCCGCGCAGGCGATCGGCAGTGATCACGGCGTCCTTCTCGCGGGTCTCCGGCAGCACGATGACGAATTCCTCGCCCCCGTAGCGCGCCATCCAGTCCATGCCGTCGCGCAGGCCGTCCTGAAGCCGTGAGACAAAGGTCTTCAGGATCTGATCCCCCGCGAGATGCCCCAGGGTGTCGTTGATGTTCTTGAAATGGTCGATGTCGACCATGATCAGGGAAAGCGGCCGGCCGTAGCGTCGCGCGCGGGCCACTTCCCGGGGGCCGTTCAGGTTGAGGTAGGCCCGGTTGTAGCAGCCGGTAAGGCCGTCGCGATTGGCCAGCTCCTGGATCTCGCGATTGGCGCGTCGCAGATCCTCTTCCAGATGGAGGAAACGCAGGCCGGTCTGCATGCGGGCCAGCAGCTCCTGGCGATCCAGGGGTTTGGTCAGGTAGTCGTCGGCACCCGCGCTCAGGCCGGAAAGCAGATCCTCGCGGCTGTTCCTTGCGGTCAGCAGGATGGTGTAGAGATAGCCTTCTCGCTGCTGGACGCGAATCTGCCGGCAAAGATCCAATCCGCTCATGCCGGGCATGTTCCAATCCGTGATGAGGAAGGAAAAGGCATCCTTCTGCAGGGCTTCCATGGCAGCCAGCCCATCGAGGCAGCTGGTTGTTGCGTAGCCGCTTTCCTCCAGTGCGCGGCAGACCAGGCGCGCGCTGACAGGGTCATCTTCGACAACCAGCACCTTGCGATGCCTGTTCTTCTGGATCGGATTCATTCCGCAGACAGTTCCTTCATATCAATGCCGGCGAATGTGCTCCTGGCGCGGATGCGGGTGTCGGCGTTGTACGATAGGGGGAGTATCGACGGAAATGGCCCAAGGGTTCACCCGCGGGCCCGAATGACCGATATCAATGTCACAATGCCTCTGTTTTACCTGGTTGCCCCTCGACTGCAAGGTCGAGTCCAGGAATACAGATGGCGATGGAATCCAATCGGATCCAGGCCGCAACCCCCATTGATTCCCGGGAGTTTGACATGAAGGAACTGTTGACCTGCCCCAAGTGCGGAGAACACTTTCCGCAGAACACGCTTTTCATTCGATTGAGCGCCATTATTCTCGGCGCGGCGATTGGCGCTTTTACCGGTACCGGCATCGGTCTGATCGGACTCTTCGTGGGAGCGCTGATCTTTGCGTTTTTCGGTGGGGTGCTGGGCGCAGTCGTTGCCGGATTCGCGATTTCAAAGCTGGCGAAGTGTCCCAAGTGCGGTGAACTGGTCGTAACGGCCTGAGTCTTCGCTTTTCGGCTAGCGAAGGTAGAGCACCTGCCTGGCGTCGACGCCCGGCAGGCCGGGCGCGACCAGCCAATAGCTTCCGCTGGCCAGTTCCGCAGGATGCCAGCGCAGGAGCGGCCCTTCGCCTTTCAGGACCTGGACCCTTTCTCCCAGCAGATTGTAGATCTCCACATGCCCCGCCCTGCTGCGGGGCATTTTGATGCTCAGGGATCCATTGAAGGGATTGGGCCAGGCCCGCAGTTCCAGCGCATCCGGCCGTAAACGGCCCTCGTCCAGGGAACTCTCGGCCGGCCAGACGGCCTCCAGGCCTTCGACGATCGTCGCCCGCCACAGTCCCCAGCTGTGCCCTTCCGCGTATTCTTGTCTCACATTCGGAATGCCGCGCTCGTCGATCATCGCGTTGAAGGAGGCGATCAGCGGCAGCAGGGACGGAATGTCGTAGCTGCCCCAGTTGAGATACAGGCGCAGGTCCTCGAGCGTACGCTCCTGTATGCCGTTGTATACGGTTTGCGGCAGGTGGGGGCTCATCAGGATGCCCTTGCTGAAGACCTCCGGGTGCGCGCCGAGGAAGTAGCCGGAGATCGATCCGCCGCTGCTGGCGCCCATCTGTCCCCAGTCCGCGGGGTCTTCCGAGCACAAGACTTCCTCGCGGACCATGGGAAGCACGGTCTGCATCACGAAATCGACGAAATCGGCCCGGTTCGTATTCTCGTACTCCGCCGTTCGGTTGACCGGGGGAATGCA
This sequence comes from bacterium, assembly GCA_030429345.1. Taxonomy (GTDB): domain Bacteria; phylum CAIWAD01; class CAIWAD01; order CAIWAD01; family CAIWAD01; genus JAUIFJ01. Next base: position 81,751 of record JAUIFJ010000005.1, on the reverse strand, counting down.
GACGCAGACCGGCAGGCGGATGCCCGGGCGGTGGACAGCCATCCAGGCCAGGACTTCGCGCAGCGAACCCAGGCCCAGGTACTCGTGGCCGTCGTGTACCACAAGGACTCGCGCCGGCGACCCGGGGTCGTGGCCGGGCGGCAACAGGATGCGGATGTCGCGCGCGTTGCCCAGCTCTTCGCTGTGTACATCCTCCCAGAGGAGCTCTTCGCATTCCGGGTAGCCGTAGTCCTGGATCTCGACCGGCTGGACATAGTCCGGCATCGCCAGCTCCGAGTTCGGCCCGAAGCCGCCGGAGACCGTGTGCGGATTGTGCGGGTCGAGAATCCAGCTGCTGTTGTTGATGACGAACTTGTAGTCCAGTCGAGCATCGTTGGCGCAGTCGAAGTTGGCGAACCAGAAATTGGTGCCGCCCATCTGGTTGAGGGAGAGTTCCGGCGACCAGCCGGTCATGTCGCCCGCCACCTGCACCTGGCTGGCGGTCTGCCAGGCCACGAACCAGGCCGTGCCGTCTTCGCGGATGGGGGTCTCGCCCAGTGGCAGGTCGGCCAGCAGGCTGTCGACGATGGCCTGGCGCTGATCGGAAGGCGTTCCGAAGAGCTGGCCGATGAAGGAACTCATTCCCTGGGCCCGGGCCAATGTCACACAGCAAAGCAGAAGCAGCAGTCGGGTGCTCATGTGGTTCTCCCTGTTGGTTCGAAGCTGCGCCGGTCCTGCTTCCTGCGGGCGGCGTCTTCCAGAATCTCCATTTCCCCGCGGAGTTGCGCAAGTCGTTCCAGGGGCGCGCGCAGCAGTCCTCCAGTAGACAGCACGGTCTCCAGGGCGCGCTGGGCTCCCGGCCCGCCATAGGCGGCGAGACCCGCGGTCAGCTCGTCTTCGTCCGATGCCGGCTCCTGCATTCGCCTCTGCCGCAGGTACTGCAGCAGGCGCAGGGCATCCAGCTTTTCCCGGCAGGCTCGTCGGAAGGATTCCGGCCGGGGGTGGTTTCGGCGCAGGGGACTCCAGGGGTCCGGTCCCAGCAGGTCGGGGCAATGCTGTGTCACAGGAAGCGGAATATCCTTGTGTTGCAACTCGCCGAAGAGGTCCATGCTGCGGCGGACCTCCTCGAAGTGCCTGAGCGCGTAGAGCGGATAGCTTTCCCAGTCCCCCGCGTGTCCCTTGACCATGGCCGGCCCCGTGCCGAAGATCACGCGCTGCGAGAAGCGTCCGGCGGGGAGCACGCGCGAAGACAGGTGCAGGGCCAGGGGGCCGTACTTGCGCAGTTTCTGCAGGAAGTAGAAATCTTCGCCGCTCTTCTTCGGGGTCAGTCCGCCAATGCGACGGCAGACGGAAAGCCGCGCCGCCATGCCGGAGCCGATGGCCGTGAAGGCCCAGGGCGATTCCGTATACAAGAGACACAGCAGGTAGTGCCGCAGGTAGAACTCGTAGCGCAGGACCGCGCGGTCCTCGGCCTCGCTTTCGCCGAGCGGGTGCCGGTAGGGCGCGGCGAGTCCCGCCGCTTCGGGGTGGCGCGCGAATACCCCTTCGACCTGGCGCAGGTACTCCGGCTCCAGGCGGGTGTCCGCGTCCAGGCTCAGGAAGAGGCCTTCGCCCGCATCCTCTTCCAGGATGGCGGCGAGCAGGGCATGACGCGCCTGCCCGATGCCTTCCCGCCCCGCGGGCCAGCCCCGCCCCGGAGAACTGTGATCCAGCAGGCGCGCAGCAGGCTGCTGTTCCCGCAGCCAGGCCAGGGTGCGCTGGTTGGCTTCGCACTGGGCCCGTTTGCCGGGATCCTGCCACCAGGATTCCGGCTGGTTGACGCAGATCCACAACCGGCATTCCGGTGGCTGCGCCTGGGCCGCCAGCGACTCGAGACAGGCGGGCAGGCGTTCTTCTTCATTCAGGACGGGAAGGGCAATGTGGATCATGGGTGGCCGGACTCATCAATGGGTGATTGGCCAAGGTAGCAGGTCCGGATGTGGGGGGCTCGCATGTGCAACAATTAAGAAAATTAAGTCTATGGTCGAAAAACCTTAAAAATTTCAAACTCAGAGTTGAATAATTCAATTGCGTGATCGATCTTCAGCGAAAATCAAGGAGAAGAAATGGCCATCGCACCGACACGCTGCACGAACAGCGACAAGCCGCTGAAGATCCAGCGGCTGGCCTGCCCCGACGACGACACCATTATCGAAGGCTCGTTCGATTTTCCACCCCTGGCCCGCCTTGGACTCGAAGACCAGATTTTCGTTACTGCTTTCCTGCGCCATCATGGTTCGATCCGTCGCATGGAAGCCGAGTTTTCCACCAGCTACCCCACCATCAAGAAACGCCTGCATCGCATTGTCCGCGAACTGGACTCCCAGCTGGACGCTCCCACGCCCAACCAGGCCGTGCTCGAGCGCCTGTCCAAAGGAGAGATCAGTGTCGACGAGGCCTTGCGCCTGCTGCAATAGGAGGAACCGATGAACCACGAGCGCATGCAGATCCTGGAAATGCTTTCCGAAGGAAAGATCAATCCCGCGGACGCCGAACGACTTCTGGAAAAAATCAGCCGGAGCAGGGAGGAGCCCCACCGGCCGGAAGAGCCCCGGGTGAGTGCTTCCGTGATCCACCTGGGACCCAATCTGGACGAGGACGGCATGCCGACCCCGCCCGAACCGCCGGCGCCGCGTCGGCCGCTGCGTTTTCTGCGCATCATGATCAACAGCCGCAAGAAGGATGTGATCAACATCCGCATTCCGATTGACCTGGTGCGCACGGGGCTCAAGCTGAGTACGATGATCCCCGAAGAGGCGCGCGAGAAGCTGAAGGCCAAAGGCGTGGATATCGGCGCGCTGAGCGGCCTGCAGGGCGAGGAACTGATCGAGGCCCTGCGCGAGCTCAAGGTCGATGTGGACTCCGGCGACGGAGATGTCGTACGGGTCTTTTGCGAATAGGTCCTCGCGCGGTGACGCAAGGTCGTCGAACAGTGTGCGACAAGTGCGCGGAAAGAAGCTGTTCCCGCTGAAAAGTGAATGTCATACGCAACAAGAGTACGTCCATGAAGAAACCGATTCCGATCCTCTTTCCCGGCCTGCTGGCTTTCCTGGCCGTGGCCCTGCCGGGACGCTCTGGAGCCGAAGACACAGGAGAGTGGCGCGAGGCCGAAGGGACACGACACGAAAACGGCCGCCTCGTCCTGCAGGCGAGCTGCGGCGAGCAGCAGGGCTGGGTCTGGGTGGATCCCGAGAGGGAGAATTCAATCGTGATCCGTCCGCTGGGGCTGGAGCAGGACGAGCCCGTGCTCGTGCTGCCCTTCGACGGGGAAGACCTGGAAGTGCATCACCTGCCGCAGGTCTCGTCGACGGACGGCCCGGAAGACGGCAGCTGCCTTGGCTGGCTGGGCAGGGATGTGCTGGAAACGCTGAGCGCCGCCGTCGAAGGCGATCGGCTGCGCGTCCGGATGCCCAGCGCGCCGACAACGGTCACACAGAAGTATTCGAAGGAACGCGTCTTCTAGTCCCGACGCGCTTCTGCCAGCCGGTCCCCGCTCCTGGCGAGCGGGGACTTCTCGTTTCAGGGCTTTCCTGCGGGCAGGATCAGAAGCCGACGCGCAGTTCCAGGGACTGCAGGTGATCCACGCCGGAGTCCAGGGCGCTCCCGGGTTTGTCGGAGAAGCTTGCGTTGCTGTAGTACAACCGGTACTTCCTCAGGAAACGGCTCCAGGAGTTGCCGGGATCCATCGACTCGAAGAGAGCGGCAAAACCTTCGCCGCGCACGCTCCAGCCGCGTGTATCGTGGTGCGGCAGCCCTTCCGCTCCCTTGTAGCTGCCGATGTGCACGGAGGCGACTCCCAGCAGCGTCACCGTATATCCGATTCTGTTGGACAGGACCCCCGAGCCACCGGGCAATGCGCCGGGCCAGAGCCTGTAGGACGAATCCCAGCTGTGGATGTCCGGGTCGTCCGCGCCATCCTCCTGGCGCTCCTGGAAACTGAGGTGATCGTAGCCCGTCGGGTTGTCCGGGTTGAAGGGGTTCTCCGGATCGCCCGGCTGAGAGTCGGGCACGCCCTGGACGCTCTCTGTCACACGCCGATATCGGACCAGGTCCGCCTGGCGCTCCATCACGGCCATCAGCTGCAGGATCGGCCTTCCCGCTGCACTGCCGAGTGTCGTCCGCAGGCTGGCGGACGCCAGTGCGGTGAAGGGCAGTGCGTCCTCCTCGCCATTCGTGTAGGACAAGGGCGGACCGTAGCGGTTGAAGGAGGTCTGGACACCGGCTTCCCAGCCCAGGGTCGCGCCCGATTCGCGGTGTGTCCACTTCCTGGAATGGTAGCGGTAGCCCAGGCCCATGTTCAGCGCCAGGGCCTTGCCCGTCTCGCCCCGCGCCTTGTGATACGCATACTCCCCCGGTTCGCTGTGGATCCAGTCTACAGAAAGCCCCGCTTCCAGCAGGCCCGGGCCGAGCCAGCGAAGCCCGGCCGTGCCGAAACTGAGCATCCATTCCCTGGAGTGCTCGAGCTGGAGTCCGAAATCCAGCCAATAGGGATAGGGAACGGCCTGTTGCCGGACGAAGCTCAGGGCCATGTTCTGCAGCAGAAAGTGTTCCGGTTTTCGACGGCCCCAGGCCACGCGGTAGCTGTCGAAGCGCTGGAAGTCGAGTCCATCCGACCGTGCGCGCTGAGCGGAGAAGGCCAATTCCCCTTCCGCCAGCCGCGCGAGGGCATTGGGATAGAATTGGATCTGTCCCAGGATTTCCCGGTCGAAGACGGAGTGGGTGCGCCCGCGAGCGGCACTTTCGGCATTGTTGCTGAAGCGGGTCCAGGACACGGCCGGGCCGGGTTCCTGGGCGATTGCCGGCTGCAGGAGGAGGAGTGCCAGAAAGGTGACACAGGGGAAGAATGGCATGAATGATTCCACAAAGGCGGAACGGGTCTGGAATGACCGTTCCCGGGGTTCAGCGATCGGGTTCGGCTCTTGTACGGAATTCCGCCCTGGCGGTTCCGGGCTAGATCCTGATCCGCAGTTCGAAGGAGCGGTAGAAGGCCCGGAAGGGAAGAATGTTCTCGGCTTCCGGGGCCGTATAGCGGGCCTCGCTGAAGACGGCTTCGACCTTCTCCAGCCAGCGGGTCCATTCGGAACCGGGGAAGAGCCGGTCGAGCAGCGGCTTCAACCCGCGACTGTGGAAACTCCAGCCGCGAGTCGCGTAGGGCTTTGGGGAATAAGTGCTGTAGTACCTGCCCCGGTTCCAGCTGACCACATCGAGCAGCGTCAGGCTGTAGCCGTTGTGGCGTGATACATCCTCGGATCCGGCGAGCAATTCGTTGGGCCACCAGTCGAAGCCGGTGTCGTAGAAGTAGACGTCCGGGTCATCTGCGCCCTCTTCCTGCCGCTCCTGGAAGCTCAGGTTGGCGTAGCCGGTCTGGTTGTCCGGATTGTGCGGATTGTCCGGATCCCCGATCCGCGAGTCCGGAACACCGTGGACCGTGATGTCGGCCTCCGGTTTGATCAGGTCGACCTGTCGTTCCATCACTCCGGACACGGCCAGCAGGGGCAGGCCGTCCGGAAGGCGCAGTGTCACACGGGAACTGGCGGAGCCCAGCATCATGCGCAGCGCGGGGCTGGCGTAGTCCGAGAAGCGGATCTTGCTGCCGACGCGGTTGATCGCAGTCTGCAGCCCCGCCTCGAACTGCAGGCCGGGCCGGTTCTCCACCGGCTGCCACAGGGGCGAGCTCGCTGCGTAACCTGCCCCCAGATTGAAGGTCAGCGCATTGCCTACGCCATCCAGTATGTTTCCAATCTTGATGTCGCCATAGTCGAGCCGGATCCAATCCAGCCCGAGGCCCAGTTCGAGGCGTCCCGGACCCCAGCGGCGCTCCATGGCCCCGGTAAATCCGGTCATGGTCTCGATCGCATGGGTCTTTCCAAGCACAACGCCCTGCTCGTTCGTATACGGCCTGGGATGGGGAGCCCATCTCAGGTGGCTGAACCCGATGCTGTAGTTCCAGGTCCCGCTCCGGGAAGGCGGCTTCCAGGCGGCGCGGTAACTGTTGTAGTTGAAATTACCGAAGGCAAAGTTCTGCTGGTGCTGCGCCGAGAACGCGCTCTGCCCTTCTTTCAGCCGGCTGATGGAGTTGGGATAAAACTGCATCTGGGCCAGGGCATTGCTGCCGAACATGGAGCTGGCGCGTCCCAGGGCTGTGGTTTCCGGATCCGTTCCGGCCTGCGTCCAGTTCGCAGAGGCGCTACCTCGTTGGGCGTGCAGCTGGATCGGCAGGAGAAGGAGGGCGAAGAGAAGATGAACCTGAAACATGGCGGATTCCGGAAAATGGGGTTTGGAGCCATTCAGTTCCCAGAGCTTCGGATTCGCCTATCCGTCTCTCTCTGATCTCGGTCAATTTCCGCCTATGAGCATTCATTGCCGGAGCACAAAAAAATTCCCGACCCCGGCAGATGAGCATCTACCCGGGTCGGGAATGGAAGAGGACGAAGGAGGACCCTAGTGGATCGTTTCCTCGACCTTTTCTTCTTCCTTGGCGCCGTTGTTCATCTTCAGGGTGGGATGGTCACCGCGAAGAATCATGTCCACCAGGTCACTGCTGTCCTGCAGGATCTGGTCGACTTTTTCTTTGCCAAGAAGAGCAATTGCTTCAGCAGGATTCATGAGTCCCCCTTTTCCATAACTACCATGCCGGTTTGCTGTCCGGCCTCCGATTGTCCTTCGCGTCTGCGCCAACCCCCCAGTCGGCTTTCCCTTCCCTGTCGGAAATTCGACAGTCGCAGGTCTCTCGGAGTGAGCCGAAAGTAGGGATCTGGAGAAATCTTCCAAGGAAAAAAGCCGCCCTGCAAATCTTTTTCTGCGTTTATTTCGCGCGTTCCGCCGCCTGTAGCCTGGAGTTGGCTGATCTCAGCCACTCTCCTGTCAACCGCGACCGGAAGAACTTCAACTGGGGGAGGGACATGTCTGCGAGCTCTCTGTCAAACGCGGTCATGCGCCTTCGAGCTAGCTGCCCGGGACCGGCAGTTGATCCATTCTTCAACGAAAGTAGGCGAGCGCGCTGTTCCAGCCTGTGCCGCGGACCACTCGAATGAGGTGAAATGCAAAGGGGTTCCGTCGTGACCCGGAACCCCTTGAGCAGAGAATCTGTCCTTCGGAGGACGGAGAGATCAAAGCAATGACAGCACGTAGTTGGGCATGCTGTTGGCCTGCGCCAGCATGGCCGTCGCGGACTGCATGAGGATCTGCGAGCGTGTCAGGTTCGCCGTTTCCATGGCGAAATCTGCGTCGCGGATCGTCGACTCGGAAGCCGTCGCGTTCTCCTGCGAGATCTGCAGGTTGCTGATGGTGTAGTTCAGCCGGCTGACATAGGCGCCGACGCGGGTGCGCTCGGTGTCCTTGGTATTGATGGCCGAATCCATCAGGGTGATGGCGGCGGCGGCGTTGGCCGTATTGGTCAGCGAGGTCGTGTTCAGGCCCAGGGCGCTGGCGTTCATGTTTTCCAGGGTGACCGCGTAGTAGTCCTCGTTGACGGTCGTGTCAATCCCCACCTGGAGCCGAATGCCGCCGTTCGTGCTGCCCGAGCTGTAGCTGCCGTCGATCAACTGCATGCCATTGTAGTTGGTCACATTGGCAATACGCGAGATCTCGCTCTTCAGCTGCTGGAACTCCACGTCCAGGTAGCTGCGATCCAGGCTGGTCAAGGTGCCGCTGGCAGCCTCCACCGCCAGGGCCCTCATGCGGATCAGCTTCTCGTCGATGGTCTGCATGGCTCCTTCCGCCGTCGCCAGCAGGTTGATGCCGTAGTTGGCGTTCCGTTCGGCCTCTTCCATGCTGGCAATCTGCGAACGCAGTCGCTCGGACACGCCAAGACCGGCCGGATCGTCCCAGGCATTGTTGACTCGTAGACCGGAGGACAGGCGTTGCACGGCCTGTTCCAGGTCACTGCTATTCCTCGCCAGGTTCCGTTGGGCGCTCAGCGAAGTGATGTTGTGGTTGATGCGTAAAGACATGGGTCCTCCAGACTCGTTGCTGGCCCACCTATCGGGAAGTTCTGAACTTTCTTCAGTCTAGGAAAAACAATCGCTTACACAATCGCTAGAACCGTAAGTGAAGGAATAACAATAAGATTGGAAGTGCGGATCTTCAGGGCTTTTGAAGTTCAGAACTTGAAAGGCATGCGTTTTTTCGGAAAGCAGGGGCAGGAATTGCCCGAAGGCATTGCCCGTGCAATAGAGTTTCCATGTCCCTGGAGGGGCGCGAAACGATCAGATCTGCCGAAGACGCCTTGAGCCCTAAGCTGCGGCGTCTATAGAGGAAATGGAGAAAGCGGGCCGCGCGTTCCGCACGACCCGCTTCCGAGGCGAGACACCTCGTGGGATTCCGGGCTGTTGTGAGCCTAGAACAACCCGGCCACGATGTTTGGCAACTGGTTGGCCTGCGTGGTCATCGAAATGCTGCTCTGCATCAGGATCTGGCTGCGTGTCAGATCGCTCATGCTGCGCGCGATGTCCGCGTCTCTCAGGGTGGATTCGGATTCGGTCGTGCTTTCACGGAACTGCATCAGCGAGTTCAGCGAGTGCTGCAGGCGTGTGACATAGCTGCCGATGCGCGTCTGCTCGCTGTTCTTGTTGTCCAGCGCGAGATCGATCCGCGCCAGCGCCGCCTGCGAATTCGCCGTGTCGGCGATGGAAGCGGTGTCCAGGCCGAGAGCCGCGGCGCGCATGTCGTTGAAGTTGACGTAGTAGTAGTCCTCGTTGGCCACGTTGTGTACGCCCAGGTGGATCTTGATCCCCTGGCCGTTGGCTCCGGAGGCGCCGCTGGAATAGGTGCCGTCCAGCAGGTGCAGGCCGTTGTACTCGGTGATCGAGGCAACCCGCGTGATCTCGCTCTTCAGCTGCTGGAATTCCCGGTCCAGGTAGCTGCGATCGGAACTGGAAAGGGTGCCGTTGCTGGCCTCCAGGGCGAGCGCCCGCATGCGGATCAGCTTGTCGTCGATGGACCCCAGGCTGGATTCGGCCGTGTTGAGCAGGTTGATGGCGTGGCTGATGTTGCGCTCGGCTTCCGTCATGGAGCTGATCTGGGCCCTCATGCGCTCGGAAACGGAGATCGCCGCCGGATCGTCCCAGGCGTGGTTCACGCGCAATCCGGACGCGAGGCGTGTTACGTGCGTCTCGCTCTGTCGGTCCATCCTGAACAGATGGCGATGCGTGCGCATCGAGAGCACATTCTGATTCATTCGCAAAGACATTGAACCCTCCATGGAACCCGGAGTCCTGCCGTGAGACAGATATTTCCCGGGCCTCCGTTCGTCTTGCGTCAAATCCAGCGAGGTGTGGTTTCCCAGCGTCGCGAGTGCTGATTCTGACTGGTTGTCTGCGGCCCCACGTTCGGGCCGATCTTCTCCACACCCCTTCTTTCGGGTGCTGCGGAAAATCCTTTAGTGCTGGAGAGTACCGCTGCGGGCTTGCGGCCTCGGGTATGGCGCTGCGGGCTGACGGCCTCGGGTATGGCGCTGCGGGCTGACGGCCGCAGCTACCCTTGAGCCGCCGCATTCGCGGCTGGCTGTGTTGGTTGGGGTACGGTTCTTCGGGGATGAATACGGCAGTTTCGTGTGTCGCAATCGAGCAGGGCTCGCACTTGAACCGGACAGCCTGCGATGGCCCCTACAGGTGGACAACAGAGAGACCAAGGCGCGAAGGCGCCGGCTAAGAGGTAGCTGCGGCCGCCAGCCCGCAGCGGACAACCCGCGCAGCGGACAACCCCACCCGCAGCGGACAACCCCACCCGCAGCGGACAACCCCACCCGCAGCGGACAACCCCAGCCCGCAATGGACAACCCGCCCGCAATGGGCAGCTACTTCTACCGCGCCGGCGGTGGAGTCCGTTCGGGTGCCTTTTTCGTTTCGACTTCCTCCTCGGGCAGGATCTCCCAGTCGTCGAAGATGGCGGGATCGTATACGGGGAGAAGCGGCTCGTCGGGATCGGCCTCTACGAGAGGCTCCGGCGGATGGGCCTCGATGTGCTCGGCGGCCGTGGGGAGAGCCAGCTCTTCGGCGCAGTGTTCAAGCGCCTTTTGCAGCTCCGCGATCGCGATCTCCTGGCTGTCGCCGATTCCCTGCAGGTTTTTCAACTCGGCCAGGGCAGGCAGCTTGTCCTCCTGCAGTTCGAAGCCATCGGCGTATATATCAATTACATATGCGCGCATCTGGCGCCGGGAGTTGATCCAGGGCAGAATACGCTGGAAACTGACCCAGACGGTGTAGCCTCTCAGCGGCAGACTCCAGTGCTCCAGTGGCAGGGTCGGTGTCTCGACGACCTTCTCCCGTTTGCCGCGCTCGCGCCTTCCGCCGTCGCGACGAGCGCCATCCCTGCGGCCGCCATCCCGGCCTCCGCCTTCCCGGCGCTGGCTGTCTTTGCGGCCGCGGCTTTCGCCGGTTTTTGCCCCCTCCGCTCCGCGTCGGGAACGACCGCGCCGGCTTCCGCCCTCCTTCTGGCCACGGGCCTCTTCGGAACTTCCACGGGGCGAGTCGCCCTCGCCGCGGCGTTTGCGATTGTCGTTGCCATCGGAAGCTTCGCGTCGACGGGAGCTCTGGCCACCGCGACGGCGGCGCCGGCTGTCCGAAGTGGATCCGCCGCCTGCAGCGGCAGGCTTGCCGTTTTCGTTGCGGGGAGTTTCGGGGGATTTCGAAGAAGCGCCGCGCGAAGAAGAGCGCCTGCGGCGTCGGCGGTCGCCGCCGCCTCCCTTGCGCTCACCGGATGAGGATGTCGGTTGTTGTTCAGCCATAATGAGGGCTGAATATATCAGTCCCGGAAGCCGTTCCCTACCCTGTCGCTTCAACATCTTCTGGCAGCCTCATCGACACTTCAGGATCCGCAACCCAGCGGACTGGTAGACTTGGCTGGATAGAACCTTCCTTGCCTGGCAATTGGCAGAAGCAATGACGAAACGGGACCATCCCGGGCCTGAATGCGTTGACCTTTTACCCGGGCAGCGTTACCATTGTCGCGTTTCCCTACAAAGGGGACTTTCAGAGTCCAGATTCAGGAGACATCATGCTGCGCATCAGCCGACAGACGGACTATGGGGTCTTCCTGATGACCCTTTTTGCCCGTGAAAAGCCGGGGACCTTGATCAGCGCCAGCGAACTGGACGAGCGCACGCCGCTGCCCTTGCCCATGATCAGCAAGATCCTCAAGGGCCTGGTGCGGAAGGGCATCCTGGATTCGAAGCGCGGAGTCCAGGGAGGCTATTTCCTCGCGCGCGCGCCGGAGCGCTTGAAAGTAGGCGAGATCATTGAAGCCATCGACGGCCCAATCGCTATTACCGAGTGCATGGAAGAAGACTGCGAATGCCGCTTCCGCAGCGTCTGCCCCATGCACAGCAACTGGAGCCGCATCAACCGGGCGATCCAGGACGCGCTGATGCAGGTATCGCTGGCTGAAATGTGCAACTGGGAAGAGGAGCAGCAGGAGTTCCCGCTGGAACAGGCCTTTGCCGAGAACAAGGGCACCTGTTTCCAGCCGGCGGATTCCGCCACATCCAACGGAAGGAAGAAGAACGCCCGATGAGCGACAAGACACACCTGAGCGAGGACGAACAGCACCTCGAAGACCTGACGAACGCCGACTACAAGTACGGCTTCGTGACGGACATCGAAAGCGACTCCCTGCCGCCCGGACTGGACGAGGAGGTGATCGCGGCGATCTCGGCGAAGAAGAACGAGCCTCCCTTCATGCTTGAGTTCCGCCTGCGGGCCTTCCGCAAATGGCAGCAGATGGAAGAGCCGGACTGGGCCAAGCTGAAGATCGATCCGGTCGACTACCAGGCGATCAGCTACTTCAGCGCGCCGAAGAAGAAGGACGGTCCGAAAAGCCTCGACGAGGTGGATCCCGAACTGCTCGAGACCTTCGAGAAGCTGGGCATTCCGTTGGGCGAGCGCGAGCGCCTGGCCGGCGTAGCCGTCGACGCGGTCTTCGACAGCGTCAGCGTGGCCACCACTTTCAAGGAAAAACTGACCGAGCTGGGCATCATCTTCTGCCCCATTTCGGAGGCCGTGCAGAACCATCCGGAGCTGGTGCGCAAGTACCTGGGCTCCGTGGTGCCGACCGGGGACAACTTCTTCTCGGCCCTCAACAGCGCGGTCTTCAGCGACGGGAGTTTCGTATACATTCCCAAGGGCGTGCGCTGCCCGATGGAGCTGTCGACCTACTTCCGCATAAACGCGCAGAACACGGGGCAGTTCGAGCGGACCCTGATTATCGCCGACGAGGGCGCACAGGTGAGCTACCTGGAGGGCTGCACCGCGCCGATGCGCGACGAGAACCAGCTGCATGCAGCGGTGGTCGAGCTGGTGGCCCTGGACGAGGCGAAGATCAAGTACTCCACCGTGCAGAACTGGTACCCGGGCGACAAGAACGGGAAGGGCGGGATCTACAATTTCGTCACCAAGCGCGGATTGTGCGCCGGTCGCGCCTCGCGCATCAGCTGGACACAGGTCGAGACCGGCAGCGCCATCACCTGGAAGTACCCGGGCTGCATCCTCAAGGGCGACGACAGCGTCGGCGAGTTCTACAGCGTCGCGCTGACCAACAACTTCCAGCAGGCGGACACGGGCACCAAGATGGTGCACATCGGCAAGAACACCTCCAGCACCGTGATCAGCAAGGGAATCAGCGCGGGACAGGGCCAGAACACCTACCGCGGCCTGGTCGAGATCCATCGCGGAGCGGAAGGGGCGCGCAACTTCAGCCAATGCGATTCCATGCTGATGGGCGACCGCTGCGGAGCGCACACCTTCCCCTACATCGATGTCCGCAACCCCAAGGCCAAGGTGGAACACGAAGCCACCACCTCGAAGATCAGCGAGGACCAGATCTTCTTCTGCCAGCAGCGGGGCATCGACCTGGAGGAGGCGGTCTCGATGATCGTCAACGGATTCTGCAAGGAAGTGATGAGCGAGCTGCCGATGGAGTTCGCCGTTGAAGCACAGAAGCTGCTGGGCGTGAGCCTCGAAGGCAGTGTCGGATAAGGAAGGGATGTATCACATGATCAAGATAAGCGACCTGCACGCCTCCATCGAGGGGCGCGAGATTATCCGCGGAATCGACCTGGAGGTCCGTCCCGGGGAAGTGCATGCCATCATGGGGCCCAACGGCTCGGGCAAGAGCACGCTGGCCAATGTGCTCGCCGGCCGCGAAGCCTACGAGGTGACACAGGGTTCGGTGGAATTCCTGGGCAAGGACCTGCTCGAGCTGGAACCGGAGGTTCGCGCCCGCGAGGGCCTCTTCCTGGCCTTCCAGTACCCGGTCGAGATCCCCGGCGTCAGCAATACCTATTTCCTGCGCGTCGCGCTGAACGAGATCCGCCGCCACCAGGGACTGGACGAGCTCGATGCCCTGGATTTCCTGGAGCTTGTTCGCACCAAGGTCCGCGAGCTGCACATGCGCGAGGACCTGCTCGAGCGCCAGCTGAACACGGGCTTTTCCGGCGGCGAGAAGAAGAAGAACGAGATCCTGCACATGGCCGTGCTGGAGCCGAAACTGGCCATTCTCGACGAGACCGATTCGGGCCTCGACATCGACGCCCTGCGCATCGTCGCCGACGGCGTCAATGCGCTGCGGGCGGAAAACCGCAGCTTCATCGTGGTCACGCACTACCAGCGCCTGCTGGAGTACATCGTTCCGGATCGCGTCCATGTACTCTCCGAGGGACGCATCGTGCGCAGCGGCGGCAGCGATCTGGCCCTCGAACTGGAAGAGAAGGGCTATGGCTGGGTCCAGGAGGAGCAGGCATGAGTCCTTCCATGAAGACCGATGGCTTCAAGCCTCTGGGCGAGACCCTCAGCGGCGAGCGCGCCCAGCTGCTGCAGGCCTTCCACAAGCAGGGCCTGCCCGGCCCGCGCAGCGAGAATTGGAAGTATACACGCCTCAAGGAGCTCGCGGAGCGCGAGTGGCGTGCCGCGGGCAAAGCCGGAATCGATGGCGCGACAGAGCTGCTGGCGCAGGCCGAGGAGCTGGCCGGCAAGGATCTGCCGTGTCTCGTGCTTCTGAACGGCCGCTTCCAGCCTGAGCTTTCCCGCCTGGGCACCCTGCCCGCCGGTTGCGAGGCCGGAGCCCTGGAGCCTGCCGACGAGACGGCCCTGCTGGCTGCCGCCATTCAGCGCGGGGGAGAGCGCCATCCGCTGGACACGCTCAACGCGGCCGCCTTCCAGGGCGGAGCCGTGATCCGCGTGCAGCCCGGAGCCCAGGCGGCGCTGCACCTGGTGCACCTGCTCAGCGAATCCGGAGAGGACGCGACCTGCCTGCAGAGCCGCGTGAGGGTCGAAGTCGGCGAAGGCGCGAAGCTCGAGCTGCGCGAGTCCTTCCTGGCTGACGCGCCCTCCGCCGAGATCCTGGCCGGCCAGGTGGCGGAGATCCGCCTTGCGCGCGACAGCCGCTGCGAGCACATCCGCCTGCAGCGGGCGGGATCCGTCGAGTGGCTGTATACCCTGCAGCACATCGACCAGCTTTCCGGCAGCCGCTATGACGGTCTGACCCTGGGCCTGGACGGGCAGCTCGTGCGCAACGAATCCAGCGCCTGCCTGCGCGAAAGCGGGGCCCACTGCGACTTCAGTTCCCTGGGGCTGCTGGACGACGTGCGTCACATGGACAGCCACACCTGGATGGATCACGCCGTGCCTTCCTGCACCAGCGGCCAGAACTTCCGCAGCGTGCTTGCAGACCGTTCGCGTTCGGTCTATTCCGGACACATCCTGGTACGACAGGACGCCCAGCTCACCGACGCGGTGCAGGACAGCAAGGCTCTGCTGCTTTCTGCAGAGGCGCGGGCCAACGCCCGCCCCCAGCTGGAGATCTACGCCGACGACGTCAAGTGCACGCATGGATCCACGGTAGGGAGCCTGGAGGAGGAGCAGCTTTTCTACCTTCGCTCCCGCGGAATCGATTCCGTGCGGGCACGGCAGCTGCTGGTCCGGGCCTTCTGCGCCGAAGTGCTGGAATCCCTGAGCGACAGCTCTTTCCGGGAACGCCTGGAAACGCTGGTCGGAGAGCGAATGGAGAATATACATGGCTGAGAGTGCGTCGCTGGACGCGGTCACCTGCAAGGGCTGCGCCGGCGAACAGCCTCCCATCGACGTGGAAGCGATTCGCGCGGATTTCCCGGTTCTGCACCAGGATGTGCGCGACAAGCCCCTGGTCTACCTGGACAACGCCGCCTCGACGCACAAGCCGTTGGCCGTGATCGACGCGGTCTCGGCCATGTACCTTCGTGACTACTCCAATATCCATCGCGGGGTGCACACGCTGAGCCAGCGGGCGACGGCGGTCTACGAGAATGCCCGCGAACGGGTGCGCTGCCACCTGAATGCCCGTGAGACCTCCGAGATCATCTTCACGCGCGGCACCACCGAGGCGATCAACCTGGTGGCCAACAGCTGGGGGCGCGTCAACCTGCGCGAAGGCGACGAGGTGATCCTGAGCGAGCTGGAGCACCATTCGAACATCGTGCCCTGGCAGATGCTGCGGGAAAGCCAGGGCATCGTGCTGCGCGTCATTCCGATCGACGACGACGGCGACCTGATCCTGGAGGAGTACGAGAAACTGCTGAACCCGCGCACGAAGCTGGTCAGTGTCTCACACATCAGCAACGCGCTGGGCACGGTCAATCCCATCGCGCAGATCCTCCGCATGGCCCGCGAGCAGGGCGTGACCACCCTGGTCGACGGGGCGCAGGCCGTGGCGCACAAGCCCGTCGACGTCCAGGAGCTGCAGGCGGACTTCTACGCCTTCTCCGGACACAAGATCTACGGGCCTTCGGGAATCGGCGTGCTCTACGGGCGCAAGGAGATCCTGCAGGACATGCCGCCCTGGCAGGGGGGCGGGGACATGATCCTCAGCGTCGGCTTCGAGAAGACGATCTACAACGAGCCGCCTTTCCGCTTCGAGGCGGGAACGCCGAACATCAGCGGCGCCGCCGGCCTGACCGCAGCCCTGTGCTACATCTGCAACCACGGCATCCGCCGGATCGACGAATGGGAGCAGCGGCTGCTGGCGCACGCGCAGCACCGCCTGCGCGAGATCCCGGGCTTGCGCCTGGTGGGGACGGCGAAGGAGCAGTCCTGCGCCATCTCCTTCGTGCTCGACGGCATCCACGCCCACGACGTGGGCACCGTGCTCGACATGCAGGGCGTCGCCGTGCGCACCGGACACCATTGCGCGCAGCCGGCCATCGAGCGCTTCGGCCTGGCCGCGACGACCCGGGCCTCGCTCGCCGTATACAACACCATCGAGGAGATCGACGCCCTGGCGGCGGCGATCCGCAAGGCTCAGGAGGTGCTTTCCTGATGGACCTCAAGTCCCTCTACCAGGAGATCATCCTGGATCACAACCGCCATCCGCGCAACTACGGCGCCCTGGAAGGACCGAGCCACGAGGCGCACGGACACAATCCGCTCTGCGGCGACCAGCTCCACCTGACCCTGGTCGTCGACGACGAGGGAGTGATCCAGGACCTGCGCTTCGAAGGCAAGGGATGCGCCATCTCCACGGCCAGCGCGTCGATGATGACCGAACACGTCAAGGGCCGTCCGGCGAAGGACGTGGAGGCGCTGCTGCACGAGTTCCACGAAGTGGCCACTGGAAAGCTGGATCCTGAAGAGGCCCAGCTGCTGGGCAAACTGAAGATCTTCGCCGGTGTCGCCGAGTTTCCGACTCGGGTCAAGTGCGCCACCCTGTGCTGGCACACGCTGAAATCCGCTGTCGACAAGGGCGCGACCGCCACCACCGAATAGGGGGAACAGATGAACAGGGACGAGATCCGCGAAGAGGTCAAGAAGGTGCTGCAGAGCATCTTCGACCCCGAGATCCCGGTCAACATCTACGACATGGGGCTGATCTACGACATCCATGTACACGAAGACAAGGCCGTGGACATCAAGATGACCTTGACCTCGCCCACCTGCCCCGTGGCCGAGAGCCTGCCGCCGGAAGTGCGCAACAAGGTGCGCGACCTGGACTGCGTCGGCGAGGTGACCGTGGACCTGGTATGGGAACCCATGTGGGACAAGAGCATGATGAGCGAGGCGGCCCGCCTGCAGCTCGGGTTCTTCTGATCCAAACAGTTTCCTATACTGGCGAACAGCGTTTGACCGGAAACGCCTGAGCCGGCCCGTGCCCCTGTCTGCCGGCAACTCGAATCATCACTGTGCTGTTCTTCCGTGGACATTCGTAGTGGGCCTCGGGATTCAATGTGCTCCGTCAGGGCGAAGAATCCGAGCGGAAGCGAAAGAACAGCTGGTTCGTCGGCCGGTTTCCGCCCGGGATCCCTGCCGGCCTCTCATGGAGTCCCCGCCCATGAATGGCCTGCGCGTACAACTTGTACCCCATCGAAAAGAGTGGGCCGGCATGGCTCGGCACGAACTTGGCCGACTTCAACGGCTTCTGGGTGAACACGCCCTGCGCGCCGAGCACATCGGCAGCACCGCGATTCCCGGAATCCATGCCAAGCCGATCATCGATCTGCTGCTCGAAGTCGACTCCCTGGACGAACTGGACCAGCGCAGCGCTTCGCTCCAGGCCCTGGGCTATGAGTGCATGGGCGAGTTCGGCATTCCTGACCGGCGCTATTTCCGCCGCAATGACGGCGGCCGGCGCAGCCACCAGCTGCATGCCTTCGAACGCGGCAGCGCGCACATTCTGCGACACATTGCCTTTCGCGACTACCTGATCGCCCACCCCCGGGCCGCGGGCGCCTATGATGAAATCAAGCGCCGGCTGGCGAACCTGTATCCGGCGGACATCGAGGCCTACATGGACGGCAAGGACCCCTTCATCAAGCAGGTCGAGGCCCAGGCGCTCGCCTGGTGGTCGACAGGCTGGAAAGCGGGCGGCCATCCGAGTCCCGGCGATGAATCGCGCGCCTGATTGCTGCCACGGATTCGCTACTCTCCCTGCATGTCCCGACACCTTTCCAGCGAAGCGGCGCCGCTTGTCCGGCTCGATGACTCCCTGCGGCCTGCACTGCGGCTGGGGCAGGCGCTGATCGAGCCGGTTCGTGTGGGCCCGGCGGCGGAGGAGCTGGCCCACCGGATCCGGGCTTTGCAGAAGCGCCTCCGCGCCGATTGTGGCGATTCCCGCCCCGGAGAGATTCCCGGCCTGGCCGAAGCCCGCGCCGTCTACCGGGCGGCCGGCATGGATCCCACCCGGCATCGCCCCAGTTCCGAAGCCCTGCTGCGTCGCACGCTGAAGGGCCAGGAGCTGCCCGTGATCCACAACGCCGTCGATGTCTGCAACTACTGCAGCCTGGACCTGCTCCTGCCGCTGGGCCTGTATGACATGGATCGCCTGCATCCGCCCCTGAGCTGCCGCCTGGGCCGGGAAGGCGAGGGCTACGAGGGCATCCGCAAGGGGCGGATCAACCTGGAGAACCGGCTGGGCCTCTTCGACCGCGAAGGAGGCTTCGGCAGCCCGAGCAGCGACTCGCTTCGCAGTTGTGTCACGGAAGGGACCACTCGCCTGCTGCTGGTCGTATACGCCGGTACCGACCGAACGCAGGAGGACCTGCAGGCGGCCGTCGAGCTCTGCCGGGAACGGTTCCTGCGCTGGTGCGGAGCCTAGGTCTGTCCCACCCCTTGCGCATTCTGCCACTTCGATGAAAGGACCCGCCAGGATGCAGCACCGAGAAAAGAGGAGGATATGGACGCAAATACCCTGAGCCTGCTCGCGGCCCTGCTGGCTGCTGTTCTGGTGCTGGGAGCGCTCTTCGTGCGTCAGTTGCTGAAGGCCCATTCGCTGCTGCGCGAACTGGAGCTGCTGCGGCGGGAGCACCAGCGCGCCGGCGAGGAGCTGGAAACCCTGCGCCAGGAGCTTTCCGACAGCCGCACGAAGCGGGAGGATCTTGCCGCGCGGACAGCGGTCCTTGAGCGGGAGCTGGCGGTCCTGCAGGAAAAGGCGGATCAGGCCGCCCGCTCGCTGGAAGAGCGTGACGGGGAGGCCGAAAGCCTGAAGGCAAGCCGCGAGGAGCTGCGCGAGCGTGTCGCGACCCTGGAGCGGGACCTGTCCCTGCGCGAGGAGTCGCTCAAGGAGCGTGAGACAAGGCTCGAGGAGTTGAAGGCCCAGTTCGCCGAGCAGGCCCGCGGCTTCAAGGACGAGTTCAAGGCGCTTTCCCAGGAGATCCTCGAGGCCCGCTCGAAGGCGCTGAAGGAATCCAACGACAGCGGCATCGGCAGCATTGTCGAACCGCTGAAGAAGCAGCTGGAGGAGTTCCAGACGCGCGTCAACGTGATCCATTCGGAACAGGTGCGCGACCAGGGCAGGCTGGACAAGCAGCTGCAGGCACTGGGCAAGTTGAACGAGGGCCTGAGTTCGCAGGCCGAGAACCTGGCCAAGGCCCTGCGGAACGAGAAGAAGACCCTGGGCAACTGGGGCGAGATCCAGGTCGAGCGCCTGCTGGAGGGCGCAGGGCTGGTCAGGGACCGGGACTACCGGCGGGAGGACAGCTTCCGCACGGTGGACGGAGACCTGCGGCGGCCGGATTTCGTGCTCTACCTGCCCGAGGACAAGCACATCATCATTGACAGCAAGGTCTCGCTCAACGACTACATCGACAGCGTCAATGCCGTGGAGGGCGAGACCGCGGAACTGGCGCTGAAGGCGCATGTGGCACGCGTCGACGCCCACATCAAGGCGCTTTCCGAAAAGGACTATTCCAGCCTGATCGGCGTCAACTCTCCCGATTTCGTGCTGCTCTTCATGCCCATCGAGACGGCCTACCTGGCGGCGCTGTCCTGTGATACAAACCTCTTCAGCCGGGCCTACGACAAGAAGATCGCCATTGTCACGCCGAACACACTGCTGCCCATCGTGCGCACGGTGGCCAGTCTCTGGCAGATCGACAAGCAGAACAAGAACACGCAGGCCCTGGCGGAGATGGCGGCGCAGGTCCACCGCAAGGTCAACACCTTCGCCAAGCGATTCCAGGATGTGGCCGTCGGCCTGGGCCGCGCCCAGGACTCCTACGACGCCGCCTTGAAGACCCTCACCGGAAGAGGCAGCCTGATCGGCCTGGCCGGGCGTTTCGAGGACCTGGGCGTCAAGGTCAAGGAAAGCCTGCCGCGGGAGTTGCTCGAGGAGAGCCGCGTGGAGCCCGGGGAGGATGGAACGACTGTCGAAGAGATTGCCCTCAAGGAACCCCCGGTTGACGAAGAGTGAGTTCCGGGCATCGATTTCAGCTTTGATGGGTCGTGTTGCAGCTTACATCGCCGTGTCCCGTTATCGATTGGGTCTCCTTTGCACACTTCCCTGCGATTGCTTCCTTGGGAGCAGTCCAGGGAGAACCTATGCTGCTTCATGACGAGCCAGATGTCCTACGCCTTTACCTCGAGGAGGAGAACGGTCTCCAGATCCACGAATGGCTCGACTACGACCCGGACGGTCGCGACGAGCTGGTGCTGAACCTGTTGGATCACATTTTCGCCAACCTGCTCAAGCACCCCGTCGAGAAGCTGATCGTCGATACGCGCCAGGCCCGGGGTGCCTTTTCTCCCGCGGTACTGACCTTCGTGCAGGACGTCCAGTTCCCCCGCATTCTGGCGGAGACGCCCCTGCGTTTCGTCGTGACCATCAAACCCCGGGATGAGCTCTCGCGCATTGCCACCCGCCTCTGGGAAGCCCAGGTGCGGAACCGCTCCCGGCTGATCATGCAGGAAACGGCGACCATGGAAGAAGCGCGCGCCTGGCTGCAGGAAGTGGAGAGTTTCCGGGACGCCACCTCCTGAAGTCGGCCGTACCCGGAAGAGGCCTCTTCTTCGCCGCCTGGCGCTTTCCATTTCATCAGAGTTGTTCGCCTGCAATGGCGCCCCCTCTCTTCCTGCGAACGAAGGGTTGCAGCCACCTCCGCCTGTGAGTACGGGACTTTGAAATCCCTCGTCCCTCCACTAGCTTCCTGCTTTTGTGCCAATCCCGGAGTGTTCATGTCCCTGCTGGACCAGATCAATCGACAGTACCTCGACTTGCACGTCGCCAAGGAAGACACCTTCTGGTCCCAGATGATGGGCCTGAAGGATGCCGACGCCAAGGCCTTCCATCGCAACGAGATCGCCCTGAAGAACTTCATCTCCGACGCCGGCTGGATCGGCAAGCTGCGTGGCGCGCTGTCCAACGGCGTTGCCGGGGAAGAGCGGGAAGGCCTGGAGGGCTGGCTGCGCTTCTTCGAGACCAATGCCATCGAGAGTGCGGAAGCCCGCGAGCTGCAGGCGAAGATCGTCGAGCTGGAAGGCGCCCTGGACGCCAAACGCCGGCAGATGGAGCTGGGCTACAAGGATCCCGCCAGCGGCGCGAGCGTGCGCGCCGGTTCGGTGAAGCTGGGCCTGATGGTCGGCACGGACAAGAATGAAGGCCTGCGCCGCGCGGCCCTGGAAGGCCTGGGGAGCATCGAGGGCTTCGTGCTCGAGAACGGCTTCCTGGACATCGTCCGCGAACGCAATCGCCTGGGTCACCTGCTGGGCTACGAGGACTATTACGATTACAAGGTGCAGACCAACGAGGGCTTCTCGAAGAAGCGCCTCTTCGAGCTGCTCGACGAGCTGGAAGAGAACACGCGGGCGGCTCTCGAGCGCACCATGCGGACGGTCGTCGGCGCACATGGCGATGGCGCTCGCGAGGCCTGGAACTTCGGCTACCACACGACGGGCGATCTGGCGCACCGCAAGGATCCCTACCTGGGCTTCGCGGACAGCTTCGAGCGCTGGGTGCGCAGTTTCGCCGCCCTGGGCATCGGCTACGGCGGCGCGCGAATGACCCTGGACCTGGTCGACCGTCGCGGCAAATACGAGAACGGCTTCATGCACGGACCGGGCCCGGCCTGGGTCGACCGCGGCACCTTCCGCCCGGCGCGCATCAATTTCACCGCCAACGCCGTTCCCGGCCAGGTAGGCAGCGGCAACCGCGCCCTGCAGACCTTTTTCCACGAAGGTGGCCACGCGGCGCACTTCAGCAACATCCGCAAGCCGGCGCCCTGCTTCGCCCAGGAATTCGCGCCGACTTCCGTGGCCTTCGCCGAGACGCAGTCCATGTTCCTCGACAGCATCATCGGCGACACGGACTGGCTGACGCGCTACGCGAAGGACTCCCAGGGCCGGCCGATGCCTGCCGACCTGATCCTCGAGAGCCAGCTGGCCGGCCACCGCTATCGCGCCCATCGCCTGCGCGAGATGCTGGCCGTGTCCTATTTCGAGAAGGCGCTCTACGAACTGCCGGAATCCGACCTGCAGCCGGAGCGCGTGCTCGAGATCGCCCGTGACACGGAACGCCGCATGAGCGGCCTGAACCGGGGCCGCCGCCCGCTGCTCAGCATTCCGCACCTGCTCTCCGGCGACTCGAGCGCATACTATCACGGGTATACGCTGGCTCAGATGGCCGTCTACCAGACCCGCGCCTTCTTCCTGGAGCGCGACGGGCAGCTGATGGACAACGCCGCCATCGGTCCCGACCTGGCGAAGACCTACTGGGCGCCGGGCAACTCGAAGGGCTTCCTGGAACTGGTCGAGGATCTGTGCGGCAAGCCCTTCAGTTCCGAGGCCACCGTGGCCCTGGTCGAGCGAAGCGAGGACGAGGTGCGTGCGTCACACGCGAAGAGCCTCGAACTGGAAGCGAAGACGCCGGCCTTCGACGGCGCCGTCGACCTGGACGCGACGATTGCCGTGATCCACGGCGACGAGACCATTACCGACAACACGAACCGGGACCTGCTGGCCATGGCCGGCGACTTCCGCGACTGGATCCACAAGCTGGAACTGGACGCCCGCTAGTCCCAGGGCTGAACACGCACTCAACCCCCGAAAGGATTTCCCATGGCCGAGACCGTGCAGGATATCACCATTGAATGGACCGACGACGAGGGACGCCTGCTCGTCAAGCAGCTGAAGAAGGAAGTGCTGACCAGCGGAGCCTGGTCGACCCTGGTCTTCAGCTACCAGGAACTGAACCGCCAGTCCGGCGACTACGGCCCGGTCAAGTTCCGCGTCGGCCGCTACCAGAAGCGCAACGGCGTCTTCCGTCCGCACAGCAAGTTCAACATCAGCTCCGTGAAACAGGCGAAGCAGATCGTTGAGCTGCTAAACGGCTGGATCGACGAATACGACGTACCGGCGGAAGAGGAGAAGGCCTAGGGCTTCACGCGATGATCGCATGTGTCACGGCGCGGATCTTTGCAGGGTCTGCGCCGTTTTCTCTCTGTGGGGTTGCATCGCTGCGGGGTACGATCCTCGGGTTGGTTGGCCGTAGACTGCGGGTTGGCCGACTGTGGGATGTGGTCTGCGCGTTGGCACCCGCAGCTACTATTCTTTCGCCGCTTTGCGGCTTGGTTTGTTGGTGGGCGCACACAGATTTGATTGGGCATCATTGTCTCGGAAAGCCAACTCAGTCGCCCCCGCGAAGACGGGGGCCTATAGGCTTGCAGTGGGATTTGCCCGTAATATCACTTTTCCGCTGCGGGCTTTCGGCCGCAGCTACCTTGAGCCACCGCTTCGCGGTTCGTGGTGTTGGTGCGCCGATCACTTGCCGCACTGCAGGATGTGTTGGTCGGCCGAAGACATCGCGATGCACGGCGGAGTTGAAAAGCTGATACCGCAAGGCGCGAAGCGCCGGCTTGAGGTAGCTGCGGCCGCCAGCCCGCAGCGTGAACCACCCGCGGCCGCCAGCCCGCAGCGCGAACCACCCACAGACACCTGAAACACAAAAAGGGGGCCACACCGGCCCCCTTCGATTATCCATGCATCACAATCCTAGAGCGCCGCCTCCGCCGTCTCCGCGATGCCGGCGGTGATGCCGTCCACGGCGCTGCCGACCTGCAGGGCCTCGAACCAGTCGAGGAAGCGCTGCACGTCCTCGCCGCGGAAGATGCAGCCATGCTGGGGCACCATCATCTCGATGTCCAGCTGGCGCACGCGCTGGATCCAGGCGTTCTTGGCGCGGTTGCTCGGCATCCAGCGCTTGTGGAAGGCCTCCATGTACTGCGGCATGGCCTTGAAGTCCTGCACGAAGATCTCGTGATCCGCGGGAACGAGGGCCGCGCCGATGTCGCTGCTGAAGAGGATCTTCGCCCTGGGGTCGTAGAGCGTGAAGTGCCCGCTCGAATGGCAGTAGTGGCAGGGGATCAGCTGCAGGTCGCGGCTGCTGCCCAGCGGCAGGATCATGCCCTCGTCGGGGATCGCTTTCACTTCGCGGGCGCCGCCGAAGTGCGGAATGAAGGAGCTCCAGACCCAGGGAGCGTATACGCTCAGCTTGTCCTGCACGCTGAACCACATGGAGAGCGAACTGACGATATCCGGGTCCTGGTGGCTGGCCATGATCGACTCGACGTTCTCGATCTCGACTTCCCGTGACACGCCGGCGATCATCGAGGGAAAAATCTCCAGCCCGCCCGGGTCGAGCAGCGTGGCCTTGTCCCCTTCCATGATGATGTACTGGTTGGAGTCGATCAGCGTGTCCGGCTTCTTCGGATCACGCCCCAGGAAGATCCAGCGCCGGCGGCCGTCGTTGAAGAGTTCGATCGATTTCAGCATGCGCCCTCTCTCCTACTTGAGTGCCTGTTCCAGGAGACGCGCCGAGGTCATCAGGTTGAGCACGCGGTTGCGGGCCTCCAGCTCGACCTTGCCGATGCGATTGGCCATGTCGTTGATGTCGCCGGCGACCGTGGTCAGGTCGCCGTCCTCGACGCATTCGATGCGCTGGGCCTCGATCATCGAGCTGATGGCGATGAAGCGGCACTGTCTCACGGCGACCTGGTTGAGCTCGGTGACCTGGCGGTTCAGCTTCTCGATGTGATCCATGACTTCCGCGACCATGCCGCGCACGTCCTGTTGCCCCTCTTCCAGGTTGCGTTCGATGGAGGGGACCTCTCGCGCCTCCTCCTCGGCCCCTTCGGCGATCAGCTCGTGGGCCCTCTCGTGCAGGCCGATCTGCTGGTCGCGCTTGGCCCATTCCCCGATCAGCTGCACCAGGGAGTTGAAGACCTCCTCGATGCCGTTGACCTGGCTGCCCAGGCTCTCGGAGAGCTGGTTCAGGTTCTTGACTACGACGGCAAAGGCCGCGGCCGCCGGTCCCACCTTCAGGCTGGAGGTTTCAGCGTTGAGGCTCAGGTGCCGGGTCTCGCGGATCAGGGGACGGATCTCGGCAAAGGCCCGGTTGATGTCGATGACTTCCGTTCGAAAGTCATTGAAAATGGTGGATTTCTTTTCGCTCATGTTCTCCGCCGCACTTGTTGCCTGTTGTATCGGCGAAAATGCGGACGAATTCAAAGAGAAAGCCCCCGCGGAGCGCTCCGCGGGGGCTTTGTTGTTCTGGCTGTCGGGCGCAGATCAGTCCTGGGCGCCGTGGCAGTTCTTGTACTTCTTGCCGCTGCCGCAGGGGCAGGGATCGTTGCGGCCGATGCGAGGCCCGGCACGGCGGACGGGTTCGGCCTTTTCCCGCTTCTGGGCCGCGGCCTGGCGCGCCTCGCGGCTGGTGGTTTCCGGCGCCATGGCGCCGCCGCTGGCCATCAGGTTGGTCGATTGGTGAATCGCCTGGTCCTGGCCGCGCTGCCGGCGCAGGGCGACGTCTTCCTCGCTCAGCTGCAGGCGGGCGCGCAGGATCATCTGCAGGGCGTCCTCGTAGGTGCCGAGCAGCATCTCCTCGAACATGCCCAGCGCCGCCTTCTTGTACTCGACCAGCGGATTCTTCTGCGCGTAGGCCTGGAAACCGATGCCGCTGCGCAGCTCGTCCATTTCGGCCAGGTGCTCCTTCCAGCGCTTGTCGATGGCCGAGATCAGCGCGAAGCGGGTCAGGCGCTGCATCAGCTCCTCGCCAAGCAGCTCGGCCTTGCGCTTCAGGTTCTCCTTGGCCTCCGCGGCCGAGTGGTCGATCACGTCCCTGACGGCGAGCTTCAGGCGCTCCTCGTCGCTGTAGGGCAGGTTGACCAGCAGGATGCGCAGCAGGTCCTGCTTGAGCGCCGACCAGGCCCATTCTTCCGTGTTGTTGGGCGGATCACAATGCTTGTGGGCGAACATCTCGACGACCTCGTCGACCATCTCTTCCAGGGCTCCGGTCTGGTCGTCGCCCATCAGCGCGCTGCGGCGGCGTGTATACACCGTGTTACGCTGGGCGTTCATCACGTCGTCGTACTCGAGCAGGTGCTTGCGGATGGAGAAGTTCTGCTCCTCGACGCGGCGCTGGGCCTTCTCGATCTGGTTGGTCATCATGCGGTGGCTGATCACCTCGCCTTCCTTGAGGCCCAGCTTGTCGAGCACGCCCGCCATGCGGTCGGAGCCGAAGAGGCGCATCAGGTCGTCTTCCAGACTCAGAAAAAAGATGGAGGCACCGGGATCGCCCTGGCGACCCGAGCGGCCGCGCAGCTGCAGGTCGATGCGGCGGCTCTCGTGGCGTTCCGTGCCCAGGATGAAGAGGCCGCCCAGGTCCTTGACGCCCTCGCCGAGCTTGATGTCCGTACCACGGCCGGCCATGTTAGTGGCAATGGTCACCGCGCCGCGCTGGCCGGCGTTCTTGACGACATCGGCTTCCTGGCGGTGCTGCTTGGCGTTGAGCACGTTGTGCGGCACCTTCTTCGCCTTGAGGCGCTGGCTGAGCAGCTCGCTGACCTCCACGCTGATCGTGCCCACCAGTACCGGCTGCCCCTTCTCGTGGAGCTCGGCGATCTTGTTGACGACAGCCTCGTACTTCTCGCGTTTGCTGCGGTAGATCTGGTCGTCGTCGTCGCTGCGGGCTATCGGCCGGTTGGTCGGGATCTCGACCACGTCCAGCTTGTAGATCTCCCAGAACTCCTTGGCCTCCGTGAAGGCGGTGCCCGTCATGCCGGCCAGCCTGTCGTACATGCGGTAGAAGTTCTGCAGCGTGATGCTTGCCACCGTCTGCGTCTCACGCTCGATGGTGACGTTCTCCTTGGCCTCCAGCGCCTGGTGCAGGCCGTCGGAGAAGCGGCGGCCGTGCATGATGCGCCCGGTGAACTCGTCGACGATCTGGACCTTGCCGTCCTGGACGACGTACTCGTTGTCCTTCTCGTAGAGCGTATACGCGCGCAGCAGCTGGCTGATGTTGTGGATGCGCTCGCTGCGGTCGCTGTAGTCGCGGTTGAGCTCGTCCATGGCGCGCAGGCGCTCGTCGCCGTCGAGGCCGGCGTCCTCCTCGATCTTGACGATCTCCGTCGAGAGGTCGGGAATGGTGAACATGTCCTCGCCGTGTCCGCTGTAGCCGGCGAGCTTGACGCGGCCCTTCTCCTGCAGGTCGATGCTGTGGTTGCGCTCGTCGATGGAGAAGTAGAGCTCGTTGTCGACCTCGTGCATGCGCTTCTCGCGCAGGTGGTCGTTCTCGACGCGCGTGATCGCCCGTGTCACACCTTCGGTCTTCTGGAAGTCGATGAAGTCCTGCAGCTTGGGCGTCGAGCGCTGGATCAGCAGCAGGCGGTAGCCCGCCTCGTAGCGCGCCTCGTCCGTGTCCTTCTCCCAGAGCTCCTGGGCCTCCTTCATCCATTCCCGCGTCTGCTGAAGCTGGTCCTTGACCAGGCGGCTCACGGGGGCCTTGACCTCGTCGAACTTGTGCGAGCTCTTGTCTACGGGACCGGCGATGATCAGCGGCGTGCGGGCCTCGTCGATCAGCACGCTGTCGACCTCGTCGACGATGGCGTAGTGGTAGTCGCGCTGCACCAGGTTCTGCGGGTCGAGCACCATGTTGTCGCGCAGGTAGTCGAAGCCGAACTCGTTGTTGGTGCCGTAGGTGATGTCACACGCGTAGTTCTTCTGCCGCGTGGCGGGGTCCATGCCGTTGAGGATCACGCCGACGGAGAGCCCGAGGAACTCGTATACGGGCGTCATCCACTCCGAGTCGCGCTGGGCCAGGTAGTCGTTGACGGTCACCAGGTGCGCGCCGCGGCCGGTCAGCGCCATCAGCACCATGGGCAGGGTGGCGACCAGGGTCTTGCCCTCGCCTGTCGCCATTTCCGCGATCTGCCCGCGCAGGAGCGCAATGCCGCCGATCAGCTGCACATCGTAGTGGACCATTTCCCAGATCATCTCGTTGCCCATGACCTGGTAGGTGTGCCTGCGTTCCGTCAGACGGCGCGCGGCCTCCTTGACCACAGCGAAGACCTCGACCATCAGGTCCTCGACGGTCTCGCCCTTCTGCAGGCGCTCGCGGAACTCGGTGGTCTTGGCTTTCAGCTCCTCGTCGCTCAGCGAGGACAGCGGCTCGAAGGCCGAGTTGATCTGCAGGATGAGGGGAGCGAATTCTTTCATCGTCTGCTCGCGGCGGTCGGTCTTCTTGGCACCGCCGAACAGGCTCTTGACCAGTTTCAGCATGAAGCTTCCTATTCGTCATCGGGCGCAGGGCCCGGTTTTATCAACAGTATGGAACCCCGTAAGGTATGGCCTCGCTCAGGAAGCTGCAACCGGGGTCGGAGTGCTCCTATCGGCGTCCTGAGCGGTCGATCTTGCATTCTTCTTCGTTGAGAATGCGGGTGCCCTTTCCGAAGTTCCGCGAGTTTCTGCCTGCCGGGGCGGCTGCCGGATTCCGGGCCTTAAGTCCCTGCCTTCCCTACCCGATCCTACCGGGGCGCAACCGGCGCGAAACCTAGACACCCCAGCCGGAGGAGATTCATGACTCAGACCCTGGACACCGCCCTGGTCAATGGCCTCGTATCGAGTGCCGACGCAATGGCGCTGGAAGAGAACTATGGCGCCCACAACTACCACCCGCTGCCGGTGGTGCTGGCCAAGGGCGAGGGCGTGCATGTCTGGGACCCGGAAGGGGTCCACTACTTCGATTTCCTCTCCGCCTACAGCGCGGTCAACCAGGGGCATTGCCACCCGGCAATCATCGGCGCGCTTGTCGAGCAGGCGAAAACCTTGACCCTGACCAGCCGCGCCTTTTTCAACAATGTGCTGGGCGAATACGAGAAGAAGCTGACCGAGCTCTTCGGCTACACCATGATGCTGCCCATGAATACGGGCGTGGAAGCGGATGAGACGGCCATCAAGCTGGCCCGCAAGTGGGGCTATACGAAGAAGGGCATCGGCGAGAACCGGGCCAAGGTGATCGTCTGCGAGGGCAACTTCCATGGACGCACCATGGGCATCATCAGCGCCAGCACAGACCCGGACTGCCTGAACGGCTTCGGTCCCTTCCTGCCCGGCTATGTCAAGATTCCCTACAACGACCTGGCCGCGCTGGAGCGCGAGGCCGCGGATCCGGATGTCTGCGGCTTCCTGGTCGAGCCGATCCAGGGCGAGGCCGGCGTCTTCGTGCCCGACGAGGGTTACCTGAAGGGCGTGCGCGAGATCTGCGACCGGCACAATGTGCTCTTCATTGCCGACGAGGTGCAGACGGGCATCGCCCGCACCGGCCGCATGCTGGCCTGCGACCACGAGGAGGTGCGCCCCGATGTGCTGATCCTCGGCAAGGCCCTTTCCGGCGGTGTGCTGCCCGTCTCGGCGGTGCTGGCGGACAAGGAGATCATGCTCTGCATTCACCCGGGCGAGCACGGCAGCACCTACGGCGGCAACCCGCTGGCCTGCCGCGTGGCCCTGGCGGCGATGGATGTCGTACGCGACGAGAAGCTGGCCGAGAACGCCGAGCGCCTGGGCAAGGTCTTCCGCGCCCGCATGCAGGCCATCGATCACCCGATGATCGAGCTTGTCCGCGGCAAGGGTCTCCTGAATGCCGTCGTCGTCAAGCCCACCAACGGCAAGACCGCCTGGGACGTCTGCCTGGCGCTGAAGGAGAACGGCCTGCTGGCCAAGCCGACCCATGACGACATCATCCGCTTCGCGCCGCCGCTGGTGATCACCGATGAACAGCTGGAAGAATGCATCACGATCATCGAGAAGACCTTCCACCAGTTCTAGCGATTTCGATTGTATACCACGGGGGCCGCAAGGTCCCCGTTTTCCTTTCTAACCCCGCGAGAGAAACATGGCCATCATCCTGGACGGCTCGGGACTGAGCATCGAGAAGCTGACGCGCATTGCCCGCGGCGGCAAACAAGTGGAACTGGCGCCGGCGTCGCTGGAGAAGATCAAGACCTGCCGCGCGCTGCTGGAGAAGAAGATCGCCGCCCGCGAGGTGATGTACGGAGTCAACACGGGCATCGGCGAGTTCTCCGAGGTCGCGCTTTCCGACGAGCAGGTGCGTGATTTCCAGAAGTACCTGATCTACAACCACAGCGCGGGCATCGGCGATCCGGCGCCCGTGGAACACATTCGCGGAGCGATGGCGGCGCGCGTCAACGTGCATGCCCACGGACACAGCGGCTGCCGTCCGGAGATCACGCAGACCCTGGTGGCCATGCTGAACAAGGGTGTCACACCGGTGGTTTGCGAGAAGGGCAGTGTCGGCGCCTGCGGCGACCTGGCCCCCATGTCGCAGATCGCCCTGCTGATGATGGGCGAGGGCGAGGCCTTCTACCAGGGCGAGCGGCTGCCGGGCAAGACAGCGCTGGACAAGGCGGGCATTCCGGTGCCCGGGCTGGAGGCCCGCGACGGCCTGGCGACGATCAACGGCAGCAACCTGCTAACGGCGATGAGCGCCATCCATTTGTATGACATGGACCGCTGGCTTCGCCAGGCGGAGATCGCGGCGGCCATGTCGCTCGAGGCCCTGCTGGCCAACATGAAGCCCTACGACCGCCGCCTGCACGAGGTGCGCGGCTTCTCCGGCGCAGTACGAAGCGCCCTGGCGATCCGGGCCTGCCTTGAAGGCAGCGACCTGCTCTCGGGCAAGATGAAGACCAAGGTGCAGGACGCGTACTCCATGCGCTCGACGCCCCAGGTGATCGGCGCGGCGCACGACGCCCTGCGTTGGGCGAGGAGCCAGGTCGAGATCGAGCTCAACGGCGTCGGCGATAATCCAATCTTTTTCCCCGAAGAGGACCTGGCGCTCACCGGCGCCAATTTCCAGGGCACGCCGGTCAGCCTGCCCATGGACAATGCCGGCGCAGCGATCACCATGGTCAGCGTGCTCAGCGAAAGGCGGCTGAATCGCCTGCTCAATCCGGCCCTTAGCCAGGGTTTGCCTGCCTTCCTGACCAAGGGCGCCGGCATGTTCAGCGGGTTGATGCTGAGCCAGTATACGGCGGATACGCAGATCGTCGAGCAGCGCATGCTGAGTGCCCCGGCCTCCGTGGCCTCGATTCCCGCCGCCGCGGACCAGGAGGACTTCGTCAGCATGGGCATGAACACGGCGCTGA
Organism: bacterium; assembly: GCA_030429345.1. Lineage (GTDB taxonomy): Bacteria > CAIWAD01 > CAIWAD01 > CAIWAD01 > CAIWAD01 > JAUIFJ01. Next base: position 50,565 of record JAUIFJ010000005.1, on the reverse strand, counting down.
AGAACGGCACGATCCTCGACAACGCCTTCGGCGTGCTCGGCATCGAGCTGATGGCCGCCGCCCAGGCCCTGGATTTCCGCGACTTCACCAAGGGCAAGGGTGTTACACGGGCGCATGCCGTGATCCGCGAACACGTCAAGTTCCTCGACATCGACCGTCCGCTCTACGAGGACCACAACAAGATGAAGGCCCTGGTCAAGTCCTGCGCCGTTCTCGAGGCCGTCGAAGAGACCGTCGGTCCGCTGGACGCGCGGGGCTAGGCGCTTTCAGGGCGATCCGGGTAACCTCGCGCATCCGGTGGAACCCTTGCGTAGGGGTCGTTCGCGAACGACCCCTACGGAGGGGGTGGATCCCCGTGACACCGGTGTGATCGTGTGCCGTGCATCCCGCGCGGCCCCGTGTCTCGCGCATCCGGTGGAGCCCGTGCGTAGGGGTCGTTCGCGAACGACCCCTACGGAGGGGCGGATTCCCGTGATACCGGCGTGATCGTGTGCCGTGCATCCCGCGCTGCCCCGTGTCTCGCGTATCGGTGGAACCCGTGCGTAGGGGTCGTTCGCGAACGACCCTTACATGAGGGTGGTTCTTCGATGGGGTCGGTGTGACCCGATGTCGTGCATCCCATGCGAACCCGCGACGTACGCATCCGCGGGTACCCGTGCGTAGGGGTCGTTCGCGAACGACCCTTACATGAGGGTGGTTCTTCGATGGGGTCGGTGTGACCCGATGTCGTGCATCCCATGCGAACCCGCGACGTACGCATCCGCGGGAACCCCACCGTAGGGGTCGTTCGCGAACGACCCTTCCGTGAGGGTGGGTCGTCGATGGGGCCGGTGTGATCGGGTGTCGGTCATCGGACGGCGGGGTTCGTCGCACAGATCGGTGGGGCCCATCCGTAAGGGTCGTTCGCGAACGACCCTTACGGAAGTCTCTTCCCATCCCAGTCGATCTCGAGAAACCGCACCACGCTGTCTGCCGTGTTCGGTCCGATGCGCAGGTTCGCCGCCGCGGCCGTTGCCTCGCCCGCGTTGGCCATGGCAATGCCGCGATGAGCTGCGGCCAGCATGCCGGCGTCGTTGCCGCCGTCGCCGAAACAGGTTACCGACCAGCCCTGCAGACCGGCGTTTTCGACCAGGGCCTGCAGGCCCAGCTCCTTGCGCGCCTCGGCCGCGTGCAGCGTCATCCAGTGCCAGCCGGGGGCGTAGAGGCTGCCCCAGCTGCGCAGGATCGCCTTCTTCCCGACGATCGCTCCCAGTTCCGCCTTGAGTTCCCGAATCCGCTCTTCCCGGCCGATCGTCGTGATGCAGACCATCTGCTCCCGGGTGGCCTGCCCGTAGTCATCGACTTGGTGAAGGCGTTGGTCGCCGTCCTGGAAGCGGTTCTCGATCAGCCAGCGGATGCCATCGTTGTCGACGCGGTTGTAGTACAGGGTGTCCTTCTCCCTGCCCGCGGTGGCGATCAGCGGCGCTTCGCCCTCCTGCAGCAGATGGTCGACGAAGGCGCTGCCCAGATCCGCGGGAAGCGAATGAACCTGGTGGTGGTTGCCGTCAAGTTCGCTGAGCATGGCACCGTTGAACTCGATCACCGGCAGCGGCAACTCCAAGCCGGCGAGCACATCGCGGACGCTGTATACGCTGCGCGCCGTCGCCACGGTGAAAGGCAGACCCTTGTCCAGCAGGCGCTTCAAGCCCCTGCGGCTGCGTTCGCTTAGCCGGCCTTCAGCATCGAGCAGGGTGCCGTCCAGGTCGGAAACATAGAGCACGGGTGCGTTGGGGTCTGCTGCGGGCAGGCTCATGGATCGTTCTTTCTGTGGTACAGGTGTGGACCCAAATCTAGTCCAGCTTGCGCCAGTCCAGTTCCTGCTTGTCGAGGAAGGCACCGACGCCCTTCTTGCAGCTGGGGCTCATGCGCAGGCGCACATTCTCGTCCAGGCAGAGCTCCATGGCGCTTTCCAGGTCCAGTCCCCGTATACGGTGCAGCAGAGACTTGGTGCTGGCCAGGGAGGCCCGGCTGGCCTCGCTGCTCAGGCGGCTGGCCCGGGTGCCGGCGTGAGACAGCACCTGCCCCGGCTCGGCCAGTTCGTTGACCAGGCCGAAGTCGAGCGCCCTCTCGGCCTTCAGGATGCGTCCGGAAAGCAGCAGATCGCGTGCCCGTGTCTCGCCGACCCGGTCGACGAGCAGCGAGCTGACCAGCGCAGGCACGAAGCCGATGCGCACTTCCGGGTAGCCGAAGCGGGCCTTCTCGCGATCGGCGTAGACAAGATCGCAGGCCGAGGCCAGGCCGCAGCCGCCGGCGATGGCCGGGCCGTTGACGGCGGCGATCCAGACCAGCGGACTGCGGCGAATGCCGAGCAGCAGGCGCAACAGGGCTTCCCCGTCGGCGCGGTTCTCGCTCTCGTCGAAGTCGGCCAGGCGCTTCAGGTAGGCCAGGTCCATGCCCGAGCAGAAGGCGTCCCCTTCGCCGCTCAGGATCACGATGCGCACGGAAGGATCCTCGTGCAGGCTGTGCGCCAGGTCGCCGAGCTCGGCGATCATGCGGTCGTCCATGGCATTGCGCACGGAGGGCCGGTTGAGCTTGATCAGGGCAATGCCCTCTTCGTGGAAGATCGACAGGGTGTTCATGGCAGTTTTCCCGCCTCTTGCTTGAGTTTCTCCACCAGCGCGCGGCAGGCCTGCTGCGCGCAGAGGTCGAGTTGCGTGTCGTATTCCTCCGGCCGCACGCCCTGGACAATGCGGCCGCGGTCCAGCTCCTGGGTCGCTTCCAGGTTGTAGACGGCGCGCAGCCTGTCGGCCTCTTTTCCCGTGAGCCATTGAAGCGGGGCACCCGCGGCATCCTCGAAGGACAGTTCCAGTCCCGTGCTGAAGGTGAGCCGGTTGCGGAAGTCGCCGGTTTCGGTTGTCACACGGGCCAGCCCGAGGCGGGCGCGAATGCGCACCTGCTCGTCGGGGAAGGAGGCGTTCAGCACCTCGTCCGTGTGGCCCAGCTCGAACTCGCCGCCGGCCAGGCGCACATCGGCAGCGTCGAAGGCCGCCTGCTGGCTTTCCGGCGGCAGCATGCGGAAGAGCCCGCTGGCGAGCAGTTCCGTCTGCAGCCAGGCCTGGAGCATGTCTGCATTGGGGGCGTAGCCCTCGCGCACCTTGGGACCGCCGACCTCCAGCGAAACCAGCCGGGCCAGCGGCCGGTTTCCCGCGCGGGGACTGTAGCGGATCACATCCCCTGCCCGAGGGGCCGTGCCGTCATCCACCAGCAGCTCCAGCTCCAGGCCGCGGGCGGACGCCACGGTCCGTGCGACGGCATAGCGCCTCAGCCAGCTGCCGATGTCCTTGCCGGATGCGTCGCGGATCACTTCTTCCGGGCGATAGAGCGCCAGCTGGCGGCCCGCGCCCAGGTCGCCGGGATCCGCCGTCCAGGGGCCGTTCTCCACCAGGATGCTCGTCTCACGCTGCGCGGGGGGCAATTCTGCCGCCAGGCGCTTCGCACCCTCGCGGAGCGCTGTGCGACAAAGGTCGCGCCAGGCGCCCAGAAGGTCGGCCTGGCGATAGGAGTCGTTCTGCTTCTCCAGGCGGCTCTGCTCGACGGAGACCGTGGCCAGCACCTCGCGGCTGCGGCGATCGTAGACCTCCAGGGTCAGGCCGAGCACCAGTTCGTTGGCCACGAAGCCCAGGCGTTCGCTGCGGCGGTTGAGGGCATGTGTGACGACGCCCCGCGCCAGGCGATCCGGAAGGGGCCGGCTGCCGATGATCTCGTCCTGTCTCACGTCTCCATAGGTGCTGAAGGCCGCCTGTGCGTCGAAGAAGGCCGAGGCCAGTTCGCCGGCCTCGCCCCCGGCATCGGCGAGCAGGGGCGGGAGCAGGTCCAGGCCGCTCTGCTCGGCCAGGCCGTCGTGCAGCCACTGGCCGAGGGTGGCGTTGTCCAGGTCGAAGGCCGGGTCGAGGGCTTCGGGGTCGACGGTCATCACGCCGCTGACGGCCAGGGAAGGCCCGCTGCCGCCGGCGGAGCGGTTCGCGCCGGGAAGACCCAGCATCAGGCCGGCGGGAGGCGCGCTTCCCTTGCTCGAGGCCAGCACTTCCAGGCGGCTGAAGGCGGATTCCACCTGCAACACCTTGAGCAGCCAGCGCTCCTCGCCTTGTGCTCCCTGCAGCACCTGGCCAGCTCTCAGGCCCTTGTCGGCTCCGCCCTCGACGAAAACGCGATCAGGAGCGGAGGCCTGCAGCACGCGGGTCTGCAGCAGGGCGGGCTGGTAGTCCTTGCCGCACTGCATCACCAGGTGATCCAGTCCCGCGCGGAAGGCCTCCGCGAAGCGCTCGCGGCGGTAGGCGCGGTCGATCTCCGTCGCCGTCTCCACGGGCACGCGGCTGACGATGCCGCGGTTGTAGTACACCTGCCCGCTGCGGATGTCGAAGAATTCCAGGTTGAGCCCGATGGTGAACTGCCAGAGTTCCAGGTCGCCGAAGTACTTCCTGCGGTCGACATCGGCGCGTGTGACGACTCCGCGCACATAGACGCGGTCGCCGGCGGCGTCGAGGCTGCCCAGTTCCGTGGAAGGCTCGGCGAAGAAGCTGTCGTGGACACGATACTGCGGCAGGGCCTGGAGCAGCTCGACCAGGCGCTCGCTCTCCTTCATGGCCAGGTCGCGGCCGCCGTTCTCGAGGAAGTCGTCGTCGATCTCCGAGGCGGCGCCGATGAAGATCCGCGTGACGACCAGCTCCGGCCGCTCGTCGGCGAGAGCGGATCCGGCCAGCAGCAGGCCGATCAGGAGAAACAGGAAGGAAGGCATGGCACTCGCAGCAAAAGAAAAGGGGAACCGCGGTTCCCCTGTGTCACGCGAATTCGGTTATTGCAGGTAGAAGTCAAGGTTGTTGCCGCTGGCCCGCCGCATGTCGATGGACTCGAAGCCCGGCATGTCCATCACCTGCAGCAGGATCTCGTCGCCCAGGCTTCCCGGGTCGCCGCCCTTCCAGGTCATGGCGATCTCCATGCGCTTCAGGTCCTCGTCCCACTGGCGGCGCTTGGCCTGGCTGACGCCGGGAATCTCCTTCAATGCCTTGAGGAAGCGCAGGCCCTGGCGGGCGTAGCTTTCCACATTGTAGAGCTTGACGATGTAGTCCTGACCGTTGTTGGACTTGTTCTGCCAGTAGTTGAGGATCTGGCCGATCAGCTCGCTGGAAATGCTGTGCGCCGCCCGGCTGCCGCTGGCGCTGCGCGCGCCTTCGGGGCTGGTGCCGGCACCGGCCTGGCGGGCGGTCTTGCGCGCCAGCAGGGCGCCGGTGGCGGCGTCGACCACACGGACATCGAGCACGCCCGTCGCCTCGTACTTGCCGCCGGCGCTGGAATTGGGCTCGACCTTGCAGGTGCCCAGCACCAGGACTTCCGCGCCGTAATCGGCGGCGGCTTTCTTGGCCAGGTCGCCCATGGCGCCGGCATCTTCCATCAGGTCTTCCATGAGCAGCAGTTCGGTGCTGCGCAGCTGCTGGACCATCAGCGCGTCGACCATGTTGTAGAAGCCGCGGTCAAGGAAATCCTCTTCCAGGCTCGCGGCACTGGCGGGATCGCTGACGGGCAGCTGGCGATCCTTGGGCACGCCGGGCTCCCACCAGAACTCGTCGATCATCACCATGATCTTGGGCTTGCCCGCCAGGTCCTGCATCAGCCCGATGCCTCGCAGGTCGTTCTCCAGGTTGGCCATCTGCACGACGGCGGAAATGGCGACGATGTAGGTACCGCGCTCCTCGCTCTCGCTCAGCACATCATAACTGCTGACGAAGCCCTGCGCCTGGCTGTAGATGCGGTCGTTGACCAGGGCGAAATTCTCGACCAGGGTCTGGCTCTCGATCAGCGTGCCCAGGCCGTTCTCCACCGCCTTGCGCATGGCATCGCGGATGGCGGCGTCGCGGGCCGCCATGGTGTTGTCGCCGGAAACCGTCGCCATGCCGGTGGCCTGGACAGTCTTCGTTTCCTGGGCCACGGCGCCCAGGCTCATGCCGAGCAGGCAAAGCAGAAGGGCCCAAAGGGGGGTTTTCTGGATCATTGGGTCTCCAATGGAATGGAACCTGTACTCAGCGAAAGGGCCGTTCCCGGCGGGTCGAGGCCGACAGCCTGTCGCCTCACTAAAACCGCCGCGGAGCGGGAAAGTTTCAAGGTATGGCATTCGGCAGGGGGGGACAACTTGGCAGAACAGTTGTCCAGGGCTTCCCGGCACATTGCCTGACAAGCATTTCGATCCCTCTGCCATCAGGCTGTCCCGCCTGGCCATGCCTTCTCCCCTGGATTCCACCCACTTGACGAAAGTCTTGGCTTTCGGGAACGCCTGCTGTTATTCTCCGAACACGAACTGTTCCGGGAGTCTTATGCGCATTCTGCTTCTCATCCTGTTAGTCCTGCCCGCCGCCTGGGGGGAGGTTCTGCATGTGCCCGGGGAGTTTGGGACGATTCAGGGAGCGTTGGATGCGACCAGCCCCGGAGACACCGTCCTCGTTGCCAATGGCACCTATGTCGAGCTCTTGTCCACACCCGTCTGGGAAGTCACCCTGGCCTCGCACTACATCTTTAGTGAGGACACGACGGACATCCAGGAGACCATTCTGGATGGGGACTACCAGGGAACAGTGCTTGACGTCTACACCGAGACGCCGTCCGTGTTCCATCTTCGCGGCTTCACGATTCAACACGGGGAAGGGTACTTCAATGCCTACTGGGATTATCGCCCAGGCGGATTCTTCCTGCAAAGTGATGTGAGTATTGACTTCCAAGACCTGGTCTTCAGGCACAATCGCGGATATCGCGCTGGTGGAGCTGTTACAAGACAAGCGCGTACTTCTGCAACGCGAGTGGGCAGTTTCTCTTTACAACGAGTCCACATTCACGACAATGAAATGCTGGAAGCCGAACCCTATGCATGGTGCTTTCGTATCTCAATGGAAGGAACTGGAGTTGTCGAGGATCTTGTCGTAGAAGAGAATACGGGTAGTAACGGCCACCAATTCATCGCGGATGCAGGGTTACAACTTGCTCGAGTGACAATGGAAGGTGGTGCAGCACCTATATTCAATAGAGTGGCATTCGATAGCGATGCAAACACAACAGCACGTGATGTGCGTGTGCAGAATTGCTTCAATGTGAGCGGTGGAGTTCTTCGTATACAAGGAGATACTCTTGTTGCTCGCAACATTTACATTTCGGACAATCTAAACCAGGGTACTGATAATGGAAATGCTAATTCCATTTATGGCGTTTCATATTTGGATATCGATAGCCTGTATATCCAGCGCAACCGGGTATTTTTCCAGGGAGATGGCGCTGGAACCGTTAGTAGTTACGACGGAACGGTTCGAAATCTTCATGTGACGGATAATGTCGTAGGCGACTCCTTAGTGCAGGATGCAAGAGGAATGATATTCGAGGTAAACAACGTTGATGTAATCGATAGTGAGTTCAGTCGCAACGTAATCCTTAATGGACCCGTAGAGGGAGGAGAAGCTCCTTGGAGTGGCAATGTTGTAAGTAGTGGAGCGGGTCGCGATACAGTGCGTTGGAGAAATTGTAGGTTTGAGGACAATTTCACCCATGATCCAGATGACTATTCACAGATTCAAAATCCAAGACCCAATATAGCTCGTGCCCTTCTCCTGAATAGCGGAAACGACAATGAGTACATCGAGATGCGTGATTGCGTCTTCCGAAATAACCGCCAACCCAACCACGCCCCTGAATGGGCAGGCATGGACCTCTGGCACCGAAGTGTGGGCAGTACTGTAGAGTTTGTTAGCTCCGGTCCTGGCAAACACTACGAACTCCATAATATCCTGATGGAAGACTGCGATGATGGGGGAATTTGGATAGATGATGGACCCAGTGGGGTCATCATGAATCAAGTCGTGGTTCGGCGTACGAATCGATTTGCAGTACAGATCGTCGGGCCTGATACCCTGTCCATGGTAAACTGTCTGTTCGAGGATATCACTGAACAAGACAACTACATCCCCTTCCCGTACACGGATTCTTACCAGGATGTATTGACTGCCGGAGTCGTTCCCGGGGAGACTTCATTGCACAATGTGACGGTGACCAATTGCTCGATGTCCAAGTTGTTTACGGGCCCCCTGGATTTCAGAAACTCGATTGTCTGGGGAAACGACTACGATGTCCTGTCGGATCAGTGGTATGAGGCTCCCGAATTCTCAACCTCCATTGTTCAACCAGGGATGACCGGAAGCAACAACACATTGGAAGACCCCCTCTTCGATGAAGAGCTGGGCGTTCCCTATTTATCGCCTGCCTCGCCCGCCATTGACGCCGGTAACCCTGATCCCATCTACAACGACTTGGAAGATCCAGAGAGACCAGGTTTCGCCCTATGGCCCAGCCAGGGTGGTCTGCGCAATGACATCGGCTACACTGGCGGCCCGCACGCCGGCACACTGGATCACCTGGTTCGTGTATCACCGCGCCCCGAAGACCGGCTCCTCCGCCCGGCAAGTCTAGAGCTGCTTCCGAACTATCCCAACCCCTTCAACAACCAGACCCGCCTGGAGTACGTCCTGCCGACCGCAGGGTCGGTGTCCATTCGCCTGTACGACATCCAGGGGCGGATGGTGAATGAGCTGTTTCAGGGCAATCAGGCGGTTGGCCGGCACCAGGTGCTACTGCGAGGGGAGGGGTTAGCCAGCGGGGTATATTTCGTGCAGGTGGAGGCGAGGGGAGTGGTGGAAGTGGAGAAAGTCCTGCTGTTGAAATGAGAAAATTGGGCATGCAGGTTCCATTGTGGATTTTCATGTCATACAAAGAACGCCTGGGGCATTGACCCATGATGATTCACGTTCCGCACACCCCGAAGAAGTCCAGCTACGACCCGACACAGCCGCAGACCGAGGAAGAGAAGCGGAATGCGCGGGAGAACACGGGGATCAGCAGTGCGCTCTTCATCGCGATCCTGTCGGCACTCTTCGTAGTTGGGCTGGCAGTCTATTTCCTTTTCGCCTAGTCTTTGGATCACACGAATTCCTGACAGCGCAAATCCTCCCCAGCCTTGCAGGGGGTTGCCCTTCTTGCAAGGCATGGTGGGCGAAACGGCTATGTTCGTTTTTGCTTTGAATCGGAGGGTCTGTAAACGTACTCTTGGGCATACAAGCAGGAGGACCCCCATGTCGAAGATTCCGCCCATCATCCCCGTATCCGACCTGCGCAAGGATGCTGCTGCAGTTCTTCAGCGAGTCAAAACCTCGGATCAGCCCCTGATCATTACTCAGCGGGGCCGGGCTGCGGCTGTTCTCATCAGTATGGAAAGCTATGAGAAGGCCGAGAATGATCGAAAGCTGCTGCAATTGCTCGCGCAGGGAGATCGAGAGATTGCTGCCGGTGAAGGGCATTCCCTGGACAGCGTTCTTGCGGAAGCGGATCGTTTGCTGGAAGACGACTAGATGCGGCTGCGTTTCACGCCCTCGGCCAGGGAACAGTTTTTGACGGGCCTGGACTTCATTCGCCGGGACAAGCCGGCAGCAGCCAGGCGCTTCCGCAGAAAAGCCGAGCAGTCGCTGCGGAAACTGTTGGAGGATCCCGATTCGGGTCGAAAGATTCCGGAATCTCCCGGCCTGCCGTTTCGTGAAATCATCGTGTCACCGTATCGCTTTTTCTACAAGGTCAAAGGGAAAACCATCTGGATTGTCGCTGTCTGGCATGGCGCACAGAGGACAAACCAACCTTTGTGATACGAAAGGGCTGGCAAAGGCATCAAGCGGGTACGCTGCCCTGCTGGCACTCTTCGTAGTTGGGCTGGCGATGTTCTTCCTGCTGTAGTCTTCTACCTGTTCATATTTGAATTCTGAATCCGGCGACAAACGATCGCGCTCCAGCCCAACCACTGATTTTTCAATCCCTCTTCCTTGGCACACTCTTTTCATGTCCTGTAGATCGAGCTTGAATCGATGCATCCGGGATGCATCTTTGTGCATATGAGGACAACATTGAACATCGACGACGAACTGCTGGCCACCGCCGCGGAAATGACCGGCGTGAAGGAAAAGACGGCCCTGGTGCGTATGGGGCTGGAGGCCCTGATCGCCAACGAGAGCGCCCGCCGGCTGGCGGCGCTGGGCGGAACGATGCCGCATCTCAAGGACATTCCACGTCGCAAAGGTGCTCGTTGATGGTCCTGGTGGATTCGTCCATCTGGATCGATCACCTGCGCAGTGGGCATCCTGTGTTGCAGGAGCTGCTTCATGACACGAAGGTGCTGACTCATCCGATGGTCATCGGCGAGCTGGCCTGTGGCCAAATCGGCAATCGGCGGGAGGTCTTCCGGCATCTCGACCGATTGCCCCTGGTGCAGCGGGCCATTGATTTTGAGGTGCTGGCGATGATCGAGGACCATCGCTTATACGGCATGGGAATCGGTTGGATCGACGCTCACCTGCTGGCTTCAGCACGGCTAGACGCGTGTCGTCTCCTCACTCGAGACAAAAGCTTGCTTGGGGCGGCGGAGCAGGTGGGAGTGGAATTCGTTTCCTAGGAGGCCCTTTCTTTGAGTGGCCCCCATGCTCGCGTGATCCTCTTCCTGCTGCTCGAACAGCTTTCACAGTGAAGAAATCTCAAACCCGGATTTCCGTTTCGGATTCCATTGCCAAGTAGTGTGATCATCTGATAATCGGATCGTTGAACGCGAGGCCCCGCATGGAACGAATGAGCGTCACCCAGGCCGTCAGGAAATTCTCGGACCTGTTGGACAGGGTCTACTTCGAGGGTGCAGTCGTCGAATTGGCGCGAGAACAGAAGATCATCGCTCGCATCTCGCCCGTCAGCCAGGACTCCCCCGTAAAAGTGAAGGAGCTGAACCGCTTCTTTGCCGCATTGCCCTCGCTTGGGAAGGATGCCGACGACTTTGCGGCTGATCTGGAGCGGGTTCGCCGTGAGGCGATCAGGGAGAAACGCAACTAGGTGGCGCTGTGCCGCGAAAGCAGGCTTCGAAAGGCAGAGCAGGATTCCCGAGCAGAAGTTCGGCCTCTGAAGGAAGTTCAGAACGCGAATGCCGGTCCTACGCCGACCATTTGATCCGCAGCTTTTTCCGGTTCTGCGCGCAATCACGCAAGTACAAATTGATCAGGCTCTGGTAGGGAATGCCCATTTCCTCGGCAAGGGACTTGAAGTAGGCGACGGTCTCCTTGTCCAGTTGTAGCGTTATCTGCTGTAGCAGTTGATTGGCGTAAGGGTTTTTCAGGCCCTGAGCCTTGATGAGTTCGTAGTGTGGTTTCATTCTTTGGCCTGGGCAGCGATTCTGCTTTTCGAGTTCGTCTCACGGGTTGGTGATGCCGTGATGGTAGTGCCGCTTCAGTGTAATCGCTCGGGATCTCGCGGTCAAGCCACGGGATGACAATGCAGCTGGAGATGCTGTACACGGCTCAGGCCTTTGGCCTCACACCCCGAACCACCGTCCCATCTTTCCGAACCAGCTCTCCGGTTCCGGGGTCTTCGGCAGCTCGCGCTGAAGCGCCTCCGGGTCGTCCATCTCGGCGAGCAGCGAGTCGAGCCTTTTGCGCAGGTCTTCCAGTTCCCGGTCGCGGCCGGAGCCCGAGCCGCCCAGCTTGCGTGTGAGACGGTGCCACAGGCCTTGGCCCAGGTCCGTGGCCAGCCATTTGCGCAAGTCCGAGGCGAAGCGGCTCATCTGGCGGAGAAGGGTCGGTTCGACCTCGCGCAATTCCCAGCGCTGGATGCTGCGACAGCGCTCGCGGGCCGCGTGTCCGGCCAGGTTGGCGTAATACCCCGCGCCGAAGCCCTGGATCAGGTCGTCGACGGCGCCGCCGACGAAGGGGATGCCGGTGAAGAGGCGCTCGATGAAGCGCTGCCCCAGGCCCACCAGGTTGACCGTGGCGACGATCTTCAGCACATCCTTCAGCACGGCGAGCTGGCCGCGCAGGCTGGGGCGGCTGCCGTAGATCCAGCTGATGCGCAGCACCATGCCCGTCGAGCGGGCGATCACGATCATCAAATCCGCGCTGCGCCAGGGGGAAATGGTCACGGCGGTGATGATGTCCGCCGTCGATTCGCGGATCTCCTTTTCCGCCAGGGCGTCCAGGCGGGCCAGCACGGGGCGCAGGATCTGCTCCTCGTATACGCGGATCTCCTCGATCAGGGATGGTCCGGGAAGCGCTTCCGCCAGGCCCTCGTGCAGGCGCTCGACCTGCTGCGGGGCCGGCAGGCTTTCTTCTGTGGAGATCGCCTCGCTGCCCAGGAAACGGCGTCCGTGTGCCAGCAGGGCTCGGCGGTACTGGCGCAGCTCCTCCGGCGAGGCTTCTTCCAGCTTCGCCAGGCGCGGCGCGTCGGGGAGCACGCGCGGTCGGGATCTCCAACCGCGGAGGGCGGCGACCGTGAGCCATGTCAGCGCGACTCCGCCTCCGCCCAGGAAGCCCCAGCCCAGCCAGGGATGCACTTCGCGCAGCGTGAGATACAGGCGCAGCACCTCGCCGATCGCGAAGAGGCTGAGCAGCACGCCAAGGGTCAGCGTGATGCGCCGAATGGCCTTCCACCACCAGGCCAGGTCATGAAACTGTGTCACGGTATTCCTCGTCTTGGCGATCGGCGGGCATGCGGCCGCCTTCTTCGCGGTAACGCCGCAGGAAGTCCCTGCCGGCGGCCGGCGTCTGCGTCGCGTAGCAGTACAGGCAGCCGTGGGCGCAGCTGTCATAGCTGCCGATGTCGCGGCTGGCATGGCAGGCGCATTCCGCCCTCGTCGGCTGGCTGCTGCGTCCTGCCGCCTCCGGCACCCCCAGGCGGCCGTAGTCCAGGCAGCGCGCCTTCTGGATGCCCGGCACGTCGAGCAGATGGTCTTCGCAACAGAGTTCCAGGCTCAGTCCGGCCTTCGCTGCCGTGTCCCGCAGGTCGGCCAGCAGCTCGCGCTGCAGGGAGTCCGTCATGGGCAGGCGGCGCAGTTCGCTGCGGCGCTCCAGGCTGTCCAGGTTTCGCAGGGCCTTGCGGTAGTCGTCGGCGAAGCTGGTGACGCAGGTCTCGCAGGACTCCGCAATCCGTGGAGCCAGTTCGGCGAAACGGCGGCGGACCCACTCAGGGTCGGTCATCGTTGTCAGAAGAATCGGATCGAAGCGCCAGACAACCGCTCTTCGGCCATAGCGCCGGCCCAGCGCTTCCAGGCTGGACAACACCAACACTTCGGGCGGTTTGTTCTCTTCCAGCAGCTTCGGCATGCCAGTCAAGCTGACTTGCCAGTTGACCCGGCCCTGGAAGGCGCGATCGATCTCGTCCAAATGGGGCAGGAGCGGCTTCGGATTTCGGGTCCAGAAGACGATCCCTGCCCATTCGCGCCCCTCCAGGCTGACTTCGACGGCCTTGCCGCTGACCGGATTCGGGTAGCGGCAGCGCCCTTCGCGCAGGGCCTGCATGAACCAGCGGCTGTAGAATGCCGGGATATCCGTACGGCGGGATACGCTCAAAATCGGTCGCATGCCGCGAACATAGCAAAGCCGATCCCCCGCTTTCCCCCCGCATTGCCGGGTTCTATATTGGAAGAGCTCGCACGGAGGGCACGGAGAAGACAGAGACCACAGAGCGTTGAAAGGTGGTCTTCGGGTACATGCACTTTTCTTGCCTCTTTTTCCTCCCTGCGCTCTCCGTATTCTCCGTGCCCTCCGTGCGAGTTCTTCTATTCATAAGGACAAGCCATGCCGAGAGTCAGTCAACGTGTTGCAGAGCCGGTGTTCCGGTCGGTGTTCGAGCAGGTGACGGAGGTGATCCGCGCCGCGAAGGGGACGGATCTCGTCAAGCTCCACATGGGGGATACCCACGTGGACGCTCCGGAACCCGCCCGTCCCGAGGCCCTGCATCACAGGGAGCAGCCGTCCTACAATTGCTATGCGAACACGCGCGGCAACGGCGGGCTGCGGCAGCTGCTGCTGGAGAAGCTGGCGCAAAAGAACGGGCTGCCGGGCCTGGAGCCGCATCACCTGCAGGTGACCTGCGGGGCGATCCACGGACTCTTTGCCGCCTTTCGCGCCCTCTTGGCCCCGGGAGAAAGCGTGTTGACCCTGGCGCCGCACTGGCACCTGATCGGCGGCGTGATCCAGGAGGCGGGCGGCGTGCCGGTGGATGTCGACTTCTACCTGCCGATCGCCGAGGGCAAGCCGATTCGCGAGATCCTGCAGGCGGCCCTGCGTCCGGATACGGCGGCGATCTACCTCAACAGCCCCAACAACCCGACCGGCGTGGTGCTGGACAGGAGCCAGATCGAGGAGCTGGCCGCCTTCGCCGTCGAGCACGACCTGTGGGTCGTCAGCGACGAGGCCTACGAGGACTTCATCTTCTGTGATACGGAACACTGCAGCATCGCCTCCCTGCCGGGCCTCTTCGAGCGTACGGTCAGCGTATACACCTTCTCGAAGAACATGGCCGCGGCGGGCTACCGCATCGGCTACACGGTGGCCGGGCCCGCGCTGACGGAACGGCTGCACGCCTGCAGCTCGCGCACCGTCTACAACGCGCCGAGCAACAACCAGCTTTCCGTCGTCCAGGCGCTGCAGGCCTGGGAGCAGTGGTTCCCGGGACTCTATGGACGCTACGCGGAGCTGCGCGCCATCGTCCGCGATACCCTGCGCGCCCCCTGCCGGCTCCCCGACAGCGGCTTCTACGCCTTCGTCGACGCGAACGCGGCCTGCGAGCGCCTCGGCGGGCCGATCAAGGTCCTGCAGGCGATGGCCGCGGAAGGCGTGGCCTGCGTTCCCGGTGCGGCCTTCGGCGAGGGATACGAGACCTGGTTCCGCCTGTGTTACGTCAGCGAACATCCGAAGCGCCTCGCCGTCGGCCTTGAGCGGCTGGACCGCGTGCTGCTGGGAGAATCCTCATGATCGTCAGTGCCGTACAGACCCACCCGCATTTCGGCCAGCCGGAGCGCAACCTGGAACGCGCCCTGCAGCTGATGACGCCCCACCGCGCGGACCTCTTCGTGCTGCCCGAGCTCTTCAGCAGCGGCTATTTCTTCCAGAGTCCTGAAGAGGCTGCCGAGCACGCCGAGGACCTGGCGGATTCCGCGGTCCTGCAGGGCCTGTCAGAGTTCAGCCGCGAGCGCGCCTGCACCGTATACGCCGGCGTGCCAGAGCGGACTGTCGAAGGCGTCTACAACAGCGCCCTGCTGATCCACGAGGGGGGGCTGCGCCAGGTATACCGCAAGATCCACCTTTTCAACACGGAAAAGCACTGCTTCCTGCCGGGCAACCGGCATCCGCGGGTGGAAAAGGCCGGCGCGCGCCTGGGGCCGATGATCTGCTTCGACTGGGTCTTTCCCGAGTTTGCCCGCACCCTGGCGATGAATGGAGCACAGATCCTGCTGCACTCGAGCAACCTGGTGCTGGAATGGTGCCAGCGGGCCATGGTGATCCGCAGCGTGGAGAACCGCGTCTTCACCGTGCTCTGCAACCGCATCGGCACGGAAGAGCGGAAGGGGACGAGCCTGGCCTTCACCGGCGCCAGCGAGATCGTCCATCCGCGCGGGGAAGTGCTCGCCAAGGCGGGCAAGGACGGCGAGGAAGTGATCCTTGCCGAGATCGATCCCGCGGACGCCGACGACAAGATGATGACCGCCACCAACCACCTCTTCGAGGACCGCCGACCGGAGTTCTACCTGGAAGCGGCGCTCGGAAGTCGAAAGGAATCGTGATGCATCGCGTGATACAGGCCCTCGCGCTGGGCCTCCTGCCGGCCCTGGCCCTGGGGCAGGGAATGGCGAAAATCGGCGAGCTGCAGGGCGAGGGCCCCGCAACGCCCTACGACGGCCAGCCGATCGAGGTGGAAGGAGTAGTGACCCTGGTGCTGGCCAGCGCCGGCGGATCCTTCTTCCTGCAGGGCGAGCCGGACGGCTCCGAGGCGACCTCCGACGCGCTCTTCGTCCTGCCGAAGAAATCCGGCGCCCCGCCCGCCATCGGCGGAAAGGTGCGGGTCAGCGGGCGTGTGACGGAAGTGGACGGCCGTACGGTGCTCGCCGACGCGAAGGTCAAGGAACTGGCTCCTGCCACTCTGCCGGATCCGGTCCTTCTGCCGCGCGAGGCCCTGGAGGACCCGGAGGCGTGGGAGGGCATGCGCGTGCAGCTGCCCGGCGCGTGGTACATCAACGATGTCTACAACCTGGGGCGCTACGGTAGTGCCCGCTTGAGCAGCCTGCCGCGGGAGTTCACGCGCGGCAGCTACGGCGCCTACGATGCCACTCCACATGGCTGGAACATTCACATTGATGACGGCACCCTGCAGGAGAATCCCTCCCTGATCCGCTGGCTGCATCCCGGATCCACGGTGCGCGTCGGAGCCGAACTGACGGACCCGGTGGGTGTGCTCGACTACCTGGCCGGCAGTTGGAGAATCCATGTCACGGAGGCCCTGGCCATCCAGGCGGGCAACACGCGCCAACCTCGGCCCGCGCCCCTTCCCGACGGAGCCCTGCGCGTGGCGAGCTACAATGTGCTCAACTACTTCACGACGCTCGAGGACCGCGGAGCGGATTCCGACGAGGAACTGCGCCGGCAGGAGAGCAAGATCGTCACCGCCCTGCAGGTCCTGCAGGCGGATGTGATCGCCCTGATGGAGATCGAGAACAACAAGGACGCGGCTCTCAAGCGGCTGTGCGCGGCGCTCAACGAGGCAGTGCCGCACAACCACTACAAGTTCATGCACGACCCCTTCGAGGGCCTGGGCGACGATCGCATCAAGGTGGCCTGGCTGTATCGCAGCGATCGTGTCGAGCCTACCGGCGAGGCCTTCGCAGACTACCACGAAGTGCATCACCGTCCGCCCGTCGCCGTGACCTTCCGCCGCCTGGCGGACAAGGAGGTCTTCAGCGCTGTTGCGGTGCATTTCAAGTCGAAAGGCTGCCGCAACGTGCCGGAGGACGACAAGGACAAGGGCCAGGGCTGCTGGAACAAGCTGCGCGTGCAGCAGGCCGAAGCGCTGCTGGCCTTCGCCGGCGAAGTGATCCGCGAGAGCCGCGACCCGGACCTGCTGCTGCTGGGCGACTTCAACGCCTACCTGGAAGAGGATCCGATCCACGCGCTCGAGGAAGGCGGCATGGTCAACCTGCTGCGCCGCCTGCCCTTCGATGATCGCTATACCTATGTATACAAAGGCGAAAGCGGCGCCCTGGATCACGCTTTCGCCAGCTCCAGCCTCGAGCCCCGCATCGCGCAGGTGGACATCTGGCACATCAATGCCGACGAGCCGCGCCTGCTGGACTACAACCTGGAGAACCGCAGCCCCGTATACTTCCGGCCGGATCCCTTCCGCAGCTCGGATCATGATCCGGTGATCGTGGATCTCTGGTAGAAGAGCTCGCACTGAGAGCACGGAGAAGGCAGAGGTCGCGGAGAAGAGATGAGTCGGTTATTGTTGATTTCATACTGTCTGGCATGCGCCCTCTCCATGGCCATGCCCTCACTCGCGGAGGACTGCGAAGGGCGGCTCCGAGAGGCAATGAGCTGGCAGGATCTGCTGATGGCGCAGGTAGTGGCCGACAGTTGTGCGGAGCTGCCGGAGGATCTGCGGGCCGAGTATGTCGACTGGCGCGGCGACTGGCGCTTTCTTGTCCGTGTGGGCGAGGAGCCCGACGCACCCACGCGCTCCCTGCAGGCAGGGCTGATCGCCGCCCTGCGCGAGCGCGGTTTCCAGGCTGAGGGCGAGGGCAGCTGCCCCTGGGACCCCCGCCTTTCGGAAACGACCCTGCTGCTCGAACTGGACACGGAGCTGACCCAGCGTCCCCACCCTGCCCAGCGCAGCCTGCGGATCCTGGAACTCTTGCCGCGTCTGCATGCCTTCCGCTGCCAGGGCTATGACGAGCAGAGCGCCCAGGGGAGGGAGTACTTCCAGCTGGTCTTCGATCCGCTCAAGATCGCCGGAAAGGACGACGGCACCCTCGTAGACGACCTGTCGGCGCGTATACACGGCGAGAAGGGACAGGCGATCGTTCGTGATGCATTGAAGCGGGTCGGATTGTGATCCGCCGAGACGGCACCTAGAACAGCTGGCCCTGCCCGCCCGCCGGCTCGATCAGCTCCGCCGAATCGTTGCCCACCTTTCCCACGGCGGGGGAGACCTCGTGCATTTTCAGCAGATCCGGATCACAGGGCGCCAGCAGGTCGGCCAGGGCGGCCGTGTCCTGCAGCGAGGCGTCGAGCCAGCGCTTCCAGTCCCCGTCCTGCAGGAAGACCGGCATGCGGTCGTGGAGGCCTTCCATCAGCGCGTTGGCGCCGGTGGTCAGGATGGCGTAGCTCTCGACGGTCCTGCCCGCGGGATCGAGCCAGCTTTCCCACAACCCGGCCGCGGCGAGCACATCCCCTTTGCTCGAATGAATGTAGTACGGCGTTTTCTGCCTGCCGCGCCGCCATTCGAAGAATCCGTCCATCGGCACCAGGCATCGCTGGCGTTTCAGGGCGCGGCGGAAGCTGGGTTTTTCCGCCGCCGTCTCCGAACGGGCATTGATCATCTTCGCGCCCATCGCAGCCTCTTTGGCCCAGGGCGGAATCAGGCCCCAGCGCATGGGCTTCAGGCTGCGCCCGCCCTCCTCGTCCGCGCGGATCACGGGAGCCGGCTGCGTCGGCGCAATGTTGAAGCGCGGCTGCAGCCGGGGCGGGTTCGTCAGCTGGAAGCGCTGCTGCAGCGTCAGGCGGGTGCTGCTCAAGCTGTAACGGCCACACATGGGAGCGTCCTTTCGATGCTGCCCGAAGCATAGGGAGAAGCACGTTTTCCACCAAGCGGAATCTGCCTGCGGATGCCCTTCAGATGGCGAAATGGTCCACTAGAGCTTGGCGGAATGGTCCACTATCTGCTGGCGAAATGGTCAACTAAGTCGTGGCGAAATGGTAAACTAGCCGATGAGGCACTGTGCAAGGGAAGCTTTCCGCGGGAATGCGAAAGCGAAGCAGGGGCTTGGTAAATGTCATACTCACAAAGAGTTATAGATGATGAGCTGGATGAGCTTCTGCCCGGATTGCCCGCAATTGTCCTGGAGGGCGCCAAAGGGGTCGGAAAGACAGCCACAGCCATGCGGCGTGCGAATACGATTCGAACACTGGATGATCCTGCCCAGGCCGCATTGACGGAAGCAAACCTCTCCTGGGCGCTGACCGGACGACAGCCTGTACTGCTGGATGAATGGCAACGGATTCCGTCCGTATGGGACGCGGTTCGCAGGCGTGTCGACGAAGGATGCGATCCCGGGGCATTTCTGCTCACGGGATCAAGCGCGCCTGCCACTCCTCCGATGCATTCCGGCGCAGGCCGTATTGTCAGAATTCGCATGCGGCCCATGACACTCATGGAACGCGGCTGCGGGCCTGGAACCGTCAGTCTCCGGAAACTCTTGCAGGGACAAGGTCCTCTGATCGAAGGGCACTCAGGAATGGCTCTCGAAGGCTATGTGGAAGAGGTCCTTCGATCCGGATTTCCGGGGATGCGGAAGTATACGGGACGCCTGCACAGGATTCAGCTCGACAATTATCTGTCCCAGGCGCTCGACAAGGACTTCGTCGAGCAGGGAATCATGGTGCGAAACCGGAACAAGCTCGCTCGATGGCTGCGGGCCTATGCGGCAGCCACTGCGACCACAGCGACCTGGGAGACGATTCGTGATGCAGCAACGGGAGAGCAGTCGGACAAGCCGGCGAAACAGAGCACACTGGTCTATCGTGATGCGCTTGAGAAGCTGTGGATCCTGGATCCTGTCGAGGCCTGGCTTCCCACGAAGAACCACCTGAAGCGACTCGGGCAGCCTCCGAAGCACCATCTGGCCGATCCGGCCCTGGCGGTGCGCATCCTTGGAATGGATCAAGAGGCCCTGATGGGTGAACGCGTCGAATCCGGCGTGGGGTTCAAGGACGGCGCGTTCCTGGGGCAGCTGTTCGAGTCGCTTGTCACACTGGATGTGCAGGTCTACGCGCAAGCTGCCGAGGCGAAGGTGAAGCACCTGCGCCAACAGGGCGGAAGACACGAGATCGACCTGATTGTCGAGCGTTCCGATCAAAAGGTCGTTGCAATCGAGGTGAAGCTTGGATCCGTCGTCGAGGACAAGGATGTGCGCCACCTGAAATGGTTGAGAGAGCAGATCGGCGAGGATCTGCTGGACGCGATCGTGATTACGACAGGATCCGAGGCATACCGAAGAAAGGATGGAATCGGCGTGGTTCCTGCTGCCTTGCTGGGACCCTGAATCCGCTCACTAGCCCAGTACCCGAAGCACTGCAGAGCATTGCGCCTTCCCCCATTGCCCGCATTCCAATCGCGGGTGAAGGACCGCCCTGTCAGCCTTCCCCGCCGGCCTGCTCTGGAAAGGCCTCGCAGACGAAGCGCGACCAGCCGGCGGCCTCGCCGCGGAAGTCCAGTCGCGAACTGCTGAGGGTCAGGCTCTTCTTCGGGCGTGTCACGGCCACATAGAACACGCGCCGTTCCTCTTCCAGCCCTTCTCCCTCGGCGTTGCGGCGATCCGGCAGGATGCCTTCGCTGGCGCCGCCCAGCACCACGTGATCGAACTCCATGCCCTTGCTGGCATGCACCGTCAGAATGGGAATGCGTCCTTCGGCGGCCAGCTCCGCGTTCCGGTTGAGGCTGCTGCGGCCCAGGACCTCGCGCAGGGCGTACCACGGCGGCAGGTCGCGCTGCTGACGCTTCATCCAGTCGACCAGCTTGCGGCGCAGCGCCTCGTCGGGAGGGCGGGCGCCGGGGTGTTCCGATTCCTCGCGCAGAATGTGATCCAGAAGCTCCGCCGGGGGCAAGGTCCAGGCCAGCTCGCGCCAGCGGGCCAGGCGTTCCGCCGCCGGGCGGGCCGCCGCCGCGTGCTGTGCCAGCAGGTCCTCCCGCTCCTCGCGGTACTCTTCCAGTTTCGGCAGCAGGACACGCAGCAGTTCGACCGTGCAGGCCACGTCGTCCATGGCGCGGTGGGTCGGTGTGACAGGCAGATCCAGCCGTTCCTTCAGCGCGCCCAGGCTGTAGCCGCCGGCGGCGGGCAGCAGGCGGCGCGCCATCTCCAGGGTGTCGTAGTACGGAACCGGAGCGGAGGACAGGCCCTGCCTGCGGTAGTGGTACAACAGGAACTCGACATCGAAGCCCACGTTGTGTCCCACGATCGGCAGGCCGCCGACCCGGCCGGCCAGCTCCCGCAGCGCTTCCGCCGGAGGAACGCCCTGTTTCCGCAGCGTCTCCCGGTCGATTCCGTGTACCGCCTCGCTGCCCCCCAGGCCGCCCTCGATCTGCAGCAGGCGCTCGTACTCGTCGGCGGGGAAGTCGCGCGCCACCACCTGCAGGGCGATCTCGACGATCTCCGCGTCCCAGGGCTCGAGGCCGGTGGTCTCCAGGTCGAGCACGGCGACCAGGTTGTCCTTCCAGGCGCGCAGCAGGGGAGCAAAGGGGTCCTTGTGCTCCAGGGCTGCCAGATCGAAGAGATCCGTGACACGCAGCTGACAGGAGGGACCCTCGCCGAGCAGGACCGCCATGGCGGCCTTCAACGAGGGCGTGAGACGCCCGCTCCAGCGCAGCCAGCGCGCCAGCCGGCTGCGATCGCCGGGGTTGACCAGCAGCTGCAGCGGCGCCAGGGCATCGCGCACCTCGCGCTGGCGGAAGAAGCGCAGGTCGCTTTCCGTGCTGCAGGGAAGACCCGCTGCTTCCAGGGCCTGGCGGAAGGCCGGCGCCAGGTACTGCGCCCGCAGGAGGATCGCCGTGCTCTCCCGCGCTTCGGGCTCGCTGCTGAAGCGTTCGAGCAGGGCAGAGGCGACGAGCTCCGCCTCCTCCTTCAGGTCGCGCCCCTGCAGCAGGCGGACCTCCTCCCCCTGGGGCAGCGCGCGGGAAGGCTGCAGCTTTGTGTCACGGGCGCTCATGCCCCTCGCGGCGCGGTCGGCCAGTTCGAGCAGGCGCTTCGTTCCTCTATGGTTGACGCTGAGCGCCAGCCGCCCGGCCTTGGGCCAGCGGGCGGAAAAAGCCTGCAGCAGCTCGCGGGGCCGTGACCCGCGCCAGCCGTAGATCGTCTGGTCCAGGTCGCCGAAGAGGGCCAGGTTGCCGTGATCGCCGGCCAGGTGTTCCAGGACTTCCCACTCGGAAAGATGCGTGTCCTGCACCTCGTCGACCTGGATCCACTGCCAGCGCGCCCGCCAGCGTTTCCGTACCTCCGCGTCGTGTTGCAGCAGCGCGCGGGCCTTGTATACGAGCAGCGAGAAGTCGAGGGAGTTGTGTTCCTTCAGCGCCTCCAGCCAGCGGCGCAGGGCCGTCGCCTCCGCCTCGTCGAAGCGCGCGAGCAGGCTGCCCGGCAGGCCGCGCGCCTTCAGCTCTCCGCGCTCCAGGGCCGAAAGAGCCCGCGACCAGAGCTGCAGCACACGGCGCGCCTGGCCCAGGCTCTCATCCTCCCGGCGGCCTTCTTCCCGCGGCAGCAGGCGCGCAAGCAGCTCGGCGCTGTCGTCCTCGTCGTAGATCGAGAAATCCCCGCGCAGGCCGGCGGCAGCCGCCTCCTCGCGCAGCAGCCGCGCGCAAAAGGAGTGGAAGGTGCTGACGAGGGGGCGCTCGCGCAACGCTGGATCACGAAGATGCTCGAAGCGCTCGGCCAGTTCGCGTGCGGCGCGGTTGGTGAAGGTGATGCAGAGGCAATTGGAGGCGGGGATGCCGTCCGAGATGGCGGCCAGCAGGCGGCGGGCCAGCACGGTGGTCTTGCCGGTGCCGACCGGCGCAAGGACAAGCAGCGGGCCCCGGCAGTGGCGGATCACCGCCTCCTGTTCGGGGGTCGGTTTCATGGAGCGGGTTCCTGGAGAATCTCGCGGACCTTGTCGCCCTCGAGGCGCACCCGGTTGCCGGCGGCGTACTCCCACCATTCCCCGTCGGTGTCCTTCATGCGTTCGGCCGGTTCGCCCAGGGCCTCGAGCAGCATGGCGCGGCTCATGCCCTGCCAGGCCAGGCCCTGCATCACGCGGTCGACGGTCCGGCGGTCCCAGCGCTGCAGCAGGTCGTAGGTGCGCGCGGCGCGGCGGCGTTCGGCGAGCAGGCTCTCCAGCTGCAGCAGCTCGGCGCTTTCCGCTTCCGGCAGGCTGCGGCGCACTTCCGTCGGGGCCAGGAACCAGGTCCTTCCCGATGCTGGATCACGAAAAGCCAGGCAGTCCCGCAGGCCGCCGCTGTAGTAGAGCACGGCTCCGGGAAAGTCCGCGGCCGGCGCCCAGGGTTCGATCGCCAGCGGAACGGAGGCGGGCAGATTGTAATACAATCGCTGACCCTCCTCCTCCCAGTCGGGCAAGGCCCGGCTGCGCAGGAAGAGCATCGGCTCGATCTCCTGGTGCGGGCCCTGCTTCTTGTAGAGCTTGACCAGCCCCGGCACCTGGGCCAGCTCCTGGCGGATCAGGTCCTTCTGCAGTGCGCGCAGGCGCAGGGCGCGCTCCGCGCGCAGGGCCGTGTCCAGGGAATCGTCGAGCCAGGCCTGCCAGGTCTGCTCGAGCTCGTCGGCGAACCGGCGATGCGGCGGCAGCTCCAGGGTGTCCCCATTGTATACCAGCCTCCAGTTCCCGTTCGCGGGGCCCAGCAGCTGGATCCGGCTGCGTTTCTTCAGCTTGACTTTGGGAGTGTCCGGGTGATTCGCCTGCCGCGCCTTCCAGCTGCGCGGCAGGGTGTATACGGGGTGCGGGGCAATGTCCGTCGCCGGAAGTGCCGGCAGGTGTTCCAGGCTGTCCAGGCGAACCTTGAGCCGCGCCTCCTCGGTATAGAGCCGATTGCGCATCTGGTCGCGGCGAGCGGCCGGAAGTGCCGTGGCACACAGGAGCAGGAGCGTCAGCAGCCGCAGGATCACTCGCCGCCTCCGGAGGACCTGCCCCGGTCGCCCCCTCCGCGCCGCCGGCCGCCTCCTCCTCCGCCTCGGCGACGACCGCCGCCACCGCCACCGCGGGAACGGCTACCGCCGTCTTCGCGCCTCGAGCCGCGACTCTCTTCGACTTCTTCACCCTCAGGCCGTTCCTCGAAGGGCTTGCGTTCCTCGGGCAGCTTGGGCGGCAGGTGCAGCATGCGGTGATAGGCCTCGTCGAGCAGCATGGCCACCAGCTCGCGTCCTGTATCACTTTCCAGCAGGCTGTCGGCCAGCTTGAGGAAACGCGCGATGCGCTCGCGCTTGATGCTGCCTCCGTCGCGGAATTCCTCTTCCAGTTCCACGGTCAGGCGTTCGGACACGCGGGCGGCGACCTCTTCCTCGCTGGGAACGGTCTTGTCGATCAGCGGGATGTTGTACTTGCTGCGGATCTGCTTCAGCTGGAACACATCCATGTAGGTGGCGAAGGTGATGCTCTTGCCGGTCTTGCCGGCGCGCGCCGTGCGTCCGGCACGGTGGACATAGCCCTCGTGGTCCTGTGGCACATCGTACTGGAAGACGATTTCCAGGTCGCTGATGTCGATGCCGCGCGCCGCCACGTCCGTGGCCACCAGGTAGCGCAGCTTGCGTTCGCGGATCAGCTTCATCACCCGTTCACGGGCTTTCTGGGTCAGGTCGCCGCTGATGCGATCGGCGTCATAGCCCGCGTTCTGCAGGAACTGGTAGAGGTATTCCACGTCGCTCTTGCGGTTGCAGAAGATCAGCGCGTTGGCCGGATTCTCCATTTCCAGCACCCGGACCAGCATGCGGTCCTTGTCCATGGGCGGGACTTCGTAGAACTCGTGGGCCAGGCTTTCCACGTTGAGGCGATCGCCGGTCAGGCTGAGGAATTCCGGCTTGTAGAGGAACTCCTTGGCCAGGCTGCGCACGCTGCGGGGCATGGTCGCGCTGAACATCATGGTCTGGCGCTTCTTGGGCAGCCAGCGCTTGAGCTTGCGCATGGAAGGATAGAAGCCCATCGAGAGCATCTCGTCGGCCTCGTCCAGGCAGAGGAACTCGAGAGCGCCCAGTTTCAGCAGCCCGCGCTCAAGGTGATCCAGCACTCGGCCGGGCGTGCCGACGGCAATGTGAATGCCTTCCTCCAGCTCGCGGACCTGCTTGTTGTAGCCGACTCCGCCGTAGAGCAGGCTGCTCTTGAGGCCCGTGCCCTCGCTGAGCTTGAGGAATTCCTCGTGGACCTGGATCGCCAATTCGCGGGTCGGAGCCAGCACCAGGGCCTGGCACTCGACCTTGTCCTTCTTCAGCCGCTGCATGACCGGGAGCAGGAAAGCGCCGGTCTTGCCGCTGCCGGTCTTGCTCTGCACGATCAGGTCGCGGCCCTGGTTCAGGATCGGGATGGACTTGGCCTGCACGGGCATCGGCTTTTCCCAGCCCATGCGCCGCACGGACTCGCGCAGATCGCCTTCCAGCTCATCGAAGGTGAATTCCGGCAGTTCGGGCTTCGCCTCGTCGGCGTTTTCTTCTGTCACTTCCTGGACCCGGTTCTCGCCGGAATCGGCGGCGGGTGTCTCGGCGCTGCCCTCGGGCGCGCGGTCCTCCTCGGGACGGGAGGTGTCGTTGTCGGTGGTATTCATAGTCTGTCATTGTAGCAAACCCCAAGGCAGGGAGATCCGGTCTGCGCGGGAAAGGCCGGATTCATTGGATTCCTGTCCGGCGGCGTATACATTCCGCCCATGTCGCCCCCCCGACCCGATTCCTGGACAGAGTCGCCCGCGCCGGGACCGCGGGACAGCCAGAAGGCCGTCCGCGATTTGAAGGCCTGGTGGCACTCGCTCCATCCTGAACGCACTTCCGCAGAAGGGCTGGACCAGGAGCTTCCCCTGGTGCTGGCCGCTGCCCAGCGCCTGGCCGGGGACCGCCCGCTGGCGGAGCCGGGACTTGCCCGCGAAGCGCGGAAGCTGTTTCCCGCCTGCCCTTTGATCGTGGAGACGGATCTTCCCTTTGCCCTGCTCGAGCCCTTTCGCGCCCACCTTCGCGGCAATCCGCACGCAGCCGGCGAGATCTACCAGCGCCTCTCGCGCTCGCGATCCACGGGGCTGCACTACACGCCCCTGGCCCTGGCGCGCCTGCTGCTTGGGGAACTGGTGGAGCCACGGCCTCTGCGCTGGCTGGATCCGGCCTGCGGCTGCGGAGTCTTCGGGCTGGTGCTGCGCGAGATCTGCCGGCGACAGGGAGACCTGCCTCCCCAGGCCTTTTGGGCCGGAGACGTGGACCGGGCGGCCCTGCAGGTCTTCGAGGCCTCCTGGCGAGCCGGCGGCAGCCGGGAAGCGGACCCGCAGCTGGAGCCGCCCCTGCTGCAGGACGCGCTTTCTCCCTTCGAAGAGCTGCCCCCTTCCTGGCGGGAAGGCTTTGACCGCGTTGTGATGAATCCGCCCTTCTCCAACGGGGTGGAGGAGGGCGGTCCGGATCGGGAAACGCGCTCGCTGCTTCGATCCCGCTTTCGCACGGCGCGAGGCCCCTTCGACCTGCATGTCCCCTTCGTCGAGCGCGCCCTGGAGCTGCTGAAGCCCGGCGGCAGGCTGGGCGTGATCCTGCCCGACAAGTGGCTATCGGCCTCCTTCGGGCAGTCCCTGCGCGAGTACCTGGCGGATCAGGCGGTGATCCACAGCCTGCATCACTTTCCGCAGGGCAGGCTCTTCGGCGGCGCCGCCCTGGGCGCCTTGCTGCTCGTGGCGGAAAAGCGGTGCGCAGCAGAATCCGGCCCTGTCGCACAGGTCTTCCAGCGCCGGGACGACCTCGTAGAAACCGCTGCTCACCAAGTGGAGCATGGCGAATGGAAGGAGCTGGCCCGGGAAGGCTGGGGGCCGCTCCTGCAGAAGGATCGCCGCCGCCTGCTCCCCCGTCGGCCGATCGCCCGCCTGGGGGACGACCGCCCGGTGCGGGCCTCGCTGAGTGTGGGCGAGTATTACGCCCTGCCTCTCCACGAGCAGGAAGAGCTGCCGCAGGGGCTGCCCCTGCTCAGCTCGGGTGCGATCGACCCCTGGCGCAGCCATTGGGGGCGGAGGCCCTTGCGTATACGCGGGCGGGACTGGACGCGTCCCGTCCTTCATCCTGCCACCCTGACGGAGGCGCGCCGCGAACAGGCGGCGACACACCGGGTGCTGGTGGCCAACATGAGCCGCCGGCTCGAGGCGCTGGCGATCGGCCCCGGCGAAGGCATCGGCGTGGTCAATGTGATCCAGGTTCCCTGCAAAGGGGAAGACGAGGCGCAGCTTCTCTGCGCCTGGCTCAACAGCCCGGCCGTCGATCGCTGGATGCGCCTGTGGTACGATCCGCTGCGCATGAACGGCCAGCTCAGCCTGACCCGAAGCATGGTATCACGCATTCCCCTTCCGCCCGACGACCCGGATGTACGACAAGCGCTGCTCGTCCTCGGCCTGCGCCTTCGGGAACGACCGGATCACGGGCCCGCCCTGCGGGAGCTGGAAGCCCTGTGTGACAGAGCCATGGAAAGGCTCGTTTCCGGCGAAGGGGGCGCAGCATGAATCCCTGGCTGGCCACCTGCATTGCGGTGATCTGCGTCGGCTGGTCGGCCATTTTCATTCGCTGGGCCGGCGAGGCGCATCCGGTGGTCATCGCCTTCCTTCGGCTGGCGATCGCCGCCGCCTTCTGGACGCCCTTCCACTGGCGGGCCCGCCGACGGACTCCCGACCGGCCGACCCGGCGGCAGCGTCGCGCGCGAGCCCTGGCGGGCCTCTTCCTGGGAGTGCACTTCATCCTCTGGATCAGTGCCTTCTCCTACACCACGGTCGCTTCCGCCGTCTTCCTGATCCTGACCCAGCCCATCCTGAGCGCGCTGGCGGCGCACCTTTTCCTGGAGGAGAAGCTGAACCGCTGGAACGGCGGCGCCATTCTGCTGACCGTGCTCGGGTCCTGGCTGATCTGCCGCGGGGATCTGCAGCTGTCGGCGGAGTACTTCTTCGGGGACATCCTGGCCCTGGCCGGCGCGGTCGCCTCGACGGCCTACCTGCTGATGGCCCGCCTGGCCCGCCCCGCCCGGCAAGGACAGCTGGCCCTGTCCCTTGCCCGCTACCTGGCGCCGGTCTACTGGATTGCCGCCCTTGTCTGCGGCCTGGGGGTGCTGGTGCTCGGCCTGCCTTTGGTGGGCCCTTTCGAGGCCGCCACCTGGTGGAGCCTGCTGGCCCTGGGGCTGATTCCGACTGTCATCGGCCACAGCCTCTTCAACTACGCCCTGGGGCATTTGCCCGCTTTCAGCGTCAACATCGCCCTGGTGGGCGAGCCGATCCTCAGCAGCCTGCTGGCCTGGTGGCTGCTGGCCGAGACCCCGGCGGGCAGCCTCTGGATCGGAGGGGCGGTGTTGGTGGCCGCTGTCTTCTTCGTGCTCTACAAGCCGCCCGGGGACCCCTTGAAAGAGGTCCTGCCGGAGTAGATTTGTCCGGCCCCGCCGCTTTGCTACCTTCGCCGGCCTGCCGGAGTGGCGGAATTGGTAGACGCGCGAGACTCAAAATCTTGTGGCAGCAATGTCGTGTGGGTTCGAGTCCCACCTCCGGTATTTCTTTCCTGGCCCAGCTTTCCCGACCCTGAATCCCAAAGCCTGTCGGTCGATACTCCTGAAAACGTTTTCCAGTCCTCCGACCCGCCTGGGTGAGACCGGAAAGCAATCAGGAACAATACCTTGAATCCCACACCCCGAAAGGCATCGCACCGTGCGAGGTCCGGGGCGGGGCTTGTACGATTCACAGGGCGTGCCCATGGCCTCTTCTTCGCATGATTCCATCCTCTCGACGGACGGCTCTCTTTCTGCCCCTTTCGTATCCGCTCCTCAGCCTTCTGCACCGCAGCTCCTCGCGGCGGTCCATGCCGGGCAGATCTGCCTGTGGTCCGTGGATCTGCTCACTCGCGAACTGTGGTGGGACGAGGGGATGAGCGAGACTTTCGGCATCCATCAGGTGTCGGGCGTCTGTCCCCGGGAGGCTTTCGAGGCGCTGATCCACCCGGAAGACCTGGCCAGGGTGCGAAGGCTGCAGATGGAAGCCATTGAACGCAGGCAGGTTCCGCCCGCCACCTTCCGCATGTTCCACCCCGACGGTTCGCTGCGGCATGTCCGTGTCAGCGGCTCCGTTTCCAGCAATGCGGAAGGAAACCCTGTCCGCCTGAACGGCATTCTGCAGGACATCACGGAGCAGGTGCGTGCGGAAGAAGCGCTGAAGGAAGAGCGGGACCTGTTCTCGGAAGGGCCCGTCTTCACCGTCATCTGGGACCCGGGCGTGAACTGGCCCGTACGCCATGTCTCGAAGAATGTCGAGCAGATCCTCGGGTATACGGTCGAGCAGCTGACCTCCGGCCAGCTTCTCTACGCGGACCTGATCCATCCCGACGACCTGGAGCGCATTGCCGACGAGGTCAACACCCATTTCCAGTCGGGCGCGATCACCTTCGAGCAGAGCTATCGGCTGAAACACAGGAACGGGAGCTACCGCTGGTTCCACGATTCGACCCGGCTGCTGCGTGATCCATCCGGCACGGTGATCGAGATCCGCGGCTACCTGGTCGACCAGACCGAATACAGGGAGTCGCAGCTGGAGGCGGAGGCGCAGAGGAGGCGCCTGGCGAATGTGATCCAGGCCACCGGCGTCGGCACCTGGGAATGGAACGTGCAGACCGGCGAGACCGTCTTCAACGAGCGCTGGGCCGAGCTCATCGGCTACTCCCTGGAAGAGCTGCAGCCGGTGTCCATCGAGACCTGGCAGCGCTTCGCCAATCCCGACGACCTGCTCGCTTCCGCGGAGAACCTGGAGCGCCATTTCCGCGGGGAAGCGGAGTTCTACGATGTCCAGTGCCGCATGAAACACAGGGACGGACACTGGATCTGGGTCCACGACCGGGGACGGGTGGTCACGCGGACAGCCGACGGCAGTCCCGAGTGGATGTTCGGCACGCACACGGACATCAGCGAGCGCAAGCAGACCGAGGAGCGCGTGCGGAAGAGCGAGAGCCGCTTCCGCGACATTGCCGACAGCATGGCAGACTGGATCTGGGAAACGGATCCGCAGGGATGCATCACCTTCAGCTCGGGGCAGGTCGGGAAGATCCTGGGGTATACGCCGGAAGAGCTGCAGGGGCGGACGCTCTTCGACTTCCTCTGTCCCGAGAGCCTGGAAGAGTCGGCGGAATCCCTGCAGCAGCATCTGCTCCACGAAAGGCCCTTCCGCAACGCGGAGTACTGGTGTGTTACGCGGGAAGGAAAGCGCATCTGCCTGCTGATCAGCGGTGTGCCGCTCTATGACGAAACGGGTTTCCCCGAAGGGTTCCGCGGCGTCTGCAACGACATCAGCAGCCTCAAGCAGGCCGAGGACCAGATCCGGATCGCGCGCGACGACGCCCGCAACAAGGCGCAGCAGCTGAAGGATATCGCTCTCGAGCTGGAAATGAAGAACGAGGAACTGGACCTGGCCCTCGCCCGGGCGGAGGAGGCGAACCGGTTGAAGAGCCAGTTCATCGCCAACACGAGCCACGAGATCCGCACGCCGATGAACGGCGTGATCGGCATGACCTCCCTGCTCCAGGAAACGGATCTCGATCCGGACCAGCAGGACTTCTGCAACACGATCTCCAGCAGCGCCGAGGCCCTGCTGGACCTGATCAACGACATCCTCGACTTCTCGAAGATCGAGGCGGGCAGGATGGACCTGGAGCAGATCGAGTTCAGCCTGCGCAACACGATCGAGGAAATGGGCGACATGCTGGCGCTCAAGGCGCACGAGAAGGGAATCGAGTATACGCAGCTGATCGAGAAGGGCGTGCCCGCCGGCGTGGTGGGAGACCCGGGACGGCTGCGCCAGGTGCTGATCAACCTGGTCAACAACGCCATCAAGTTCACGGAACAGGGCGAGGTCGCGGTCCGCGTCCTGCCGCTGAAGGAAAGTGATACAGACGTCAGCCTGCGCTTCGAGGTGCAGGACTCGGGCATCGGGATTGCCCGCGAGAAACAGGCGGCCCTTTTCCAGGCCTTCACCCAGGCCGACGGCTCGACGACGCGCAAGTTCGGGGGCACGGGCCTGGGCTTAAGCATCTCGAAACGCCTGGCCGGCCTGATGCAGGGCGAGATCGGCGTGGAGAGCGAGGAAGGGAAGGGGGCGACCTTCTGGTTCACGGCGACCTTCGGCCGTATCACGAAATCCGAAGCGGCCCCGACGGACGCTTCCGGGCTGGCGGGAAAGCGGGTCCTGGTCGCGGACGCGAACCCGACCAGCCGCCGCGTGCTCCGTCTGTTCCTTGAATCCTGGGGCTGCGAGATGCTGGAGAGCGACGATTGCAACACGGCCCTGGCGGCCCTTGAGCGCTGCGCGAAGAAGAAGCGCCCCGTCGACCTGGTGCTGGCGGACCTGCAGCTGCCGGGTTGCGGCGGTACGCCTCTGGCAGAACACATCCGCAAAGACGCCTCGCCGGGTGCTCCGGCCCTGGCGGCCCTGGCCTCCTTCGGAAAAAAGGGGGACGCGGAGATGGCGCGCGCCATCGGCTATTCCGCCTACCTGACCAAGCCGGTCAAGCAGGAACAGCTGTTGCGCAGTTGCCGCGCGGTGCTCTGCGGTCCCGCCGCCAGGGCGGCCGAAACAGTGTCAAGAGTCACACGCCGTCCGGTCGAGGAACTGGATGCCCGCATCCTGCTGGCCGACGACAACCTGGTCAACCAGAAAGTGGCGGCCATGATGCTGCGCAAACTGGGCTGCCGTGTGGCGACGGTCTCCGATGGCAAGGAAGCCCTGACGGAAGTGCAGCGTCAGCCCTTCGACCTGGTGCTGATGGATTGCCAGATGCCGGAAATGGACGGCTACGAGGCCACGCGACGCATCAAGGCCCTGGGGGGCGAGTACGCCGATCTGCCGGTGATCGCCCTGACCGCGGCGGCCATGAAGGAGGACCGGCAGCGTTGCATGGATGCCGGCATGGACGACTATCTGACCAAGCCGGTAGACATGAAGAAGCTGGGCGAGATGATCCTGCTCCATGTGCGACAAGGGGACAAGGAGCCGCTGGCGGGCTGAAGGATCCGTCTAGGGGCCGATCTTCCGGCTCAACTCGAAGGCCAGGACCGACGCGGCGCTTGCCACGTTCAACGATTCCACGCCGCGCCTCAGGGGAATCGACAGGCCCTCGTGCGGCAGATTCCGCAGTTCCTGCGACACCCCCTCGCTCTCTCCACCCAGCAGGTAGATCGCCCGCTTCGGCGGCGCGTGATCGTAGCACGATGTCGCGGCCGCGGCGTCGAGCAGGAAGAGCTCGGCGCCCCGTTCCCGAAAGGCGGGCAGGGTCCGTTCCAGGTCCGCGCAGCGCAGGATCGGACAGCGGAAGAGCGTGCCGGCGGAAGCCTTGATGACCAGCGGTCCCAGGCCGCAGGTGCGTACACGGGGCAGCAGCAGGCCGTCCAACGCGCTGGCGGTCAGGCTGCGGATCAGCAGGCCCAGGTTGGCCGGCGTGGTCACGCCGTCCACGGCCAGCAGGCGATAGCTCGCCGGAGGATCGGCCAGGAAATCCTCCGCCCGCCGCAGGTGGGGCAGACGCAGATCGGCGACGACGCCCTGGTCCTGCTTGCCGTTGCGGCTGATGCGTGAGACGGCGGCGGCGTCGCACTCCCTCAGCTCGCAGCCCCTTTCGGCCGCCGCCTGGCGGATCTCCTGCAGGATGCGCCCCTTGCCGGGCGCCAGGTGCACGCGCTCCACATCCAGGGCTGGATCACGCAGGGCGTCGAGAACCGGCTTGCGGCCGTAGACCTGGAGCAGGCGTTCGAAGGCGCGCTTGCGGGCCAGGTAGTCCGCGGAATCGGGCTGTGAGACGTGCCGGGAGGTTTTACGGGGCATGGGATGGATCCGGGAAAAGGGGGGAGCCGGCGGCCCTAGGCTCGGCCGTAGTCGTCCTCGTAGCGTTGAATGTCGTCCTCGCCGAAATAGCTGCCGGTCTGCACCTCGATGAAGACGAGGTCGGCCCCGCCTCCCGGGTTGCTGACCCGGTGGCGCACACCCAGCGGAATGTCCACCGCGGTTCCCGCCGTGATCGCGACCTGCGACTCGTCCAGCTGGACGATGCCCTCTCCGCTGATGCCGTACCAGTGCTCGCTGCGCTTCTCGTGGCTCTGCAGGCTCAACCGGCAGCCCGGGCGGACCCGGATCCGTTTCACCTTGTGGTCCGCCTCGTCGGAGAGCACCGTATACGAGCCCCAGGGCTTCCGAATCGTGTCGCCTGTCCTGTCGTCGTTCACTCGTTGGTCCCTGCCTTGTCCGGCGCCGCCTTGCGGGCCGAGGTGATGATGCCGTGGATCAGTGCGCTGGAGAAGCCCTGGTGCTCCATCCGGTTGAGGCCGGCAATCGTGCAGCCTTTCGGCGTTGTCACACGATCGATCTCGTGCTCGGGGTGGCTGCTGCGCTCCAGCAGCAGGCTTGCCGCGCCGCGGGCCGTCTGCGCCGCCATTACGATGGCGTCTTCGGCGTGGAAGCCGATCTCCGTGCCGCCCTGGCTGGCGGCGCGGATCGCGCGCAGGAAGAAGGCGACACCGCAGGCGCAGAGCGCCGTGGCCTGTGTCATCTGGTCCTCGTCGATCAGCTGGGTCGTGCCCAGGTGGTCGAAGAGCTGCTGCGTCTTCTGCAGGGCCTCGGGGTCGCGCCCCGCGAGGCAGGTCATCGATTCTCCGAGTTCCGCCGCCGTGTTGGGCATGGCCAGGGCCAGCGGAATTCCCGGAGCTCCGGTGGCCAGTTCCGAGATTCCCAGGCCGGTGACAACCGAGACCAGTGTGTGCTTCGCGCTGTCCAGTCGCGGAGCCAGCTGCTCCACCAGGCCGTATGCCTGGGCCGGCTGCACGCAGAGCAGCAGCAGGCCGCCGGAAGCGCAGGCGGCGGCGTGATCCGTCGTCGCCTCGAAGCCCTGTTCGCGCAGGGGCGCCAGGGCCTCCTCGCGATGGTGACAGAGCAGCAGGTTTTTCACGCCCGCGCGTTTCAGGCCGCGGGCAATGGCCAGGCCGATCTTGCCGGCTCCCAGGATGACGGTTTGCTCCATGCGCGGGGCTCCAGTTGAATTGGCCGCGAAAGAGTCGCGGCAGGGCCAAGGTAGTCATTGAAGGCATGCGGGGAAAAGCCTTTCAGCCTGCGGCTTCCTATACTATCAAAGGCCGGGCCGGAGGCCCCGGAGCCGTCTGCACCAAGAGGAACCCTGCATGCATTACGACCCGGTCAAGGACCGCCTGGAAGCCTGGATCCGCCGCTTTCCCCTGCTGCGGAAAGCGCTCTTCTGGGTCCTGCGCAATGTCTTCCTGCGCGAAATGGAAGTGCGCCGCCAGCTGGCGCGCCTGAAGCGGGAAGGCTTCGAGCCCGAACGCATCCTGGACGCGGGGACCGGCCTGGGGCAGTATACGCTCTACCTGCGCCGCCTCTTTCCCCGGGCCGAGATCCTCAGCGTGGACATCAAGCAGGAATACCTGGATCACATGCGCGAGTTCTGCCGTCGCGAGGGGATCGGCGGCATTGACTTCGCCCTGCAGGACCTGCTCGAGCTGGAGCACGAAGGGCGCTTCGACCTGGTGCTCAACGTGGATGTCATGGAGCACATCGAGGACGACCGTAAGGTTTTCCGGAACTTCCGCCGCGTCCTCCGTCCGGGCGGACGCCTGGTGCTGCACACGCCCGCCGTTCCCGAGGAGCTGCCGGAACAGGCCGTGGAGTACGCGCCGGGAACCTACACCGTCGGCGAACACGTGCGCATGGGCTACAAGCACAGCATGATGAGGGATCGCCTGCGCGAAGAAGGATTCGGCAAGGTCGTGATCCACGGCACCTACGGCGCGTGGGGCGGCATCGCCTGGCGTCTGATGGTCCGCTGGCCCATGGCGGCCCTGAGCGCCTCCTTCCTGCTGGCTCCGCTCGTCGCCCTCTGGATGCTGGCCTGCTTCCTGCCCGCGCGCCTCTGCAATGCCATCGAGGTCCGCACGAAGAAGGCCTATGGAGGCTGCATGCTGGTCGTCGCGGAGGACCCCGCGTGATCGAGTCGCTGCGCAGCCGGGGCGGCATCAAGGGACTGCTCTTCCTGACGGGCGTGCTGCTCGTCATCGCGATCCTTGTATACGCCAAGTCGCTCGTGGACGACCTGAAGGCCCAGGCCCGCACGCACATGAGCACGCGGATCGAGCAGTACTCGCTGCTCGTGACCTACAGCGCCGACGAGGTGCTCGATTTCGTCGACACCATCGATTTCCCGCTCGTGGTCACCGACGACGAGGGCAATCCAAAGTTCTGGAAGAACATCCCCTGGGCCGACGGGGAGGACCCGGAAAGCATGGACCGGCTGCGGCAATACGTGGAACGGATGGATCGCAGCGGACACGAACCGATTCCCGTGCATTACGGAGACTACACGGACTGGTTCCACTACGACGACTCGGACCTGATCCGCCGCGTGCAGTTCTTTCCCGTCGTGGCGATCCTGGCCATCGCCTTCTTCGGCCTGCTGGGGTACCTGGGCTTCCGCTATGTGCTCGACACGGAGGAGGGCCATGTCTGGGTCGGGATGGCCCGTGAGACAGCGCACCAGCTGGGCACGCCGATCAGCTCGATGATGGGCTGGATCGAGGTGCTGGAGAGCGATCCCGGCATGACCGAGGCCCTGGACCAGATGAAGCGTGACACGGCGCGACTGGAAAAGATCGCCTACCGCTTTTCCAAGATCGGCAGCGCCGTCGACCTGAAGCCGGCGGATGTCGGCGCGATCATCGAACGCGTTGTGGACTACTTCCAGCACCGCCTGCCGCGGGGCGGACGCGACGTGCGCCTGATCTGCGAGACCGGCAGGGACCTGCCCGGCGCGATGCTCAATTCCTTTCTCTTCGAGTGGGTGATCGAGAACCTGATCCGCAATTCGCTGGACTCGATCAGCGCGACCGGGGGCGAGATCCGAATCGAGTCGCGCGCGATCCGCCAGGGAAACAAGCTGCAGATCGATGTCAGTGATACAGGCAAGGGCATCGACCCGGCGCGGCGGGAGGAGATCTTCCGCCCGGGATACACGACCAAGAGCCGCGGCTGGGGCCTGGGCCTCAGCCTGGCGCGGCGCATTATCGAAGGGTATCACAAGGGCCGGATCTTCGTCCACGACACGCGGCCGGGCAAGGGGATCACCTTCCGCATCCTGCTCGACGCCACCGGCGAGATCCCGCCCGCAAAGGAGGGGAAGGCATGACCATCGTCGAGTTCGAGGGGCATCGGCCACGCATCGCGGACAGTGTCACGCTCATGCCGGGCTGCATCGTCGTCGGGGACGTGGAGATCGGCGCGCAGAGCAGCGTGTGGTACAACGTCACCGTGCGCGGCGATGTCCACTGGATCCGCATCGGCGAACGGACCAATGTCCAGGACGGGACCGTGCTCCACGTGACCAACGGCGCGGCACCCCTGCGCATCGGCAGCGGCGTGACGATCGGCCACTCCGCCATGCTCCACGGCTGCACGGTGGAGAACCATTGCCTGGTCGGCATGCAGGCCACCATCCTCGACGGGGCGATCATCGGCGAGGAAAGCCTGGTCGCCGCCGGCGCCGTCGTGCTGGAGAACACCATCGTTCCGCCGCGCTCCCTGGTGGCCGGCGTGCCGGCCAAGGTCCGCCGCTCCTTGAGCGAGGAGGAGGTGGCCAACCTGCACAAGAGCGCGGAGAACTACCTGGCCTACTGCGAGCGCTTCCGCGTTTCCAGCAGGGTGATCCCGCTCGAGGAGGCCCGCAGACCATGAAGACCGTGACCCTGGGCGAGATCCTCAATATTCTGTCGATTTCCCTTCGCGGGGCGAAAGCCGAAGAGGAGGGGCGTTTCGCCCTGCTCATCGAGGATGCCAGTTCCGGGCGCAGCTTCCAGCTGGAGTTTATTCCCGAGACCGGCGAGGCGCGTAGCAATCGCGGATCGAACCTCCGCTCGGTGCAGGTGCGCTGTCGTGATACGGCGAGCGGGAAGATCTTCTACCACCTGGAACTCAACAGCCTGACCGGACCGGTCTTTGTCAACTGGGAAAGCAAGGAATCGGTCGTGCTCGTGCATTCCGACGGCTCGCGCTTCTACCTGCTGGCGGTCTCCAACAGCCTGGGAGCGCAGATGTCCACGGGGAAGGAGAAGCGCAAGGGCGCCAATCCCTTTTCCCGCGACGACGGCAGCGAGGAAAGCAACAAGCGGAAACGGTATTCCATGATTGTATCCTAGACTGCGCTGCGCGCAGTCTAGGAACTGGCACTTTCGCTGTGCGAAAGTGCCGCCAATGGAACCTTTACTTGGGCGCTGCGCGCAGTCTAGGAACGGACGCTTTCGCTGCGCGAAAGTGCCGCCAGGGGAACCTTTACTGTGGCGCTGCGCGAAAGTGCCGCCAATGGAACCTTTTCTTGGGCGCTGCGCGCAGTCTGGGAACGGACGCTTTCGCTGCGCGAAAGTGCCGCCAGGGGAACCTTTACTGTGGCGCTTGTATACATTCCCGCTCGTCACGCCCTGCCTTCGGGCGAACCCGCCATGCTCACTCCGCCCTTTCGGACTGGAAGCGGTTTCCCTTTCCGCTTGATGGCGGAATCTATGGTCAATTCGATAGCGGCGGCATGCGGAATCGGTCTATTCGTTGAGCTTGAGCAAGTTCGGCAGTACTTTTTCGTCGTACAGTCTCTTTCGTAGACGTCGTCCTGAAGCGGCCCGGGGGGCTTCCGGATTTTGTCGTGACATTTCCCGGACATCAATTCTGCATCTGAATAGCTGCCGTTTCCCGGAAGCGGCGCAAAGCGAAGCCGGCCGCGCCTTGAACCCTGCCGGATAAATTGGATTCCAGCCACGCATGAGATTCCTCAGCCGCCTCTACCGCATTGTCAGCTCCGTCGGATTCGGCATCACGACCCTGGTGCTGATGGCCCTGGTCATGGCTTTCGCCACCAAGTTCGAATCGAATACCAGCACGCACCTGGCGCAGGTGTACATCTACCGCTCCTGGTGGTTCGACCTGCTGCTGCTGCTCTTCACCATCAGCCTCTCGACGGCGACCTGGAATCTGCGTCCCTTCCGGCTGCGGCATACGGGAGTGCTCATCATCCATTCCTCGTTGCTGATCATCATGGCCGGCGCTTTTGTGACCCGGCGCATCGGCTATGAGGGCACCCTGCGCATCCAGGAAGGGCAGAGTGTCAGCCAGATCACCCTGCGCGACATGGTGCTGGCCATCTATGACGCGGAAACGGAGCAGCTGCAGGAGACCATCGACACTGACTTCCGCTCGATGGCTTCGCGGGAATTCCTCAACCGCACCTTCACGACCCAGGGGGGAACGGAGCTGCGCGTGGATCGCTTCTACACGGATGCCCGCAGCACGGAAAGCATTGTCGGCGGCGGCAACCGCGACAATCCGGCGCTGCATTTCCAGTTCTCCTCCGCCTTCTTCGAAGAGGAAAGCTGGCTCTTCAGCCGAGAACCCGGACGGGACCGCCTTTCCTTCGGCGAGCTGCTGTCCTTCCGCGTGCAGGAATTCGGCAACGAGCAGATCTGGCGGGAGCTGCTCTCCGGCGCGGCCCGCACCCGTCCCGCCAGCCTGAGCCTGGAATTCAACGGCCGCAGCCACCAGCTGGAGGCCCGGCCCGGCCAGGTCCAGTCCCTGGGGGAGGGCTATGAACTGGAGGTGCTGCAGACCTTTGAAAGCTTCAGCATCGGCACCGGCGGCCAGTACCGCGACCTGGGCGGCGGACGCAACAATCCGGCGATCGAGTACGTCATTCGAAAGGGCGAGCTGGAAGACCATTACGTGAGTTTCACGCTCATGCCGGACTTCGATCCCCTGCATGGCCAGGAGGCCGTGCTGCCGGCGACGGTCAGCAAGCCGCGCTACACCCCTTCCGAACAGGCCGGCGAATTGAAGAACAAGGAAGTGCTCTTCGCACTTTTGGCCGACGGCATCGAAGTAGCCTGGCTGGATCCCGAAGGACAGGTGGCGCATCACCCGGTCGAGGTGGGCGGCGCGGCCTTGACCCTGCCCTGGATGGGTTTCCAGCTGAGCGTCGACAAGTTCTTCCCCCGCGCCTGGATTCGCGAGGACATGTTGAATGCCGGCCACAACAACAGCAATCCGGCGATCCGTCTGAACGTGCATGAAGACGGCGGCGAGCGCCAGGAATGGCTGGCCTATGGGCAGGTGAAGAGTTTCCGTTTCGAGGGCAAGCGCTGGATGATCGGCTTCTTCCCGCGCCAGGTGCCCCTCGGCTTCACCGTCCATCTGAACGACTTCATCGAGGACAAGTATCCCGGCAGCAGCATGGCCATGGCCTACGCCTCCCAGGTGACCGTCCATGATCACGACGAGGATGCCCCGCCGGAATGGGCGCACCGGGACGTGGAAATCTCCATGAACAACCCTCTGGTCTATTCCGGCTTCAAAATCTTCCAGTCCAGCTTTGAACGGCCCCGAACGGAAGGGGGGCCGGAGGTGACGATCCTCAGCGTCAACCGGGATCCGGGGGATGAAATCGTCTATTTCGGTTCGCTGACCCTTTGCATCGGCCTGATCGTGGTCTTCGGTTTCAAGAAGAAACTGGTCGAGATCGAGCGTGCCCGGAGGGCTCGCCAGAGCGCCTGAGAGGATTTGCACGAGGGCCAGATTCGGTTTGCCCCCTGTCTCGGCTTTGACTAGCTTTAGCGGTGCATGTCATCCAGCAAGCGTTTTGGCGAAGCCAGACCGTTGGCATATCCGGAAGACGGCCAATCGGCCCGATTCTCGAACAGGCGCGACACTCCTCCATACCCGCCCCCGATTCACCTCGCGGGGGAGTCGCGGAATCGAACAGCACGATCAGGGAGGTTCCATGTCCTACAAGGGTTATTGCATGCGTTGCCGCGAGCACCGCGAAATGAAGAATGTCATCAAGACCGCCATGAAGAATGGCCGCAACGCCGTCAAGGGTGTTTGCGAAAGCTGCGGCGCCGGGATGTACAAGATCCTGCCCAGCGACAAGAAGTAGCTTCGCCGGTAGCAGCCGCCCTTCGGGGCGGCTTTTCTCTCTTTCCGCGGAGCCCCGCGTCCCACCTTCGCCTTTGGCGATTCTTCCTTAGTTTTCCCCTTCACGGCAAGAGCTGCGCCGGAAGGCGCCCACTACAGGAAGAGGGTTCATGTACTCACTGCTTCACATCCACCTGAGCCGGATGCTCTCGGCCAACCTGCCCGGAGAGCGCGGTGTCACACGCGAAGGACTGGCCGGACTGGCCCCGCGCCTCGAAGGGATTCGCGCGCGCCTGGCGGAGATGGTCGATTCGGACACGGGCACCTTCGCCAACACCTTCCGCCGGGACGAGCCGGAAAAAGTGATCCAGCTGGCGGAGTCCCTGCGCGGGCAGTTCCGCAACCTGGTGCTGGTCGGGATCGGCGGCAGCACCTGGGGCACGCTGGCGATCCAGGCGGCCCTGTGTCACAGCGGATGGAACGAGCTCGACACCACGCGCGGCGACCGGCCGCGTTTCTATTTCCTGGACAACAGCGACCCGGAAGCGCTGAACGACCTGCTGGAAAGCATCGATCCCGCCGAGACCCTGGTCAACGTGGTCAGCAAGTCGGGCACGACGGCGGAGACGGCGGCCAATTTCACCGCTCTTGCCGGCCACTTCCGCGAGTGCCTCGGAGACTCCTGGCGCAGGCATTTCGTGTTGACGACAGATGCCGGCGAGGGCCTGCTGCAGCGCATCGGCCGGGAAGAGCAGCTGCCCGTGCTCGACATTCCGCCCGCGACCGGCGGCCGCTTCTCGCTGCTCAGCGCCGTGGGACTGTTTCCGGCCGCCCTGCTGGGAGTGGATGTGCGCGCCCTGCTGGCCGGCGCGGAGGCTGTCACACGGGCCGCCATCGATAGGCCCCTGGAGCACAACGCCGTCCTGCAGTCCTCGGCGGCCTCCTGGTTGTGCTACACGGACTGGGCAAGGGTCAACGTGCTCATGCCCTACGCCCGCGCCCTGCGCTACGTCGCCAACTGGTATGTCCAGCTCTGGGGCGAGAGCCTGGGCAAGAAGGTCGATCGCCAGGGCCAGGTGCGCCACTCGGGGAGCACGCCCCTGGGAGCCCTGGGCGCCGCGGACCAGCACAGCCTGCTGCAGCTCTTCATGGAGGGCCCGCTGGACAAGCTGGTGACCTTCATCAAGGTCGATCACTTCCCTCGTCCCTGTCCGATTCCCGGGACCTTCGCATCGCATCCGGAGATCGCCTACCTGGGCGGGCACGACATGGCGAGCCTGATCAACGCGGAACTGGAGAGCACCGCCGAGGCCCTGCGCCTGGAAGGGCGTCCCAGCCGCACATTGGTCCTTCCCGAGGTCAATGCCTTCTACCTGGGGCAGCTCTTCCAGTTCTTCATGCTGGAGACCTTCATCAACGGCGAACTGATGGATCTCAACACCTTCGACCAGCCCGGCGTCGAGGCGGGGAAGATCCTGACCTACGGCGCCATGGGCCGTCCCGGCTTCGAGGCGCGCGAGGCCGATCTGGCCGACAGGATGGAATTCACGGGCGACTGATACACATACACAAGGTGCCGGCCCGGACTCTGCCGGCAGGACCTGCCGCAGTTCCCGGCGACAGCAATCGGTGCATTCCTTTCGGATGCGCCCGGAAGGCCTGAACGAGCGACTTCCAAAATTGGAGTACACAATGCATCCTGGACAACTGTTTCCCTTGGCTCTTGGTGGCCTTCTGTTGGTAGGGACACTCGCCGCGCCCCTGCAGGCGAGCCAGAAAAAGGAAGACTCTGCCGGGTTCCCCGAGCGGCGATCCCGCCAACTGCAGGCCGAAGCGCTGTCGGCGGACGGTCTGAGCCCCGCCGAGCGCGCGGAGAAGGCCCGTGCCCTGCGCGAGCTGGAACTGCAGCGGCAACTGCGCAAGGCGCGGGAACGCCTGGCCCAGAACCTGCCGATCAGCGAAAGCCAGCATCGCCTGCTCGACGAACACGCCGTGCGGAGCGTGCAGCCCAAGGGCGCACAGGTCGACGAGGGCGGCCCCGACGCCTTCGGCAACACCTGGATCATGACCGGCGACGAGGGCGGACCGGAGTACTTCTGGGTCGACCTGCCGCTCGAGGATCGTATCACGATTCCCTTTCCCGGCGGCAACGACAGTTTCGACGGCCCCTTCGAGCTTCCCCAGC
The DNA here is from genome assembly GCA_030429345.1 of bacterium. Taxonomy (GTDB): domain Bacteria; phylum CAIWAD01; class CAIWAD01; order CAIWAD01; family CAIWAD01; genus JAUIFJ01. Next base: position 8,588 of record JAUIFJ010000005.1, on the reverse strand, counting down.
CCCTGTCCTTTTACGGTGAAACCTACACCCAGTTCTATGTCTCCGCCAAGGGCTACATCGGCTTCAACTCCGAAAACATGCAGAGCTGGATCAACGGCCCGATTCCCGACGGCTTCGCTCCCAACGCGCAGATCTACGCCTACTGGGACGATTTCGCGCCCCTGTCCGGCGGCGAGCACTACTACGGCACCGACGAGGAGGGCCGCCTGGTCGTGTCCTGGGAAGGGCTCAACACCTTTCCTGCGGGCCCCGCCAATGTTACGGTCCAGATCGTAGTCGATTTCGAGCAGGAGGCGGTCTTCGTGAATCACGACTCCTTCTCGAACGGCATGGATCCCAATTCCTGCACCGTCGGCATCGAGAACGGGGACGGCAGCATCGGCCTGGAAGTGCTGTCCGACGGAGCGCCCTTCGCCCCGCAGGAGCAGACGACGATCCGCTTCGACCTGTCGCCGCCCCCGGACTACGCCTGCGCGGTGGACCCGACGGAGATCTTCTTGAATACGGTTCCGGCGGCCGTGCTCGCGGACTCCTTTCTCGTATACAATACGGGCCTGCTGGCCGAAAGCTTCTCCCTTTCCGTCGAGAACGGGCTGATTCCGTATACGCTGCTCCACGACGGATCGCCCGTGGCCAACACGGGCGTGATGCAGCCGGACGAGTCCTTCCTCGTCCATCTGTCGGCGACGGTTCCCGGCGATCATCCGACCACCGTCGACGAGGCCATCGTGACCGTGGCATCGGACAGCGGCGAGTTCAGCCTGGGCCTGCCCGTGCAGGCCAGCGTCTTCAATCCCGAAGGCGGCGGACCGGATGCCTTCGGCAATACCTGGATCTCGAGCCTCGGGGGGGACCTGGACTACGGCTGGATCGAGATCCAGGAAGAGGTGCGCGAGGTGCTGGAGCTGGGGGACGATGAGGTGGCCGGCCCGCTCGAGCTCGGCGGCCTGGTCAATTTCTATGGCACCTTGTACGACGAGATCTATGTGGGCAGCAACGGCCTTGTCGGCTTCGACGAAGTCAGCATGACATCCTTCTTCAACATGGGGATTCCCCTGGAGGGAACGCCGAACAACCTGATCGCCCTCTTCTGGGACGACCTGGATCCCACGCTGGGCGGGCAGGTGTATACGGGAACCGACGATGACGGCATCTTCGTCGTCACCTGGGACGGCGTGTCCGCTCTGGGCGGCGCCGGCAGCCTGACGGCCCAGGTGGCTTTCGATTTCGAGAACCAGCAGATTCGCCTGAACTACGCCGCCTTCGAAGAGGGCCTGGATGTAGCAAGTTGCACGGTCGGCATCGAGAACAGCGACGGCAGCGACGGCCTGGGCGTGCTGTTCAACGGCGATCCCGGCGTGCCGCAGCCCGAATGGACGATCCAGTTCGACCTGGCGCAGTCGGGTTTCGGGGTCGATCTGCCGACGAGCCTTGCGCTTACCGGCGCCGCGGACGGTGTCTTCGAGCACTTCTTCGAGCTGACCAACACAGGCCAGAGCGAGGAGAGCTTCGACCTGCAGATCACGGACCAGGGACAGCTCCTGGAGTACGCCATCATTGATGATGAGGGCAACGAGATCTCGAGTATCGGCCCGATCGCCTCTTTCGAAAGCGCGACCATCGGCCTGAGGATGACCGTCCCCGAGGATCCGCCCGTGCTGGAGGAGTTCTTCAGCTTGAGCGCCTGCAGCCAGCAGGACGGGGAAATCTGCGATCTGATGGAGGTCGCCAGTCGCATCATCCCGGTGGCCGGCAGCGATACCTGGGGCAACACCTGGACCAGCAGCCTGGCCGAGAACGGGCCGGAGTACTTCTGGGTCGACCTGCCCGAGGAAGACCGTGTGCCGATCACCTTCCCCAACGGGAACGACAGCTTCGACGGTCCCTTCGACCTGCCCGAGACCCTGGTGTTCTACGACGGCGCGTATACCCAGTTCTATGTCAGCGCCAAGGGCTTCCTGGGCTTCATTCCAGACAACATGCAGACCTGGACCAACACGGAAATCCCCACAACCTTCGCGCCCAACGCGCAGATCTATGTCTTCTGGGACGACTTTGCGCCCCAGTCCGGCGGCCAGCACTACTACGGCACGGATGAGGAGGGGCGGCTGGTCGTTTCCTGGGAGAACCTGAACACCTTCCCCAGCGGGCCGGCCAATGTGACCATCCAGGCGGTGATCGATTTCGACAACGACGCGATCTACGCCAACTACGCCGAGTTCAGCAACGACATGAACCTGTTGAGCTGCACCATCGGCCTGGAGAACGAGGACGGCACCGTCGCCCTGCCCGTGACCTTCAACGGGGAGCCGCTCGTGCCTTCGGACGAGACGACGATCCGCTACGCCCTTGCGCCTCCGCCAGAATTCTGGTTCGCGCTGGAGAGTCCGAATCCCGTATACGGCCAGGCGGAAGAGGTCGTGCGCGGCACCTTCACGCTGTACAATGTGGGCGAGGCGGCCGACAGCTACACGCTTTTCGCGGACAATCCCGACGGCTTCGAGGTCTGGACCGAGATCAACGGCACGCCGACCACGGTCACTCCGGAGGTCGCGCCGGGCGGCATGATCGAGATCGACCTGGCGATCGAGATCCCCGAAGTGGCCCCTGTGGCACAAACCCTCAGCAGCCTGCTGGCGACCTCGAACGGAAACACGGAGCTCTCTCGCGACGGGAACGTCACCACGGTGATCCAGCTGGTCCAGGGTGGCCCGGACGCCTACGGCTACTACTGGAGCACGACGGACGCCGACGGGCAGGTGGAGTACAACTGGCACACGATGCAGAACCCTGTCGTCGTCACCCTGGGCGACGACGACTTCGACGGACCCTTCGACCTCGGATTCACCTGGAACCACTACGGCAATGAGGTGACGCAGGTCTACATTGCCAGCAACGGCTACATCGGCTTCGATCCGCAGAGCATGACCTCCCTGGGAAACCAGGAGCTGCCCGCCCCTGCATCGCCCAGCAACCTGGTCGCCTTCTTCTGGGACGACCTGAATCCCAGCCAGGGCGGCACGGTGAGCTACGAGGCCGCCGGGGATCTCTTTGTCGTACAGTACGAGGGCGTTCCCGAGTACTTCAACGGCCCCGGCAGCCTGACGGCCCAGGTCATCCTGGACCAGGACGAGGAGGCGATCCGGATCAACTACCAGTCCCTGGCCAACGGCATCGACCTGGGCATCGCGACGATCGGACAGGAGGGCGCCGGCGGCAGCCAGGGCTTCTCCGCCTACTACAACGGCAGCGGCTGGACGCCGACCGACGGCAGCGCCATCTGGTTCGGCTTCAATGTGATCGGTCCCAGCGGCCCCTATGCCGTCGACGTGGATCCGGACGAGATCACCGGCATCGGCATCAACGGCGGCACGGCCGAGTACGAGCTGGAGGTCGAGAACCGCGGCGAGAACAACTCGACCTTCGAACTGGCGGTCGAGGCCAATGCCTGGGACGTCAGCTTCCACGATGTCGGGAACGACTGGGCCGAGATCACGCAGGTGCCGGAACTGGCCTACGACGAGGTCTTCCTGCTGGGCGTGAGACATTACGTCCCCGAGGAGCCGGCCAGCTTCACCGACCAGGCTCTCGTCACGGTCAGCTCGACCATGGACGCTTCTGCCTTCGCCGAGGTCAACATCCTTACCAGCGCCAGCTGCAACCACATGCACCAGGTGACGCAGAACCTGACCGGCAACGGCCTCTTCGGCATGCAGAGTCTCTCCGACGGCGAGTGGATCGACGGCGAGACCGTGATCTGGATGGCGCACGGCGTCAACCGCATGGCGACGCTGGACACGGAGGAGGGCGAGGTCGGCGAGATCATGGTCCTGCCCGGCGGTCCGGACTACCGCGGAATCGCCGTAGACAACCGCGACGGCAGCATCTGGCTGACCCACGAGCAGGGACTGTATCACGTCGACAGCGAGGGCGAGGAGATCGGCGACTACGCCATTGACCTGCTGCAGCCTTCCACGGGCCGCTTCTCGACCGGTCTGGCCTTCGACGCCGACAACGAGCTCCTCTGGGTGATGTGCAGCCACGGCGGTTTCGACGAGCTGGTGCGCGTGGACGTGGCCGACGCCTCCAACCCGGTCGGACTGAGCGTGACGGCCGTGCCCTGGAGCACGCCCTTCGGCAGCGGCGCGGCCGGACTGGACTACCATGAGGGAACAGACCAGCTGGTGGCCTTCAACGCCGCGACGGGCGACGTGGAATGCTTCCTGGATCTGCAGAACGGCGACCTGGACGCCCGGGGCGACTTCTGCCCCAGCGGCCTGGCCGACGGCGCCGGCCTGGCGCTGAGCGAGGACGGCCTGCTCTACATCAGTTCCACCACAGGCCTGGCGCAGCCCGTGGATCTCTACCGCGCACCCTGCGACCTGGGCGTGGATGTCAGTCCCTTCGAACTGCCGGAAGACTTCGCCCTGGCGGTGAATTACCCCAATCCCTTCAACCCCAGCACGGTGATCCGTTTCGCCCTGCCGACGGCCGGGCGTGTGCAGCTGGATGTCTACAACCTGATCGGCCAGCACCAGGAGCGCCTGGTGGCGGGCATGCGACCCGCGGGCTACCACGACGTGCGCTTCGACGGCTCGTCCCTGTCGAGCGGCGTCTACTTCTACCGTCTGCAGGTCTCGGACCGCGACGGCCGCCCCCTCTTCAGCGATACGCGGAAGATGATGCTGATGAAGTGAGCCTGGCCTGCGTTCAATCCGCCCCCCTGTCGCCTCAGCGGCAGGGGTTTTTTCTTCTCTGCCGGCTTCCCGGAATGAGTCGTCCGCCTTCTCTGGCAGCCCTTTCCTCTATTGCTCTTTGGCGGGGAATGGTATTTTCCGGGTTCATGCGTCCAGTACAGCGATCCAATCACGGCCTCAGATGGTAGCAGGACCCGATTCACCCGGTCCTGGCGACCGGTGATTCCCCCCTCCTGCCGCGGGCTTCATTTTCGGAGAAATGCACATGTCCAAAGGTTCCGCATTCCTGTTTGCGGCGGCAAGTCTGGCCTTGTGTGCCAGTACGGCCCTGGCGAACGATGTATCGTTGAAGAAGGAGGCGCCTGCGCAAACCGTTCCCGGCTTGAGTCCGGCCGAGATGCAGGAGAAGCAGCAGGCTCTTCAATCGCCCCGTTTGACGAGTTCCGCTTTGACTTCCCATGAGATGGCCGAGAAGCAAGCCGCTGCAGCGCGGGCCGAGCGTCTGCTGCAGCTTCGCGAGGCACGGAAACAGCTCGATGCCGGGCTGCCGCTCACGCGAAGCCAGCGCCAGCTGCTGACCGAGGAAGCGGAAGGACAAGTGCAGCCCAAGGGGCAGCAGGTGGATGAAGGGGGACCGGACCTCTTCGGCAATACCTGGATCATGACCGGTGACGAAGGCGGCCCCGAGTTCTTCTGGGTGGACCTGCCCGCGGAAGACCGCAACGTGCTGACTTTCCCGGGCGGCAACGACAGCTACGAAGGCCCCTTCGAAATGCCGGCGCCGCTTTCCTTCTACGGCGAGAGCTACACCACCTTCTGGATCTCCGCCAAGGGCTTTTTCGGTTTCGCCGAAGAGCAGATGCAGCAGTGGACCAATTCAGCGCTTCCCAACGCGGCCGCGCCCAATGCCCAGATCTATGTCTTCTGGGATGACTTCGCCCCGCTGGCGGCCGGCGAGCACTATTGGGGCGTCGACGAAGGCGGCCGCCTGGTGGTTACCTGGCAAGAGCTGAATATCTTCCCCGCCGGTCCGGCGAATGTCACCGTGCAGGCAGTGGTCGACTTCGAGAACAACATTGTCTACGCCAATTACCAGAACTTCAGCGAGGACATGAACCTGTTGAGCTGCACCGGCGGCATTGAAAGCCCCGGCGGCGAGGATGCCCTGCAGGTCTTCTTTGACGGCACGCCCTTTGCGCCCAGCGCCAATACGACGATCCAGTACAACCTGGCACCCCCGCCCGACTATGCTCTCAGTCTTGCGCCTGACGCGATCACCTTCAACACGACGCCCGGCGTCGAGCTGCTGGATTCCTTCCAGATCTTCAATGCGGGCCTGCTGGAGAACAGCTACAGCCTGTCCATCGAGACGGATCTGATCGATTTCGTGCTGTTGCACAACGGCAGCCCGGTAGCGAACACGGGCATCCTGCAGCCGGGCGAGGCCTTCGAGGTGCACGTGAGCGGCACGGTGCCGGAGGAAACGCCCACTTCGACGGACCTGGCCACGGTGACCGTCACCTCGGACAACGGCGAGGCCAGCCGTACGCTGCCCGTCACCACGCAGGTCTTCAATGCCGCGGGCGGCGGCCCGGACGCCTTCGGCAATACCTGGGTCTCCAGCGCCGGCGGCGACCAGGAGTTCTTCTGGGTCGAGCTGGCGGAGGAGGACCGCGAGTATCACATCTTGTCCGATGATGGCCAGGTGGGGCCGATCCCGATGAACGGCGTGATCAGCTACTACGGCGATCCCTACACGGATGTCTACATCGGCAGCAACGGCATCGTCGGGTTCTCGCCGGACTTCATGACCTCCCTCGGCAACACGGCCCTGCCGGTTGCCGGCACTCCCAACAACCTGATCGCCCTTTTCTGGGACGACCTGGACCCCGCCGATGGCGGCCAGGTCTACTCGGGCAATGACGAGACGGGCCGCTTCGTCGTTACCTACGACGCGGTGATCGAGTACCCGGCGGGTCCGGGCAATGTCACGGTGCAGGCCGTATTCGATTTCGAGCAGCAGAAGATCTTCGCCAACATGGCCGCGCTCGATGACGGCATCCTGTTGAACGAGTGCACGATCGGCATGGAGAATGCGGACGGAACGGACGGCCTGCAGGTCATTTTCGATGGCACGCCCGGCCAGCCGGCCGCCGAATGGACCGTGCGCTACGACCTGGCTCCGCCCCCGGACTATGCCGTGGACATCAGCGAGAACCTGGACGTCGTGGGCGCGGAAGACGGCGTTTACGAAGCCTGGTTCTCGGTCTACAACAGCGGCCTCCTGGTTGACAGCTACGATCTTGTCATCAATGACGAGGGCCAGCAGCTGCAATACTCCCTGATCGACGAGGAAGGCGATGAGATCAGCAGCATCGGCCCCGTGGATCCCCTGGACAGCGCGACCGTCGGGATCCGGATGACCGTGGGCGAGGATCCCGGCGTCGTCCAGGAGGGCTTCAGCGTGACAGCCTGCAGCCAGATGGACGACCAGGCCTGCGCCACCATGACGGTGAGCGTCACCATCGTCCCGACTGGCGGTGCAGATGCCTGGGGCAACTCCTGGATCAGCAGCCTCTCCGCCGAAGGCCCCGAGTATGCCTGGATCGATCTTCCGGAAGAGGATCGCGTTCCCGTGGTCCTGACGGACGATTCCTACGCAGGTCCCTACGATCTGCCGGGCGGCGTGACCTTCTACGGCGGCGCCTACAACTCGATTTACATCGGCTCCAACGGCATGCTGAGCTTCGCAGAGGACGGCATGTTCAGCCTGGGCAACACGGACCTGCCCAACGAGGCCACTCCCAACGCCCTGATCGCCTGGTTCTGGGACGACCTGAACCCGAGCGCCGGCGGCACCGTGTATACGGGCGAGACCGAGGACGGCCTCTGGGTGATGACCTTCGACACCGTGCCGGAGTTCGGCGGCGAGGGAGCGATCACGGCCCAGGTCGTGATTGACACCGACAATGGCGAGATCTGGCTGAACTACGAGGCCCTGGAGGGCGGGCTGGATGTCGCCGGCTGCACCATCGGCCTGGAGAACGAGGACGGGACCATCGGCATGCCGATCACGGTCAATGCCCTGCCCCTGGTGCCCGCCGAGCAGAGCAGCTTCCTGATCACGCTCGCCCCGCCCCCCGACTACTGGTTCGCCGTCAGCGACTCCGAGCCCCTGCTGGGCACGCCGGAGGAGACCGTCGTCGCCACCTTCACCATCGACAATGTGGGCCTGAGCGATGACAGCTACACGCTCTTCGCCGACAACGCCGACGGCTTCGGCGTCCAGGCGATGATCGACGGCACGCCGGTTTTTGTCACACCGACGGTTCCCGCCGGCGAGAGCCTCGAGATCGAGATGGAGATCGAGGTGCCGGAGATCCCGGCTGTCTCACAGACAATCAGCACGATGACCGTCACTTCCAATGGCAATACGGACCTGGGCCAGGATGGCACGGTCCTGCTGAACGTCCAGCTGGTGCAGGGCGGCCCGGACGGCTACGGCTATTTCTGGAGCACGACCGACGCCGACGGCCAGGTGGAATACGACTGGTACACGATGGAGAATCCGGTCCCGCTGGCCCTCGGCGACGACTCCTCGTCCGAGCCCCTGGATCTTGGATTCACCTGGAACCACTACGGAAACGACTATTCCCAGGTCATCGTCGGCTCGAACGGCATCATCGGCTTCTCCGCCGACGGCATGAACTCGCTCGGGAATTTCGGCGGGCCCCTGCCCCAGGGCGGTACGCCCAACAACCTGATCGCCTTCTTCTGGGACGACCTGAATCCCAGCCAGGGCGGCACGGTGAGCTACGAGGCCGCCGGGGATCTCTTTGTCGTACAGTACGAGGGCGTTCCCGAGTACTTCAACGGCCCCGGCAGCCTGAC
>JAUIFJ010000069.1 GCA_030429345.1 bacterium | reverse complement strand
CGTCTCGCTGCCCGGTTTCGGCCTGAGGTGATTCCCGGTCTTTCGCGTGAGGAACGCGATGCCATCGCGCCCTTCGCTCCGGCGCACCAGTCAGCGGACCGCGCGCGCTGGTTGCGGGCCTTCGCCATCAAGTGATATTCGGATTGCATTCCGTTCTGGGGGACAACATGCTGAAGACCGTGGTTCCGCTCATGGAAGGGATCACGGGCATTGCGACCGGGATCTTCAAGTGGATGGAGGCACACCCGGTGCTGACCCGCATCGGGGCGACGATGGCGGTCGTGGCGACTGTGGGATCCCTGTTGGGTGGCATGCTGCTTTTCGTGGGCGGCTCTCTGCTTCACCTGGGCGGCATGGCCCTGATGGTGCCGGCGCGGCTGGGTCAGATCGCGTTCTCGATGGGCGTGACACAGAGTGCGGCGGTGCCGCTGATCGTCAGCCTGAAGGCCCTGGGGCTGGCGGCACTGAAGCTTGCGATTCCCTTTGCCTTGGTGGGCGTCGCAGTCTTCGGCCTGGTCAAGGCCTGGGACACCAACTTCCTTGGCTTCCGTGACACGGTGGAGGAGGTGTGGTTCGCGATCAAAAGCGGGGCGATAGCGGTCTGGGGTGGGATCCAGCGGCTCTTCGGCGGCGTGGTCGCCCTGCTGGGAACGGCGGGGGAGAGGGTGCGCGCCTTCTTCTCCGGCTGGTCGGAGCACACAAGCGGAGCCATAGCGCCGCTTCTGCTCTTCGCCGGCGCTGTGGCCTGGGGTCTGGGCTTCATGGCCGGCACCCTGGTCCGTGCCTGGAACCTAGTGAAGGCCAATCCGATCGTCAGCGGCCTTTTGTTCGCCAGCCTGGTCGCCTTCACCTGGCCCCTGCTGGCCAGCGCGGCGACCGCGGTGTGGGGTTTCGCGACCCAGACGGTCCTGGCCGGGGCCCGCGCGGCCGGCGGCTTCCTGGTCGCCCGGGTGGCCGCCATGCGCGCTGCCCTTGCCTACGCCTGGGCCAACCGCAGTGCCCTGCTTTTCCGGCTGACAACCTACACCGTCGTGGCCGCGACCAAGGCCTGGGCGGGTGTGCAGTGGGCGCTCAACGCTGCGATGGCGGCCAACCCGGTTGGCCTTGTGATCGGCCTGGTCTTCGGCCTGGCGGCCGCAGCGGTCTACGCCTACAAGCGCTTCGATTGGTTTCGGAATTTCCTCAATGGCATGTGGGACGGCTTCCTTGGCATGCTGAACACCGTGATCGGCGGACTCAACGACCTGATCAAGATCGCCAACCGGATCCCCGGCATCGAGATCCCCATGATCCCCACGATTGCGGGCGGTCCTGCGCTTGAGGGTGTGGGCGCCGGCGCGCCGTCCACACTCGGCGAGGCCTTCCAATCTGGACTGGCCCAGTCGGCGGGCGAGCTGCCAGGCGCTGCGCGCACCCTGCCAATCACGCCTTCAGCGGCCGGCACCACGGTTTCCAACGGGCCCGTGGACCGCAGCGTTCACGTAGCGGAAATCAAGGTCGTGAGCGGACCGAACACACCGGCAAAGTCCATTCGAGAGCAGCTGGTCGAGGCCCTGCGCGAAGCGGCGGGCGAGGAAGATGGTCTGGAGGGCGCGAGCTATGCCTGATGGAGGACCGGTCGGCCTGGCCGCCGAGGAGACCCAGCTGGTGGAAGAAGCGCAGGCGGCGGGGAGTGTCACACGCAACCTGACGGCCATCCCCTTCGTCATCGGAGGCCTGACCTTCCCGGTCCCGCCACGGGCCATGAAGGTCAAGCAGGCGATCAAGGTCGACGAGGTAGACATCCCGAAGAAATCGGGAAAAGTCCTGCAGCCCACGGGCTACGAGCCTGCCGAGATCACGGTCCAGCTGGAGATCGTGCCCGAGGAAGCCGGCGACGGCTCGGTCATCACGTCCCCGATGGAAAGGCTCAGGCCGCTGAAGCAGCTGTTTCGCGATGGCCGGGAAAGCGTGCCCAAACCGGTCTCCATTGTCTCACCGCTGACCGATCTGTACGGCATTCGCCAGGTGCTGATCCGGGAATTGGAGGCCGACGAGGACGGGGATGGGGACTGGATTCCCGTCAGCCTGGTGCTGACTGAGTTCGAGTCGGTGAAGACGCAGCTGGAGAACCAGGCGGCGGCTGCCGCTGCGGCCAACGACGCGGCCCTTGAAGGGGCGGAAGCAATCGCTGGCAGCGAGGAGCTGGACCGCCAGCTGGGCTACGTGCGCGACCAGTTCAACGAGGGGCTCACCGAAGGCCAGGGGGTGGAGACGCCCGAAGATGATGTGGCCGAGCCCGTGATCACCGAGGGCGGCTGATGGACTGGACGTATCCCGTATACGAGATCGAGCTGGATGGCCGGCGCATTGATCCCGCGGTCGTGGGCTTCGAGGTCTGGACGCACTCCGACAGCGCGGCCGACTCTGCGGGCATCGTGCTCTCCGATCCGGAAAGCGTACTGCATGTGAGCCGCGGGCAGAAAGTGGTCATCCGCTGGGGCTACCGCGATGATGCACAGCTCGCGACGATCTTCGAGGGCCTGGTGCGCGAGGCCAGTCCCAGCGGCCTGCAGGTCTACCTGCAGCTGATCGACTACCAGGCGGTGCTGCAGGCCGAGGGGCGGCGTGTGACGCGCACGTGGGAGCAGGCAACGGCTACGGAGATCGCAGGCGACCTGCTGGCTGGCACTGGACTTGCCCTAGCGGCCATAGTCCCGGATATCCAGATCGATCGCTTTCCTGTCCACGGCCGGACTCCGCGGGAGGCCCTGCAGCAGCTGGTGGCCCTGCTGCGCGCCGAAACCGGAGAAGAAATCCGGACCTATGTCCGCGGAGGTCAGTTGGTGCTTGCGCCGGACGCCCTGGAAGGCCCCAGTGTGCTCAGCCTCGAGACCGGCATCAACCTGGTGGGACGCCGGCCCGGCCAGCTGGGCATGGAGCGTGTGGAGACCCTGGTGGCACCGGTGCTGCACTCCCAGGTGATCGAGGTAGACGGTGAGCGGCTCTACGTCAGGGAAGCGAACTATCGCTGGGAGGACGGGGGCCGGACGGTGCTGCAGGTGGTGCCATGCGCGACGAGCTGAAGCGGATTGTCGAAAAGCTGCGACCGGACTTGAGCGCGTACATGCGATTTCCGGTGCGCGGTACCGTGTCCGAAGTGGACCCCGAGTCCTACACGGTGAGCGTTCAGCCTGAGGATGAAAACCTCTCCCTGCTGCCCCGCTGCGAGATCCTGGCCGTCTGGGCGACGGCCTCAGCTCGCCTGGTGATCCTGCCCACCGTGGGGGACACGGTGATGGTGGCCTTTGAGGACGGCCGGCCTGAAAAGCCCTTCGTGGCCGGCTATATCACCAGCCAGGGATCCGGGGAGAGTGCGCTGGTCCTGGAGCAGGGGAGTTCCCGGATCGTGATCCAACCGGATGGCGCGATCGAAATCGCCTCGGACTCGAAGGTGCACGTGAACAGCGGGACGGTCGAGCTGGGGGAAGAGGCGGCAGAGCAGGTGATCAAGGGCAACACCTTCCAGGCCCTGTTCAACGCCCACACCCATATCGGGAACAAGGGCATCCCGGTCTCGACGCCGATCGTGCCGCTGACGGGAGAAGAGCTTTCGGAAACGGTTCGCACGGAGTAAGGTGTGACATGGCACTGAACGCACAGACCTTGAAGGCCCTGATCCGCAGCAAGACCGACCAGCACCTGTTGGGCATCGATCCACGTGATCCGAACAACGCGGATGCGATGGCGGATGCCACGGCCCTGGCCATTGCGGAAGCGGTGGTCGAGCACATCCAGCAGGCCGCGCAGGTTGCGCCCGGGATACCCGTGACCACGGCCGGCAGTCCGTCCGCGCAGACCGGCGCGACCACGGCACCGGGGGTGATTCTGTGAGCGGCTTCGTCGGCACGGACCTGGCTTTCGACGAGTTCGGCGACCTGTTGGTCGGACCCACCGGCGATGTGGCCGTAGCCCAGGACCGGGATGTCCTGGCCCGTGACCTGATGGACCGGCTGTCTTGCCTGCCGGGCGAGATGCCGGTGCACCCGGAATGGGGGTGTAGGATCCGCAGCCTTCTGGGCGCGAGTGACACGCCCCGGACGCGGATGCTGGCCCGTCGCTACCTGGTCGAGGCCCTGGAAGACGATCCGCGCATCGAAGACGGGAGCATTGTGATCCAGCAGCTGGCAGCCTCCCCGGAAGAGAAGGTGTACAGGATCCAGTTCGCCCTGGCCGGCGAGACCCAGCTCCAGCAATTGGTCTGGAAGTTGGGGCTTGAGGGACCGGTGCTGATCGAGCAAGCGGAGATCATCGTGCCATGAAGACGTTTGACGAGATCCTCTCCGACCTGATCACCGGCGTCACGCAAAAGACGCCCTTCACAAACCTGAACGTCGGGGCCGGCCTGCGCGGCATCCTCGAAGCCGTGGCCAGTGCGGTGGGCGGGCTGTACCAGCTGCTGCACACCGCCAGTCAGGGAATCTTCGTCCAGACGGCCAGCGGCGGCTGGCTGGACCTGAAGGCTCGCGAGGTGGGGGTCAAGCGTCTGCAGGGCCAGGCGGCGCGTATCCAGCTGACTTTTTCGAGCAATAGCCCAGCGGGCAGCGACACCCTGAT
>JAUIFJ010000004.1 GCA_030429345.1 bacterium | reverse complement strand
TGGCACCGTCCGTGGCACCGTCCGTGGCACCGTCCCTGGCACCGTCCCTGGCACCGTCCCTGGCACTGTCCCTGGCACCGTCCCTGGCACTGTCCCTGGCATTGTCCTTGGCACCGTCCCTGGCACCGTCCGTGGCACTGTCCCTGGCACTGTCCATGGCACCGTCCCTGGCACCGTCCCTGGCACTGTCCCTGGCACTGTCCCTGGCACTGTCCCTGGCACCGTCCGTGGCACCGTCCCTGGCACCGTCCGTGGCACCGTCCCTGGCACCGTCCGTGGCACCGTGCCTGGCACCGTGCCTGGCACCGATTCGGCAAGGCACAAAAAACGGGACCTCCTCGACAGGAGATCCCGCTCTGCGGCGTTTCGTTCAATCGCCTAGTTCAGGTGAGGCTTGAACTCCTCGACCTTCACGCCCAGGCTGAGCGCGCTTTGCAGGGTCTGGGCATGGTAGAGAAAGCGCTTGCAGAAGGCGCGACCTTCGTCCGTCATCGTGTAGACCTTGCCCTGTTCATCTTCTCCAAGGACCACATAGCCCTGCTTTACAAACCACTCCAGGACCACTTTGGTGACCGGATTGCTGAGTTCCAATTCCTGGCGATGTTCCATCGATCCCCCTTGGACGACTAGGTCATTTTTGACAAAAACGACGCAATGCCTGTGCCATCAGCAGACAGGACTGATTTTTCTGACCTTAGTCTATCCATTCCCTTGCAACCAGAATCCTTCTGGTTGAAATCAGCAAGAATATCGTTCAATTTCCGTCACCTTTGGTGGGCTCTGAACCGGGTTTTTCCTTCGCTTCGTCGGTTTCCAGTGGAAGCAGTTGATCCAGGCCAATACGGAAGATATCGCGCTGCTCATTGGTCACCAGCAGCTCCTCCCCGTCGAAACAGAGGGCTTCGTACTGCCAGCGATCCTCCACCTGGGCCAGGGGAAGCCAGCGCGCCGGCCCTTCCAGCCAGTTCTCGCCCGGCAATGCGCGTTCGAAGACGTGGATGCTGTTGTAGCACAGTATGGCGAGCATCCGCTCGTCGGGGCTGATGTCCGCGCCGGTCACGGATCCGCCGATGGGATAGCGGCCGATGTAGCTCAGGTCCTGCACATGCCCTTCGACCTGCTCCTCCATGCGGTAGAGCTTGGTGTCTGTATCACTGCGGTGCTTGGTCAACAGGTATACGCGGCCGTCGGCCCAGAAAATGGCCTCGCAGTCGAAGTTCCGATTCAGCGGAGGGAACTCGTTCTGGTCCGGATAGCGGAAGGGCAGCTTGCGAAGGACCCGGGTCTGCGAAGCCGCGCGAGGCGCGGGTTCAGGGACCACGTAGATCGCAAGGTCGCGGCGCATGTTGAAGTTGTTGCCGCAGGCGCCGATCAGCAGGTTGCCGCGATCGTCGCGGGCAATGTCCTCCCAATCGATGTTGACCGCGTCCCCGACGAGAATCCCCTGGTAGTCCCCGGCGTGTTCCATCCACCCCGGCAGGATCGGCTTGCCCTCCCCGTCGATGGCATAGATGCGAGCGGCATCGCCGCTGTCGTTGTGCACCCAGAAGACGTCGTCCCGGAAGGCGGACTTGACGATGCCCGAGCACTCGTCGATCCGGTCCGACTGGATGCGCGCGACCGGCTCGAGCTGTAGCGCTTCGACCGCCTGCAGGGATGTCGCACAGACCAGGGTCAGCAACAGGGTTCTCATGGGTTCTCCTTGGGTGGCTTTTCTTCAGGCAGGGACGCCAGGACGAGAATCGAATTGGAAGGCCGCCTGCAGCGTGTGCCACGAACTACCGGTGCTTTCGCTGGATCCACGATCACCGCCTCTCCGCTTGCCGTGCACAGAAGTTCGCGCCAGGCGCCGCCCCCGGGCGGGCGGGGCAATTCGAAATCCAGTTCCGCGCTCCAGAAGTTCAGGGCAATGTAGAGGTCCGCGCTCGCCAGCCCTTGTCCGCCGTTCCCCCGCAGTTCAAAGGCCAGGGTATGGGAATTCGGGCCGAAATCCGGCTGCTCCGGTGTGACGCCGTGCCAGCGAATGTCCGAGTCCGGCCCCTGGCGGAAGAAGCCCTCGCGGCGCAGGCCGGGATGCAGGCGACGCAGGCGGATCAGGCTGCGCGTATACTCCAGCAGGTCGGCGTTCGTATCACAAAGCGTCCAGTCCAGCCAGGAGATGCGGTTGTCCTGGCACCAGGCGTTGTTGTTCCCCTGCTGGCTGCGGCCGAACTCGTCACCGGCCAGAAGCATGGGAACGCCCTGTGAAAGGAAGAGCAGTGCCAGCGCGTTGCGCTGCTGGCGCATGCGCAGGGCCTCGCGCCCGGGATCCCGGCCGGGACCTTCTTCCCCGTAGTTGCTGGAATAGTCGCTGTTGGATCCGTCGCGGTTCTCTTCCCCGTTGGGCAGGTTGTGCTTGTGCTCGTAGCGCACAAGATCGGCGAGGGTAAAGCCGTCATGCGCCGTAATGAAGTTGATCGAATGCAGGGGCGAGCGGCCGCTGCTGCCGTAGAGGTCGCTGCTCCCGGCCAGACGGGTCGCCGCCGCGGCAACCTGTCCCGCCTCTCCGCGCAGCAGGCGCCGCATAGTATCACGGAAAGGGCCGTTCCATTCGGCCCATCGGCCCCAGCTGGGAAATCGCCCCACCTGGTAGAGGCCGGCGGCATCCCAGGCTTCGGCAATGATCTTCGTCCGCGAGAGCAGCGGATCGTGGGCGATGGCTTCAAGGACAGGCGGATTGTCGAGCACGCGCCCCTCCGAATCACGCCCCAGGATCGAGGCGAGATCGAAACGGAAGCCGTCGACGCCCATTTCCGAGACCCAGAAGCGCAGGCAGTCCATGATGTAGCGCCGCACGAGCGGATGATTGCAGTTGAGACTGTTTCCGCAACCGGAAAAATCGCGGTAGACGCCCTGGCGATCCACCATGTACCACACCGGGTTGTCCAGCAGGCGGAAATGGTACTGGTGCCTCGTGTCGTCCCGCTCGGCGGTGTGGTTGAAGACCACGTCCATGAAGACCTCGATGCCCGCGCCGTGGAGCTCGTCCACCATGCGGCGGAACTCCACCGTGGCCCCCAGCGGCGCGCCCACGCTGGCATAGCTCGCCTTGGGCGCGAAGAAGGCCAGGGGATCATAGCCCCAGAAATTCACCAGGGCTTCCCCGGTTTCCGGGTTGCGTCGCGGATTGTCGCGGTGGTCGAATTCCATCACCGGAAGCAGCTCGACGGCCGTGACGCCCAGCTCCTTCAGGTAGGGGATCTTCTCCACCAGCCCCGCGTAGCTGCCGGGACGTGTGACACCGGAACTCGGATCGGCGGTGAAGCCGCGCAGGTGGGTCTCGTAGATCACCGTCTCGTCCATGGGACGCAGGGGCGGCGAAGGGTTGCGCCAGGTGTACTCGGGCAGCGGGAAGAGTCCGTGCCACTCGCCGGGCCGGGCCGGATCCTCGACGATCGCCACGGCCCAGGGATCGAGCACGCCGCGCTCCGGATCCTCCGGCTGGCCCGGGCCCGCCGCCTCCACCTGCCCGGCGATGAACCAGCTGTAGCGCACGGGTTTCCGCAGGTTGCCGAGCGCCACGTGCCACACGTCCCCGCTTCGATGGCGCAGGCTGTCGAGCTCGAGACGCAGCAGCTCCGTCCCGCTCTCGGCGGCGAAGAGCCGCAGGGTCATCCTGCGGGCGCGGCGGCAGGGCACGCTGAAGTTCACCAGCGGGCCGCACTGTGTCACGCCGTAGGGCTGGGCCCGCCCGCTTTCCACGCGGAGCTCCAGGGTGGCGTCCTCCAGCAGGGGCGAGGGATCGGCCAGCAGGTGCAGTCGGTGATTCATCCGCGGGCGGCCTCCGGACGGGTTTCCAGCCGGCAGCCGGCCTCCAGCACGAGCAGGGCGACCAGGAAGGAGGTCACACGCACACTGACCAGGGCATCGAGCGCCGGCAGGTTCTGGCCGATGACCGTGACCAGGGCGCCGGTCCACATGGCCGCCAGGGCCGTGACCGGCCCCAGGCCCCTCCGGAAGAGCACGTAGAGCAGCAGCGGGCCGAAACTGGCTCCCAGCCCGGCCCAGGCGAAACTGACCATGGCGTAGATCAGCGACTCGCTGAACAGCGCCATGGCGAAGGCCAGGGCCGAAACGGCCAGCGTGCCCAGGCGGGAATACAGCAACATGCGGCGGGCGTCTCCCCGCTCGCCCGTATACAAGTCCTCCGTCAGCGCGCTGCTGCAGACCAGCAGCTGGCTGTCGGCCGTGGACATCATGGCGGCAATGGCGCCGGAAAGGAAGAGCCCCGCCAGCCAGGCCGGCAGCAGGCGCAGGGCCAGCATGGGCATGATCTGTTCCGGGTCCTCCAGGCCGCCGCCGGTCAGCGCCAGGCCGACTAAGCCCAGCAGCAGGGCGCCGAAAAAGGCCGGAAAGGCCCAGGCGAAGGCGATGCGCCGCCCGAGGGGCACATCCTCCGCGCTGCGCAGGCTCATGTAGCGGATCAGCAGGTGCGGCTGCCCCAGGTAGCCGAAGCCCCAGGAGAGGCCGCCGATGATCGCGGCCACGGCCGCCCAGCCTGTCCTGCCTCCGCTCCAGGAAAGCAGGTCGGGCCCGGCGTGTGTGACAACCCCTTCGCGCAGGGCCGCCAGCCCGCCCAGCTCGATGATGCCGACAAGGGGCAGGACCACCAGCGTGGCGAACATGATCAGGCCCTGGATCACATCCGTCCAGGCGACGGCGAAGAATCCGCCGAGCACCGTGTAGAAGGCGATCAGCAGCGCGCCGACCAGCATGCCCTGCCAGGGTTCCAGGCCGAAGGTGGTGTGCAGGACCTTTCCCGCCCCCAGGAACTGGGCGCTGACATAGAACACGAAGAAAAAGAGAATGATCAGGGAGGCGCTGGTGCGCAGGCGAAAGGCCCAGCGGCGATCCTCGTCCGAGGTCCCGCCCGCGACACGGCGCTGGATCAGGGTCGGCAGGGTCAGGGCTCCGGTGTCGGCGCTGGCCTGTCGCAGGGGCTGGGCGATCAGCATCCAGCTGGCGACGATGCCCGCCAGGCAGCCGAGAGCGGTCCAGAACTCGATCAGGCCCAGGGCCATGGCCGCGCCGGGCAGGCCCAGCACCAGCCAGGAGCTCTCGCCGGAAGCGCGCTCGCTCAGGGAAACGACAAAGGGCCCCAGCTTCTGGCCCGCCAGCAGGTAGTCCTTTGAATCACGCGTGCGGCGCAGGCTCCACAGGCCGACCACCAGGATCACCAGGAGATAGAACAGGAAACCGCCCAGCGCAGGACTCATGCCGCACCCTTTCGGATTTGAACTGCTGGAATCAGCCCGTCGCCAGGAAGCGGCCCAGGACGCGGATCATGTATTCCTGGTCCCGTGATCCACCGGTCTCGCGAATGCTGTGCATGCCCAGCAGGGCATTGCCCACGTCGATCGCCGGCACCCCGAGCAGGGACTCGCTCATCGGGCCGATGGTGCTGCCGCAGGGAAGATCCGTACGATGGATGTACTTCTGCACCGGGACATCCGCTTCCTCGCAGAGGCGGCTGAACCAGGCCTCGCTCCAGGCGTCGGTCGAGTAGCGGCGGTTGGCGTTGATCTTGATCACCGGGCCGCCGTTGAGTGATACATGATGCTCGCCGTCATAGGCCTCGGGGCGGTTGGGGTGATAGGCGTGCGCCATGTCCACGCTGACCAGCAGGCTGTGCGCCAGGGCGCGCGAAAGGTTCTGCGCCGAGCCTTCGCAGAGGCGCAGGAGGAAGTCGCGCAGGAAGAGGCTGTCCGCCCCCCGTCCGCTGCGGCTGCCGATCTCCTCGTGGTCGAAGAGGGCCACGACCGCCGTCGCCTCCCCGGCAGGGGTGTCCAGCAGCGCGGCGAGGGCGGCGTGACACGACGCCAGGTTGTCCAGGCGCGGCGACTGCACGAACTCGCCGTGCAGGCCGATCTCCGTCGGGGCCTGGCAGTCGGCGGCGTTCAGTTCCCAGGCCAAAACGTTCTCCGGCAGCGTGTCCAGTTCGCGGGCCAGGATCGCGCGGAACTGCTCGCGGGGCGGGGCCTTGCCTTCCAGTTCCCCGGCCAGCAGGGGCAGATGCGTCTGCTTGTCGAGCACGAAGCCCTTGTCGTTGACGCCGCGGTCCATGTGGATCGCCAGGGTCGGCAGGTGCGCCACGGCGCGCCCGAACCGGAAGAGCTTCGGCAGGATCTCGCGGGCGGTCGGTCCGCTCTTCAGCATCACGCGGCCGGCCAGGTCGAAGTCGCGATCGGCGAAAGTGGCCAGGATCGGCCCGCCGTATACTTCCACGTCGAGCAGCATCTGCCTGTCCTCGCCGCGCACGCCGAGGGTCTTCAGCCGCAGGGTCGGGCTGTCCGTGTGCGCCCCGACAATGCGGAAGCCGCTCTCGGCGGGCGGCCGCGTGCCCGGCCGGACGGCCAGCAGCGCCGCTCCGTAGCGTACGACAAAGAAAGGCTCCTCGCCCGTTCCGTCCCAGGGCGCGCCTTCCTCCACCTTGCGGAATCCGCCGCGCTCGAGGCGCTCCCTGCTCTCGTCGATCACATGCCAGGGAGAGGGTCCCCGCTCGATGTATGACAACATGTCCCGTGTGGCGTCGGACGACGGCATGAAGCCCCCCTCTCTAGAGTTTCTTGCTGAACCAGAAGCAGATGCCCATTTCGATGGGGCGCTCGAGGAAATCGTGATTCGGCAGCACCCGGAGCCGCAGCTGGCTGTCGCGCAGCAGTTCGTCCTCCAGGACCAGCTTGTAGCGGTACTCGCCCGGCTCGCCGGTCGGACCGTCCAGCGGCACGGTCACGGTGCGGAAATCGCCATTGTGCTGCATGTGCAGCTGGACGCGCACGTCCTCCGGGTGCAGCAGGCCCAGGTAGAGGCCCGCCTCGACCTCGACGCGGTTCTCCCCGCGATGGGCGTGCAGGAAAGTATCGGTCATGTGATACCAATAGGCCATCAGGTGGCGGCGCCATTCGATGAATGCGTGCACCAGGCCCAGGTTCTCGCTGCGCACCCGGCGACCGCGCAGGCGGGCGGGCTTGTAGTACTGCTCGATGTAGTCCCCGACCATGCGCCGGGTGCTGAAGCGGCCGCTCAGGCTGGCCATGCTGTGCTTCATGCACTCGATCCAGTCCTGCGGCAGCCCCTTCGCGTCGCGACGGAAGAAGAGCGGGACGATCTTCCCTTCGAGCACGTCGTACTGGCTCTTGACGTCGTAGTAGTCCTGGATGCGGTCGTCGCCATAATCCTTCTCGCGCCCGATCACCCAGCCGTTGCAGCGGGCGGGATCGAATCCCTCGACCCACCAGCCGTCCAGGATCGAGAAGTTCAGTCCGCCGTTGGGCGGAACCTTCTGCCCGCTGGTGCCGCTGGCTTCCAGGGGGCGGCGCGGATTGTTCATCCAGACATCCACTCCGCGCACCAGGTGGCTAGCCACCTCCATGTCGTAGCCTTCCAGCAGCACGATGCGTCCGCGGAAGCGCTCCATGAGGCTCACTTCGTGGATGCGGCGGATCATTTCCTGCCCCGGCTTGTCCGCCGGGTGGGCCTTGCCGGCAAAGAGGAAGGTCACCGGCCGCTCGGGGTCGTTGACGATGCGATCCAGCCGGTCCAGGTCGCTGAAGAGCAGGTCGGCCCTCTTGTAGGTGGCGAAGCGGCGGGCGAAGCCGATGGTCAGGCTTTCGGGACGCAGGCCGCGGACGATGCTTTCGGCGTCGATCGGGCTGCCGGCGAAGCGCCGACGCTGGTTCTCGGCCAGCACGTCGTACAGACGCTGCTTGAGCATGCCGTGCGCGTTCCAGACGCCCTCTGCAGGAAGCGTATACAACTCTTCCAGGATCTCGCCGCTGGCCAGGCGCTCTTCCCACTCCTCGCCGAGGGCCTGCTCGAAGAGCGCGCGGAAGGGAGAGCTGATCCAGGTCCCCATGTGCACGCCGTTGGTCACGTGGCCGATGGGCGCTTCCTCGATGGGCAACTGGTGCCAGAGGTGATACCACATCTTGCGGCTGACCTCGCCGTGCAGCTTGCTGACGCCGTTGGCGAAGCGGCTCAACCGGACGGCGAGCGCCGTCAGGCTGAAGTTCTTGTAGCCATGATTGTCGGTCAGCGTGCCCAGCTCCAGCAGGCGGGCGAAGTCCATGCCGTGCTTCTCGCACCAGGGCTGGAAGTAGTTGTGCAATCGCGGCAGAATGAAGGCTTCGTTGCCCGCCGAGACCGGCGTGTGCGTCGTGAAGACCGTGTTCGAGCTGACGGTCTCGACGGCCTCGTCGAAGGCCAGGCCCCGGGCCAGGTACTCGGCGACGCGCTCGACGGCCAGGAAGGCGCTGTGGCCCTCGTTCATGTGCCACACTTCGGGCTGGATGCCCATGGCCCGCAGGGCGCGCACGCCGCCGATGCCGAGCACGATCTCCTGGCGGATCCGCATGTCGCGGTCGCCGCCGTAGAGCTGCCAGGTGATGCTGCGCCACTCGGAGGGATTGCCCTCCACGTCGCTGTCGAGCAGGTAGAGCCGCGTGTTGCCCACCATGACCAGCCAGACATGCAGCATCAGTTCGCCGGCGGGCAGGTCCACCGTGATACACAGCGGCTTTCCCTCGCCGTCGAGCACGGGATTCGCCGGCAGGTCCTCCGTCGACAGCAGGTCCATGCCGGCCTGCTGCTGCCCCTGGGCGTCGATGCGCTGGACGAAGTAGCCCTGGCGGTAGAAAAGGCCGACGCAGACCAGGGGCAGGCCGTGGTCGTGGCCGCTCTTCGTGTGATCCCCGGAAAGGACGCCCAGGCCGCCGCTGTAGATCGGCAGGCTCTGGTGAATGCCGTACTCGGCGCTGAAATAGGCGATGCAGCTCTCGGCGAGTTCCTGCGGACAGCGCTCGCGCGCCTTCTGCAGTTCCGCGGCCAGTTCCTGCTTCGCCTCTTCCAGGCGATCCAGGAAGGTGCTGTCGGCCGTCCATTCCTTGAGGGTCTTTTCCGGCAATCGGCGCACGTGGGCTCGGGGATTCGCCAGCTTGTCGTCGCCCAACGAGGCGAGGAAGGTCCGCAGTCGGGGCTTCCATACCCAGACCAGATTGTCAGCCAGGCCCAGCAGTTCCTGGCGAAGTGTTTCAGGGGTCATGCCTTGGTTCCGTTTCATTGAAGGGGTCGAATGCCGGCGAGCGGGCAAGGTATCAATCACCGCCACAAGGAGTTTCCCGCTGCCCGAGGGAGGATCAGGAGCGCCGATCCACGATGAAGGTGTTGATGAACAGGGTGATAATGGAGATCCAGAACGCGCCCCAGAAGGCGCTGTTGACGGCGAATCTGGGAACGATCACATCCGTCAGCCACAGGCAGATCGCGTTGACGAAGAGGGTGAAGATGCCCAGGGTCAGAATGTTGATCGGCAGGGTCAGCACCAGCAGCACCGGTTTGAGACTGACATTGATCAGGCTGAGCACGAAGGCGGCAAGAAGCGCCCCGACGAAGCTTCCCTGCATGCCCGAATAGAATTGCATGACGGCCAGAATGGCAAAGAAACTCACACCGCTGCGCTTGATCATGGGATGCATACAAGTCCTCGAAATCCGCCCGGGGAAGAACAAGGCTCTCTTGCTGCAACTGGAATCCCCGGGCCGCCGCGCCCAATATAAGGAGCAGAATGGCGGGCGGAAGGCCTAGGATCCGAAGCTGCTGCGAAGAGGGGATTCCGCGGCTGATTCGACCTGCAGCAGGCGGCGCAGCGTGGGCAGTTCCTGTTCCATTTCCTTATAGCCGGCGCGGAAGTGCCTCTCCATGGCCTGCCGGTTCTGGAAGCGGAGGATTTCCCGCCACTGGCTGAAGCAGAGCGGGCATTGTTTGAAGGGTTCGATGAGGATGTCCGCGTGGCGGCGGAAGTTGCGGTAGCGCTCATTGACGATCGGCAGGTAGATCGAACGGTAGACGACCTGGGCGAAACTGCGGATCTCCTCCGGCGGCATGCTGGTGTCCATTTCCAGGCTGCTGCAAAGGACGATGCCCTTTTCGCCGACCGCGGCGCGGCAGACATCCGCGGGCACGTTGTTGGTCACGCCGCCGTCGCCAAGGATCGTTCCCTGGTGCCGCACCGGCGCGTAGATGCCCGGGAGCGCGCAGGAGGCCAGGGTCAACAGGCGGGTGTTGCCTTCGCTGAGGGCGATCGGCTGTGCATTGACCAGATCAGTGACCAGGACCTGTACCGGCAGGCGCAGGTCCTCCAGGCGTTCGGGAATCCCGAAGGCGTCGAGAATGCGCAGGAAGTTCTGCTGGTTGAAAAGGCCTCCGCTGCGAAGGGTCGGCCAGAGCCAGCCCCAGCGAATGCGGAAGGAATCGAGCACGCGGCGGATGTCGGCGGGGGGAATCTCGGCGGCGAGCAGGATGCCGACCAGTGTGCCTGTCGAGGAACAGGTAATGTGATCCGGCCGCAGTCCATGGTCCTGCAGGCACTGGGCCACACCCAGGTGGGAAAGACAGCGCACTCCGCCGCCCCCCAGGACCAGTCCCAGGGGATTCACCTTGTGTCTCTGCTCCTGATCGGTCGTTCCATCATTGCAGTATCGCATTAGCCCCAGCTTGCCGCAAGAAGCCAGCGACGTCCCTGCCGGATGATGCGGAAAGACTCCTATCTTCGATCCTGTTGCAAGAAACCGTTGAGGATGGGATTCCCGCATGAAACGCCCCCTGGTACCTGACTACATCGAGAAACTGATCCCCTACAAGCCCGGAAAGCCCATTGAGGAAGTGAAGTCCGAGCTGGGGCTGGAGACGGTCTACAAACTCGCCTCCAACGAAAATCCCCTGGGGCCGAGTCCCCTGGCGGTCAAGGCCCTGCAGGACAGCCTGGCGGAACTGCATCGCTATCCGGCCATCGGCACCGTGCCGCTGCGGCAGGAGCTGGCGCGCCGCTTTCACCTGGACAAGGAGAACGTGATCGCCGCCTCGGGAAGCGAGAGCATCCTGGCCAACATCCTGCGCACTTTCCTCGAGCACGATGACGAGGTGCTGACCAGCGAAGGGACCTTTGTCGGATTCTACGTGCTGGCCAACAGCCGGGGCCTGGGCCTGAAGACGGTTCCGCTGAAGGATTATCACTTCGACCTGGATGCCCTGGCCGCGGCCATCGGTCCCAGGACGCGGATCGTCTACCTGGCCAATCCGAACAATCCCACCGGAACAATCTTCACCCGCGCCGAATTCGACCGTTTCATGGAAAGCGTTCCCGAACACACGCTGATCATCCTCGACGAGGCCTACATCGAGTTCGTCGATCCGGAAGCCAGCTACCCGGACAGCCTGCTCTACCGCTATGACAACGTGCTCACCCTGCGCACCTTCTCGAAGGCCTATGGACTGGGCGGTCTGCGCATCGGCTACGGATTCGCCGCAGAGGCCCTGATCCACAACCTGCTCAAGGTGAAACTGCCCTTCGAACCCTCGATCCCCGCCGCCGCCGCCGGCCTGGGCGCGCTGGCGGACACGGGTTTCCTGCAGAAATACCTGCGCCTTGTGAGACAGGAAAAGCCGCGCATGGCGGAGGCCTTCGCCGCCAAGGGCTGGCGCACCCTGCCCAGCCAGGCCAATTTCCTGATGTGTCCCATGGAGTCGTCGGAACGGGCGGCGGACTTCACGCAACACTGCCTGGAACGGGGCGTGATCATTCGCCCTCTGCCGGCCTTCGGCCTGCCGCACTGCATTCGTGTCACCTTCGGCCTCCCGGAGGAGAACGAGGCCTTCTTCCGGATCATGCGGGAATATTAATCCAACCCGGTATGGGCGGCCTGCGGCCGCCCTCCCCCACACGCCCCAACCACCGTCCGCGAATCCCACCCGTTCCGTCCACGCAACACCGTGCGCGGGGCCGGACGGTGTCGCGGGGGCGTGCCGTGTGTGGGTGGGTGCGTAATTGGGCAATGCATTCACCCGTTCCATCCACGAATTACCATGCGCGCGGGTTCGTACAATGTCGCGGGGGCGTGCCGTGTGTGGGTTGGCGCGTAATTGGGCAATGCATTCACCCGTTCCATCCACGAATTACCATGCGCGCGGGTTCGTACAATGTCGCGGGCGCGTGCCGTGATCGGCGGATGGGAAATGGGCGACGCATCCACCCGATCCGTATACGCGAAACCATGCGTGGATCGAACGGATTCGCGCGGGCGTGCCGTTACGGGTTGATCGCAAATTACACCGGCATGCATCCACCCACACCATTTCAACCGGCCCCCGGTAGGGGCGGCCTGCGGCCGCCCACCCCCACACGCCCCAACCACCGTCCGCGAATCCCACCCGTTCCGTCCACGCAACACCGTATCCGGATCCGGAGGATGTCGCGGGGGCGTGCCGTGTGTGGGTGGGCGCGTAATTGGGCAATGCATTCACCCGTTCCATCCACGAATTACCATGCGCGCGGGTTCGTACAATGTCGCGGGCGCGTGCCGTGATCGGTGGGTGGGAAATGGGCGACGCATCCGCCCGATCCGTATACGCAAAACCATGCGTGGATCGAACGGTTTCGCGCGGGCGTGCCGTTACGGGTTGATCGCAAATTACACCGGCATGCATCCACCCACACCATTTCAACCGCCCCCCGGTAGGGGCGGCCTGCGGCCGCCCTCCCCCACACGCCCCAACCACCGTCCGCGAATCCCACCCGTTCCGTCCACGCAACACCGTGCGCGGGGCCGGACGGTGTCGCGGGGGCGTGCCGTGATGGGTGGGCGCGTAATTGGGCAATGCAATCACCCGTTCCATCCACGAATTACCATGCGCGCGGGTTCGTACAATGTCGCGGGGGCGTGCCGTGATCGGTGGGTGGGGGGAAAGGGCGGCCGCAGGCCGCCCCTACCGGGGGTGGCGATATGGGTTCATTTGGATGTATTTTCGAATGTGGTGGATGGCGCCGGGGTCCCGTACGATGCGATCGTGGTAATCGCGTTGCCATTCGAACAATCCGCCCCACGGGATTTCGTTCCGGATTCGCCGTGTGACGGCGGATTTGTACCCCGTGACAATGGCGCCCAGGGATCCGGATGGCAGGGTTTGTGCATTCTTCTCCCTGGCCGCACCGATCGTCCCGCTTCGGTGGATTACAAGGAGGGCATGCATGTGATCCGGCATGATCACGTGTGCATCCAGTCGGACTCCCGGACGCAAGGCGGATGTGCGTACCCATTCCTCCCGGGCAATCCTTCCTGCCTCATTCAGTCGTACACCATTGCGCAGTTGCAGGCCGAAGGGATTCCAGGGTGCATTCGTCTTGATCGTGATGAAATACACTCCTCCGGCCGCGTAGTCGTGCCCCGGACAACGCATTTGTTTCCGTCGTCGGAATCCCATTGAGTCCCCCTGCAAGTTGGTGGACATCCTATGGAACACAAGGGAGAAATCCTCCAGGATCGGCGAGGGTCGGCTCTGGAAGGTGGGCGATGTGGGAAATGTCGTACAGACTCTTGTCCGGGCGCATCTGTCAGCAGGCCTGGATACTCCCAAGGGGAATCGAGTCGGAAAGAGAACGGGACCGCCCCGGGGGTATCGCGAGCGGTGGGGCGGCCCCCTTCGAATGAGTTCAGTCTGGTTGCCGGAGGGCTAGAACTTGAAGCACTTCAGTTCCTTCTTGCCGTCCAGGAAGAAGAGGCGCTGGCCGACCTCGTCGACTTCGTAGTTGGGCTTCTTCGTGCCCAGCACCACGCTCTTGGCGTTCTCGCCGGTGCGCTTGTCGACCTGGACCACGCCGGCGCCGCTCTTGTGCGATCCCTTGCCGACCACGGAAAGCATGTAGACGAAGTTCGCCGATTCCTGGGTCTGGCTGAAGCGTTCGGACATCACCGGATTGCTCGTGATCAGCGAATAACTGGCGCTGCCGCGTCCAGAGACGGACTGCGAGGCCTGCGCGCTGGCACGGCTGTAGGCGTTGGCGGCGGAACCGACATTGACGGCCATGATCACGGCCGTGGAAGCCACCTTGGCCAGCAGGTTGGCCTGCGGGGCCTTGTTGTAGGTATGCCACTTCTCGTTGCCCTTCCTGTCGAAGAACATCAGGTTCTGGGAACTCTGCAGCAGATAGCCGTCATTCATCGCCGAGAGCGTGTGCGGGATCTCCTTGTCCTTGAACTTGATCTTGTCGGCGATCTCGTGATCCGTTCCGTCGCCGATCTCGATCGAGTGGATCTCGCGGTCGGCGTAGAGCACGATCCGGTCGCCGTCGATCACGAAGGAGCTGGCATTGTCCAGGTCCTTGAAGGGCTTCTTCCAGCTTTCCTCTCCGCTGGCATAGTCGATCACGGTGATGAAAGGCTTGCCCTTGCCCTTCCTGCCGCCGGGCCCGCCGCGTACGACAAGCCCGGCCTCGGTCGCCTCCATCTGGTAGGCCATGCCCTTCAGCTTGTCCGGCTTTTCCCAGAGCACGCGGCCGTCCTCCGTGCTGACGGCGTATACATAGCGGTCGTAGGGAACATAGATCACGGATCCGTCTTCCGAGAGCGTCATCGGCGCGTAGCCCCAGCGGGGGGCGGGCACCTGCTTGAACTTGATGTCGGCCGTCCACATGATTTCGCCGGTCTCGGTGCTGATCTTGCGCAGGCCCATGGTGGACATCATCTCGAGGAAGTTGCCGTCGGGCGTGAAGGTGGGTTCCTGGTTGCCCATGACGGCCATGCGCAGCTTCTTCTCGTCGCTGATCGAGAACATGGCCGGCGTCTTGCCGGGCTTGTACCACTCGCTGGTCTCCCAGAAGACGCTGCCTTCCGCCAGGTCCACCAGCTTGACCATGTGATGGCCCTTCTTGTCCATGCCGAAGATCAGCAGGCCGCCGGCCTGGGGCAGGTAGTACTGCCCGAAGCAGTTGCCCAGCTCGATCTGGCTGGTGTCCCAGAGGATCTCGCCGGAGATCATGTTGACGATGTAGGTCGTGGTGCCGAATCCGAAGGCGCCGCCCTTGTAGGTGATGACGCCGAATTGCGTGTTGGGAATCATCTCCAGGAAATCGTCCGGCATTTTCTTGAACTGCTCCAGGGACCAGGCGGTCTCGCCCGTGGCGGGATCCAGTCCGAAGAGCGCCTCCTTGGTGCCGAGGATCAAGTAGCCGGCATCGCTGATCTTCTGCCATTCGATGGTCTTGTCGAATTCCTTGCTCCACTCGGGCTCGACCGTGGCGGCCTGTGCCAGGGCACTGCCGATCAGCAGGGCCAGAAGGCTTATCCAACAGTGAAAGGGACTCTTCATGAAAACTCTCCAGGATTGATTGCTAGTGTCCGACGCTCCAGACTCCTCCGCTGCCGGGGGAAGCGACGCAGCCCAGAGTAGGGGCTTCTCATCGGGAAATCTGTACGGCACCTTGCGTATAGGAGACAAAAAAAGGGGCAGACGAGATGCGTCTGCCCCGGATGGTTATAAGGCTGAATCCGTCTAGTGGTGGGCGAAAAGCTCCTGGTATTCCGGATGGGCCTGCAGTAGTTCCTCATGGCGACCACTGTGCGCGATCCGACCCCGGTCCAGCCAGAGCACCCGGTCGGCCACGCGCGCCGTCGCTTCGCGGTGGGTGCTGACCAGCACTCCCGCGCGAGGCAGCCAGTTGCGCAGTTCCGTCCAGAAGCTCTGCTCGGTGGAGGCATCGAGCGCCGAGGTCACGTCGTCGAGCAGCAGGAACTCGGGGCGTGTGACAAGCGCCCGCGCAATGGCCACGCGTGCCCGCTGGCCTCCCGAGAGCCCGGTGCCCCCCTGGGCGATTTCCCGCTCCGGCGGAAACTCGTCCCGGACGCAGGCCGTCTTCAGGCTGAGCGCGACCTCGTGCTCGCCGATGCCCTCGCGTTCCATGGAGACGTTCTCGTATACGCTTCCCGAGAAGAGCAGGTTCTCCTGCGGCACGTAGCCCAGCCAACGGCTGCGCAGGTCGTTCTTCAGCTCCCGCACCGGCAGGCCGTCGAGTCGCACCTCGCCCCGGTCCGGCGGCAGCAGCCCGGCCGCCAGGTCCAGCAGCGTGCTCTTGCCGCAGCCCACGGGGCCGACAAGCGCCACCATTTCCCCGCGCTGCACCTGCAGGGCGACCTGCTCCAGGACCTGTGCTCCGTTCGGGTAGCTGAAGGCCAGGTCCTCCAGCACCAGCTGCCCTTCCTGCTCCGGGTGCCGGTTGCCCGGTGTGCGCTCCTCCTCCTTTTCCACCTCCTGCATGCGATCGACGCTCGAACCGACCAGGGTCGTCGAGACGAAGAACCAGCTGATGGTCCAAAGGGGCTCCGTGAGACTGGAGAGGTAGGTCACGAAGGCGTAGAAGTCCCCCAGCGTGATCTGTCCCTTCATCAGGTAGTAGCCTCCGACGAAGAGCACGACGATCACGCCGAGCTGGTTGAGCAGCGCGCCCAGCCCCTCGAGCACGGCGCGCAGGGTGAGCACGTTCCTCTCGCTGTGCTCGCGCCTTCGAAGCACATCGTCGAGCAACCGGCTCTGGGCCTTCTCGGCGACGTAGCTCAGCACGATGCGCACGCCGCTGAAGGCGGCCTCGAGCACATCGACGGTCTCGCTGGTGCGCTTCTGCCGTTCGGTGTAGTGCTTCTCCTGGATGTGCTCCGTGCGCGAGAGCGCCCAGACGACGATCGGCAGGGGCAGGGTGGCGAAGAGCGTCAGGCGCCAGTCCAGGCTGATCATCACGACCAGGCTGAAGACCAGCACCAGGCTGGCCTCGATGGGGCGCAGCACGCCGCTGCAGCTGTACCACAGCAGCTTGTCCTCGTTGTCCAGGTCGTCGGTCAGCCGGGTCACCAGGTCCCCGCTGCGGTAGCGCGTGTAGAATCCGGGCCGCTTGCGCAGGATCGTCGCCAGGGTCCGCATGCGGATCGACATGCCCTGGTCCAGGTTGGCCTTGGCGCGTGTCACGGGCAGCAGCCACTGGATCACCTGCTGCGCCAGCCCGGCGCCGAGCAGCGCCAGCACCCACTGCCGCGCGTCCCCGGGATCGAAGTCGACGACCAGCGCGTCGAGCACGAACTTGAAGAGCAGCGGATACAGCGTCCGCGCCGCCACGGCGAGCACGGTCAGGCCCAGGACCAGGCCAAGAATCCTCCGGTGCTGGCGCCAGAAGGGCCAGAACCAGCGGAAGACCTTAGTCAATACGTTCATGGGTCTCTCCCTGCGGCAGGTTCTCGGCGCTGCCGCCGTTTCGGTGTCCGGAGGAATCCGCTTCCGTTCCGTTCTCGTTCTCCTGCAGGCGCACCAGCTCGGCGTATACGCCGTCCAGCGCCAGCAGCTCGGCATGGGCGCCCTCCTCGACGATCCGCCCCTCCTGGAGCACGAGAATGCGGTCCGCGTGGCGGATCGTGCTCAGGCGGTGGGCCACCAGCAGGGTCGTGCGGTCCCGGGTCAAGGCCTCGAGCGCCTTCTGGATTCTCCGCTCCGTGCCCGGATCCACGCTGCTGGTCGCCTCGTCGAGGATCAGCAGGGGAGGATCGACGGCCAGGGCGCGGGCGAAAGCCAGCAGCTGGCGCTGTCCGTAGGACAAGTCACCGCCGCGCTCGGCCAGCACGGCCTGCAGGCCGCCGGGCCGCGCCTCCAGGACCTCGAGGATGCCGGCGGTCCGCGCCGCCTCTCTCACGGCGTCCTCGTCGATCTCGTCGCGGAAGGCGCGCAGGTTGTCCAGCACGGGCGCCGGGAAGAGGTAGAGGTCCTGCAGCACCAGCCCGAAGCGCCGCCGGTAGTCCACCGGATCGAAGTCCCGCACATCGATCCCGTCGAGCAGGATCCGTCCCTGTGTGACATCCCGCAGGCGTGTCACCAGGTTGATGATCGTCGACTTGCCGGATCCCGTCGGGCCGACCAGGGCCACCGTGCGTCCGTGATCCAGCCGGAAGCTGACATCCTGCAGCACGGGCTTGCCTTCCTCGTACTCGAAGTGCACGTTCTGGAACTCGATGCTCCGCGGCTGCTGCGGCACAGGTGTCAGCGTCTCCGGGGCGCTCACGGTCGGCTGCGTGTCCAGCGAACTGAAGATGCGGTCCGCGGCCCCGCCGGCGCGCTGGATCTCCGCCAGCTGCTCGCTGAGCTGCATCAGCGGCCAGTAGATCATCGAGGCATACTGGGCGAACATCACCAGGGTGCCGGGCGTCATGCTGCCGTCGGCGATCCAGCCCGCGCCCAGCCAGAGCGCGATCGCCGTCATCGCGATCTCGATCAGGCCGATGCCGCTCCAGAAGGCGTACTCCAGGAACATCAGGCGCGTGGTGAAGGACTTGTAGATCCGGTTGGCCAGGGCGACCCGGGCCTCGGCCCAGCGCAGGCGTCCCAGCGCCTGCAGCAGGCGGGCCGCCGGCACGACCTCCGCCACCTGCCCCGAAAGCTTGGCGTAGAGCTTGCGCTCCTCGCGGAAGCGGCTGCGCATGCGGCTGAACATGAAGACCGTTCCGGTGACCATCAGCGGCAGCATAATCACGGCGATCAGCAGCAGCCGCCGGTCGGTGGTGCCGATCACCACCAGAGCGCCCAGCACCATGACCAGCGGACTCAGAATGCGCATCGCCATGGTGCTGCAGAGGTGCACCAGGCGCTGGCTGTCGCTTTCGACCCGGGAGACCAGGCTGCCCACCGGGTGCTTTTCCAGCCAGCCCAGTCCCAGGCCCATGAAATGGCCGAAGAGCACCCGCTTGATGCGGTTGATCACCAGCACGCCGGCGCGCCCCATGAGGACCGTGGCCAACGCGGAGATCGCGCTGCCGCCGATCATCAGGCCCAGGTAGATCGAGGCGTGACGCAGCAGCGACTGCAGGTCCTTCTCGGGAAAATCGTGATCCACGATCAGGCGGAAGATCACCGGCTGCGCCAGGACCAGCGAGACGCCGACCAGGGTCAGCAGCAGCGCGGCGAGGAAGGTCCAGCGATGCGGCCGCAGGAAGGGCCAGACGCGAACGAACATTTCCCGGGTCGGAAGCCTGTGATCCGCTTCCTGCTCTTCATGAGGGTCGTCATCCCACCACATGAGAGACTCCTTCGACTGGAAGTTCGACGACGAATGGGTCGAACGAAAAATGGATGAATGAAATGGATTGGAAGACACCGCAGCGGATATCAGCGAGACCCCGACGGTGCAAAAAAGAGAACGCGACCCTTGCGGGGGGTTCTAGAGGGTGATATGTGCGAGAATCATTCGAAGCATAATCGCCAACGATAATGCTCTTGAGCGGAAATGCAAAGACACTGTCATGCCTTTTTCGCGAAAAAGTTTCCTTTTCCTGTCGTGATACGAGCAGCCCGGCCCAAGGTATACGGGATCTTTATTGTAAGGCTAGGACAGGAGGCGGTTCCGCAGCGCGCGCAGGTGGTTGCGGTTGAGTTCGATCACCCAGAGACCGCTGCACAAGAGGACCCCGCCCGCCCACTCCAGCGGACTCAGGGCCTGCCCCAGCCAGGCCCAGGCGAAGAGCGCCGCGAAGACCGGCTCCATCGTATAGACCACCGCCGCCTTTTCCGGAGCCACTTCCGGCTGGTAGCGCACCTGCAGGCCCAGGGCGACGACCGTCGCCAGGATGCCGCAAAACAGCAGCGCCAGCCAGACCACGGGTCCATAACTCTGTTCAGAAAGATCCCGGAAGGGCAGGCTGAAAGCCGCCAGAACCGCCACCGTGCTGATCTGCCAGAAATTCAGCGTGTAGGCTTCCCCCTTGCCGGGCAAACGGTCCATCAGCAGGACCTGCACGGCAAAGCTGAGTGCCGCCAGGGAAGTAAGAAAATCGCCCAGGGCCGTCGGTCCCCAGTCTCCCTGCAAAGCGCCGGGATTGAGCAGCCCCAGCCCCAGGCCGACCAGGGCCAGCGCCAGCAGCACGCCCCCGCGAGGACGACGACGCTGCATGATGGCCAACAGCAGAGGCACGAAAACCACGCACAGCGAAGTGAAGAGGCCGGATCGCGCTGCGGTCGTATGAAGCAGGCCGATTGTCTGCAGCATGTAGCCCGCATAGAGACTCAGGCCCAGCAACACCCCCTTGCGCATCACGGCGCGGTCGGCAAGGTGCACCCTCTTCCGGAACAGGAGCAGGGCGAAAGGCGCCGCCAGGGCGAAACGCAGGCAGACAAAGAGCACGGGGTCCAGTTCCCGCAGGGCGTCCTGGATCAGGCTGAAGGTCAGACCCCAGATCGAGGTGGCCAGAAGAAGGGCGTGAATCGGACGCATGATCCTTTGAGCAAAGCGGTTTCGCCGGACGGGGGGCGGAGTTCCTTGTTTCACAAGGAAACAAAGAGTGCCAAGTTCCGCTCTTCATCCGGTCGGGAAGCCGGGCCGGCAGTTGAAAGGAAGGAAACATGCAGATTCTGAAACGCGTCCTGCAGGGACTGGCCGTCGTGATCGTGCTGCTCCTGGTGATCGGCCTGCTCCTGCCGAAGGCCTACCTGGTCGAACGGAGCATCACGATCCGGACCGATGTAGACAAAGTGCACGCCCAGGTCGGCGACTTGCGCTCCTGGCCCGCGTGGACGCCCTGGCTGGAGGCCGACCCGACCATTCGTACTACACTCGGAGCGAAGACCGGCGGGGTCGGCGCGCACCAGAGCTGGACCGGGGAAAGCGGCAGCGGCGAACTGACCTTCACCCTGTGCGACGCGGAGCGCGGAGTCGGCTACGAGATGGCCTTCATCGAAGGCGAGACCCGCACGCCGAGCACTGGCGGTCTGTACTACAGGGAACTGCCGGAGGGAACCGAGGTCACCTGGCGCATGGAAGGCGAAATGGAGATGCCCTTCGTCGGCGGCTGGTTCGCCCTGCTCTTCGACGGCATGGTCGGCCCCATGTTCGAGGACGGCCTGGCGAAATTGAAGGCGGTCTGCGAGGAAGGCTAGGCGCCCGGGTCGCTTTCCCCGGAACCGCTGATCTGCTGCAGGCGGTGGCGAAGGGTCTTGCGGTCGATTCCCAGGATCTGCGCGGCGCGCGACTTGTTGCCGCGTGTCCGCTCCAGGACGGACAGGATGTGCCGCTCCTCCAGCTGGGCAAGGCTCAGGTCCTCGCCGTGGTCGAGGGCGAAAGAGGCCTGTTTCATTCCGGCCGGCAGATCAACGGCCTCGATCTGTTCCCCGTCGGTCATCACCAGCAGGCGCTGGATCACGTTCTCCAGTTCCCGGACATTGCCCGGCCAGGCATATTGTCGCAGCAGCTGCAGGGCGTGATCCGTGAATCGCGGAACGCTCCGGCCCAGTTCGGCCGCGAACCGTTCCGCGAAATGGCGGACCAGCCGTGTGACATCCTCCCCGCGCTCGCGGAGCGGAGGCATGCGCAGGCCGATCACGTTCAGGCGGAAATAGAGGTCCTCCCGGAACTGCCCCTTCTTCACCAGCAGTTCGAGATCCCGGTTCGTGGCGGCAATGATCCGCACATCGACCTTGCGCGCCTCCGTGCTGCCGACCATGCGGACCTCCTTGTCCTGCAGCACGCGCAGGAGTTTGACCTGCATGGCGGGATCCGTCTCGCCGATCTCGTCCAGAAAGATCGTGCCGCCGTCCGCGGTGATGAAGAAGCCGGCGCGGCTCTCGCTGGCCCCGGTGAAGGATCCGCGCAGGTGGCCGAAGAGCTCGCTTTCCATCAGCTCCCGCGGAATCGCGCCGCAGTTGATCGGGACAAAAGGCGCGGCCGCGCGGCTTCCCGAATAGTGCACGGCCCGCGCGGCCAGTTCCTTGCCTGTGCCGCTTTCCCCCGTGATCAGGACCGTGGCCTCCGTTCGGGAGGCGCGCTGGATCTGGCGGGCGAGGCCCTGCATGGCCGCCGAGTCGCCGATCAGGCCGTGCACCTCCGGCGGGGAGGGTTCGCCGCTGCTTCCTGTCCGGCGCATGCGCAGCCGGTCCATGGCCTGTGATACAGCGCCGAGCAGCTCGCTGTCGGTGAAGGGCTTTCCCAGGTAGTCGATGGCGCCCAGCTTCATCGCGCGCAAGGCGCCGTCCACTTCCGGGTAGGCGGTGATCACGACGATCTCCGTGTCCGTCTCGTTCTCGCGCACATGGCGCACAAGCTCCAGGCCGCTGACGCCCGGCATGCGCACGTCGGTGATCACCAGGTCGGCGGGGGCCTCCTTGAGCCTGCGCAGGGCTTCGCCGACCTCTCCCGCCAGCCGCACATGGAACCCTTCGGCCTCCAGGTTCCGGCGCAGGACTTCTCTCATGTTGGCGGAATCGTCCACGATCAGGATCGACGCCGCCGAGGGATCCGCGTTCATGCCTGCTCCTGTTTCCTTGTCGGGCCCAGAGGAAGCGCGAGCCGGAAGAGCGCGCCTCCTCCCGGCCGGTTCTCCGCATGGATCGTGCCGCCGTGCGCCAGGACGATTCCGTGAGACACCGCGAGACCGAGCCCGGTTCCTTCGCCCAGGCTCTTGGTCGTGAAGAAGGGCAGGAAGATGCGCTCCAGGTTCTCCGCTGGAATGCCTTCCCCGCTGTCGGAAACGGAAAGGCGCAGGGTCCTCTCCGTGCACGTGACGTCCAGCTCCACCGTCTGCCCGGGCTTCGATGCCTGCACGGCGTTGACCAGCAGGTTCACCAGCACCTGCAGCAGCTGGGCCCTGTCTCCGTATACGCGCGGCGCAGGCTGCACCCCGCTTCGCTGAAACGCGACTCCCGAGGAACGGGCGCGGGACTCCAGGAGTCCCAGGGCGGAGCGAAAGAGTTCTTCCATGTCCACGGCGGAACGGCGGGGCGGGGCCTGGCGGGCGAAGAGCAGGAGCTTCTGCACCACTTCCCGCGCGATCAGCGAGGCATCGCGGATCTTGTATACATCCGTTCGGTCCTCCTCGCAGAGGCGCGGGGACTTGCCCAGCAGCTGGGAAAAGCCCAGAATGCCGCCAAGGGGCTCGTTGAGTTCGTGGGCCAGGCCGGCCGCCAGCTGTCCGATGGTCGCCAGGCGGTCCGCGTGCAGGACCTGTTCCTGGAGCTTCTTCCTTTCGGCCTCCGCGCTGCGCCGCTCGACGATGTGCGCCAGCTCGCGCGCGACGCCCTCGATGAGGGCATGTTCCTCCGGCAGGAAGGTCCGGGCGTTCTCCACGTGGCGGCCGGCCAGACGCAGTTCCGTGGAGGAATAGAAGATCTCGACCCGTCCGCGTTCGACCCCGCCGACACGGATCGGCGCCTGCAGGCGCGCGGGGCCTTCGCAGAAGCCTTCGGAGACGAAGCAGAATCCGTCCAGCAGGATACGCGCCCGGGCGACCTCCGGGTACTGCCAGGCGGCGGGCAGGTCCCGCACCACCATCCGGCAGGACTCCTTGAGCGACAGGCCGGCGTCCGCCGCGACCTGGGCGATGTGATACATGCAGGTGATCTCCTTCACCCGCTCGGCCAGGGCCGACTGGCTGCGCTGGATCGCGAGCACGACGCCCAGGGTCCTGGCAAGCCGCCGGCGCAAAGGCTCCATCTCCTCGCCCGGGGCCCAGAGCGGTTCCAGCTCGAGCCAGCCGGTGTGGGAGGGATCGATGCGGAACCGCAGGGCGTCTGGGTTGTCCGGTTCCACGGAATCCTCCGGGGGCCGGACATGGAACCGGATCTCTTCGACCGCGCCCCGCGCCTCGCGCCATTCGACCCTCTCGCCGCCGTCCTCGTAGGACAGGCGCAGGATTTCGGCACCGGTCAGGTCGCGAAGCGCGGCCAGGGCCCGTTCAAGGAAAAGAGGCCGCGGCAGTCCAGCCGCGGCCAGATCCAGCAGAGTGCCCTGGGCACCTACCAGGGCCTCTTCCAGAATTCGTACTCCATTCATCGCGATCCGTCTGTCATACAAGTCCCTGATCGATCATCGCGTCGGCCACCTTGCGGAAGCCGGCGATGTTCGCGCCGACGACATAGTCCCCGGCCTGCCCCACTTCTTCCGCCACCTGCAGGCAGGTGTCATGGATCGTTTCCATGGTCGCCCGCAGAAGGGTGTCGATCTCCTCCGCCGGCCAGCTGCGCCTTGCGCTGTTCTGCGCCATCTCCAGCCCCGACACCGCCACGCCACCTGCGTTTGCCGCCTTGCCGGGAACGAAGACCAGGCCCGCTCCCTGCAGGACTTCGACGGCTCCCGCCGTGCAGGGCATGTTGGCCCCTTCGACCACGTAGCGGCACTGGTTCCGGACCAGCGAGCGCGCATCGTCCTCGTCCAGTTCGTTCTGGATGGCGCAGGGAATCGCCAGCTCGCAGGGAAGATCCCACGGGCGGCGTCCCGGGCGGAACTCCACCTTGAAACGGTCCGCGTAGGGACGGATCTCGTCGCGGGGGCTGAGCCTCATCTCAAGCATGTACTCCAGTTTCTCTCCGCGGATTCCTTCCGGATCATGGATCGAACCGTCCGGCCCGGACAGGCTGATCACCACTCCGCCCAGCTCCTCGGCCTTGCGGGCAACTCCCCAGGCCACGTTGCCGAAGCCGGAAAGGGCAATGCGCTTGCCTTCCAGCCCTTCGCCCGCGGCGCGCAACATGGCATCGGCAAGATAGACAATGCCGTAGCCCGTTGCCTCGGGGCGCAAAAGACTGCCGCCCCATTCCAGCCTCTTGCCTGTCAGGACTCCATGGAACGAACCGGTCAGGCGCTTGTACTGGCCGAAGAGATAGCCGATCTCCCTGGCCCCGACGCCGATGTCTCCCGCCGGCACATCGATGTCCGGTCCGATATGGCGGTAGAGTTCGCTCATGAAGCTCTGGCAGAAGGCCATGCGCTCGCGATCCGTGCAGTTGCGGAAGTCGAAGTCGGCGCCCCCCTTGCCGCCGCCCATCGGCAATCCGGTCAGCGCGTTCTTGAAGCCCTGCTCGAAACCGAGGAACTTCAGCGAACTCTGTGTTACGGAAGGATGGAAGCGCAGCCCGCCCTTGTAGGGGCCCAGGGCGCTGTTGAACTGTACACGGAAGCCGCGATTGACGCGATGCCTCCCCTGGTCATCGGTCCATGGCACACGAAAACTGATGATGCGCTCGGGCTCCGTCATCCTCTCCAGGATCGCCTCCGAGGCATACTGGGGATTCAGCTCGAAGAGCGGCGAGACGGATTCGAAGACCTCTTCGACGGCCTGGAGAAACTCGGTTTCCCAGGGATTCCGGCCGCGCAGCGAATTCAGGACCTGCGCGGGATAGGGGTGCATGCCCATGATCAGGCCTCCTTCCTGAGAGCGTACTCTTCGCAATGCCACACGCCGCCCGGAAGGCGCCGCATGCCGCAGTCCTCGCGGTGCTGGCAATTGGAGCACAGTCCGACCGCTGCGTCCACGTCGACCGTGGCGCAGGTCTCCGGAACGAGCAACGCAAGGCGCATGGCGGCTCCGTCGGACTCGACGACGCGATACTCGTTGCAGTGGTGGATGACCTCCGCTCGCTCGCGGAAAGCGCAGTGTTCCGCTTCTTCGCAGGTGCGGCACAGGCCGCGGAGGTTCAAGGGATTCTTTGCGTGAGACAAGGCAGGCGCCTCTTCCCGGACCTCCCGTCCGGCGGGACGCGCCAGGGTTGTGCCATCGTACAACATGAGGAACTCCTTCTCCTGTAGGACGTTGCCACAGGGGAAGGCAAGGGACGGGCCACTTTCGGAGAAGGCCCCAAGTTCATGTAAAACAAGAACTGATCTTGCAGGATCTTTCCGTGGAATGTGGGGCGGATTTCCCCGCCGGGGCGATTCTCCCCGCTACGGGGCTTCCAGGTCGCGGTGCCGGCCACTGGCAAGGAGTGTCCAGGCGGAGGAAGCGGGACTCTAGTTCCTGAGCGGCTTGCCCTTCTTCAGCATGTGCTCCATGCGCGCCTGGCTCTCCTTCGTCAGGGCCAGGCGGGCGAACTCCTCGCGCTCCAGCGCCAGCAGCTCGTCTTCGCCGACGGGACGGCCAGGGGCGGCGGACTCTCCTCCGCTGAGCACACGGGCCAGCGAGTGCCCGATGCGGGCGTCGTGTTCGCTGATCTTCCCCGAGCGCCGAAAGGCGATCACGCTCTGCTCCAGTGCCGTCCGTCCGCCGATCCCAGGCAACTGCAGCTCCACCGTCTCCGGCGGCGTATACTCCGCAGCGAGCTCGAGCACGCTGCGGCGCGCCCTTGCCAGCAGCCGCTCGCGGTTGATCTCGATCTCCGATTCCGGATCGAAGAGGCCCATGCGGAAGGCTTCGGCCGCCGAACTGCTGACCCGGGCGAAGCCGATGGCCTCGAAGGCCCTCTGCACCGGGGGAAAGGGTCCCGGTCGCCGCCCGGCAAGCCCTTTGGCGGCATGCTGCAACACGCGCAGACACCCGCCACCCGCGGGGATCACGCCGACTCCCGCCTCGACCAGCCCGGCGTAGAGTTCGGCGTGCGCCACGACCCGGTCCATGCTGGTGGACAATTCGACTCCGCCGCCCAGGCAGATCTGGAAGGGCGCGGCCACCACTGGAAAGGGCGCGAAGCGCAGGCGGCGAATGGCTTCCTGGAACTGGGCGCAGACCTGCTCGATGCGGGAGGCCTTTCCGCCCCGCGCCAGGCCGAGAATCATCTGCAGGTTGGCGCCGGCGCAGAAGTTCTGACCATCGTGCGTGATCACGAGCCCTTTCCAGCCCCGGTCCGGAACCACCTGCAGAGCGGCCTCGAAGGTCTCGATCACGCTCTCGTCGATGGGATTCAGCTCCGGCTGCAGCACGCTGTGCAGGTGCAGGCAGCCCACTCCCTCGCCGATGTCCTGCAGACTTGCCGACCAGCTGCGATAGGCCGCCGGATGCAGGCGGCGGCAGCTCTCCAGCTGAAGGGTTTCCGAGGGTTGTACCACCTCCTCGTAGGCCTCGCGCCCTGGACGCCAGACCTGCAGGCGCGCTCCCTGCCAGCGGTAGAAACGGTTATCGCCGTGTTGCAGAAAGGAGTCGAGCCAGGGGGCCAGGCGTCGCCCTTCCCGCCTGAGCAGGGCCAGGCTCCGTTCGGGTCCGATGGCGTCCCAGAGCTCGAAGGGCCCAAGGTCCCAGCCGAAGCCCTCGCGCAGGGCCTGGTCCACGCGCTCGATGCGGCCCCCGGCGATCTCCTGCAGGTGCCAGGCCGCGTAGCACAGGGATTCCCCGATGACGGCGCGCAGCCAGGTCCCCGCGCGATCATCCTCGTAATACAGCTTGTGCAGGCGCTGGCGAAGATCCTTCCAGCCTCGCCAGCTTCTCAGGCTGTCGAAGCGTGGCTTCCGCTGGGGCACGTACTCCAGGCTGCCCATGTCCAGCTGGCGGATCTCCCGCCCCTCCTTGAGGTAGAAACCGCGGCCGGCCTTCTGCCCGATGTCGCCGCGTTCGACCAGCCGCGGCAGGAAGTCCGGCAGCTCGAAGGTCGAACGCCAGGGATCGTTGGCGCAGGCCGCGTGCGTCGCCTGTGTGACATGCACGAGGGTATCCAGTCCCACCACGTCGGCCGTGCGGAAGGTGGCGCTCTTCGGCCGTCCGATGAGGCGCCCGCTCAAAGCGTCCACCTCCTCCACACCCAGGCCCTGGGCCAGGGCGGTATGCAGGCTGTGCAGCATGCTGAAGACGCCGACGCGGTTGGCGATGAAGTTCGGCGTGTGACAGACCTCGACCACTCCCTTGCCCAGGCGCTCCTCCGCGTAGCGCCGGAAGGCGGCAAGCACCTGCGGATCCCCTTCCGGCAGGGCGGCCAGCTCGAGCAGCCGCAGGTAGCGCGGGGGATTGAAGAAATGGGTCACCAGGAAACGCCGACGCAGGTCTTCCGGCATCCCGGCTGCGATCGCCTCGGCGGGCAGGCCGCTGGTATTGGTGCTGAGCACGGCGTCGGGGCGGATGTGCTCCACCAGCTGGCGGAAGAGCTGCTGTTTCCATTCCAGCACCTCGGGAATCGCCTCGCAGACCCAGTCGGCTTCCGCGACACGGGCCGCGTCGTCGTCGATGCCCAGCGGTGTGACAGCGCGGGCAAGCTGCGGCAGGAAGAAGGCCGCGGGCTTTGCCTTGAGCGCGCCCTGCAGTCCGGCTTCGGCCCGGGAGCGGTCCTGGTCGTAGAGCAGCACCCGGTGTCCCGTGTTCGCCAGGTGGGCGGCGATGCGGGCGCCCATCACGCCGGCGCCGAGGACGGCCACGCAGTGGATCTCAGGCATTGTCGGGCCTCTGCAGGATGGTGGCGATGCCCTGGCCTCCGCCGATGCACATGGTCGCCAGCCCCGTCTTCAGCTCCTTCGTCTCGAGCACATTGAGCAGGGTGCAGAGGATGCGCGCGCCCGAAGCGCCCAGCGGGTGCCCCATGGCGATGGCCCCGCCGAAGAGGTTGATCTTCTCCTGCGGCCAGCCTCCCTTGCGGATCACATAGAGGCTCTGCGCGGCGAAGGCCTCGTTGAGCTCGATGGCGTCCAGGTCGTCCATGCCCAGTCCGGCCCGCGCAAGGGCGGCCTCGCTGGCCGGCAGCGGGCCCGCGCCCATCCGTGTCGGCTCGACTCCGGCGAGGGCGCGTGAGACAATCTCCGCGCGGATCGGCAGTCCGTGTTCCACGGCGAAGGCGCGGGAGGCGATCAGCAGTCCGGCCGCCCCCTTGCTGACCGGGGAACTGGTGGCGGCCGTGATCGTGCCCCCTTCCCGGAAGGCCGGATCCAGCGAG
Organism: bacterium; assembly: GCA_030429345.1. Classification (GTDB taxonomy): domain Bacteria; phylum CAIWAD01; class CAIWAD01; order CAIWAD01; family CAIWAD01; genus JAUIFJ01. The sequence continues at coordinate 154,469 of JAUIFJ010000004.1, read as the reverse complement.
CGGATCTTCTGCAGGTCCGGTTTCCGCGGCCCCTCGTCCCGCGTGAGCTCCACTCCCTGGAGCCGGACCGGCAGGACTTCCCGCTCGAAGCGCCCGGCGGCCTGCGCGGCCAGGGCCTTTTCGTGGCTGGCGACAGCGAAGGCCTCCTGGTCCTCGCGGGAGATGGACAGGTCGCCGGCCAGGTTCTCGGCTGTTTCCCCCATGCCCATGTAGTACTCGTCGGCAGCCAGGCGGGGATTGAAATCCGGATTGAATCCGCCCATGGGTACGGCGAACATGTCCTCCATGCCGACCGCCAGGCCGCAATCCATGTCCCCGCACTCGATGGCGCGTGATACGGCGTGGCAGGCGTCCATGCTGGACCCGCAGAAGCGGTTGATCACCCGCGCCGGCACGCTCGGCGGCAGGCCGGCGAGCAGGGCCACTCCCCGGGCGGCCAGCATGCCTTGCGCCCCTTCCGGGAAGGCGCAGCCCAGCACCAGGTCTCCCAGGGCCTCCGCCGGCAGATCCGGATGGCGGGCAAGCAGTCCGCCCACCAGACCGGCGGTGATCTCGTCCATGCGCAGCGGCACCAGCGCGCCCTTCTTGAGGCCGATCGGGGTGCGCAGGGCGTCTACAATGACAGCGTGCTCAGCCATGCTTGCTTCTCCAGATGGATGTCAGGACCGGGGAAGGGCCCCGTGTGCGATCAGTCTTGCGGCCAGGTCCTCGGTGGCGCTGTAGCTGTCGAGCCGCGCGCGGCAGGCCAGCATTTCCTCCAGGAGCTTCTGCAGCCGCTGTCCCGCTTCGCCCAGGGCGGCCAGCAGGCGGCCGCCGTGCTGCTGGCAGGCATCCAGGGACTCGCCGGCCGTCAACACCAGGGCGGAGCGGAAGAGGGCGGGGTCGGCCAGGGCCGGACCGGCATGCTCCTTCCGCAGGACCATGCTGTCCAGCGCGCAGAAGGTGATACAAAGATCGGCAAGGTCCTCGGCGGCCTGCTGGCGCAGCGCCAGGTCCTGGCCCCAGGCGCAGATCGCCGCATCCAGGGCCCCGAGCAGGAGACCCCGCGACAGTTCCCGAGCCCGGACGACAGGGTCCGTCTCACGTCCCGGATCCTTCCAGCCGGACAGGGCGCGTCGCAGGGGGAAACGCCCCTCGAGGGCCGCCTTGAGCAGGTTCCCCGTGATCACCTGGCGGTTGATCTCGTTGCTTCCCTCGAAGATCCGGTCGATGCGTGTATCACGGTATCGGCCGGCGATGCCGTAGTCCTCGATGAAGCCGTAGCCCCCGAAGCACTGCAGGCAGTCGTCGACGATCCGTCCGTGGGTCTCGCTGCCCAGGACCTTGACCATCGATCCTTCCAGGGCCAGGTCCTCCAGGACCTCGGCCTGGCTGCGCCCGTCCTGGCGCCGGTCCTTCGAAAGGGCCTGCATGCCCTCTTCCAGCAGGCCGATCACGCGGTAGCACAGGCTTTCCAGGGCCAGCTGGCGGCTGGCCATGCGGGCCAGCTTGCCGCGCAGGGCACCGAAATTGTGGATCCGGGTGCCGAACTGCCGGCGTTCGGCCGTATAGAGCAGGGCATCGCGGATCGACAGGTGCCCCAGGCCCAGGTCCATCAAGCCCAGCTTGATCCGCCCCATGTCCAGGGTCACCAGGGCGATGGCCGCCCCTTCCCCGACTTGCCCGAGCAGGTGGTCGGCGGGCAGCCGCAGGCCTTCGAAGACGACGGGCCCCGTCGAGCTGCCCTTGATGCCCATCTTGTGTTCCTCGCGGCCGACCGACAGGCCGTCTGTCTCACGGGGAACCAGGAAAGCGCTGAATCCCTTGCGTTTTCCTTCGTCCGCCTGTGCGAAGACGATGAAGTAGTCCGCGAAACCGGCATTCGTGATATACTGCTTGCGGCCGTCGAGGATCCACTCGTTTCCTTCCAGCCGCGCCCGGCTGCGGGCGGCGAGGGCGTCGCTGCCGGAGCCCGGCTCCGTGAGACAATAGGCCCCCATGAGCTCGCCGGAGGCAATGCCGGGCAGCCACTGCTCCCGTTGCTCGGGAGTCCCGTAGAGCAGTATCGGCAGCAGGCCGATGCCCGTGACCGCGCCAAGGCTGACCATGAAGCTGGCGCTGCCGCATTCGGCCAGGAACTCGCTGGAGAGCACGGTGCTGGCGTAGCCCATGTCCAGGCCGCCGTGCTCATCGGGAATGTCGACGCCGCAGAGGCCCAGTTCGGCGCATTCCCGGATCAGGCTCCGGGTCAGGTCGAGGTCCAGGGACTCGATCTGCTCGCGAAGCGGGAAGAGCCTCTCGCGGGCGAAGGAGTGGATTGTATCACGAAACAGACGCTGTTCCTCGTCCAGCTGTTCCGGACAGAAGAAAGGTCCTGCGGGATCCAGCAGATAGCGGTAGTCTTGTGCCATCAGCGTCCTCGTTGGCTGCGTGAAACGGCCGGCCGTCCAGTGGAAGACGGGGATTGCTGCCAGCCGCATCCCTGCTTTCCACCTTGAAGGCATAGTAGGGATATCGTCCTTCCGACCCGCTGGTTCCATGGTTCGGATGGCCACCGAATGGATTTGGCGAAGCCGGGAAAGGCCTTTGCTCGGCGGGTTGCCTCACTATATTAGTCGCAGGCAGGACTCCCGCCCCCGGGCAGCTGTCCAAAGCAAGGCCTGAAGGGCCACCTGCCGCTGACTCCGGAAGCGCATACTGCAAAGGAGAACCCCATGCCGAAGGCCTGTCAAAAGGACATTGTACTGGAAACCGCGCGGGACCTGATTCTGAGTGAGGGCTATGACTGCGTCACCGTTCGCCGCATTGCCCGCGAGGCCGGACTGACCACGGGCGCGATCTATTCCAACTTCCGCAACAAGGCCGAGATCCTTGGTATCCTTTTGACGGAAGCCTGGGAAGTGCTGCGCACGCAGATCATGGGCCTGATTCCGCAGGAACAGAACAAGCTGCTTCGCCTGCGCCTCTACTTCAGCGCCTATCGCCATTTCAGCAACGAGTATCCCTCCTTGTTCTCCCTGATGATGTACGTCGCTTCGCGGCCGGATGTTTTCGCCGAGCTGCAGGAAGAGGTCCAGATGGATCTGCTGCGCCGTCGCGCGGAACTGGTCAACCAGATGGTCGAGCTGGTCCAGGAAATGAAGACCGAGGGCATGCTGCAGGTCGATGACCCAGTGACCTACGTGGTCGGCCTGATCTCCGCGGCCAATGGCCTGCTGGAAGCCCGCAACCGCTCGCTGGCCTCCCAGTACGGCGCGCAGATGGACCGGGTGGACGAACTGGTCATGGACCGCCTGATCAACACGCTGGTTGTCACACCGGTGTAGGTTACCTCGAACTGTACTTCGTGTAATACACCTTCTCTCCCATTCCGGTCTGCGGGCCTGCGCCCGCAGCTATTCCTGCGTGTCCCCTCTTTGCGGCCCGGATTGCTCTGTATACACCCACCACCCAGTGTCATCCCGTGGATTGACCACGGGATCCTTTTCCATGCCGAAGGCACAAGGGCCAACAATGCTTTCCCCGTAGGCACAAGCGTGTCATACAGCACTTCGGTCTTCGACGCGGAGCAGGATCCCGCGGTCAAGCCGCGGGATGACAACAAGGCAGGCGGCCTATGGCGCAGGCAGGTCAGTCCAGGAAGTTTTCCACCAGTCCATAGAACCGTTCCGGTGTCGTACGGTGACACAGGTGACGGGCCTCGGGGAGGATCTCGCAGCGGGCGCCGGGAATGCGGCGGGCGATCTCCTGGCTGTGGCTGTCGTCGACGAAGGGGTCCTCCGCCCCCTGGATCACGAGGGTCGGGCAGCGGATCGCCTCGATCTCGGAACGGATGTCCCACTGGAGCCAGCGCGGATCACGAAAATCCCTGAACCAGGCCTCCATGGTGGCCAGAAAGGTGCCGGGGGGCGGACTGCCGTGCTTCTCGCGGAACTTCTTCTGCCGGCGGAGCAGCTCGTCGGCCATGGAGGCTTCGAAGAAGGCATGTGTTCCTTCCAGCACCAGGCGGCCGACCCGTTCCGGGAAGGCGGCCGCGAAAAGCATGGCAATGGTGCCGCCGTCGCTGGTGGCGAGCAGGTCGAAACGCTTCGGCGCATGGATCACATCCAGGAAGCGTTCCAGCTCCCGAAGTTCCTCGCGGAAGAAGTCGAGCGGGAAGGAGTCCCGGGGCGAGCTCAAGCCGTAGCCGCGCCTTTCCACGCGCAGCAGGCGGAAACGCCTGGCCAGCCGGCGGCAGCCCTCGTCCCAGTCCCCCGGAGTGTAGCCGCCACCGCCGCTGTGCAGCAGCAGGAGCAGCGGCCCATTTCCGAGCACCTCGAAATGCAGACGGGAAGCGGTCAGGGTGGCGAAGAGGCTGAGCGGAGTGTTCACGAGCGAGCGAGAGGGCTGCGCCAAAGAATGACGCACATGCCCAGCAGCACCAGGTTGCGCAGGACGCTGCCCGGGCCGACTTCGCCGGCCAGCAGGGCGCCCAGCTGGCCGAAGCAGCCGCAGTCGACCTCGATCCCCAGGGCCATCACGTAGAAGAAGAGCAGCGTGAAGCCGGCGAGCATCGCCGTGATCCAGGCCAGGCCGGCGCTGAACCAGCGGCCGCCTGCAAGGACCGCCAGGGCGGCCAGGGCCTCGATCCAGGGAACGGTGATCGCCGGCAGGTTGGAGAGGGCCCGCGGCAGGAGCTGGAAATTGCGGATCACGCCGGCGAAGTCGTGGGGTTCGAGGATCTTGCCCGTGGCGGCAAGCAGGAAGAGCCCGGCGAGCACAAGCCGGCAGGCCCAGAGCAGCAGCGGATGGCTCACCGCCTATTCCCCGCTTTCCAGCGGCATGCCCAGCTGATCCCATTCCTCGTAGCCGCCCTCGTATACGCGGACCTTGCGGTAGCCGTCGTCGACCAGCAGGTCGGCCAGCTCGTGCGACAGTTCGCAATGCCCGCCGTCGCAGTAGATCACGACCAGGAAGCCCTTCGGCAGCGGCAGGTCGGCTTCCCCGTCCCGGTAGGCCGAGGTGGGCAGGTTGATCGCTCCGGGAATGTGGCCGGCGGCGAACTTTTCCGCGTCGCGGGCATCGACGAAGGCGGCCAGCTCCTTCTGGAAGAGCACATCCGCCTCCGCGAAGCCGATGACGGCCAGGGCAGGGCTCTCGGCGGTTTCGAGCGTGTCGACCCCCGCCGCGCTGGTTTCGACCAGCTCCCTGGCCACCAGGCTGAGGCCCGTCGGACGCAGGGTGTTGACGGCCAGGCCAAGGACGATGCCCAAAAGACCCAGCAGGAGGAAGCGTTGAACGATCTGCATGGCAATCCCGCTTTCAGACGCAACGGATCACGAGGGCCGGACCGGCCTGCTGCCCGGGGGGCATGGCGGCCTGCAGGTGTCTCGTGTCCAGGGTGAACCCGCTGCGGCTGCCGTATACACGGTCCAGCAGCGGAAGCAGCAACTCGGAAGCCGGGCGGTTCCCCGCCTGGGGCACTGGATTCTTCAGGCGGCGCGCCAACCAGTAGGACGGGCCCTTGAAGGGCGTGAGCCAAAGGACGAAGGGCGCCTTCCCGTCTTCCACGGCGCGGCTCACGCTCAGGAAGATCGCCGCCCGGTCCTGGGTTCCGTCGGCCTGGCGGTCGCGACGCTTCCAGTTGTGCTCCAGCAGCAGGCGCTGGCCGACGACCACCGCCAGCCAGGCCAGCCCCGCCACGGCCTGCCACTGGCTGAAGAGCCACAAGGCCAGCAGCGCCGAGCCCAGCTGGAGAATCTGCAGGAAACGCGGCGCTCCCAGCATCAGGCCCAGCACCAGGCTGCCCAGCATGGACAGCCCCAGGAAGAAGAAGTAGAAAAATCCCATTGTGTTCCCGCTTTGGAGCCAAAGATGCAAAGCCACCGCCAGCGGCACAATGCCCGCTAGAAGGCCTCGCCCAGGCTGAAGGCCAGCTGCATGTCGTCGCGGCCTACGGCAATGTCCAGGGCCAGGTTCAGCCGGTGTTCCTTGCCCAGCCGGTAGCGGAAGCCCACTCCGGCGCTGTGCCGCAGCTGGTTCAGGGCAAGGACCTCTTCCCCGATCACCTGCCCCGCTCCCGCAAAGAGGGAAAGCCCCAGCTTCCAGAACAGCGGCCAGCGCAGTTCGGCGCGGCCGCTCAGGCGCTGCAGGTCCGTGAAGCGATTGTCCCCGTAGGCGCGCAGCTCATCGGCCAGGCTCAGGCGATGCCGGAAGCCGGGTGCGCCCCATTGGCGCGCCCAGGCTAGTTGCCAGGCCAGCACCCGGTCGGATCCAAGGGACTGGTAGCGCCGCAGATCGGCACTCAGTTCCCGGTAATCGAAGGTCGATCCCACGGATTCGCTGAAATGCCAGTTCTCCGCCTGGAAGTACCAGCCGCTGGTCGGATAGATGGCGCGATCGCGGCTGTCCCGCGTGAAGACCAGTCCCGGGCCGCTCAGGCGTCCGCCGCGAAAGCCGGGCAGTTCCTCGCGCAGGCTTTTCCATTCCGCCTTCCAGCCCACTCCCACGAAATGTCCCCGCAGGAAGGCGCGGGTCAGGATCAGTTCCAATCCCGGGCCGGTGGCCTGCAGTTCCAGCAGCGAATCCGGGCTGTCGTTGCCGGGCAGGGAATAGTCCTCCTCCCAGCGGTCCCAGTCCAGCTCGCCGGTCAGGCGCAGGCGATCCTGTTGGAAGGACAGATCCGGATCGATGCCGATGGTCTGCTGGTTGCGCGTGGTGGCGATTCCGACCAGCTGCCAGGTATCGGTCCAGCCGGCGCTGTCGGGCAGGATCAGGGTCACCATGCCGCCGCCGACGAAGCCGGTGGCCTCGTCCCAGCCGAAAATGGGCAGGCCGCTCCATTCGCGCCCGGGAGCGAGAGTATCCGCGGGCACTTCCGTACCCCGCTCCGCCGCCACGGCAGACAGGACGAACAGCAGACAGCAGACACAGTCCATCAACACGCGAATCATCCGGATCCCTTCAACCAATCAGATCCCGCAATCTCGGAGTTCCGGTCCAAGAGAGAAAACGAGCTCCCCCCGCGGATTCCGCCGGCAGCCTCTTCTTGCTGGTTTCAGCGCTGGGGAAGTTCTATAGTGGTGGCACTCAGCCCCCCGAAACCCAGAGCGAAAGGATTCCCCATGGCAGCCCTGCCCGCCGGCGCATTGCGCGCGACTCTGACACTGGCTCTTCTGCTGGGTCCCCTGGCCAGCGCATCCGCGGCCCTGCACCCCGGCGAGGACCTGCTGAGCTCGCAGGGCGAATGGCGCGGCCTGAGCGCTCCCGCGGGGGACTGGCTGCATCCGGCGGGAGGCACGCCCCTGGAAAGCGGAAGCCAGTGGCTGGAGGCGGAATTGGCCAGGCGCGGGCTTCCCCCGCTCAAGGACTCCTATCGGCTGCACCGGCAGGGGAAGGACCTGGCGGGAAGACATCACCTGGTCTTCGACCAGGTCTTCGAAGGCCTTCCGCTGATCGGCCAGAGCCTGCAGCTGCATTTTGACCGGGCGGAGCGGCTCGTGGCGGTCAACGGATCGATTCGCGCCCTCGATCCCCGCCTGTCCCTGGAAGCGAAAATCGACCTGGACGAGGCCCTGCAGCGGGCACTCGAGGCGGATCCCCACTGGCAGCCGCAGCTGCTCGACGGCAGCCTGGCCCTGCACGCCCCGCAATGGCTGGGCGAGGCGCCCGGACCCCAGCGCCTGGTCTGGAAACTGGAACTGGTGGATCACGAAGCCGGACGCGAGCGCATCGTGCTCGTCGACGCGGGCCACGGCGAGGTCCGTGATGCCTGGTCCACGCGCCACGCGCTGCGCCAGCGCGAGATCTACGATGGCATGGGCGGCGGCTCCCTGCCGGGCAGCCTGGCGCGCTCGGAAGGGAACCCGTCAGTCGGAGACGCCGACATCGACGCGGCCTACGACTACTACGGCGACACCTACGACTACTTCCAGCGCGCCTTCGGGCGGGATTCGATCGACGACGAGGGGCAGGTCATGGTGGCCACGGCCCATTCCACGGCCCCCAGCTGCCCCAATGCCTTCTGGAGCAGCGTGCTGCAGCAGATGGTCTTCTGCAACGGCACCGTGACCGACGATGTGGTGGCGCACGAACTGACCCACGGTATCACCTCGAACACGGCGCGCCTGATCTACCAGAACCAGTCGGGACAGCTCAACGAGAGCTTCTCCGACGTCTTCGGCGAACTGATCGACCTCTACAACGGCGATGTCTCACAGCCCGGCCCTCAGGGCGGCATTCCCTGGCCCGCGCATGGAACCGGATCGGGCACGGACACGCCCAACAGCCTGCGCTCCTCCTGCGGCGACGGCGTACGCTGGCTGATCGCGGAAGACGCGGCGGCCTTCGGCGGCGCGATCCGCGACATGTGGCAGCCGGACTGCGAAGGGCACCCCGACTATGCCAACAGCCCGCTGCAGACCTGCCCCAGCGGAGACAGCGGCGGCGTGCACTCGGGCAGCGGCGTGCCCAACCACGCCTTCGCCATGCTGGTCGACGGCAAGAGCTACAACGGCGAAAGCGTCAACGGCATCGGGGCGATCAAGGCCGGTGCCATCTGGTACCAGTGCCTGAACTGGTACCTCTCGCCGGCGGCAGACTTCGAGGACGCGTATCACGCCTTCCAGCTGGCCGGCGCCGCCCTGCTGGGAGTGGATCTCAACGATCCGCGCACGGGCCTGCCTTCGGGCGAAGTACTGGCGCCCGCCGACCTGGCGGAACTGGAAAAGGCCCTGCGCGCCGTGGAGATGAACACGCCGGGCGCCTGTGGAGCCAGCGACGACCTGCTGCTGGCGGAAGGCCCCGGGCCCTGCGGGACCGGCACCCTGTTGTATACGGAGGACTTCGAGAGCGGCGCGCCGGGCTGGAGCGCCACACAGTCGACAATGCCCACGCCCTACAGCTGGTTCCTGCGTGACACGCTGCCCCTGGGGCGCGCGGGCACGGCGGCCTTCTGCGAGAACCGCGCCGTCGGCGACTGCGGCGCCCAGGACGAGACCGGCACGCACAGCTTCATCAGCGACTGGATCACGCTGGAAGCGGAGGCCGCCGGACACCAGCTCGAGTTCTGGCACTATTTCTCCATGGAGGCCGGCTGGGACGGCAACCTGCTGCGCCTGGAGCGGCCCGACGGCAGTCTCTGGACTCCGCAGCCCTTCGACTATCTCTTCAATCCTCCGGTGGGGCCGCTCAACCCTGGCAATCCCCTGGCCGGGGAGGCGGGATTTACCGGCACCTCCTCGAAGTGGGGCCGCAGCCTGCTGGACCTGGCCGCCTTTGACGGCGACAGCCTGCGCCTGCACTTCGTGCTCGCCAAGGACGGCTGCACCGGTTACGACGGCTGGTACGTCGACGATCTGCGCCTGGTCAGCTGCGGGGACTGCGACACGGACGGCACGCTGGATCACGCCGAGCTGCGGACGGCCCGCGTCAGTCCCATCCTGCCCGTGCCGGATCCCGGCGCGCCCGAAGTCTGGAACGCGGGCTTCCTGCCGCCCGCCGAAGGTCCTGTACGCATCACGCTGACGACACGCGGCGACTTCAGCAGCGCGAGCGAGTCCATGGATGTGGCGATCGAAGGGACACCGGTCGGCAGCCTCTTCGCCGATGGAGGCAGCGACTGCCCGGGCGGCGCCAATCGCCGCAGCCTGACCGTGGACGCGGCGCTCTTCAACAGCCTGCGCGCCGAAGGCAACACAAGCCTTTCCTTCGCCTCGACGCCGGAAGTCAACGAGTCCCTTTGCGCGGTCGCCAACTACCTGGTCTGTTCTCTGTACTACGAGCACGACTCCGCCGATGGCAACGGCAACGGCCTGCCCGACGGCTGCGAGCTGCAGCTGAGCATCGACTACGACGGAACGACCCTGCTGCTGGACTGGGAGTCTTCTCCCCTCGCGGCGGAGTACGCCATCTTCGTGAGGGATGCGCAGGGCGTCGAGACGCTGCTGGACACGATCACCAATACGCACTACGAGATCACCGGACGCCTTGCCGACCCGAGCGGCGGCAACCAGCACGAACGCTTCCGCGTGGCGATCGTCAACTAGCGGATCCTGCGAAGATCCCGCAAACAGCAAGGGCTTTGGCATTGTGTGCCAAAGCCTTTGCTGTTTCTTCGATCCAGGGAGTGCCTGTTCCGTGTTTCAACAGGCCGCCGTGCCCCCGGCCTTCAGGTGCTCGACGGAGTGCCGGATCAGCTCGCGCAGCACTTCCGTGTCTACATCCTCCAGCTTCTTGATGTAGAGGCAGGACTTGCCGGTCTTGTGCTTGCCCAGCTTCGCCAGCAGCTTGTCGTACATGGAAAACCCGGACATAATGTAGAGTGTCAGGTTCTGCTTGCGCGGCGAAAAGCCGCAGAGCATCCAGTCCCCTTCCCGGCCGCTGGCGTACTTGTAGTGATACGATCCGAAACCGACAATGGCGTCCCCCCACATGGCCCCGCGGCTGCCGGTGGCCTCCCGCATGAATTTGGCCACGGCCTTGCAGTCCTTGCGCCGCTGCGGATCCTCGATGGCGTTCAGGAAGGCGCTGACACTGGCGGTGTTCTTCTTCGTCTTCAGTTCGACCATGGGTGGGTCTCCTGGAGGTGTTGTGCAAGAGTCGGCTTGTTCATGGAAGCTACGACAGGAGACGCAAGGATGGAGGTCTTTTCCACCGGCAGGCTATTTCAACAGGATCAGCTTGCGCGTCCGCAGCTCGTCTCCGCTCTTCAGCCTGGCAATGTAGACACCGCTGGCCAGGTCCGCGCCCTGGAATCGCGCCGTATGCATGCCGGCAGGCAATGGCCCGGCGACCAGTGTGCGAACCAACTGGCCCCTCAGGTTGTAGACGGCAAGTTCCACATCCGCCATTCCGGGCAGCAGGAAGTCCATGCTCGTACTCGGATTGAAGGGATTTGGCCGAGGAGGCAAGAGCCGGATGCTCCGGGGAAGCGTAGAGTCTTCCTGTTCCTGCTCTTCGATGGCGGTCCAGTTCTCCAGCGGGAAATAACCCGGTCCGCCGGTATAGCCCATGTCGTTGCGCAGCTCCCCGCGAGCCGGCCAGAGGGGCTCGCCGGGCAGGGCGGGATCCTCGATGTCGTTGTACTCCAGGCCCGGATGTCCCCCGTCCACCAGGGCGCTGCCCAGCGCGGGGATGAAGCCGCCCTCGATTTCCAACTCGAAGGGGCGCGCGTCGTCCACGACGATGCCAGCGCCGGCGTTTTGGGGAAGCTCGGGGAGGTAGCTGTGCTCCCATTCTGCGGGCACGAAGCCGTTGGGGTCGCCGTGTTCCAGGTGAGTGTACTCGCAGTCGGCAACAACCAGGTTGCGGATCTGTGTCGGGGGATAGTCGCCGAATGCCGGACGAATCAGAACCGGCAGATCACAGTCGACGATAGTGCAGTTGCGAATCTCGCTCCCCTGATAGCCGTTGATGCTAAGCGCCATCTGCCAACTGTTGGATGGCGGCACCTCGACATCCTGGGCTACTTGCCCGGTAACCAGAACATTCTCAAGCGTCCAGTGAGTCGCCGCGGCCGAAAGGCCTCGACGCCGGTTGTCATACAGTCGGATGTTTCGCATAACGCCGAAGCTGTTCCAGGTGGTTGTCAGTGTGCCGTCGTCGTTGTCCCGGAAGACGAGGTTCTCGAAGAGGGTCCCTGTCTCGCCGTCATTCGACTCCCATAAGTGAACCAGATCACTCAGGCCGTCATAGGACAATTCGGGACAGTGATTCGGTTGGCGATTTCCTTCGAAGAGGCAATTGCTGACGCGCAGGCCCAGACCGCCGGATTGGCGCACATAAAGCACCCGGCCAGGATTCGCGATCGCGGCATGAATGCTGTAGTCGTCCGGGTCGATGAGCCAGTTGTCGATGAACTCACAGCCGTCGATGATCAGGCTGTCCGTATCCATCAATTGCCACACATTCAGCAGGGAACCATAGATGCCGACCGCCGCTTCGGGGGCTTCGGGATCGTGGGTCAGTTGGCTCACGTTGCCGATGAAACGGCAGTTGTGGAAGCCCACGTCGGTGATGTTCGTCTGTTGCCCCCGATAGATCAGGCCATCGCCGTGCCCGGGCCATTCCTCGCTGCCGAGGTGGTTGTTCTCGTAGAGCATGTGTCGTACGATGCCGGTGGCATGGTGGCTGCGCATGCGCAGCAGGCGCTGGCAGAAGCCGAAATTGTTGCGGATGGTGAGGCTGTCGATGGATAGTGAATCACCAGAAAAATAAAACGGCGATGCACTGGACTGATGGCTGCAATCCCGAAGATCCTGGTTGTTCTCGATCAGCATGTTTCGGATGGATGGCCTATGTCCGTAAGCTGTAACTGCGATACTGAAGTCTTCCGTGGCCGAGTTCTCTGTAATCTTTATCTGGTTGAGGCTCATATCGGAGTGAGTAGAGAATCGAACCTCGAACTCGGATGCATTTTGATACTCGGCCACATGGATTTCTTCTGCACTTAGAGGATTACCATAAAACACCGTTGACAACCCATTATCAAACTCGCCTAAGAAGCGCACCCTGCGTGCATCGAGTACGCCAGATGCACCGACGATAAACTGCCGCGTCCCAATATTAAGCGAGTCATTCCGTACAAAAATATCTGACAAATGCAATTCAGCCGCCCCATTGCAATGAAGCGAACGAGCCCGTGTGGCACCTGGCAACTGAAAGTTATTTTGAAACATGATATAGCGGATCGTAGCGTTCGATCCATCTGAAATCGTCATTCCGCCAGCATCCAGGGCACTGTTAAAAGATCCAAGGCCATTCTCGACTACGAATCCACTAACTGTAAGTCCACCTTCAATCGCATCTACAGTCTTTATTGTACATCCCGCATTCATGCCATTCAACCGACAATTCAACCAGTCCAGGCTATCACCACTGATTTCGTAGTAGGACATGAGTGACATACTACGCGGGGGAATCAAGAAATTCCCGAAATAAGTCCCTTGCGCAACGAGCACTGTATCACCTGTACCACAACTATCCAATGCCGCCTGCAGATCAGCGTACTCTTGAGGGACATGAAGGCGAGCACACATCGCGGGCAAAGCCAGACCGAGGCAAAGTGCTGCTCGGCACAAGACGAAAGCCCAGGTCCTCAGTAATGCAAGAGGAGCAAATGAGTCAGTGCCCGCCAGAGAGCTCATGGAGTTGTCAACCGGTCGATCAGAAAAGTGCTGAGAAATTGACTTCATGGGTTCAATTCCTTGCGGAATAGCGGGACCAGGGTGCGGGAATCCTGTGCCGGCGTTCGGGAGGGCAATCGACTGATTATAGCCATTTACGGGACATGCTGTCAAGCACTGCAGACCCAATGAGCCAAGTCACGGAACAGGATCCGCTGAATGAGAATGCCCATCGCGAAACATCACTCCTAGGCCAGCACTGCCACGCCCTTCACAAGAGCCACGACCCGCATGCCGGGAGCCAGCCCCAGTTCCCTGCGGCTGCGTTCCGTGATGCGGCTCAGCACCTGCTGTCCGGCGCAGTCCAGGCGGAGCGTGACCTGCCCGCGTTTCGCCTCGCCGATCTCGCGGATCACGGCCGGCAGGCGGTTGAGGATGCTGCACTCCCGCGGCTCCTGCAGCGCCAGGCTGATGTCCCTTGCCAGCAGGCGGACGCGCACATGCGAACCCGGCGTCAAAGCGGTCTGAGTGACCCACAAGGTGCCGCCGGGCAAGGCCAGTTCGCTGAGTCCTTCGCCCGGGAGGCTGCCGGTCACGGTGGCTTCCAGCAAGGCTTCGGCGTCCTCGCGCTCGGCCAGGGGCAGGTCGAGGCGGCAGAGCATGGGCACGGTTTCGCCCTCGCCGAGTATACGCCCCTGCTCCAGCAACACCAGGCGATCCGCCAGCCGTGCCACTTCGTCCGGGGAATGGCTCACATAGAGCACGGGACAGTCCGCCTCGAGGCGCAGGCGCTCCAGCGCGGGGAGCAGTTCGGCCTTGCCGGCGGCATCCAGGGAGGCCAGGGGCTCGTCGAGCAGCAGCAGTTTCGGCGCGGCCAGCAGGGCGCGGCCCAGGGCGACACGCTGGCGCTGGCCGCCCGAGAGCTGTGCGGGCAGGCGATCCAGCAGATCCTCCAGCCCCAGGGAGTGGATCACGCTGTACGTTTCCGGCCCCTTCCGCCCGCGGCGTCGCTGGAAGGCGAAGTCCAGGTTGCCTCTCACGCTCAGGTGCGGAAAGAGATCGCCCTGCTGCGAGACCCAGCCCAGCCCGCGCTGGTCTACGGGCCGGAAACGGCGCCCGTCCTGCCAGCACTCCTCCCCGAATGAAAGGCGGGTGCGCGGATCCCGATGCAGGCCGGCGATCACGCGCAGCAGGGTCGTCTTGCCGCTGCCCGATTCGCCGAAGAGGGCGGTCACGCCCTGCAGCGGCCAGTCGGCCTCGCAGGCCAGCTCGAAGGCGGGCCAGGTGACGCGGCAGGAAAGGCGGAGTCTCACAGCCGCGCCTCCTTCCGCGCCCGGCTGCCGTAGACCAGCAGCAGGAGCAGCAGGCTGCCTGCCAGCAGCAGGCCGGACAGCATATGGGCCCGTCCGTAGGCCAGGCTCTCCACCTGGTCGTAGATCGCGATCGAGAGCACTTGTGTCTCGCCGGGAATGTTGCCGCCGATCATCAGCACCACGCCGAACTCGCCCACCGTATGCGCGAAACCGAGCACGGCCGCCGCCAGGATGCCGGCGCGGCTCTGCGGCAGGACAATGCTGCGGAAACGGTCCAGGGGCCCCGCGCCCAGCGCCGAGGCGGCATCGAGCACGCCATCGTCCAGGCCGCGGAAAGCCGTCGTCAGCGGTTGCACTACAAATGGCAGGCTGTAGACCAGGCTCGCGAGGACCAGGCCGGGAAAGCTGAAGACGAGCCTCGGCAGTCCCAGCGCTTCCCACCAGGCTCCGGGGAAACCCTGCGGTCCCAGGGCCAGCAGCAGGTAGAAACCGAGCACGGTGGGCGGCAGGACAAGTGGAAGGGCAACAACCGCTTCGACGCCGACACGCAGCGGCCCGCGGCCTCGGGCCAGCCACCAGGCCAGGGGCAGACCCAGGCCCAGCAGCAGCAGGGTCGTCAGCAGGGCCAGGCGCAGCGTGATCCAGAGCGCGGCCCAGTCGGCGGGTGTCAGCAGGTCCGTCATGGCAGGGCAAAGCCCCACTTCGTGATGCATGCCGCGGCCTCTTCGCCCCGCAGCCAGTCCCGGAAGGCCCGGGTGCGCTCGGAGACCTCCAGGTCGACGGCCTGCTGCATCACGGGCGCGGCTCCCTGGCGCGAAAGATCACGGCAGCGCGAAGAGTCGCTCCACATGGACACGGGAACCAGCGAGAGGCTGACGAAGCCCGCCGGACAGGCTCCGCTGGCGATGAAGTGCGCGGCCTGGGCCACGTTCTCGCCGTAGACGAAGCGATCCAGGTTCGGCCTCCACTCGCCTCGTTCTTCCAGCCAGTTCCTCGCCGCCAGGCCGAAGGGCGCCAGCGCGGGATTCGCCAGGGCCAGCCGTCCGCCGGGTGGTAGCGCCGGCTCCGAAGACAGCACTCCCCGGGGCGACCAGAGAGCCAGCACACCGCGGGCATAGGGGAAACGCTGCTCCGGCGTGATCCACCCCTCCTCTTCCAGCAGGTAGGGCCGCAGCGTGTCCGCGGCGAAGAAGAGCGCATAGGGCGCGCCCTGGCGGATCTGGGCGTAGAGCTTTCCGGTGGACCCGCTGCTCAACTGGAATACCTGGCCGCCCTGCGCCGCGTAGAGCGAACACAGTTCCGCCAGGGGCGCGCGGAAACTGGCGGCCACGGCGATCGTCGCCGATCCGGCGCCGGCCCGCATGGGCGACAGCAGCACAAGGAGACACAGGCAATGGAAGAGCAAGCAGCGCGCGTGGATCACGGCTGCTCCAGGCTGGCCCGGAACTCCGGGTGCGGAAAGGGACCGCGTTTCTCCTCGAGCACGCGCCCCACCTGCAGCAACAGGTCCTCCCGCCAGGGCCGCGCCACCAGGCTGATGCCCGCCGGCAGGCCGTGAACCAACCCCATAGGCAGGGTCAGGCTGGGCCAGCCGGCGACCGCCGCCAGGCTGGAGGTGAACACGCCGCCGTCGAAACGGTCGCCCTGCAGCCAGTCGATCTTCCAGGAAGGAGAGTTGCTCGGCAGGATCAACAGGTCGAGGTCTTCGGCCAGCAGCTGCTCGAGCGCTTCCCACGCCAGGCGGCGACTGGTCTGCAGGGCCTCGCGTCCTTCCGGGGAGTCCGGTGCCGGGGCTTCCAGGGCCTGCTCGAAGAGCTCCTGGCCGAACCAGGGCATCACGCTCGCCGCTTCGCGACGGTTGGCCTCGACCAGGTCCTCCAGACTGCGCAGGCCGGCTGGGAAGTCGTGAGACTCCAGATAGGCCTCGATGCCGCTGCGGAACTCGCCCAGCAGGACGGTGAATTCGGCCTCGTCGAGGCCTTCCGGGGACAGGCTTCCCTCGACGCGTGTCACAGAAGCTCCGGCGGCTTCGAGAAGGGGTCCGGCGCCTTCCACAAGACGACGAAGCCCGGGCTGTGATACGGGATCAAGCGTCTCGAGGTGCAGGCCGATCCGCAGCCCCTCCAGGGACGTCCTTTCCAGGGCCTTGAGCAGATCCGGCAGCTCCCGTGGACGGCTCTCCATGGCGGAATCGCCCTTGTCGTACACGGCCATGGCCTGCAGCAGCAAAGCCACATCGATCACGCTGCGCCCCATGGGGCCGGCCGTGTCCTGGCTGCGGGAAATGGGAATAATGCCCGTACGGCTCACATAGCCGAGGGTCGGCTTGAGCCCCACGATGCCGCAATGGCTGGCGGGACAAACGATCGAGCCGTCGGTCTCCGTTCCGACCGCGAGGGGCGCGAAACCTGCCGCCACGGCCGCGGCGCTTCCGCTGGAGCTGCCGCAGGGACTGCGGTCGAGCACCCAGGGATTTCGGCACTGGCCGCCCAGGCTGCTCCAGCCGCTGCTGCTGGCCGTCGAACGGAAATTGGCCCATTCACTGAGGTTGGTCTTGTCCAGGATCACCGCTCCCGCCTGGCGCAGGCCCTGCACCAGCGGCGCGTCCTTTGCAGCCCTGTGGTCGCGCAGCAGCAGGCTGCCCGCGCTGGTCGCCATGCGGTCGCCCGTGTCGATGTTGGCCTTCAGCAGCACAGGCACGCCGTGCAGGGGTCCGCGTACGACGCCGCGTGCGCGTTCTTCGTCCAGGGCGCGCGCCTGGTCCCGGGCCTGGGGATTCCATTCGATGAGCGCGCCCAGCCGGCCATCCAGGCTGTCGACGCGCGCCGCCAGGTG
This sequence comes from bacterium, assembly GCA_030429345.1. Classification (GTDB taxonomy): domain Bacteria; phylum CAIWAD01; class CAIWAD01; order CAIWAD01; family CAIWAD01; genus JAUIFJ01. The sequence continues at coordinate 137,239 of JAUIFJ010000004.1, read as the reverse complement.
ATCCACCAGCTCCGTGGAGCCCAGGCGGCCATCGGCAAAGGCCCGCTGCAGGTCGGCCACTCCCAGCCAGTGCAGCTCCCGGGCTCCGGCGGGAGATGTATGACATAGCAGCCAGGTCAGCATGAGGAAGAGTCCGTGTTTCATTTCCCTGATCCCGCCGTACTTCCCAGGTCATGCAGCTGCTTCGCCTCGAGAATCGCCGAGGGCGGCTGCTCGATGGCCAGTCGCAGCATGGCGCGCCCCAATTGGCGCGTGTCGATCACGGAACGCCCGCCCAGGGCCAGGATGACCGGCCAGAAGGGCGTGAGCAGGGTATACATGCGACGGTAGGCCGGGGTGCGCGATCGAATGCCGTCGCGGGGGCGAATCACGCCGGGGCGCAGCATCCAGGCGCAGGGGAAGCCCAGTTCCAGCAGCTCCGCCTCGACCCGGCCCTTGACCTGGGCCCAGCGGGCGCGCTTGTCGACGCCAGTTCCGGCACCGCTCACATACTGGAAGCTGGCCCCGGGACTGGCCTTGCGCAGGGCACGGGCCAGGCTCAGGGTCAGCTCGCGGGTGATCCGTCTGTAGGACTCCGCGTCCACGCCCCCCGCGGAGACGCCCAGGCAGAAGACGCAGGCGTCGATGTCACACAGGGCCTCCGCGTAGCCCGCCGGGTCGAAGAGGTCCTCGACCAGGACCTCTTCGAGCTTCCCGTGATGCACTCCCGTCGGCCGGCGCCCAAGGGAGAGGACTCGTGCCACCCGATCCTCCCGAAGGGCCTCGCGCAACAGGCCCTGGCCGATCATGCCGCTGCCGCCGGTGACGAGCAGGCGCAGTCCGGCGCTCATGCCGCCTCGATCCGGTCTCCCGGACGGATCACGCCGCCCTCGAGAATCCGCGCCCGCAGGCCGGAGCGGCCGACCATCTCCTTGTGGACCGGCCTATCCAGCATCTTCGCCAGGTAGCTGCAGGGCTCGCAGAGCTCCAGGCCTTCCAATAGGCAGGCGCCCAGGCGGAAGGTCCGGCCTTCGAGGGCGTTCAGGTCGATGCCCCTCGTGATCACGTTGCGGCGGAAATCGGCCGGTGCGAAGGAGTGTCCCGCGCCCCGGTTGTAGGACAGGACCTGTTCCTCCTCGATCAGCGTGACTTCCTGGCTGGGGGCGTGCTTCTCCGGATGCTCGTGCGCGCGGCGATAGTAGCGGTCGCCGACAATGCCGAAGCCGGCCTCGAGGATCGCCTCCGACTGGGAGCAGGGTTCGCCCTTCTCCTCGGAGGCGATGTATACGGAAACGATTTCGGCCATGGAGGTCTCCTCTCGTGTTGCCCGAAGGTCGGCATCCTGCTCTCGTGCGACGGCTTCTCCGCGCGGCGCCGCAGGACTCGTCCCGGGACATTCCGCGGCCTGATCATGCCAGGCCGTGCGTATACCCGCGGGGCCGGCACTTCCATGGAACTCTTGCTTACATTGCCTCGGCATCCGGCGCGGAATCGAATGCGGGCAAAATAGGAACCGGGATCACGAATGGCAGCACTTCTCCAGGCCCTGAGCCGATTCACCTGCGTGCCGCTCCCCATCCGAAAGATGCTGCTGGCCCAGTTCCTGCTGAACATGGTCAACTCGGGCTTCATGCTGATCCTCAACATCCACCTGCGCAAGCAGGGCTACCAGGATCCGGCGATCGCCTTCATCACCTCCTACCGCTTTCTCGGCGTGCTCGCCCTTTCCACCCCCATGGGACTGCTGATCCGCAGCCGTCCCCTGCGGCCCTTTTTCCTGGCCAGCGCAATCGTGACTCCCCTGTCCAGCATCTGGGTGCTGCTGGCGATCCAGGCGAAGAACATTCCCTGGATCTCGGTCGGCGTGCTGCTCTGGGGCGTGGGGCTGATGGGCATGGCGGTCTGCGCGCTGCCGTGGATCATGCGCATCGCGAAGGAAGAGCACCTGAGCGAGGCCCTGGCGCTGAACTTCGCCAGCTGGCCGGCCGCCATGCTGGTCTGCGGGCTGCTCATCTCCGGACTGGGGCACCTGGGTTCGACCAGCCTGCTCGGCTGGACCGTAGCCTGGGACGAGCATCACATCCTGCTCGTTCTGACTTTTCTGTCCTTGGGTGCGATTCCGCTGGTGCGGCGCCTTCCGACTATTTCCCGCGCCGAGCTGCTGGCGCGCAACCCGGACCGCCAAAGGCGGCTGCTGGACTATGACTGGGGCCGGCTGGGCAGGGCCATTCTGCCGGTCCTGCTGATCGCGATCGGCGCCGGGCTGACGATTCCCTTCATCAACCTCTTCTTCTTCTCGGTCTTCGGATTAGGGTCGGAGGAATTCAGCCTGCTGGGCAGCGCCAGCGCGGTGCTGGTGCTCATCGCCTCGCTGGGAACGCCGTCGATCAAGCGGCGCTTCGGCTTCGGCCCCGGCATCCTGCTCAGCCAGAGCCTGGCCATCGGCATGCTGGTCGTGCTGGCCCTGACGGAACTGCAGGCCGGCCGTCCCTGGGCCCTGGGCCTGGCCGCCTTCTGTTTCGTCGTGCGCCAGCCCCTGATGAACATGGCCCAGCCGCTCTCCAGCGAACTGACCATGAAGTACATCGGCCCGCGCAACCAGGAACTGATGGCGGCCATCAGCTCGAGTATCTGGAGCGGCAGCTGGTTCCTCAGCGCCAAGATCTTCGAATTCCTGCGCGAACTGCGGCTGCCCTACTGGGAGATCTTCCTGGTCACGGCCGTGCTCTACGGAGTGGGAGTCGCGCTCTATGTGCCGCTGATCCGGGCGTATCACCGCATGATCGAAGAGGAACAGGCTACCGGGGTGTAGTACAGACGCTCCATCCTTCCCCTCGATAACCTTCACCCGCCAACGCGGGGGAGGACAGGAGGAGTCGGGATCGTACTACACTTCGCCCTGTGATACAGGTTGACCCCTACTCCCCCACCGCCACGACCACGTAGAAGTACCGCGCCTCCGGGGCCGGCAGGACTTCCAGGTGCGAGGTGCCGCCCAGGGAGGCGACCTGGTTGGCCGGGGTCGGCGCTTCCCAGGGCGCTGTCGTGCGGTGCACCGTGTAGGACGTGGCGCCGGGCAGCGGACTCCAATTCAGCTGGACGAAGCTGCCGCCGAGGATCGTGATCTGCAGGTCCGAGACCGCTCCCAGGGGCGGCAGCAGGTCGTTGGCATCCCTGGGTGAGAGTTTGGCGCTGTCGAAGTTCCAGGTCATGGTGCCCGTGATGCTGCCGAAGGCCTCGTCCACGGCAGGGGCGTAGAGGAAGGGCTGGTCGTCGATCTCCAGACTGTCGGCGCCGTCCGTGACTTCCCAGATATTGAAGCCCAGGTCCGTCTGGCTCACGACCACATCCTGCACGCGGACCAGGACGCTTTCCCAGTCTTCCAGCTTTGCCGAGGCGCAGTCCAGGGTGGCGGGCTCCGGCAGCACGCCGGCCCCCAGGTCCACGATGGCGCTCACCGGCGAGAGCTCGGTCAGGCCGAAGTACTCGGTGACCGTTCCGCTGACCTGGACCTGCTGCCCGATGCCGACCGCGTGGCCCGGCGAATAAATGCTGAGGCCGTTCCAGGCGCCTTCCGCTTCCTGGATCACGAAGAGCGAGCTCGTGTGTACATTGGTGACCACTCCCTCGACGACCACGCTCTGCCCCAGCATGGGAGACTCCCCGGAGGAATCGGCCGTGAACTGGATGTCCGCGATCGGGGTGACCGATGGCGCGGAGGCACCGTAGCGCGCGGCGAATTCCTGGTAGAACTGGTTGGCCAGGTTGGCGTCGTGCAGGATGAGCAGGTTCTCGTCGTTCGAATTCTGCGCCGCGCTGGAGAAGTTGGCGCTGCCCATGATCACCACCGGATCGCTGTCCGGGTGGTTGGCGTCGATCAGGATGTATTTGTGATGCAGCAGGCCGGGAAGGTCATCGAGGATCACGGGCGCCGGCGGGCTCCAGGGATTCTGGCCGCTGCCGGTCATGTCGTGATACTCGGAATAGATGCTGTTCTGATCCGTGTCGAAGACGCCCTGCACGGTCACGCCGGCATTGTAGCGCGAGCGCATGGCGTCGCTCACATCCTGCCGGGTGAAGCTGAAGGCGCAGAAGTGGATCTCGTGATCCGCTCCCGCCAGTTCGCTGACGATGTCTCCCATGACGGCATCGCTGGGACTGAAGTGGGCCTCGACGGCGATCGAGTCGATCGTCGTGTTCTCGCTGTTGGTGTCCTCTTTCGCGCCGCTGAACTCGCTCTGCGAGCTGTTGGGCGAATCCCCGCTGCCTCCCCACATCTCCTCGAACTCGGCCTCGAAGATGTCAGCCAGGGCATCCGAATCGGCGCGCAGCAGGTTGTTGGCGTCATTGGCCTGTCCGCCATAGTTGAAGTTCCAGGAGCCCGTGAGCACGCGGCCCAGACCGGCCGGCGCTCCGGCGCGGGCATCGGCAATGAGGAACTTGTTGTGCATCAGGCCGTCGCCGTCATTGCTGCCGTAGGTATCATCGATCACGGGAATGCCCAGGTTCTCCAGGTCCTGGATCGCGGCGCTGCCGTTGTTGGCGGCTTCCGTGATCACGCGTACGGTGACGCCGCGGTTGTGCGCCGCCTCGATGGCGTTGCCGATGGTGTGATCCGTCAACGAGTAGAGGCAGACATCCAGGCTGTACTGCGCCTCGTCGATGAAGGCCACGGCCGGTGTGAAGAACCAGCTGTTGCCTGCGGCGGCCTGGTAGCTGGCCACCCCCGTGTTCACACTGCGGTTGAACCAGACCTGGATCGCGCCCTCCTCGGCGGGCGGCTCGATAACGCCTCCGCCTGCGGGATCCGGCGTGCCGGAGACGAAGTCGGCGGGACAGTTGTCCGTGTCCTCTCCGGAGGGCGTGCGCTGCATGGATTGCCCGGAAGGCGTCGAGCCGTAGGACACGACTCCGGCCCAGCTGCCGTTTTCCCAGGCCACGGCGTCGACAATGCCCGTGTACTCGCCCGTTGCCAGGATCACCTCGTCCCCCGAATTGGAGAGAGCAAAGCCCATCTCCAGGTCCGCGGCGAAGCCATGGGCGGCCTGGAATCCCGCCGCGTCGCGGGCGATCACCAGGCGGCCGCCGGCATCGAGCACGGTTCCGCCCGGAATCTGGCCGAAGAACTCGCCCCCGCCCTGGGTCTCCTCGTCCCCCAGCCACCAGCCGCTGATGTCGACGGCCGCGCCGGTGGGATTGTAGAGTTCGACGAACTCGTCCGTGTCGCCGCTGACGGCGCCGTCGTAGTAGACTTCGTCGATCACGACATGGTCGGCAAGGTCGGCGCGTACAGTCAGCGCCAGCAGCAGGTGCAACAGCAGCGCGGAACGCAGCATGGTATCCTCCGCGAATGGAGATGCCTCGGGCAGCGGATTCCATTGCCTGGGCACAAGGTGATTGTCGGAGTGGATCGGGCAGGCGACGGTCTGCCGCCGCCGCCGGGAAATAAGGAAATGGTCGACAGGAAGGCAACGCTTTCCCACCCCCTCGCGCATTGATGCGGCCTTCGTACTTTGCGGGCCTGTCCAATTTCCGGGAAGCGCATGCCGACCTTCATCCTGATCCACTTCCTTGCGGGAACGGCGCCTCCCGGCGCTGCGCCGCGAGGACTGTGCATGCGGAACAGGGCGCGAATCGCAGGAGGAGAAGGCTGATGTGCACGCTGCTCTTCGCCCTGGAGGCCCACCCGGACTATCCCTTTGTCCTGGCCGCCAATCGGGACGAATTCCACGCCCGGGAAGCCGAGGCCCTGCATTGGTGGGAACCGGAACGGCGCCTGCTGGCCGGCCGCGACCGGGAACGGGGCGGCATCTGGCTCGGTGTGGCGCGCGACGGCGGGCTGGCGGCGGTGACCAATGTCCGCGAAAAGCGCCCGCCGCAGCCGAATGACCTCTCGCGGGGCGCGCCGCCGCGCGAATTCCTCAACCGGCGAGCCGAGTGCGGCCTCTTCCTGGATCAGCTGAGCGAGGAGGCGGAGCGCTTCCCGGGCTGCAACCTCCTGCTGGGCCGCAAGGGCGAGTTCTGGTGGTTCAGCAACCGCCTGCCCATGACCCACAGCCGTCCGCAGGCGATCTACCAGAAGCTCTCCGCCGGCGTATATGGGTTGAGCAACGGCAGCCTGAACGAGGACTGGCCCAAAGTGCGCCGCGGACGGGAACAGTTGCGCGCGCTGTTGCAGGACGGGCAACCGGAAGCGGAGGCGCTCTTCCACCTGCTGGCTGACGAGAGCAAGGGCGAGCCTTCCGAGCTCCCGGACACGGGCGTCGGAGCGGAACTGGAGCACTTCCTCTCCTCCCTCTTCATTCGCGGCGAGTCCTATGGCACACGCTGCTCGACGGTGATCTTGCGTGATCGCAAGGGACAGTGGAGCGTCGAGGAGCGCCGCTTCCTGGCCGACGGCCTTGCAGACGGCGCGAGCCGCGAGAGCTTCCGGGAGTCCGCCTCGTGAGCGCCCCGCGGGCCAACCGCCCCCCGACGGGCACGCGCATGGGCCGGCGCCGCGCGCTGGTGCTCTTCCTGGTGCACCTGGCCATCGTGGGCCATGTGATTCACTGGCTGTGGGTCGGGGATACGCTGGCACCCCTCGAGCCCTCGGAGGCGATCGCCTTCTCCCGCGAAGGCCTGCTCAACGCCGGTGCCCTTCTGCTGGCGGGCAGCGCCCTGCTGACCCTGGTCGTCGGCCGCTTCTTCTGCGGCTGGGCCTGCCACCTGGTGGCCATCCAGGACGGCTGCCGCTGGCTGCTGGCGAGAATGGGCCTGACTCCCCGACCGCTGAAGAGCACGCTGCTGGTCTGGGTGCCCTGGATCGCCTTCGTCTACATGTTCGTCTGGCCCCTGGTCTACCGACTGGCGACGAATCCGGACCTGGAAACACGCCTCGAACTGAGCACGCCCGCCTTCTGGCAGACCTTTCCCGGCTGGGGCCTGGGCATGTTGACCTTCCTGCTCTGCGGGGCGGGCATCGTCTGGTTTCTCGGTTCGAAGGGTTTCTGCCGCTTCGCCTGCCCCTACGGGGCGCTCTACGGCTTCGCCGACCGCTTCAGCCCCTTGCGGATCACGGTCAGCGAGGCCTGCCGCGGCTGTGCCCTGTGTACGGCGGTCTGCACTTCCGGCGTCAATGTGAGCCGCGAAGTGAGACAGCATGGCCACGTGGTGGACTCGGGCTGCATGAAGACCATGGACTGCGTCGCCGCCTGCCCCAACCAGGCTCTGAGCCTGGGCTTCGCCCGGCCGGCCCTGCTCCGTAGCGCAGAGCCCCTGAGCCGACGCGGACGCTCCGTGGACTGGGGCAGCGAGGTCCTGCTGGCCCTGGCGGCGCTGGCCTCCTTCCTGGCCCTGCGCGGCCTCTACGGAAAGGTCTCTTTCCTGCTGGCCCTCGGCGCGTCGGTCATGGCGGCTTTCCTGATGCGGGAGTTCCTCTTTCTTCTGCGCCGGCGGGATTTTCGCCTCCAGCACTGGAATCTCAAAAAAGGCGGAAAGATCACGAGGGCCGGCCGCGTATACGCCCTGGTCTCGCTTCTCACCCTGGCCTTCATGGCGCACAGCGGCTGGGTGCAATGGAACACCTGGCGCGCCCTGCAGGCCCTGGATCACGCCAGCAGCGGCGACTTCGCCGACCCGGCCGCGGAAGAGGCGGGGGTGCGCCGCGCCCTGCAGCTGGCCACCTCGACCGCCGGCCAGGGCCTCTTCCCCGACCATCGGCTGCAGACCGTGCGTGCGCGGGCATTGCTGCGCCTGGGCGAACAGGGACTGGCCGAAGCCGCCTACCGCCAGGCAAGGCTTGCCGAGCCCCGCAACACCGGCCTGAAACTGGAACACGCGCGCCTGCTGCTGGCCCTGGGGCGGGGGGCGGAGGCGCAGGCCCTGCTGCGAGCGGTGCTGGAGAAGCGGCCGCAGTCGGCGGAGGCGCGGCAGACCCTGGGCCTCGTCTATCTGGAAGAGGGACGGGCCATGGAAGCGCGGCAGGTCTTCGAAGAGGGCCTGCGCAGGCACCCGGACTCGCCGGGCTGGTGGACACACACAGGGAACGCCCTTTCCCGCGAGGGGCGGCTGGATGACGCTGTCACACACTGGACGAGCGCCCTCGAGCTCCAGCCGGACTATCGCCCGGCGAAGATCCGCCTGGCCGAGGCCCTCTGCGAATTGCAGCGCGCCGACGAGGGCTACGCGCTGATCCGCGAACTGCTTGCCGAAGCCCCGCGGGACGCGGGCCTGCACGTGCTCGCCGCCAAGGCCAGCCTGGCCCTGCAGCTGGAGACACAGGCACGGCGCCATGCAGACCTGGCGCGACGCTTCGACTCCGGGCACCCGGCGCTGCCCCAGCTGGACGCCCTGCTGGAGAAGCCGTGACACAGCACCCGTCCTCGAAGGGAATCCTCGGACTGGCCCTGCCGGCGGCGGGCAGCTTCATCCTCGGAAACTTCTACAACATCAACGACCTCTTCTTCGCCGGCCGGATTTCCGTGGACGCCAACAATGCCATCGGCCTCTGCCTGATGGTGCTGATCTTCAACGCGGGCTTCGTGATCCTCGGCAGCCGGGGCGCGCTCTCGCTTGTCGCACGGCTGACGGGAGCGCGACAAGAGGAGGCGGTCGGCCACAGCGTATACCAGGCGCTCTGGCTCTGCCTGGGTATCACGGTGCCGGCGGGCCTGGCCGGCTGGTGGATCGCGCCGCACCTGCTGGAGGCCATGGGGGGCGAAGGGCCGGTGCTCGGCCTGGCGACGACCTACCTGCGCATCCTCTACCTGGGCCTGCCGATTCTGGCCCTGCATTCGCTGGCCGACATGGTCTTCTTCGGGCGGGGCAACTCCCGTGTCCCCATGCAGAACCAGGCCCTGGCGGTGACGCTCAATCTGTGTCTCAACAGCCTGGTGGTCTTCGTGCTGCACTGGGGACTCTACGGCATCGCCCTGGCCAGCCTGCTCTCCCGGGCCCTGGCGGCGGCGCGCAGCTGGTGGCTGCTGCGGCGATCCGGTCTGCGCATCGTCGGGAAGTATCACCCCTGGCCGGAAGGGGCCACGATTCGGGAAATGCTGCGCGTGGGGGCGCCGACGGCCTTTTCCGTGGCCATGTACTCGGGCATCTTCATGGTGCTCAATCGCCTGCTTTCCCGCTTCGGCCAGGAGGCCTTCGGCGTGGTCGGCATCGGCATTCGCGGCATCGAGTCCATCGGCTTCATGGTGCTGCTCGGCTTCGGCGCGGCGGCCTCCAGCCTGGCCGGCCAGGCCATCGGCGCCGGCAAGGCTGCCGAGGCGCGCTCCGTGGGCTGGCGCGTCCTGCGCCGCGCCCTGCCGATCGCCGTCGCCTTCAGCCTGCTCTGGCTGCTCTTCCCGCGCCCGCTGATCGGCATCTACACCAGCGACCCGGTGCTGACGGAACTCTGTGTCGACTACCTGCGCATCGCCGCGCTGGCCAACCTCTTCCAGCTTCTGGAAATGGTCCCCGGCGACACGATGAACGGCAGCGGCGTGCCCGCCCCGCAGCTGGCCGTCGCCATCAGCGGCAACCTGCTGCGCCTGCCCATGGCCTGGGCACTCGTCGAGTATACGAGCCTGGGCATCAACGGAGTCTGGATCGCGATCCTGATCAGCGCCGTGCTCAAGGGGCTGGCCATGGCAGGCGTATACCAGACCTGGGACTGGCCGGGACGCGCGGCAGGGAAGCTGGCCGCGTTTCGGGAAACACAAGACTAGCGCGGAACGCGTCTAGCGAATGGACCAGGGATCTCGTGTTGTGTTGCATTAGGGGCCCGCACGATTCACGTGCGGCTTCATGCAGCGACCGCGATGCGGTCGGTTGTGGTTTTGCCGCCGAGAGTTTCAGGATGCAAAACGGAATCGACGCCGCATAAACCTAGAAGGCTGTGCTTGCTTCAAGACAGCTGTAGATTCATGTAAGAGTATTCGACCGCGTAGCGGTCGTTGCATAAAGCCGCACGATTCTCGTGCGGAAACGGAACGCAAATCGCAATGCATCCCATTGCGCATATCGTCCCGCGTAGCAATCGACGATCGTGATTCGTGCGGAGGGAAAAGGGCGCTGCCACACGGCAGCGCCCTTGTCACACACCTGGATAAGCGCCCGTTCTAGGCGATCGTGATCCCCTCGTCCAGGTAGACGTCCTGCACGGCGTTGATGATCTCGACGCCGCCCTTGAGGGGCTTCTGGAAGGCCTTGCGGCCCAGGATCAGGCCCATGCCGCCGCCGCGCTTGTTGATCACCGCGGTGCGCACAGCGTCGGCCAGGTCGTTGGCGCCGCTGGCGCCGCCGCTGTTGATCAGCCCGCAACGGCCCATGTAGCCGTTGGCCACCTGCCAGCGGACCAGATCGACGGGATGCCCGCTGTTCAGCTCGCCATAGGCCAGCTTGTGGGTCTTGGCGAAGTTGATCGCCGTGAAGCCGCCGTTGTTCTCCGGCAGTTTCTGCTTGATGATGTCGGCCTCGATGGTCACGCCCAGGTGGTTGGCCTGCGCGGTCAAGTCGGCGGCGGTGTGGTAATCCGTGCCGTCCTTCTTGAAGGCGCTGTTGCGCAGGTAGCACCACAGAATGGTGAACAGCCCCTGCTCGTGGGCATAGGCGAAGGCTTCGCTGATCTCGACGATCTGGCGATTGCTCTCCTCGCTGCCGAAGTAGATCGTCGCGCCGACGCCGGCCGCTCCCATGTCGACGGCCTGGTCCACGTTGGCGAACTGGATCTGGTCGTAGGTGTTGGGATAGGTCATCAACTCGTTGTGATTCAGCTTGACGATGAAGGGAATCTTGTGCGCGTACTGGCGGCTGACGATGCCCAGCACGCCCAGGGTGCTGGCGACGCCGTTGCAGCCGGCCTCGAGGGCCAGCTTGACGATGTTCTCGGGATCGAAGTAGTCCGGATTGGGGGCGAAGCTGGCGGCCGCCGTGTGCTCGATGCCCTGGTCGACGGGCAGGATCGACAGGTAGCCGCTGCCGCCCAGGCGACCGGTGTCATGCATCCACTGCAGGTTGCGCAGCACCCGGTTGTTGCGGTTGGAATGGCTGAAGACCGAATCGAGATGGCCCGGTCCGGGCGAATGAATGCGTTCCTGGGGAATGCCCTCGCAGCGGTGTTCCAGCAGGCTGCGGGCATCGTCGGCGCCCAGCAGTTCGGCAAGTTTGTCCATCATGGATGTAGATCTCCCGGTTTGTGATCCGCCCCTCCGGACGGGTTGGCGGAATGTATCAATTCAGTCTTTCATCCTGGCCGGCCATGACGCTGGTTCACCGCCCGTTCAGGGTCTATCGGCACGGCAACAGTTCCGCTTTGCCCGGGAACAAGCGAAGGGTCGTACAGTTATTGGAATGTGCGGGAATCCGGGTCGATCTTTTCAGCTTCAGCCCCCTCTTGGCAGTCAAGAGGGATCTTTTTCGGCTTATCTTCACTGAAACTTGTTTGGCAGGCCAAAGTTTTGCTGTTTCAACATTGATCACTGGAATGAATCCGGCACCTCCTCGCACAGCAACCTCGCAGGAACCAGAGCCCATGCACAAACGCAAACGCATCGACTCCCAGGCCCGTGAAGCCCACAGCACTATCGGCAGGACGCTACGTCGATTGATGAACCAGGCCGAGGGCGGAAAAGGCATCGGCATCATTCGCCTGGCCAAGCAGGCCGGCATCGGCGTCGGCAGCGTCCAGGCGATTCTCAATGATCCGGATCACAGCCCCAGCATTCGCGTCCTTGATCGGCTGGCCAGATATTTCAACTTGAAGGGCGTCTGGGTGCTTGTGCGCGGCATCGATTTCGAAGACGATGTCCAGCAATGGTTCACCGCCAATCCGCTGCGTATCACGCCCAATGACGAGGACATCCGCCGCATCGTAGCCCTCTGCGAACGGCAGCAGACCTTTGATGGCCTGGCTCTGGCCCTGGGCGTGGCCCGCACGATGAATCGCTCCGAGTGGAACGATTTCCTTGCCAAACTGGAGCACCAGGCCGCCTGAACGATCCGGCCGACATGGCCGGCCAACTCGCGGAACGGAACCGACGGTGCGCCGACTTCTCCTCTCATCTCTTCTGGTACTCGTCCTGCTGGCTGCCGGTGCTTTGTTCATCTGGTGGCCTCTGGAAAGGGTGCTGCCTGCCCCCTGGTCCGAACAGGTTTTCGGCGGCCGGCTGAAGCTGCTGCCGCGTCTGACGCTGCGCGCCGACTCGCTGCATCTGCCACGGGCGGGACTGAAGGCAGAGCATCTTCGAAGCGGCGGAAGCCTGGGATCGATCCGCTCCCTGTGGACACTGGCCCTGGGCGACACCCTGGACGAGGAGATCCGCCTGGAAGCGCTCGAGCTCGCCGAGCTGCGCTGGAAGGATCTGCGTTTCCGGCAGGTGGAAAGTGAATTGCTGCTGCAAGGCTCCCGCCTGGTGGGCCCGGGCATGGCGGGCCTTCTCTTCGGCGAGAAGGTGGAAGGCAACTGGAGCGTGGAGCCGAAGGGCGATTGGCGCCTGAACCTGATGGCGAACACGCTGCCCATGGATTCCCTGTGGGCGATGAGCGGCATCGATGGCCGCCTGGAAGGGGAGCTCGCCCTGGATCTGCGCGCCAGGCCCGACAGCCTGGTGATCCGCCTGGAATCGGGGGCCTGCCGGCTATCCGACTGGCCGCCCCTGCGCGAGCTGGCAGAACGCATCGGCCTGCGATCGGCGGCCGATTACCGCGCGGACAGCCTCTCCGCCGACGCCGTATACCATGGCGAATCCTGGTCGATCCGCTCCCTGCGCCTGTCCGGCCGGGAAGGCGTCCTGAGCGGGAGTGGCTGGATCACGCCGCACGCCCGCGCGGACAGCGCGGCCCTGGACCTGGAGCTGGAGTGGGACCTGGACGCGGCGGCGCTGCAGGAGGCCGACCTGCCCCGCGACCTGCGCCGCGCCGCCGAATGGATGGCCGACGACCAGGGTCGTATCACACTGAGCTTCACGCTGCAGGGAAGCCTGGCACGGCCGCAAGCGGTCCTCGACGGCGATTCCCTGCGCGAGCCCCTGGAGCGCGGGGCGCGCCGCCTCTTCCGCAGGCTCTTCGGCGGCTAGGAGCGGTTGAGCTCTTCCCACTCCGGCTTGAGCATGGCGTAGACCACGTGATCCACCCAGTGGTCGTAGAGCCACTCGTTCTGCCGCAGCAGCCCTTCCTCGCGAAAGCCCAGCCTTTCGGGAACCGCCCGGCTGGCCCGGTTGTGCTCGCCGCACTGGATCTGCACGCGGTGCATGTTGCCCGTCCCGAAAAGCCGGTCCAGCATTTGTCTCACCGCCTCGCTGACGATTCCCCTTCCCCGGCTCTGCTCCTCGATCCAGTAGCCGAGGCTTGTGCGGCGATTGGCCATGTCGATGGCATGCGTCCCGATGACGCCGACCAGCCGTCCGTGGTAGTGGATCCCTTCGTGGGCTTCGCCGTAGAGCAGCACGCGCTTGCGCACCGCGCGCAGGTAGGTCAGGCTGTCCTCGAGGCTCTTCGTCCGATCGAGCCAGGGCAGCCACTGCCGCAGCCAGGAGCGGTTGCGCTCGACCAGTGCGAAGAGCTCCTGGCCCCGCTCCTCCTCCAGCGACAAGAGCAGGACTCCGGGCACGCGATCCGGCAGGGAGCTCACTCGCCCGGCTCCAGCTGACGGATCACGCGGGCCGGTACGCCGGCGACGACGGTTCCCGCCGGCACATCCTTCGTGACGACGCTGCCGGCTCCGACAATCGCGCCTTCGCCGATTGTCACACCGCAGAGGATCGTCGAGCCCGTGCCGATGGAGGCGCGCCTTTTCACCGTGGTCGGCACGCAGCTCCAGTCCTCTTCGGTCTGCAGGCTGCCGTCGGCGTTGGCGCTGCGCGGATACTTGTCGTTGATGAAGTTGACATTGTGACCCACGAAGACCTCGTCCTCGATGGTGACCCCTTCGCAAATGAAGCTGTGGCTCGAGACCTTGCAATTGGCACCAATGCGGGCGCCCTTCTGGATCTCGACAAAGGAGCCGACCTTGCTGCCGGCGCCGATGCGGCAGCCGTAGAGATTGACGAAGGCAAAGACGCGCGCGCCTTCCTCGAGCACCACATCGTCGGCAATGCGCTGATACATGTCCATTGGGATTCCTCTCTGTGTTCGGGAACGCCTGCAAACATACGAAGCCCCCGGAAGAGCTCCCGGGGAGAAAAAACGCCCCGATAGCTCGGGGCGTCCGGAGTATACGCTGTGGCCGGCCTAGCCGGTGATCTCGACCCGGCTGCCGCCGGCGCGCAGGCTGCGGTCCGCGGCTTCGAGCACGCTGACTACCGTGCGACCGGAGATGCCGTCCGTCAGCGGTGCGCGGCCTTCGTTGATGGCGGAAACGAATTCCCCCGTCATGCGGCTCAGGGCCTCGCTCTGGTCGATCTTCGGCGAATGCATGTCGCCCGTGCGGTACTGCACCAGGGCCTTGTAGACCTCTTCGCGCTCGTGGATCTCCACGCCCTTGTCGTAGACCTTGACCTTCTCGCTGGGCTCCATGTCGTCGTATACGACCATGTGCTTGGTGCCGCCCAGCAGGATCTGGCGGATCTTGACCGGCGAGATCCAGTTGACATGGAAGTGGGCCATCTTGTTGCCGGCGAAGTGCACGGTCATGTAGGCCATGTCCTCGAAGCCGTTGAAATGGCTCATGCCCGTGGCGCTGACGGCCACCGGCCGCTCGTCCATCAGGTGATCCATGATCGAGATGTCGTGGGGCGCCAGGTCCCAGATCACGTTGCTGTCGTGCTGGAAGAGGCCCAGGTTGACACGCACGGAATCGAAGTACAGGATGTCGCCGACCGTGCCGTCGTCGACCAGCTCCTTGACCTTGCGCACCGCTCCATTGTAGATGAAGGTGTGATCCACCATCAGGCGCAGGTTCTTCTGCTCCGCCGTGTTGATCAGCTCGTCGCATTCGGCCGTCGAGGCGGCCATCGGCTTCTCCAGCAGCAGGTGCCGGCCCGCCTGCAGGACCTTCATCCCGATGGGATGATGCGTCGAGATCGGCGTCGCCACCGCGCAGGCGGTGACGTCGTCGCGCTTGAGCAGGCCCTCCAGGTCCCCGACGGTCTCGACCATCGGGAATTTCTGGCGGATCTTCGCCAATTGCGACTCGTCCTTGTCACAGACCACCACCCCGTCGATTCCAGGGGTGCTGAGGAAGTTGCGGACCAGGTTGGGGCCCCAGTAGCCCAGTCCGATCACACCGGCTTTCATTGAACGCTCCAAGGGATCAACCCCCGCCCCTGCCGAAGACCATTACGGGAATCGTCTTGAAAATGATGCTCAGGTCGAGCAGGATCGAAGGGTTCTGGATGTAGTACAAGTCCAGAATCACCATATCATCGAAGCCCACCTCGCTGCGGCCGTTGACCTGCCACACTCCCGTGCAGCCGGGCAGGACGCTGAGGCGCTTCCGGTGCCATGGCTTGTAGTTGTCGTATTCGAAGGGAAGGCAGGGACGCGGCCCCACCAGGCTCATGTCGCCCTTGAGCACATTGAAGAGCTGCGGCAGCTCGTCCAGGCTCGTGCGACGCAGGAAAGCGCCGGTCTTCGTGATGCGCTTGTTGTTGACGATTTTCGTGTCGCTGCCGGCGGAGCCGCCTCCGGAAATGAAGGCCTTGACCGCCGCCTCGCGCTCGCTGTCCGAGTTGCTGCCCATGGCCATGGAGCGGAACTTGAAGAAGCGGAAGCTCTGCCCGTCCTTGCCCATGCGCGTCTGGGCGAAGAAGACCGGCCCGCGGCTTTCCAGCTTGATGGCCATGGCGATGACGGCAAACACCGGGCTGAGCGCGACCAGCCCGATCGTGGCCAGGAAGAGGTCCAGGCCGCGCTTGAAGAGGCGATGCGGCATCTGCTGCCCGTAGCGTGTCACATCGACCACGGGAATGTTGGCGTACTTGTCGGTGAACATGCGCTCGGGAATCACCCGGTAGAGCGGGCTGGCGATCTTGACCGTGGCCGGCGACTGCATGGCGATCTCCACCGCGTTGAAGAGCGCGTTGTGGTCGCCGTGATCCAGGCAGATCAGCACCTCGTTGACGCGGTTCTGGCGCACCAGCCCCTCGATCCCCGATGTGGCGCCGAGCACCTTCAGGCCCTGCATCACCACATGCCCTTCCGGCAGCGCGTCGTCGATGAAACCGACCAGCTTCAGGCCGTAGGGATTGTAGCGGCCCAGGCGGGTCACCAGTTCGCGGGCCGTCTCCCCCGTGCCGACCACCAGCACGCGCCGGTTGTAGATGCGGAAATTGGTGAACAGGATGAAGATGCTGCGGAAGAAGATCACCCGCACGAAGAGGAAGAGGGCCATGCTGAAGGCCGAGAAATAGAGCAGCGCCAGGCGGCTGTCGACAATGAAGTCCGACTTGGTAAAGAAGGAAAGCAGGGCGATGCCCGTCAGCACCAGCGACAGGGCCTTAATCAGACGCCAGGCATGCTCGCCCGCCGTCAGGAAGACATTGATCTTGTAGAGCTTCTGCTGATGGAAAATGAGAACGGCCACGAAGCCGTAGAGCAGGAAGAAAATCACTTCCGGAGCAATGAAGGGCGGTTCCGAGAAGAAGACGTCGATGCGGGAAGCGGTGCGCAGCTTGAGCGCCAGGACAAAGGTCAGGTTGAGAAACAGCCAGTCAATCAAGGCCAGCAGGTACTTGTAGCGTGGGGTCTTCACGGACTACCTCGTGATCTTCCGCATGCAAGCGGTCGGCGGACTCTCGCTTCAGGTTCCAGACTGGGTCGGGGGGATGACCCGTTTGGGCGCTGTGTGCCCAATCCCCTCTTTTGTCGGCAGATCCGGAAGCGGAATTGAAGCTCGCCGCATTCGCCGGTGAAAAACCTTGAAAGGGGTGGCGGAAGCTGTATCAATCTGGCACCTTGCAGGCACAGGCTGCGGCAGCGGGTCCATGGTAGGCCCGCCCGGTGCAGTCTGTCAGTCGAGGTGTCAAACAAAGGGAACAGGTCCTGTTCCCGCCTTCCCATCCAGACCAACGCACAGGAGAAACCGATGAAGGTGCCCTTTGTCGATCTGAAAGCCCAATATAGCTCAATCAAGACGGAAATAGACTCCGCAATCCAGGCCATCCTCACCAACACCGAGTTCGTCACCGGGCCTACGGTGGCTCGCTTCGAAGAGGCTTTCGCCAAGGCGCACAAGGTGCCGCACTGCGTTTCCTGCGGCAACGGCACCCAGGCCCTGCACCTGATCCTGTGGGCTCTCGGCATCGGCCGCGGAGACGAGGTGATCCTTCCCAGCCACACCTTCTTCGCCACCGCGGAAGCGGTGCATCTGGCCGGCGCCACTCCGGTGCTGGTGGAGGTGGATGAGAAGACCTACACCATCGACCCGGCAGCGGTCAAGGCCGCCATTACGCCGAAGACGAAGGCCGTGATGGCCGTCCACCTTTACGGCCAGCCCGCCGACATGCCGGCGCTGAAAGCGCTCTGCGACGCACACGGCCTGCAGCTGGTCGAGGACGCGGCGCAGGCGCACACGGCAGCCATCGAGGGCACGCCGATCGGCGGGTTCGGCGTCGCCGCCGGCTTCAGCTTCTACCCCGGCAAGAACCTGGGTGCCTACGGCGAAGGCGGGGCCGTGCTGACCCGCGACGAAGATCTGGCGAAGACCATGCGCATGATCCGCGACCACGGCATGGCGCAGAAGTATCACCACCAGGTCTGGGGCCACAACTACCGCATGGAAGGGATCCAGGGAGCCGTGCTCGAGGTCAAGATGAAGCACATCGACGCCTGGAGCGACGCCCGCCGCCGCAACGCCCTGTACTACGACGAGTACCTGCGCGGCATCCCCGGCATCCAGGCGCCCGTGGCCCGCGAAGGCTACCGCCACGTATACCACCTCTACATCATCCGCAGCGAGCGGCGCGACGAGCTGATGGAGTTCCTGAAGGAGCGCGGCATCGCCAGCGGCCTGCACTACCCGATTCCGGTCCACATGCAGGCGCCCCTGGCGGAGTTCGGCTACAAGCAGGGCGACATGCCGCTCACCGAGCGCATCTGCGATGAGATCGTCTCGCTGCCCATGTATCCGGAACTGACGGAGGAGCAGATCCGCCTGGTCTGTGAGACGATCCGCGAGTTCCATGCCTCCTGAGAATGACGGGCCTTCCGGAAGCGTCCTGCCCCTGCGCATCCTGACGATTGCCCGGGCACAGGCGGTGCTGCAGGACGGGAGATGGTGTTTTCCGGCCACCGAAGGGTCCTACCTGGAAGGAATCGCCGAAGCCGTAGAGGCGATGACCCTTGTCGCTCCCGTCCAGCGTCCCGGTCGCGATACCACGGCTTCGTCCTACAAGGGCTACGACCACCGTCTGCCGCAGGGCATCCGGCAGCTGGAGATCCCCGTCTACAAGAAGGCCCGGCCCCGCCTGCTGGACGGCCTGCGGGATCTGCTGAGCCAGTGCCGCCTGATCCGCCGCGAGCTGGCCGGCCACGACACCGTCTTCGTGATGATGTCCACTTTCCGCGCCGCCTACGCCGCCGTGGCCGGTCGTCGCCTGGGACGAAGGGTGATCCTCTACTCCGGCAACGACTGGTACGCCGACATGGCGAGTTCCTACAAGTTCCGCGGAGGGCTGGCGCGCGGGGTCTACCCCCTCTTCCGCTGGTTCTGCGGCTTCGCCGAGCGTCGCGCCATGGCCGCCGCCCATTTGCGGATCCTCAACGGGCACAGCCTGGTGGTGAAATACGGCAGCCTGCCCGGACGGACGGTCGAGACCAAGCCCCTGCTGGCGATCCGCCGCGAAGACATGGCCCCCCTGCGTGATACCTGCCAGGGTGCCGGGATCCGCCTGCTGACGGTGGCGGGGCTGATGCCGCGCAAGGGCATCGAGCATCTCCTGCGAGCCATGACCCGGCTCGACGAGCACATCCGCCTGGAGCTGATCGGCAACGAGCAGCCGGCCTACGGGGCCATGCTCCGTTCCCTCTGCTCCGAACTGGGACTGCAGGATCGCGTGAGCTTTGCCGGCTATGTGGCCAACGGGCCGGAGCTGATGGCCCGCTACCGCGAGGCGGATCTTTTTGTCCTGCCTTCGCTGAGCGAGGGCTTTCCCCGCGTACTCTTCGAGGCCATGGCCCAGTCCCTTCCCATCGTCGCCAGCCGGATTCCCAACATCCATGGACGCCTGGGCGACCAGGGGTTCCTACGCTACGCCGAAGCCGCCGACCCGGATTCGCTGGCGGAGGCGATCACGGCAGTCATTTCACAGGGCGTGGAACGCCGAGCGATGATCACCCTTTGCCACAACTATATTGGCGAGTTGCTTACGGAAAGTCCCGTAAGCCAGTTCGTCGCGGAGGCGGGCCGTTTGCTGGAATAGCAGGCCGCCGACGGGTTTGTCCAGGAGCGGGGCGCATATGCGGAACGAGCGCTGCATCACCATCGAGGACTGCGAGATCGGGCCGGGCCGGCCGGCCTACCTGATCGCCGAGGCCGGAGTGAATCACGACGGGGACCTGGACAGGGCCCTCGAGCTGATCGACCGCGCCGCCGAGGCCGGAGCCGACGCCGTCAAGTTCCAGACCTACCGCCTGGACGAGCTGATCCTCCCCGGCATTGCCAAGGCGCCCTACCAGCAGCGCACGGACACGCGGCAGGAAAGCCAGGACGAGATGCTCCAGCGTCTCGCCATCGACGAAGCCTTCCACCGCAAGCTCATCCGGCGCTGCGGCGAGCGTAATATCACCTTCCTCTCCACGCCCTACGGCAGCCGCAGCCTGGAGCTGCTGCTGGAACTGGGCGTGCCGGCGATCAAGATCGCCTCGACCGACACCACCAATCGGCTCTTCCTCGAGCAGGTCGGCGCCTGCGGGCTGCCCGTGATCCTCTCCACCGGCATGAGCACGGCCGCCGAGATCCTCGCCGCGGCGCACACGCTGCGCATGGCGGGCTGCCGCGAACTGGTGCTGCTCAAGTGCACCTCCAGCTACCCGACGCCACCGGAGCAGGTCAACCTGCGCGCCATGGCGACGCTGGAGGCGCTCACCGGAGAACTCTGCGGGTTCTCGGATCACACCGAAGGGGTCGGCGCATCTCCGGCCGCCGCCGCCCTGGGCGCGGTCCTGATCGAGAAGCACTTCACTCTGGACAAGTCCCTGCCTGGTCCGGATCACAAGGCATCGCTGGATACCGATGAATTGTGCGAGTGGGTCCGGCAGATTCGCCGGATCGAGCGCCAGCTGGGCGATGCCTTGCTGCAGCCAAGCTCCGCGGAAGCTGAAACACGGCCCTCGTTGCAGAAATGCCTCGTGGTGCTCATGGATCTGCCCGCGGGGGCAATCCTCGACCGCGACAATCTGCGCGCCCTGCGCACGGGGGGACGGGGCATCGGCGCCTTCCACGGTCCCGAGTTGCTGGGCCGCAGCCTGGTTCGCGCACTCCCTGCGGGCACGCCCCTTGAGTGGAGCGACCTTGGACGGGACGAGCCCGCGTGATCCATGTCAGCTCCAGCGGCCTGCGCGGCGAGCGCATTGGCGATGTCACACGCGAGCTGGCGGCGGCCGGATTCCGCGCCATCGAGCTCTCCGGTGGCACGAAGCCCTACCCGGATCTCGAAGAAGAGCTGATCGAGCTGCGCACCTCGCTGGGACTGGACCTGCAGCTGCACAACTACTTTCCGCCTCCCGACGAGCCCTTCGTCTTCAATCTCTCCAGCGAAGATCCCGTGATCCATGCCGCCAGCATGGCCCACGCGCGGAAGGCCATCGCCCTGAGCCGGGAGCTCGGGGCACGACGCTACGGCATGCACGCGGGGTTCCGCTTCGATCCCCGCCCCGCCGAACTGGGACGGGCGATGGGCACCCGCGCCCTGCAATCCGCCGAAGAGGCCACACGGCGCTTCTTCGACAGCCTGGCCGAACTGGCCGGCGAATGCGGCAATCTGCGCCTCTACGTCGAGAACAACGTGCTCTCGGAACGCAACCGGCAGGAGTGGAAAGGGGAAAACCCCCTGCTGCTCTGCAGTGCCGCCGAGTGGCGCGAGTGGGCGCCGGAGCTGGACAGGCTCGGGGTCGGCCTGCTGCTCGACCTGGCGCACCTCAAGGTCAGCGCGGCCAGTCTGGACCTGGACTTCGAGGCCGAGGCCGCCGAGCTGCTGCAGGCCAGCGACTACTGGCACGTGAGCGACAACGACGGCCGCAGCGACAGCAACGGCCCGCTGCAGGAGGGCGGCATGATCCATCGCGCGCTGAAAGCCTGCGATCGCAGGCCGCAGTGCATCACGCTGGAAGTCTACAGCGGGCTGGAGGAGCTGCGACGCAGCCGGGACAGCCTGCGGACACTGCTGGACGGCATGCCCCATGAGCACTGAGATCCGCATTCCCTGGGCCCTGCCCAGCCTGCGCGAGCAGGAACGCCAGGCGCTGATCGAGGTATACGACAGCGGCTGGCTGACCATGGGGGACAATGTCCGGCTCTTCGAGCAGAGCCTGTCCGAAAGAGTGGGATCTCCGGAAGCCGTGGCCGTCAGCAACGGCAGCATCGCCCTGGAACTGGCCCTGCAGGCCCTGGGACTGCAGCCGGGAGACGAAGTGATCCTGCCGGCCCTTAGCTATTTCGCCTCTGCCGCGGCGATCAGCCGCCGCGGAGGCGTGCCGGTCTTCGCAGATGTAGACGCGGAGAGCCTGAACCTGGATCCGGCGGGCCTGGAAGCGGCATGCGGCCGGCGCACACGGGGCCTGCTCTGGATCGACTATGGCGGAAACCCCTGCCCCATCGGGCCGCTAATGGACTTTGCAGAGGCACACGGACTGTTCCTGCTGCTGGATGGAGCACAAAGCCTGGGCGCGGCCTGCGACGGCAAGAGCACCCTTTCGCAGGCTCCCCTGTCCACTACCAGCTTCCACATGGCGAAGGTGATGACGACCGTCGAAGGCGGCATGCTCTTCGCAAAGGATCCGGAGATAGCGCACCTGCTGCGCAGCCTGCGCAACCAGGGCGAGCTTCCCGGGCAGAAGTACGTGCATCACCACATGGGGACCAACGCGCGCATGAACGACCTGCAGGCCGCCATCGGGCGCATGCAGGTCCGGCAGCTGGATGTAATCCACGCGGCCCGGGCGCGTGTAGCAGAGAGCTATTCCCGTCGCCTGCGAGAAGCGGGCATACTCCAGCTGGCCGCGGGCAGCGCGGGCAACCGGCACGGCAATTTCCTGCTCACCGTATCCGTCCGGGAGCGGGATGCCGTCGCGCTGCGCCTGCGGGAAGTGCACGGCATCGAGACCCGTGTCGCCTACCCGCGCCCGCTCTACGAACAGCCCGTGTATACATCGGGCGACTGGCCCAGCCGGCACCTGCCCTGCCCGGTCAGCGAACGGCGCTGCAGGGAAATCCTCAACCTGCCGCTGCATGCACAGCTCGGCGAAGCGGATCTCGACCGCATCGTGTCCGCCCTCCTGCAGGAAAGCCGCAGATGACAGGGGAAGCACAGCCCCTGCCCGGTCCCGTGCTCGGTCTGGTGCCGGCGCGCGGAGGCAGCAAGCGGATTCCGGGGAAGAACCTGAAGGAGCTGGCCGGTCGCCCCCTGCTGGCGCACACCGCCGCCCCGGCCCTGGCCTGCGGCATGCTGGACCGCGTCCTGCTGAGCACGGACAGCGAGGAGATCCGTCAACTGGGCATTGGCGTGGGGCTCGAGGCGCCCTTCCTGCGACCGGCGGAACTGGCCGCCGATCACAGCGGCGACCGCGAGGTGCTGCGGCACGCCCTGCAGTGGCTCGAGGTCGAGCAGGACTGGAAACCCTGGGCCCTGGTTCTCCTGCGTCCGACCAGCCCTTTCCGCACAGCGCAGATGATTGAACAGGCCTTGCGCAGGCTCGCGGAAACCGGCGCGGACTCGCTGCGAAGCATGACCCGCGTAGAGGGAGTGCATCACCCCAACTGGATGTACCGGCAGGACGGGCAGGGCCGCTGCCGGAACCTGCTGCCGGAGGGGCCGGAGACCTACTACCAGAGCCAGCTGCTTCCGCCGGTCTTCCGGCTCAACGGCGTCGTCGATGTTCTTCTTGGTGATGTTATCATGGGGGAAGGTCCGCTCTACGGAGAGGACATGCGGATGCTCGAGATCCCCGGCCATGCAGCCCTGGATCTGGACACGCCGGAAGACTGGCGCCTGGCCGAGTTCCTGCTCGCCGGGGCCGGCGAAGCTGAGAATGCATCACAGCCTCGGGACGAAGAATGAAACGAGCACTGATCACGGGCATCACGGGCCAGGACGGCAGCTACCTGACCGAGTTCCTCCTGGGCAAGGGCTACGAGGTGCACGGTGTGCTCCGCCGCAGCAGCTCGACGAACATCGACCGCCTGCGGCACGTCTACACCAGTCCGCAGAACACGGCGGGCCGCCTCAAGCTGCACTACGGCGACCTCAACGACAGCAGCAGCCTGGACAAGATCCTCGACCAGTCCCGGCCGGACGAGGTATACAACCTGGCCGCCCAGTCCCATGTGCGCGTCTCCTTCGAGCAGCCGATCTACACCGTAGACGTGGACGCCCTGGGAACGCTGCGCCTGCTGGAAGCCGTGCGCCGGCAGAATCCGACGATCCGCTTCTACCAGGCGAGCTCGAGCGAGATGTACGGCAAGGTTCGCGAGACCCCGCAGGACGAGAACACGCCCTTCGCGCCCCGCAGTCCCTATGGCTGCGCCAAAGCCTACTCCTACTGGCAGGTGGTCAACTACCGCGAGAGCTACGGGCTCTTCGCCTGCAACGGGATCCTCTTCAACCACGAGAGTCCGCGCCGCGGGGAGAACTTCGTCACACGCAAGATCACCCGGGCGGCCACACGGATCAAGCTCGGGCTGCAGGACAAGCTCTTCCTGGGCAACCTGGACGCCAAACGCGACTGGGGCTTCGCCGGCGACTACGTGGAAGCCATGTGGCGCATGCTGCAGCAGCCGGAGGCGGAGGACTTCGTCGTGGCCACCGGCGAGTGCTACAGCGTGAAGGACTTCCTCGACGCCACTTTCGAGCGCCTGGACCTCGACTGGAAGTCACACGTGGAAATCGATCCCTGGTACCTGCGTCCCGCGGAAGTCGACCTGCTGCTCGGCAACGCGGCCAAGGCCCGCGAGAAGCTCGGCTGGGAGCCGAGAACCGGCTTCGCCGAGCTGGTCGGCATGATGGTGGATCACGATCTGGAACTGGCGCGCGAGGAAAAGGCCGTTCAAGACTTCCGCGCAGAGGGGGCCGATGAAGGCCCAAGCTGAGATCCAGCCAAAGACCGCAAGGGCCGGCCGTTGCGCTTCCCTGCGCTTGCTCGTGATCGCCCGTGCGCAAGCCGTCGAAGAACACGGGGAAGTCCGTTTCCAGAACCTGGACGGCAACTACCTGGACAGCATCGCGGCCGGCCTGGGGCGCATGTTGTTGCTGGCGCCTGTGCAGCGCATAGGCCGCGACGCTACGGCAGAGCGCTATCGGCGGTACTCGTATTGCTTCCGCTCGAAGAACATCGAACTCCGGGATCTGGCGGAACACAAGGCTCAAGCACCGAGCCTGCTGCAGGGCCTGCACATGAACCTGCGCCAGTTGGGCACCGTGAGACGCAACCTGCGGGACGCAGAAGCGGTCTTCGTGATGATGTCTACCTGGCGTGCCGCTCTCGCTGCCCTGCTGGCCCGGCGAAAGGGACTGCCCGTTGTGCTCTATTCGGGCAACGACTGGTTCGCCGACCTGGAAAGCACCTACAAGTACCAGGGTCCGCTGGCCCGTGTCGCCTTCCCTCTCTTCCGCCGCCTCTGCGCGCTGGCCGAGCGAAAGGCCATGCAGGCAGCCGACCTGAGAATCCTCAACGGGGTCAGCCTGGTCGAGAAGTATTCGGACCTGCCGGGTCGCACCGTCGAGACGAAGCCCCTGATCACCTTCAGCGAGGGCGATTTCCACCGTCGCGAGGATACCTGCCAGGGCCCGGTGATCCGGCTGCTGTGCGTGGCCGGAATCATGCCGCGCAAGGGCATCCACTTCCTGCTCCGCGCGCTGAGGCAACTGTGTGACAAGGGCATGGAACTGCGCCTCGATTTGGTCGGGGAGGCCATTCCCGACTACGGGCAGGAAATGCGGGCCCTGACACGCGAACTGGAACTGGATGAAAGGGTGGCCTTCCGCGGCTACGTGGCCAACGGCCCGGACCTGCATCGCTGCTACCGCGAGGCGGATCTGTTCATCCTGCCATCCCTGAGCGAGGGCTTTCCGCGCGTGATCTTCGAGGCGATGAGCCAATCCCTGCCTGTCGTGGCTTCGCGGATCCACAACATCCACGGCCGCCTGGGAGACCGCGGCTACCTGGGCTACGCGGAACCGGCGAATGCCGACGACCTCGCGAGGGCGATCCAGTCCCTCGTCGCGGACGGCGCAAAGCGACGCGAGATGATCGCCAAAGGCATGGAGTACGTGACGGAACTGCTCCGGCAGAGGCCGGGTGAACAGTTCCTGGTGGAACTGGAAGCACTGCTCGAGCGCCGGCAGGAACAGGCTTAGGGGGGCAAGTGCATTTCTTCCGCACACTGAAGGCATTTCGTGCCAATCCATTTGTCAGCACCCCGGCAGCCGTGCTCAAGCACAGCTACTGGCAGGTCCGCAAGACGATTGGTCCCTTTCCCCTGGTACTGGAGCGCGATGGAATCCGGCTCATGATCCATCGTGAGACAAAAAACGGTGCTGGCGGGTTGTTCTTCAGCGGCGGGTTCTGGGATCCGAACAACATGCGTCTTGTGCGCGAACTGTGTTCCAGCGGCATGGTCCCCAACCTGGTCGATGTAGGCGCCAACATCGGCCTGTATTCGATGATCGCCGGCCAGCATCTTCCCGTATACTCATTCGAGCCTCACCCCTTCACCTACGGCGCCTTCCTGGAAAATCGCCGCCTCAACGGGGTCGAGGCGCAAGTGCACGCCCTGCAGGCGGCCCTGGGGGATGAGAGCGGATCCGTCAGCTTCAGCGACGACCCGGGCAGTTCCATCAACCATGTACAGGTATCGCCGGACGAGACCGGCCCCTTCCTGGATGTCGAGATCCTGCGAGGGGACGACTGGGCTTCGCGGGAAGGTGTCCGCCCGGGACTGGTCAAGATCGACGTGGAAGGACACGAAGACAGTGTGCTGCGCGGCTTCGGCAGCCTGCTCGCGGAAGTTCCCGCCCTGCTGATCGAGGTTCGTGACCTGGATTCGACGGCAGGTATCGTCAAGGGCGCAGGACATCTGGGTCCCTGGCAGTACCTGCACGGGGTCAAGCGCTTCGTGGATCACAAGATGCATGGCGAGGACTGGATCTTCCTGCACCCGGAATTCGCGGAGCGTCTGCGCCAGGCAGGGTATGAGCTACCCGTCTGAAGCCGATGTCCGTGCCTGCCGCGCCGGGAACAATCGCAGAAAGACCCGAAACGGCAGATGTCGCAGGACAAGGAAGATCAGCCCCCAGCGGCGCGGAATGTAGACGAAGACCCGTTGTGATCGCAAGGCCCGCTGCAGGCGCCGGGCGAATCCTTTGCTTTCGATGGCTGCAGGCCCCAGGTCCAGGTGCGCCGTCATGGCGGTTCTGACAGGCCCGGCCTTTACGAAGAGAAGTTTCACTCCCCCAGCCTCAAGCCGTGCGGCCAAGCCGCTGCAGAAAGCCTCCAGCCCCGCCTTGGAAGCCCCGTATACGCTGTTCTCTGCGCGCCCCCTGTCTCCTGCCACAGAACCCAGGACGACGAGACGACGGCATCCCTTCTCTTCCAGCCAGGGAGTAATACGAAGGAGCAGGTAGATGCTGCAGTCCAGGTTCAGGCGCAGCAGTTCCAGGGCGAGTGCGGGCCGCTGCTCTATTTCCGCCTGGTCGCCCAGCAGCCCGTGG
Organism: bacterium; assembly: GCA_030429345.1. Taxonomy (GTDB): domain Bacteria; phylum CAIWAD01; class CAIWAD01; order CAIWAD01; family CAIWAD01; genus JAUIFJ01. Next base: position 110,432 of record JAUIFJ010000004.1, on the reverse strand, counting down.
GCAAGCAGCACGACCGACGGCCGGGTGTGGGGCAAGGTCTCGAGGACGGCATCGATCTCCTCCGTACAGGCCAGGTCCGCCTGGTGCGTGTGGCAGGAGGAAGCGCCGCGCGCCAACAGGTCTGCCGCTGCCGCTTCGAGCCGCTCCCCGGAGCGGCCCACCAGCCGGAAGGCCGCCCCCTTTTCCGCCTCCAGGCGGCACCAGGCCATGGCAATGCCGGAGGTTCCCCCGAAGACGACATGTTCCCTCTGGTCACTCACGACGCTCATCTCCTGCTACTCGTTGCCAGAAGTCGGACTGGAAAGCGGTCTCACGATGAGGAAGGAATTCCTGAAGTCCCGGCGTTCCCGCACGGAAATCGCTGTCGGACATCTGCGCATCCTTTGCCGGGTACAGAGCGCCTCCCGCCTGCATCACAATACCGCTCAGTTCCCGCAACATGCGACTCGTGGATGGACCCCGCATGGGGAAATCCAGCGCAAGGGTCCAGCCGGGACGGCAGAATCCGAGCATGCCGGGGGAAGACCTTTCCCCGAAACTCTTCAGCAGGGCCAGGTAGCTCGCCTCGCCGGCGCTGCGCGTGCGCTTCAGAACCTCCTTCAGCACTCCGCGACCGGCGGCTCGCGGCACCACGCATTGCCACTGCTGGAAGCCGCGGCGGCCGTAGAGCCGGTTCCAGCCGTTCAGGGCATCCAGCGGATACAGGAAGGAAAAGGCGTGGACACGGGAGCGGCCGGCGGGCTTTCTGTAGTACAACTCATTGAAGAGGCGCTGTCCAAGCGGATTGAGCAGCCAGTCCGGCGCTTCCGCGGGAACGCCCATGCGGGGTCGCGGCAAGGCCGCTGCATCCCTGTCCTGCGAGTGATTGCCGCAGAAACAGACCCCGCGCCCCTCTGCCGAGAAGCCATCAACCCAGGCAGCCGTATACGCGTAGTGGCGGTTGATCTCCTCTTCACGATCGAGAAACTCGTCGAGGCTGCCGAAGCGGATGGCTTCAGCGTCGAACCAAGGCCCCTTGACAGCCTGCAATTGGAGCTCGACCCAGAGAATGAGCCCGGTCAGACCCAGCCCCCCGATGGTAGCCCGGAAGAGGGCATCCTCCGGGCCCAGCACCAGCAGTCCTTCGCGTCGCAACAGGCCGATGCGCCGAACATGGTGGCCGAAACTGCCGGCGCGGTGATGATTCTTTCCGTGTACGTCATTCGCGACGGCCCCCCCAAGAGTGACGAAGCGCGTCCCTGGTGTCACGGCCGGAAACCACCCCGAAGGCAGGCACACCTGCAGCAGGGCGTCCAGGCTCAAGCCTGCCTCGGCGCGCAGAACTCCGGTCTGCCGTTCGAAAGAGAGGATGTGATCCATGGAAGCGGTGAGCAGCAAGCGCCCATCCGAGTGAAGACAGCAATCCCCGTAGCTTCGGCCCAGGCCACGGGGAAGCCACTGGCCCAGCGGACCTTCGGGCAGGCGCCGGGGCAACCAGTGCAAAGGCAGTCCTTCTTGAGGACGGCGCGGCCAGCGACCCCAACTGAGAAGCTGCTCCTTCATTAGAGGGCGGGCAGAATCATCAGGCCCACGAGCATCAGGCAGATCCAGCTGCCAGGATCCTTGAGCGCGAAGACGAGGGGATCGTCGGTCATGCAGCCTCGACCTGCCAGCAGCCAGATCCGGCTGATCCACCAGATGAATACCGGCGCCAGCAGCCACAGCCATTGCGGATGAGTGTAGAGCTCGGCCGTCGAGGGAAACTGGATGTAAAGGGCAAAGACAAGCACACTCAAGTAGCCGCTCGAGGCTCCAAAGACCGCGATCAGGGGGCGATCCTCCAATCGGTAGCCGCGTCCAGGCACCTGTTTTTCCTCACCCTCGCGGATCAGCAACTCGGCATAGCGTTTCACCAAGGCCAGGTTCAGGAAAAAGAACAGGCTGAAGGCCAGCAGCCAGGGGGTCGTCTCCACCTGGATGGCCAGGCTGCCGCTGACGATGCGAAGCAGGTAGAGCAGCGCAAGCAGCACCACATCCGTCAACAGCAGCCGTTTGAGCCAGGCCGAGTAGGCTGTCGTCGCCAGCAGGTAGATTCCAAGGGCGATCCGGAAAGGAATAGGCAGACAAAGAGCCAGCACCAGCGCAAACGCAAGCAGAAGGATGGCGACGGCCAGCGCCCTGGAGGGCGGCAGGTCACCCCGGGCCAGGCTGCGCTCCCGCTTGCGCGGATGCCTTCGATCCGCCACCAGGTCGCTCAGGTCATTGAAGAGGTAGACCGCAGAGGCCGTCGCGCAGAAGGCGCAGAAAGCGAGAAAGGCGGCCGAGAGGGCCTGGGCATCCAGCAGCTTGTGTGACAGCAGCAAGGGCAGCAGGAGCAGCAGGTTCTTTGCCCACTGGTGCGGTCGAAGCGCGAGCGCCAGGGAGGAACCCGCCGGTCGCCTGTCTTCCACCTTGAAGCTCCAGCCCAGGCCTTCCTTCTGCAAGCGGTCCAGGATCCTGGCGGGCGTATTGACGCAAACGATCTCCGCCGCCTGCCGCCAGACCACCAGGTCGTCACGCGAATTGCCGGCGTAGCCGAAGGGTCCGCGGGCATGAGTTTGAATCGCGGCCAGTTTCGCTTCAGCGCGCCGATTCTCGCGGCCGTCGCTGGCAAGGATATCCTCGAAAAGCCCCAGGTGCCGGGCCACGGCTTCCGCTGGCCGGCGGTCGCTGGCGGTGGCCAGGATCAATCGGCGGCCGGATGCCTTCTCCATGCGAAGCCGCTGAAGCAGTGCGTCCACGTAGGGCCAGTCGGCTGGATCCGGCACCAGACGCCGGGCGACTTCCTCCTTCAGGCGGGCCCGCCCGCGGCTCAGCCAGTAGATCACCTGGAAAAGGAGCCAGGGGCGGCGAAACAGAAGGATGCAGAGTGTGTCCAGAAAGGTGTCCGAGCGGACGAGAGTCCCGTCCAGGTCCACATAAAGCGGAATCGCGCTGTTGTTCTGGGCCGATGCTGCTTGTTCCATTTCCGGGCGCCCGCTGCTGACACTCTTGCAACACGATAATGTAAGTTCTGCAGCGTGAATGCCCTGCACAACCGGGAAGGACAGTGTATGCTGCAAGCGATCAAGAGAATGGGAGTCGCCGGAACCCTGCGCCTGGCGCTGGAGGGTCGCCTCGGCGCAGGCCCTGTCATACAGGATCTGGAAAGCCGAAAAAGCGGACTTCAGTACATACGTGAGCTTGGGCGCGGCAAGGACGGCCTCAGCCTGCTGGTGCGCGAGAGCGATGACAGCCTGCGAGTGCACAAGATCCTGTCCGACTACGGCCGCAGCTTTCTCGTGCGCACGCTGGAGCTCTTCCCGGTTTTCGAGAAGCTTGACTGGTTCTTTCCCCTGAGGAAGGAAGAGCACGGATTCAGCTATCCCTGGGAAGAGCTCGAACCGCCGGCCGGGTATACGCGCGATTTCCTGGGGGTCGTCGACCAGGTCTGCCGAATGCAGATGGAACTCGTCGCCGAAGGCTGGGTCTACTGGGATCTCGGCAGCGGCCACAGCAACTACCTGATGACACGTGACGGCGCACTGAGGGTGATCGACTACGGCGGCAATGCCTTCCTGCCCTTGCATCACGCGGGGCCTCGTCCGGCCCTTCCCTGCTGGCGCGCAAACGTCCTGTCCTACAACGCGGAATTCGTGCGCCTCCAGTTGCTGCTGCACATCTGCGAGTTCGCCCTGGGGGAGCTGCACGCCCGGACCCTGCGCATGGCCAGCCAGTATGGTGCAACCGGCGTGAGACGCGGAATCGACTGGACGCAGCGAAGGCTGCGCGGCACCCCCTGGGAGCAATTGACGCCTGTCATCCTGCAGATGGATCCTCGACGGCCCGATGACTGGCGTACACTGGCTGAGCAGGCTGCCGCGCTGGCCCAGGACGACAGCCTGGCCGACCTGCAGGAAGAGGCGGACATTGATTCGGTCGAGCTGCGGGAGAAAGGTGTCACCGTAGAGGGCTACCAGGCCTATTCCATTGACGGAAAAGAGATCGCGTTCGCGAGCAAGGGCAACCTTTGGGATACCAGGCAGAAGGCGGAAATCGTAGACACCGTGCTGAGCAAGCTGCGTTCAGCCCCGGAGTTTCGCTCGATGCTCGACATCGGGAGCAACCTGGGGGCCTATGTGTTCCTGGCGGGAGTTCGCTACGACCTGCCCCGCTGCATCGGCGTGGATTACAACGGCAAGTACATCGAGACCTGTACGCGCATCGCGGATCACATGGGCCTTTCGAACTGCCAGTTCCGGGTGGGTCGATTCAGCGAAGAAGACGAACGGGTCTCGCTTACCCTGGCCCTGGGCCTGGTGCATCACCTGTACCAGCGCACGGAGACCTTCGGCAGCCTGGGTGACATTGTCGCACACCTGGCAAGTACCTGCACGCACTGGCTGCTGGTCGAGTTCCCCGACGAAAACGACAACAAGGCCGGCAAGTGGACCAGAATGCCTGGTCGGGCCAGCCATTCCCCTTATACGAAGGCCGAATTCGAGGCGCGACTGGGCGAGCACTTCGCCCGTGTCGAAGCAGCCGGAAACATCGGGCCAACGCGCCACTTCTATCTCTGCAGCAAGCAGGCCTGAGAAGGCTTTTTCTACAAGTTCCGGTAGCTGGCCAACTGCACGCTCTGCACCGCATCCCGGTAGGAAGAGTGCTGCATCATCTCCCACTCCAGCGGGTCGCCGGGATGCGTCGCCATTTCGACGGCCTGTGCACTGGCCAATTGGATGACGGCCGGCAAGCCGGGAACCTTGTCCCGAATACTGTAAAAGGATTCCGTGCTGCGGTAGCGGGCTGCCACGCGCCTCGCGGCAAAGGCGCGGTAGGCCCGGTTCAAGGGGTTTGCCCCGGGTGGCAGGCTGAAGGGACGGCGGACACAACTGCCACTCGGGATCAGGGGCTCGAGAAGACAGTTCGTGCACAGATGCAAATGGTGGTGCCCATCGAAGTGGTCCGGCTCTGCAGAATACAACTCCCTGTGCCGGTCCAGCTGCAGCCGGAAACTGTACTCCAGGTCCTTCCGGATGAAAGGATTGTAGAACACACTGGCGTAGCGGCTGCCCCGGAAGAAACGGCTCAGTCGATCCTGGATCTCGCTCAGGCGGGAGGTGCAGGCCGGCGAAGTGAAGGGGGCGGAAAAGTTCAGGTGCAAGCCGACCGGCAGGTCACGCTCCAGGGCAGAAGTGGCGGCGCGTTCATCCTCCTCCATGTAGGCCATCGCCGTCGTACTCGAGATGAGCCCATCGGCAAAACTCTGCAGGATGCGCTCCGTATCCCTGCGGCTGCGGCCGAAATCGTCCGCATTGATGATCAGCATGACCCTTACCCTGGCGACCAGTTGGACAAACGGAAAACAGTGTAGCAATCGGCCTGCGAAGGGCCTTTTATTGCCCTGCTGCAGGCTAGCCCTATATTGGTTTGACACGCGTGAAGGGCAGCCGGACCGCCGGCCGCCCGGAGTGAAGGAGGAGGCATGTTCACATTCTCCTGGGCAGAGCCCAAGACGCAGTCGGCGCAGGAGCCCGTCCCGGCACAGACCAGCAGGCTTTCGCCGGAAGAGGTCGAGTGCGTCGGACTCTCCGTGTGGGATGAGCACTGCCTCGAATGCGCGCCGCCCCAGTGTTATGCAACCTGCACAAAGTACCTGCAGCGCGAGGACACACGCTGCCGCAGGCTGAGCTGGGGCTTTGTTGCCGACAGGCGTCATTCCGGCCTCTTCGACTATGGCGTGGACTGCCGTTTCCTGCCCTGGGCCAAGATCGAAACACGCTTCTCCCCTGCAGGCCGGAGCCCGAGGGCCATGCGTCGCCTGGATCGCCTGCACCAGGGCCTGGTCGGTACGGCAATGACCGTATCACGCCTGCTGCGCCCGCTGCTCCCCGGCTACACGCCGCACAACCTGCTCATCCGGGGCCGCAACCGCTGGCTCGAGCGGCATGCCGCTGTTCCCGGCGAGGGCTTCGATGAGTTCGTGCTCGAATGTGTTTCAGCCCACCAGGAACCATTCCGGCTTGTGCTGCAATGTATCCAGGATGGACGCCTTCGGTTGCAGCACGCCTTCAACATCGAGCCGGGATTGAATCACCACACGCTCCCCTTTTCCCGCTTCGGTGTTGCAGGGAACACCGGAAGCACGAAAGTGCTGCTGTTTCCCGAGAACGACATCGAGTGCCGCCTTGTCTTCACCTGGCTGCACTTCGTTCGATACCGCAAGGCCGCTTCCACGGCAACGGAAGCGCCCGCCGCCAAGGTGAAATGCGTCGCCTGGGACCTGGACAACACGCTCTGGAACGGGGTGCTGATCGAGGATGGCGCAGACAAGCTGTCTCTGCGATCCGGAATCCGCGAAACGATTGTCGAGCTGGACCGCCGCGGCATCATCCAGACCGTAGTCAGCAAGAATACCCTGGACGAGGCCTGGCCCGTCCTCGAAAAGCTGGGCCTGGCGGAGTACTTCGTATATCCCGCAATCAATTGGGGAGCCAAAAGCGAGAACCTGAAGACCATTGCCCGCCGGCTCAACATCGGCATCGACAGTTTCGCGCTGGTGGACGACTCTTCCCACGAACGACGGCAGGTCGGCGCAAGCCTGCCGATGGTGCGCCTGTATACAGACACAGAGGCAACCTCCCTTTCGGCGCAGGATCCCTTCGATGTGCCCGTGACCGCCGAAAGCGCCAGGCGCCGCAGGATGTACCAGGAACAGATCCAGCGGGAGGAGGTCCAGGCCCGGTTCGGGGAGGATTATCGCGAGTTCCTGCGCAGCCTGGGCATGCGCCTGGAGATCTTCACTCCCACTGCAGAGGCGGACCGCACACGGTGTCATGAACTGCTGCAGCGCTCGAACCAGCTCAACCTGACCACGAAGCGCTTCAGTCCGGAGGAGTTCGACGAGCTGCTGCGCACGAGCCGCTGCTACGCCTTCCGTTGCGAGGATGACTACGGGGACTACGGCCTTGTTGGCTTCCTGAGCCTGGAAACGGATCCCCACCCCCGCCTGGAAAACCTTGTGATCTCCTGCCGCATCGCCCAGAAGCGCGTGGAGCACGCGCTGCTCTTCGCCCTGGTCCAGGAACTGATGCAGGAAGGCGCCAGCGAATTGCGGGCGGAACTGATCAAGACCCGCAAGAACGGCCCCCTGGCCGCCGTGTTCGAGGATCTGCCCTTTGAACGGATCGAGGAAAGCGAGGAGCGAATTGTATACCGCCTTGCCCGCTTCCAGGAGCTGCAAGCGGAGGGGATCGTGCACACGGTACTCAACGGGCAGCCCGTCGGCGATTCGCGCTAGGCCATTCGAATCGCGATCTGAGAATAGTTCTTCGTCGCTCCCACGACCTCGTATTCGCGCTGGAATGCCTGGCAATAGTCCTCCAGCGCGCGGAATTCGTGCATCACGCTGTAGAACTCGTCGAAGAGGATGATCGTCCCCGGACGGATGTGATCGTCCAGTCGCGCCAGCAGGTAGAGCGACGATGAGTAGAGGTCCGAATCGTTGTGAATCACGAGCGGCAGGCGATCCTCCAGCTCAGGCAGGAAGGATGGCAGGGTTTCCTGGAACAGGCCCTTGCGGAAATCCACCCGATCGTCCTCGATCCGGGGAATCTCGCCGCCCACGTCGAAGCGCTCGCGGGGCACGCTGCGATTGAACTCGATCCAGTCCTCCGGCAGGCCGGTAAAGGTGTCGAAGCCGACGAAGCGGGATTCCGCGTGAGTGTTCAGACCAGCGAAGGCGCGGATGCTGTCCCCCTTCCAGACTCCGAACTCCAGATACTGGATCGCCCTGTCCTCCAGGACCTTGCGGACGATGAACTCATAGAGTTCTTCGCGACTGGCGAAGACCGGGGGTGAGCCGATCTGTTTCTTCCAGGTCTCGAAGCGGGGGCGGTTGAGCATGGAGCGAAGGAAATCCGAATCGGGCAGGACCGCCAGTCCGATGTGCTTTGCCAGGGTTCGAAGGGCTTTCTTCATTGGGTCCTTTCGGGTGGAATCGGGTTCTGGTTCGCTGATGCAGATTCCGGAGCGACCATTTCCGCCTGTCGCTTTTCTTTGAGCAGGGCCCGCAGGAGCGGCAGGCCAGGCAGAAGCAGGAAGAGGCGCACCGGTAGGGCGGCATCCGCCTGTGCAGCGGCGCAGAGAATGAGAATCCAGACGAAGAGGACCAGGGGGCGTCGCTTGCCGGGCCGGATCCCCAGCCGGTCGCGAATGCGCAGCAGGTAGTGAATCAGGGGCGGGACAGTTCCCGGCAGCATGGCCAGGATCAGCAGGACGATGGACCCCTTCCCCAGGATCACGGCCGCCATCAGCAAACAGGAAACGCCTTTCCAGCCCGCGTGGATCCAGGCGAGATTGCGGAAGTGACCCGTGGGGTACAGTGCTCCGCTTCCGATCAGGTTGACAAGCTGCATCGACAGGAACACCAGCAGGAGCAGGGGCAGGAACTCCGTGACCTGCAGGAAGTCCTTTCCGAAAAGCAGGGGGACCACTTCCTTCTGCAGGGCGAAAACGCCGGCAAGCAGCACGCAGAGGAGCGCGAAGATCAACTCGAGATTACGCTGGAAGATCCGGCCGAAGTGCTCGCGGGACTCGCGGTAGAGGCGGCTGAGGAAAGGCAGGTTGACGGCGGCGACGGAGGCGGTAATGGTCCGGTAGCGTGATCCAAGCTGCAGGCCGAGAGCCAGGACGCCGAGCTGGGCGTCTCCGCCGACGAAGCCCAACAGCAGGATGGGTGCCCGCAGCCAGGACGTAATCGCGATTTTCGTGAAAAAGACGACGAAGCTCATGTCCCAGATGCGCCGCAGGGTCGCCTGGATCTCCCCAGTGCTCGGCAGGGACACGCGCCAGCGCAGGGACTGCAGGATCAGGGCCGACTGGATCGCGAGAAGAACCGTGTAACACAAAATCTCGCCGAGGAACCAGCCGGAGACCGACCAGGCGCGGATGCAGAAGTACAAGCTGCCAAGACGGATCACGGCCGCCAGGGGCTTGAGCAGCGCGAAAGCGCGAAAACGCTGCAGGCCGCGCAGGGTCGCGTCGAAGACGGAGAACAATTCCTGCACCAGCAGGAGCAGCGCGGACAGGCGGATCAGTGGTTCGATATAGGGCCTCTGGTAGAGATCCACCGCAATCCACTCCGCAAGAAGGAACAGTCCGCACACGAGGGGCAGGGAGACCATCAGGCGGAAGAGCAGGGAACTCAGGATAATTTTCGGAATCGCGGCTCGTGACTCCGCCTGGGCCACCTCCCGGCTCGTGGCGGCGGAGATTCCGAAATTCTGCAGCATGCCGACCATGCTGCCGACACCGACCGTCAATCCGACAGCGCCATAGCCCTCTACCCCCAGCAATCGGACGACCATGGCCATGGTGCCGATCCCGATGACTCCCGTCAGGATGGTGGCCGCCAGACTCCAGGTCTGGTGCTTCAATAGGAGGCGCTGATTCACTAATTTCCAACACTGTTGCACAGGACGCGATGCGGACGAATGTACCGATTCCCGATCTAGGTGCGACATGGCTTTCAGGAAGGCACTGAACGACCCGAAGCAGTCGAAACCGGCCCGGGAGACCATGCGGCTATTATTCTTCACACCTGCCTTTCTGCCGATCTACGGCGGGCTGGAGCGCTTCCTGCATGATCTGGCGAAGGACCTGATCGGCCACGGAGACCAGGTCGAGCTGCTGACCTGGCGCCAGCGGGCGGACATGGCACCCGAGGAGTGCCTGGACGGCATTCTCGTGAGACGTTTCGACAGGCCCTCCTCCCTGCTGGCCCACATCGATACGCTGACCGGCCCCGACAGTCCGGACCTGGCACTGGTCGCCGAGCCCTACGGCAAGCACATTGCCGTTTCGCGCCGCATTCGGCGCCGCCTCCGCATTCCCGTCATCCTGAACCTGCTCGGCACGGCCTCGGAGACCTCGAACCGCCTCGTCCGCTGGCTCAACAGCGTCTATGCCACCCGCATCATCGCCTGTTCGGCATACGCCGCCTCCATGTTCGGATTCGGCGCAGGCAGAACCAGCGTGATCCCCCACGGAATTCCGGAGCAGACCCTGCGAGGACGGTTCACTCCCGTGACGGACACCCTGCATGTGCTGTGTACATGTCGCATCACGCGCCGCAAGGGCCTGGAAACCCTTCTGCAGGCCGCCGCCCTGACTCCGGACGTGCGCTATGTGGTGGTCGGCGACACACAGGTCGACCCGGTCTATCACAGGGAACTGGAATCCCTTGCAGGGGACCTGCACCTGGCCAATCTGCAGTTCACGGGGAAGGTCGACGAGAGCGAACTGCGGGATCGGTATCACGAAGCGAATCTCTTCGTGCTGCCGACGCGCCACGAGATGTTCGGGATCGTCTACATCGAGGCCATGGCGGCGGGACTCCCGGTGGTCAGCACGGACTGCACCGCCGTGCCGGAAGTCGTCACGCCCGAGACGGGCTATCTGGTAGCTCCCGGCGACGCGAAAGCCCTTGCCGAGAGGATCCTGCGCTTCAGGGATCCGGAGCATCACGCGGCCTTCGCACGAGCGGCTCTCGCCCGCGCCGAAGGCTACAGCTTCTCCTCCACGGCGGCGCAGTACCGGGAGGAGTTCGCCCGCCTGGTCCCGGGCTCGTGAGCGGAACCTCCCGGGACAGGTCCCGGGCTGCCCCGCTTCTTTTTCAACGAATCCTGCCGGCCTATCGTGTGCCCTTCTTCCGCCGTCTTCACCGTGAGACAGGAATCCGGCTGTGTCACTGGGAATCCGACGACGCCTCCTTCACGGGCAGCGGCGGAGACGAGGATTTCGTGGCGCAGCGCTTTCCCCATCGCGGACGCCTTCGCTACCTGCGCGCCAGCCTCTCCATCTTGCGCCTCCTGGCCCGGGAACGCCCGCGGGCGGTTGTCTGCGAAGCTTCGCTGTCCTTGCCCTTTTTCTGGCTGCTCTGGCTTGCCCGTCGCATCCTGGGCTACAGGCTGATCGGCTGGGGGCACGGCATTTCAAACCAGGACTGGGCGCATCCCGGCAATCGAGTACACCGTACCCTGCAACGGATGCTCTGCCGGCGGTGTGACAGCATGTTGCTGTACTCGGAAGAACGTGCCCGGCAGCTGACCCTGGAACTGCCAGGGCTCCCGATCCATGTGGCACCGAACAGCCTGGATGTTGCAGAGCTGCTTGCCGCCGCCGGAGAGTGCGGAAAGGAAGTCCCTGACGCCGGCGGAAGGAAAGAACTTGAACTGGCGTTTATCGGTCGACTGATTCCGTCCAAGCGACTGGATCTGGCCCTGGAGGCGCTGCAAGGGTTCAGTGCTGCGGCATGGCGCTTTCACATCATCGGTGACGGTCCTGCACGCGGCTCTTTGCAGGCGCAGGCTGCCGGAGACCCGCGCATCCTCTTCCATGGCGCGCTTCATGACCAAAAGCGAATCGGTGAGATTCTCTGCCAGGCCCACCTGCTGCTTCACCCCGGAAACCTTGGCCTGGCCCTGCAGCATGCCTATGCCTACGCCTGTCCGGTATTAAGTTGCCCTGGCGGCGCTGCCGGAATAGCGCATGGCCCGGAGGCCGAGCTCCTGGAAGACGGCAGCACGGGAATGCTGGTTCCGGCGCAGCCCGAGCGACTGCGAGAGGCCCTGGAAGAGTGCGCGCGCGACCTGTCCCGATTGGGAGAGATGGGTGTGCGTGCACGACAGCGCCTGCAGCAGAAACGAGGCCACCAGCTGATGATCCGGGCCTTCCAGCAAGCGCTGGCAATTCAGGAGGGCTCTCTGCAGGGAAGGGTGCACGAGGAGTGCTGAGATCGCTTGAACACCGGCTCGAGCAGGTCCTACGGGTTCCCCAGGGACTGGTCATTGCCCTCCTGATCGGTCTGCCGATTCTGCTGACGCTGTTCTACTCGATCCAGCAGTACAACTTTCTTCCCTTGATTCTGGTGACTTTCGTCGTCGTTATCGCCTGCATCCTGGTGCTGGCCCCCCAGTACACCATCATCTACTTCCTGTTTCTCGGGTACTTCTTCTTTCCGAGCGGCATGGGCCGCCTGGGCGGGCTGGTGACCCTGAACTGGTCGCGCATCGTGATCCTTACGGGCATCTTCTGCCTGTATACATTGCTTTCCATCAAGTCGCTGCACGTCTACAGGCGTTTCACGATCGGAAACCTCTTCCTCCTGACTGCCACTCCCTGGATTCTTTACAGCGGTCTTTCGATCAGCTGGGCGGCATCTCCGGTGGATGCCATGCGCTACTACCCGAAGCTGCTGTTCTGCCTGGCCATCGCCCTGGCGCTGCTCATCGAACAACGGATCACGACCCGCAGGGCCATGGACTACCTTCTGACCGGCGCGCTCCTTTTTGCACTGGCCAGCACGCCGTATCGCATTGTGCAATGGAGTGGCGAAGGCGCTTCCTGGTTCATCGGCGTGTTCGGTCGGCACTCGCCGAAGTTTCTTCTCGCCTTCATCGTCCTGCTCTCGCTGAGCGCCATTCATGTCCGCTTCCGGCGCCGCTTTGCCATGGTCGTCTTCTTCCTGAGCCTGACCTGGCTGACCCTGCTCCTGCAGCGGGGCGCCATGCTCGCCCTGGCTGTGGGAGCCGGCGTCTACTGGTTCCTGAGCACGGATCATCGCTGGATGACGCGTCTCTTCCAGGGAGTGCTGATTGGCTCTTTTGTTGTGTTCATCGGCTGGATCATGCTCTTCGACAGCAGTTTTGCCGAGTACATGTTCATCCCGAACCGCGGACCGGAGGACCTCTTTGCGGCCCTCTTCTCCGGCGATTGGGCCTCGGCCATCAGTGTGATCAACTTCAAGGGCCGCCTCGAGATGTGGAGTTATGCGCTCGAACAGGGCCTGAGCATTCTTGGGGCAGGCATGGGCTCGACCTCCTACAACATGACCAACATCTTCGGCCGCATCTACGAGATCCACAACGACCAGCTGACCTACCTGATCGACGGTGGGTACATCGGGTTTGCTCTCTACTGGCTGATGTGGCTGGGCATGGGCACGCTGGCGATTCGATACCGCCGCTCGGAGGACCAGCAAACCCGCATGCTGGCCCTGCTGCTGGGTGCCTATGCCAGCGCGCTGCTAGTCTGGGGTCTGGTGGATCACGTAGTCAGCTACGCGGATCTGAGTTATTCGTATCTGTACATTATTGCCGCCCTGATCGTCAAACGGCAGCGCGAGCTGGAGACCTCGCCCGCCATGCGCAAGGAAAAGCGCACCGGGGAACACACACTGCGCAAACAGCCGGACGCAAAGGCCTACGATCCGCCAAGCCAAAGGGAGCACGGTCTGTGAAACTCCTCGCCTTCATGCCGAAACCGCCGCCCTTCAACGGGGCGACCTACATGGTCGAGCTGCTGTGCGACACGGACTTCGCCCGTCGAACGCACCTGCGCCACCAGGATTGCGGCTTCTCGGCGAAGATCTCGGACTACATGCGCTTCTCCTTCCGGAAGGCCTTTCTTTTCTGGAAATACTGGTTCCAGCTGATCCACGGGATCCTCGCACACAAGCCGGACTACGTGATCCTGACTCCGGCTGCGGTCCGCAATCCCTTCCTCAAGGATGCCCTCTACTGGATGACGGCCAGCGCTCTGGGACGGCCCGTCGTGCTCTGGGCGCATGGGAACGGCCTGAAACGCCTGTACGACAACAGCGGATCTCTGATGCGCTGGTTCATCCGCTTCTCGCACCGGCGCGTGCGCTATGCGATCAACGTGGGCGAGCGGCTGGGCTTCAACTACGAGGGCCTGCTGCCGCCGGAGCGGGTGGGCCACCTGCACAACGGCGTCCCCGACGAGCCGGTGCAGCCCCGGCCGGAAAGGGAGGATCCGTCGATCCTCTACCTCTCAAACATGCATGAAAGCAAGGGCTGGAAGGTGCTCTTCGAGGCCGCCGTTCCGCTCTGCCGCGAGTTTCCACGCCTGCGCGTGGACTTCTACGGCAACCCGCACAAGGAAAGCAGGGAAGAGCTGGAAGCGCTCTTTGCGGCGGGCCCCTTCCCCGACCGTGTCCGCTACCACGGTCCCGTATACGGGGAAGAAAAGGACCACGCGCTCCAGGGCTGCTCGGTCTTCTGCTTTCCCAGCAGCTATCCGCCGGAAGCCTTTCCCCTGGTCAACCTGGAAGCCATGCGCTTCTCGCGTCCCATCGTCAGCACCGACCAGGGGGCGATCCGCGAGGCCCTGCATCACGGAAAGGGCGGCATGATCGTGCCGCAGCAGGATCCCGCCGCGCTGGCCGAGGCCCTGGCGCCCCTGCTGCGGGATCCCGGGAAGCGCCGGCAGATGGGCCTCTACAACCGCCGCCTCTTCGAGCAGGAGTACACCGTCGAGCGCTTCAGCGATCGCTGGATCGAGCTCTTCGAGCGCCTGGCGCGCGAAGACGGGCTTTCGGGGATCGACTAGCATGGGTCCGGATTCCACCCCCGCCGCCTCGGCCCTTGCCCGCCTGGAGGCCTGGATCACGAAGGAGGACTTCGCCGGCTGGGATCCCTACGACGCGCTCAACAGCCCGCTGCTCAAGGCCTTGTCCCTTGGCACGCGCTACGGCGGCATCTTCTGGGTCCAGCTGGTCAAGCGCCTGCCGGTCAACCTGCGCCCGCTTCTTGCCGTGCCCAGGGGCTGGAACCCGAAAGGCATCGGACTCTTCCTGCATGCCTCGGCCCTGCGCGGCAGCAGCGAAGACAGGGAGCGCATCACGCGCTTCGGCAGCTGGCTGCTGGATCACGCCAACCGGGACTACGGCGGCATGGGCTGGGGCTACAACTTCCCCTGGCCCGGACGCAGCTTCTACTGCCCGGCGGGCATGCCGACGGTGGTCAACACGGCCTACATCGGCCAGGCCTTCCTGCGCGCCTGGCGGGCCACGGGGGAGGAACGCTGGCTGGATGGAGCGCGTGGCGCGGCGCGCTTCGTCCACGAGGGCCTGCCGCTCAGCGCGGAGGACGCTTCCGGACGCTGCGCCGCGTATACGCCCATCGACCGGGCCCGCATTCCCAACGCCAACATGCTCGGTGCGGCCCTGCTGATCGCCGTCGGCAGCCGGACGGGCGAAGAGGCCTGGATCACGGAAGGGCGTGCGCGCATGAACTACAGCCTGGCCCGCCAGGCCGCCGACGGCAGCTGGCCCTACGGGGAGGCGGCCAACCAGCAGTGGATCGACAGCTTCCATACGGGATACAACCTGCTCTCCCTGGCCCAGGGCGCGCGCTTCACCGGAGACGCCGCCTGGCAGGCGGCCCTGCGAAAGGGCCTGGACTTCTACCTGGATCACTTCTTCGAGCCGGACGGCAGCGTGCCGACCTTCCATGACCGGCGCTGGCCTCTGGACCCGCACGCACAGGCGCACGCCCTGATCACGCTGAAGGACCTGTCTTTCCTGGATCCGCGCTGCGCCGACCTGCGGCAGGCCGTTCGGGCCCGGCTGCTCGAGTGGCAGGAAGAAGAAGGCTGGTTCTGCTACTGGATCACGGAAAAGCGCCGCATCCGGATTCCCTTCATGCGCTGGATCCAGGCCTGGGTCTACGCGGCGCTGGTCTACGATGCCTGCGGGGAAGCCGAATTCAACCTGCCGGCGGGAGTCGCATGAGCGCCTTCTGGATCGACATCGACAACCTGCCCCACGTGACGATCTTCGAGCCCGTGATCCACGAACTGCGCCGTCGCGGCCACCGCGTCGAACTCAGCGCGCGGGACGTGGCCTACTCCGTCGAGCGCCTGGAGGACCTGGGCCTGTCCTGCGCCGTGATCGGTCGGGCCTTCGGCAAGGCGGGCTGGCGCAAGGTGGCCGGCACGCTAGCGCGGGCGCTGCGCCTGCGCCTCTGGCTGCGCGGCCGCGGCTTCGACCTGGGCCTGTCGCACGGCAGCCGCAGCGCCGTGCTCGCCTCCGCCCTGGCCGGCCTGCCCTGCGTGACCATGTACGACTACGAGCATGTCAGCACGGGCCTGCAGGAACGCTTCGCCAACCACATCCTGGTGCCCGGGCTGCTGATGGAGCGCGGCATCTTTTCCGGCCGCCCGCGCTATGAAGGGTATCCCGGCTACAAGGAAGAGATCTACCTGGGCGGCTTCCGTCCCGACCCTGCCTTCCGCGGCAGCCTGGGCCTTCCGGAAGAGCGCGTGCTGGCGGTCCTGCGTCCGCCGGCGCGGCAGGCGCACTACCACAACCCGCGCGCCGAAGGGATCTTCCGCGCCGTGATCCAGCACCTGAAGGCCTCTTCCTGCCTCACGCTGGTCGCTCCGCGCAATCCGGAGGAACGCGAGGAGCTGGCCCCCCTGGCCGACGAGGACTTCCGCCTGCTGGATCGCCCGGTGGACGGGCTGCAGCTCGTATACGCCGCCGACCTGGTGATCTCCGGCGGCGGGACGATGAACCGCGAAGCGGCGCTGCTGGGCACGCCGGTGTGGTCGATCTTCCAGGGGCGCCGCGCGCTGCTCGACGAGGAGCTCGCCGTGACACGCCCCTTTCATTTCGTCGAATCCGTCGAGGCCGTGCAGCAGATCCGCGTCGAGGCGCGGGAACGGGGCGCTCCCCCTCTCGACGGAAGCCTGCTCCACGCGCTCTGCGACCGCTTCGAGCAGCTGGCCTTGCGAAGAGGAGAACCCGTATGAGCCGCGTCGCGACCTTGACACTCCTCCTGGCCTGTGCGACACGCGTTCTCGCGCTGCCGGGATCGTACACGGAGGCGCAGGAGCTGCTTCCGGACCTGCTGCTGCACGCGGAGGCCTGCAGCCTGGAACTGCAGAGGCTGCTGCCCGCCGAACGCGCCTTGGCCCGTCGCCTCCCGCTAGAGGGCCTGCCTGCCTGGCAAGAGGCGCGGGCGGAAGACCTGGCCGGGTGGCTCGACACGGACAGCCTGCAGGCGGGCGCCTGGCTGCGTGCCCGGGCCTCCTCCCGGGAAGACCGCGACCCTTTCATGGGCTTTGCCGGCAGCCTGGACTGGCGCCCGGCCCCCTCGCTGCACCTCCACCTGCTCTTCTCGACCTTTGTCAACGAGGAGCAGCCGCGACAGTTCAAGGGCAATTGGGGCGAGATCCACGCCGGAAGCCCGGAAGCCTGGCTGGAGTACAACCGTTCCTTCTTCTCGCTCCGCCTGGGCCGAATGAGTCTCAACACGGGAGCGGAAGCAGGACGCAGCCTGCTGCTTTCTGGAAGCAACTCCCTGGACGGCTACCGAATGGAACTGCGGCCCTTCGGGAATGCCGGTTCGGGCGGGCTGTGGTTCAGCTCTTTCCACCTGGCCCTCGACGACCGGCTGGAAGGCGCGCGCCGCTACGCGCGCTGGCTTGCCGGCCATCGACTGGGGTATACGAAGCCCGGCCTGTGGTCCCTGGCGCTCGGAGAGGCCATTCTCTACGGGCGCGAAAACGGCGGCCCATCGGCGGCGGCGATGAATCCCTTCGTGTCGTATCACGCCGTCCAGCTGAACGGGCTGGAAGCGAACACGGTCTTCCACCTCTCGGGCTGGGCGCGCCTGCCCGGCCGGACCCTGTTGACCGCCGAGCTGCTGCTCGACGACCTGCAGATCGACAACGAGGACGCCGAAGACCAGGAACCCGCCGAATGGGCCCTGCAGCTGGACCTGCGCTCCGTGTTGCCCCTGAAGGCGCAGCTGGACCTGGGCTACACGCGCATTGCCCAGCGGACCTACAACTCCTTCTTCCCGCACCAGGTCTGGCTCTTCCGCGAGCGTCCCCTGGCCCACCCGCTGGGCGCCGATGTCGAGCAGTGGCGTGTCACCCTGGCCTGGAACGGCTCGCGGCACCTGAGGCCGAGCCTGGGCCTGGTGCGCCGGGAACAGGGGGAGCGCGGGCCGCAGGCTCCCTTCGACAAACCCTGGCTGGACCCCCCTTTCCACGAGGACTTTCCGACGGGCGTCGTCCTGCGTGAAACTCGCCTGGAGGCGTCCCTGGAAGCCGCCTGGCGCGACAGCTGGTGGCGGCTGAGCCTGCAGCTGCCCGAAATCCGCAATGCCGATCATGTGGCCGGCAGGACGCTGGACGAATCCTATGTTGAACTGAGCGTCCTGGCGGGTCTGCCCGCCCTGCCGCTTCCCTGAGTTCCAAGCCAAGGAGACTTCCGTGAGACATCTTTCACTGCTGCTTGCCCTGCTGCTCGCTCCGGCCTTCGCCCAGGCGGACGAGCTGGTCGGCACCTTCCAGCAGGAGTTCCAGAACTGGGCCACGGCACACGTGGACACCTTCTCCTTCCCGCCGGAGGGCAGCCTCTACGCCTCGGTCACCATGCACTACCTGATCGAATGCCCTTCCAGCCCGGGCGATTGTGATCCATGGGACCGGCTGGGCCATGTCAGCGTGATCGTGCCGCAGGGGGAGGAAAGCGAAAGCTTCGAGATCGCCCGCGTGATCACGCCCTACGACATTACCGGCAACTTCGGCCCGCCCTACGGCACCGGTCCGGGCAGCTGCACCTGGGACATCGACGTCAGCGACTACCAGCACCTGCTGAAAGGCGAGGTGATCCTGTCGAGCTACATCGAGAGCTGGATGGGCAACGAGAACGGCTGGCTGGTGAGCATCGATTTCACCTTCGCCGACGGCACGCCGGAACTGGAGCCCTACGCCATCACAAAGACATGGGACCTGAACCACCTGGTGATCGGCAATCCCGACGACCCTGTATCACAGTACCTCTACGGCAGGAACTTCTGGGTCGATTCCGCCGCCGAAGCGGCCAAGATGCGCATCATCACCACCGGGCACGGGCAGGGCAACACGGACAATGCCGCCGAGTTCAGCAACTTCACCCATTTCCTGCTGCTGGACTTCAACGAGTTCTCGCACCAGCTCTGGCGCGACGACTGCAACACGAATCCCTGCAGCGGACAGGGCGGCACCTGGTGGTACGCCCGCGCCAACTGGTGCCCCGGGGCCTCGGTGGACCCCTGGGACAACATGCTGCCGGAAGGATCCGCGGGCGATTCGATCTACGTGGACTACTGGTGGCAGGGCTACGAGAACTATTGCCGTCCGGACAACGAGGACTGCGTGCCCACCGGCTCCTGCCCCGACTGCGACTTCAACTACAACGGACACACGGTTCCGGTCTATGTCACCGAAGGCCAGCTGATCCAGTACCGCAGCCCGCAGACCAGCGTGCGCGCCCGCCAGGGCCTGCCCGGCGCCATGCGGCTGCAGGCGCCCTTTCCCAATCCCTTCAACCCGTCGACCACCCTGCCGATCCAGCTGGACCGTCCCGGTTCGGTCGCACTGGGCGTATACGACCTGGGCGGGCGCCTGGTCGAAGTGCTCCACGAAGGGCAACTGGAGGCCGGCAGACACAGCTTCCAGTGGGACGCGGCCGGCAGGGCTTCCGGCGTCTACTTCGCGCGGCTGAGCTCCCCCGAGGGCGGGTCGGAAACCAGGAAGCTGCTGCTGGTCCGCTAGGCTCCGGGATCCGGTCGATACCGGGACGCCAGGAGGCAAAAGGCCCGATGGATCACGGATCCATCGGGCCTTTTCGTGTACGAAGAGCTGCCTACTCGGCGGCGGCCCAGAAATCCAGCGTCATATCGATGGTCGAGGCCATTTTCATGAAGAGGAACTCGGGACGCGGAATGTCGTGCTCGGCCAGCGCGACCGGGAACTTCGACTGCACATGGATCACGGACCCGGATACGCCGGCAGGAGTTCCGCTGCCGTCGGCATGCCAGGTCACGGTGACCGGGATCTGCCGCTCCTGTGTCATGCCGTGCAGCAGGAAATCGCCGCTGGCCGTGAAGTCGACGGGCACCCCGTCCTTCAGTTCGACCTCTCCGGAAACGCCGGTCATGGTGAAGCTGGTCATCGGAAACTTGTCCGTGTGCAGGTGGTTGTCCCGCATGTGTCCGTCGCGTTTCTTGATGCCGGTGCGCAGTTCGCGCAGGTCAACCTCAAAGAAGGCCGTGCTCGCGGCATCCACGCGCCCCTCCTCGATGCCGATCGTCCCGGTGATCGCCCGGGTCTCGCCGTCGAAGCTTTCCAGGGTCGCCTCCGAATGGAAATGCACCCGGTTGGCCTCGGAGTCCTCGAGCACCTTGAAACTGGCGGCTCCGGCAGTCAGGCAAAGGCCCAGCAGGGCCAGGATGAGCGTGCGAATGCGCATGGTCGAATCTCCGTGTGTTACTTGAGCAGCAGCATGCGGTGCGTGACGCGGCTTCCCTCGCCCTCGGCGACGGCAATGTAGACGCCGCTGGCGACCGGAGTGCCGTTCGCCGTGCGGCCGTCCCAGGTCATGCGGCTGGTGCCGGCGGGCAGACGCCCTTCGTGCAGGCGCGTGACCAGCGTCCCGCGAATGTCGTAGACGGCCAGGCGCAGGTCCGCGCTGCGGGCCAGCTCCACCTGCAGCTCCGTGGTCGGATTGAAGGGGTTGGGCACGTTGCGCAGGCTGATCTCGGCCGGCAGCGCCACGGGCTCGCCGACAGAGGTATTATCGATCGGGATGGTCATGCTGCCGGTGTAGATGTAATCACCCTGGTTGCCCGAGGCACCGTTGGCGGCGTTGCCGGCCGCATAGAAGGTGATCTCCTCCGGCAGGTCGTCCCCCGTGGGAGCCGTCCAGTCGAAGCTCCAGGAGACCGGGCCGTTGGCCGTGCCGTTCTGTGTGCCGGCGCTGGTGTGCTTCACGTACTCGCGATCATTGCTGCTGCTCAGCTGGGTGAAGTCGCTGTCGGTGATGGTGAAATTGCCGAAGCCCATCTGGGTGATCTCGAAACCCCAGCGGCTCTGCTCGTTGTCCTCGATGTCCACGGTGATCTCGTAGGTTTCGCCGGGAGTCCAGGATTCGGGGCCGAAGAGGGCGAAGTTGCCGTCTCCGCTGTTCAGGGGGAAGTTGCTGTGGCACTGCACGCAGGTTCCCTCGTCGGGAGCTCCCGTCAAGCCGTCGGGCGGGCCGCTGGAAAAAGCCAACAGGCTGGCGGGCACAAGTCCCAGTGCAAAAATCGTCTTCAGGTTCTTCTTCATGTCCGGCTCCTCTTCTGTGCGGTGTTAAGAATGCTGAATATCTGTCTCAACAATTTCTCGGAAGTATAACAGAACCATTATCGACTCCGTTCCCAGGATCCCTTCCTCGCCTGGTCCACGGACCGGGTGGCGGGGTGATCTCGGCTCGCGCTGCTTTGCGGCCCCTTCTATTCCGGTTCCGGAAGCGGCTGCGGCGGCCTGAACTTGTTCTCGATGCCGATGGAGCTGTGTCGTGTCGATCGCTTGTGCAGAAAACTGTGCAAGGATTACGCCAAGCGCAGCTTTTCCTGCTCCGCTTGACGCCGATCATGTTCCGGGGATCGAAGTTCCACTACATACACTCCGCATTCGACGGTCTCCCCGACCGTCCCAGAGAGTTTCCTTCAGGGCTGGAACTCGGGAGAGAGTTCGCCCGCCAACACCCACTTTAGATCCGGAGTCATGATGAGCACCTACATCACGGACTTCATGGCCGCGTTGAAGGCCAAGAATCCCGCAGAGCCCGAGTTCCACCAGGCGGTAGAGGAAGTCTTCGGCAGCCTTGCCGAGTTCCTGGACAGCCGTCCCGAGTACCGCAGCTCCCGCATCCTGGAGCGCATCAGCGAGCCCGAGCGCGTGCTGATGTTCCGCGTGCCCTGGCTCAGCGACAAGGGCGAAGTCCAGGTCAATCGCGGCTTCCGCGTCGAAATGAACAGCGCCCTGGGTCCCTACAAGGGCGGGCTGCGCTTCCACCCCAGCGTCAACCTGGGCATCATCAAGTTCCTGGCTTTCGAGCAGACCTTCAAGAACAGCCTGACAACGCTGCCGATGGGTGCAGGCAAGGGCGGCAGCGACTTCGATCCCATGGGCAAGAGCGACACGGAAGTGATGCGCTTCTGCCAGAGCTTCATGACCGAGCTGTCCCGCCACATCGGCCCCAACACGGATGTGCCCGCCGGCGACATCGGCGTCGGCGGCCGCGAGATCGGTTTCCTCTTCGGCCAGTACAAACGCATGCGCAACGAGTTCACCGGCGTGCTGACCGGCAAGGGCCTCAATTGGGGCGGCAGCCTGATCCGCCCGGAAGCCACCGGATACGGCGCCGTGTACTACGCCGCCGAAATGGCCGCCACCCGCGGCGAGACCCTGGAAGGCAAGGTGGCCCTGGTCAGCGGCAGCGGCAACGTGGCCCAGTACACCTGCGAGAAACTGCTCGACCTGGGCGCGAAGCCGGTGACCCTCTCCGACAGCTCGGGCTACATCTACGACGAGGAAGGCATCGACCGCGACAAGCTGAAGTTCGTGATGCAGCTGAAGAACGAGCGCCGCGGACGCATTCGCGAGTATGCGGAAGAGTACCGCAATGCCGTCTTCACCCCCGTCGACCGCGGCATGGATCACAATCCGCTCTGGAACCACAAGGCCCAGCTCTGCTTCCCCAGCGCGACCCAGAACGAGGTCAACATCAAGGACGCCCAGAACCTGTTGAACAACGGCGTGACCGTCGTCAGCGAGGGCGCCAACATGCCCAGCACCATCGAGGCGACCAACCTCTTCCTCGAGAACCGCATTCTCTACGGACCGGCCAAGGCGGCCAACGCCGGCGGCGTCGCCGTCAGCGGCCTCGAGATGAGCCAGAACAGCCTGCGCATGAGCTGGACCCGCGAAGAGGTCGACAAGCACCTGCAGCGGATCATGAAGGACATCCACAAGGCGGGCCAGACCTGGGGCACCGAAGGCAACTTCGTCAACTACGTCAAGGGCTCGAACATCGCCGGCTTCATCAAGGTCGCCGATTCGATGCTCGACCAGGGCCTCGTGTAGCACGAAGCCTGGATCCTGTCAACTGGAACGCCCCCCGTCGCGATGCGGCGGGGGGCGTTTCGTGTTGCATTGAAACGTAGGGGTCGTTCGCGAACGACCCCTGCGAGGGCGCCTAGCCCTGCGCCGCCTGGCGGAGGGGATCCTCGATGCGCTCCGTGTGACGGACGGGCAGCTCGCCGGCGGGCAGGTCCTCCAGCAGCAGCTGGATCACGCGTTCGGCGCTGTAGCCCGTGGCGCCCGGCTCCAGGAAGCGCGCCGCCTCGGCGACCGCGTCCCCGGAAGTCACGATGGGCAGCTCGTCCCCTTCCGGGCGCCGCTGCCCCAGGCCGATGGTCGCCATCAGGCCGTTGCAGAGGCAGAGGCGGCCTTCCAGCTCGCTCTCGTCCCCGCCCTTGGCGTTCCAGGCCTTGCCGGGCTCGGCCGGGCAGCGATAGCCCACCTGGCCGTTCTCGCGCATGTAGGGCCGCCGCAGATAGCCCAGGTCGCAGACGCGCTTGCGGCGCTTGACCGCGTCCTTGTCGAGCAGCGTGTCTTCCAGTTCGACCAGTTTGAAGGGATAGCCGGTGGGCGAGGCGCGGAAGGAGGTGGTGACTTTCAGCGATCCGGCGCGGCTGCGCTCGAGGGCCCGGCGCTTGAGGGGCTCCTCGATGCCGGATTCGTCACACAACGCGAAGGCCGAGCCGACCTGGATACCGGCGGCGCCCGCGGCAAGGGCTCCGGACAGGCCTTCGCGGCTGGCGCGGGAGCCGGCGAGCCAGAAGGGCAGACCCAGGTCGGCGATGCGCTTCAGGTCGGCCTCGTCCTTGCCTGTATACGAAGGTCCATCGCCGCCGTGGCTGTTGGCGTTCCGGGGCGGGGCATTGTGTCCGCCGGCGCTGTGATGCTCGACGACGAAGCCTTCAACGCTGCCGCTGGCCTTGCGGGTCATGATGCGGCCGATCACGTGACTGGAGATGATGGCCAGGAAATCCGGGCGACGCAGGGTGCCGACTCCCGGCAGGAGTTCCGAGGGGCTGAATTCCTGATGGACGGCCTCCCCGGCGGGAAGCTCCTCCACGCTGAGACGCAGGCGGGTGTCTTCGCTGCTTGCCAGCGAGTCCAGCACGCCGGGAATCGCGGTCGGCACGCCGGCGCCCATCAGGACGGCGTCCACATTGGCCAGCATGGCGCCGTAGAGGGTCGGCATGTTGGGCAGCTGCACCTTCTCCAGCAGGTTGATGCCCACCGGCCCGTTGTGCCCTTCGCGAGCCAGCCAGACTTCGACGAATCCCGAGGCGACCATCAGCTTGAGGCGATCGGGGCTCATCTTCAAGGTCGGCATGGAGACGCGCTCGTAGGCCTGGCCCGCGGGCAATCCGCCTTCGATGAACCAGCGATCCAGGATCTCGCGAGCCGTATCCTCGCAGGGAAAGGCGGCCAGCGCGCGGCGCATGTGGCCTTCGGGATCCCCCTGCTGCAGGCGGCGCGCCAGCACTCCGTCGATGACCGTTCCGGAGACCACGCCCAGCATGCCCTGCCGGGAGACCGAGCGCGCCAGCTGCCAGCTGGAAACTCCGACTCCCATTCCGCCCTGGATGACCAGGGGCAAGGGCTTCATGCAGCGCATGCGTTCTCCTTTCAAACGGCCTGAAGATGTATGGATCAAAGCGGCGGGATGCCAAGGCGGGAAAGCCCTGCTCCTGAAAACCATCAACCTGTCAATTTCCGCCTTCGCAACCGCTTTTCCAAAATCTGGAAGGCGATTCCTCCGCTCTCGGCGGCCCTGAAGCGAGGATGGCTATTGGCCGCTCCCTGCGGGGAGGATAGTGCCTGAGCATCGAACTGCAAACCGTTTCCGCGTGCTCGGGCTCATGCAATGCGAGCATCCTCCGGAGCCTTCTGCCAAAACATGGATCCGCAGCGCGTGCAGTGAATCCGGCGGCTTCCGTCGGGAACTGAACAAAGGGATCCGCCAGGCAGCCTTTGGTTCATTTCGTGTACCACCCATGTGAAACTGTGCGTAGTGGGCGTGGATTAAATTTCATCCGAACACTGGAATGATTGTTGCAATTCGCCGATCTACCCAACCTAGTCGCAACAACATCTCTTGAAGGAGGTTCCATGCACGCGAACCCTGCCCGTACTTTGGGCGGCCTGTTGACTCTCTCCATGCTGGCCCTCTGCGCCGGCAACGCGGAGGCCCAGGTCTCCAAGGGCGGAACTCCCCTGGACGCCACTCTGCGCAGTCTGGGCGAGGCCCCTGTCCATACCCTGGGATTCATCGACCTGGCCAGCTACATCGCCGAAGACGCGCTGGCCGGCA
This sequence comes from bacterium, assembly GCA_030429345.1. Classification (GTDB taxonomy): domain Bacteria; phylum CAIWAD01; class CAIWAD01; order CAIWAD01; family CAIWAD01; genus JAUIFJ01. The sequence continues at coordinate 85,363 of JAUIFJ010000004.1, read as the reverse complement.
AGGACGAGGGCTGGCGTTTCGGCGCTCCCATGGACGTGGACCTGGGTGTCGAGGTCAGCGGCGAGTGGCGCGCCGTGGAGGGCGGCCGCGTCTGGCGCCAGACCATCCAAAGCCCCGGCGCGCTCAGCCTGAACTGCCGCTTCGACCAGTTCCACCTGCCCCCGGGCGCGCGCCTCTTCGTCTACAATGAAGACCGCAGCATGACCATCGGCGCCTTCACCTGGGAGAACAACAAGCCCAACGGCCAGTTCGCCATTCAGCCGGTGGCCGGCGAGAGCATCACGCTGGAGCTTTTCGAGCCGACCAAGTACGAGGGCGCCAGCCTGCTGCACATCCACAGCGTGATCCACGACTATCGCGGCGCGTTGCAGTACCTGGACGACAGCCGCAGTTTCGGCGATTCCGGTTCCTGCAACAACGACGTGGCCTGCTCCGTGAGCGCGGGCTGGGAAGACCAGATCCGCAGCGTGGGCATGCTGCTCAGCGGGGGATTCCGCTACTGCACCGGCGCCATGATCAACAACACGGCCGAGGACGGTCGCCAGCTCTTCCTGAGCGCCAACCACTGCAGCCCCGGCGCGAGCGACATCGTCATGTTCAACTACGAAAGCCCCAGCTGCAACGGCGGCGACGGGCCGACCGGCCAGACCGCCCAGGGCCTCAGCCTGCTGGCCAACGGCAGCTCGAGCGACTTCTGGATCGTCGAGGTCCAGGAGGCGATTCCGGCGTCCTACAGTGTATACTTGTCCGGATTCGATGCCACGGGCTCGACGCCCTCGTCGACCGTCGGCATCCACCACCCCAGCGGCGACGTGAAGAAGATCTCCTTCGACAACGATGCTCCGGCGATCAGCGGCTACTTCGGTGGCGGATCCACCCACTGGAACATTCTGAACTGGGAAGACGGCACGACGGAGGGCGGCAGCTCGGGCAGCCCGCTTTTCCACGGCACCAGCAAGCGCATCATCGGCCAGCTGCACGGCGGCACGGCCTCCTGCAGCAGCATCAGCGATGACTACTACGGCCGCGTCAGCGTGTCCTGGGGCGCCGGCCTGAGCGGAGTGCTTGATCCGGGCGGGCTCGGAACGACCGTCGACGGCATGGAGCTCGGCGACGGCAGCGGCGTCGAGCCGCCCGAGAACAATGCCTGCGCCGACGCCTTGCCTCTCAGCCTGGGGGACACGGCCTTCAACACCAGCACGGCCACGCAGACGGTGAGCACCTCCTGCGCCTCCGGCGGCAGCGCCGACCTGTGGTACAGCTGGACCGCCCCTTCCAGCGGCAGCTTCGAGATCAACACCTGCAGCGACGAGAGCTATGACACGGCCCTCGCCCTGTACGACGGCTGCGGCGGCAGCGAGATCGCCTGCAACGACGACGACTGCGGCCTGCGCAGCCGCATCGTATACGAGGTTAGCGGCGGCAGCACCTACCTGGTGCGCGTCGGCGGCTACAGCACGGCCACCGGCCCCGGCATCCTGACCGCGGCCTTCACGCCCGATGGCGGCGGCGGTCCCGACAACGACCTCTGCGGCGACGCCCTTCCCCTGGGACTGGGGGACACGAACTTCGACACGAGCACGGCCACCCAGACGGTCAGCACCAGTTGCGCTTCCGGCGGCAGCGCCGACCTGTGGTACAGCTGGACAGCCCCGTCCAACGGCAGCTTCGAGGTCAACACCTGCAGCGATACCAGCTACGACACGGCCCTGGCCCTGTATGACGGTTGCGGCGGCAGCGAGGTCGCCTGCAACGACAACGATTGCGGAACGAGCAGCCGCATCACCTACAGTGTGACGGGCGGAAGCACCTACATCGTGCGCGTCGGCGGCTCCGGCGCGGCCGTCGGTTCCGGCGTCCTGACGGCGGCCTTCACGCCGGATGGTGGCGGCGACGACAACGACACCTGCGCCGGCGCACTGCCGCTGAGCCTGGGTGATACGCCCTTCGATACGGGCGCGGCGACGCAGACCGTATCCACCAGCTGCGCCGCCGGCGGCAGCGCCGACTTGTGGTACAGCTGGACGGCTCCTTCCAACGGCAGCTTCGAGGTCAACACCTGCGGCGACACCAGCTACGACACGGCCCTGGCGCTGTACGACGGCTGCGGCGGCAGCGAGATCGCCTGCAACGACGACGACTGCAGCCTGCGCAGCCGCATCGTATACGCCGTGACAGGCGGCAGTACTTACATCGTGCGCGTCGGCGGGTACAGCTCGAATACGGGTCCGGGCCTTTTGACGGCACTCTTCACGCCGGATGGCGGTGGCAGCGGCCCGGCCAACGACAACTGTGCCGACGCCATCGTGGTTTCCGAAGGGGACACGGCTTTCGACAACACGGATGCCACCACAGACGGCCCCGACGAGCCCGGCGCCTGCACCGCCTTCAGCTACAGCCAGGTCGACAGCGACATCTGGTACAGCTACACTCCTGCCCAGAGCGGCGACGCCACCATCAGTCTCTGCGGCAGCGGCTATGACACCAAGCTTGCTGTCTACGAAGGCGGCTGCCCCGGAGTGGAAAGCGCCGTGGCCTGCAACGACGACGCCTGCAGCCTGCAGTCGGAAGTCACCCTGGCCGTGACCGGCGGCACACAGTACCTGGTCCGCATCGGCGGCTACAACGGCGCGCAGGGCGCCGGCACCATGAACATCAGCCTGGAGTCCGGCTGCCCGGATGACACTCCCCTGGCTCCGCAGAATCTGGAGATCACGCTCGGCGTCGGCAACATCGTCACCCTGAGCTGGGAGCACGTGACCGAGACCGTCGGCGGCTGCCCCATCGATCCCATTGGCCGCCTGTACCACATCACCAAGCGTGATGCGCAGGGCAACCTGCTGCCGGAAACCATCACTACGAATAATACCTACAATCTCGGCGAGAACGATCCGGACACGGTGCGTAGCTACAACGTCTACGTCGAGGTGCTGGATGTCACCCGCTCGGCGGCGTCCAACACCGTCTGCGATCCGGACCTGACTCGTTTCAAGCAGGTGGAAGGCGTGGAACTGAAGCGCCTCGACCAGTAGGCCGACTGCGAGAACCAATTGCAGCGCCCCTCTTCCGGCTGGAAGGGGGGCGCTTTGCTCCTGTCCTCTTTGCCCCTGTTTTGATAGTCTGGCTGCCAGCATCCCGAACTGCTCGAGGACCCCATGAACGACCTTCACCATCCGGTTCCGCTGCTGCGCATTTTCGACGAAGTGCAGGCGCGGCGTTTCTACCTGGAGTACCTGGGCTTCACCTCCGCCTGGGAACACCGCTTCGAGGACACCGCGCCTCTTTATATGGAAGTGCGGCGCGGGCAGTGCGTGCTGCACTTGACCATGCATCACGGGGATGCCTGCCCCGGCGCGACCCTGCGCATTGCCGTGGAGGATCCCGACGCGCTGCTGGATGAACTGTGTTCGCGCGCCCACGCAGGCCTGTGTCCGGAACTGGAGGAGGTCCCCTGGGGCCCGCCCGAGCTGAACCTGATCGATCCCTTCGGCAACCGCCTGGCCTTCCACCGGCCCGCAAAGGCTTCCCTGTGATACAGTGGATCACGCTTCGGCGCCTCGCCAGCGGCCTTCTGCTGCCCGCTGTCCTGGCGGCCACTCCGGTCCGGCTGGATGTGCGCCTGGCGGGACCGGCCTCCTGCGGCCTCTTCGACCCGGGCAGCGATTCGGTGATCGCCCGCAGCTCGGCGGAAGGCTGGGCGCAGGATCTGCCTCTTCAAGTACTGGAAGAGGATTCGCTGCGCGCAAGCGGCTGGGTCGACTGGCCGACCGGAGGCGTGGAGTACAAGTTCGTGATCCAGCAGGCCGGCGGCGGCCTGCTCTGGGAGGGCGGCGAAAACCGCTGGCTCGAGGTCGGCGCGGACAGCCTGCAGACGCCTCCCGCCTGGTTCGACCATGACTCGACCGCGGCCAGCCAGCTGGCTCCCCTGCAGGTCCACTTCCGCGTGGACGTACAGGCCCTGCTGGCCAGCGGCGCTTTCGATTCCGCAAGCCAGCAGATCGAGATTCGCGGCGGCCATTCGCTGCTGGGCGGCTGGCAGGAAGGTCCCGTGCTGCAGGAGATCGACGAAGGCGTCTACGGCCGATGGCTCACCTTCCCCGCCCTGGCCGATTGCCCGCTGGAGTACAAGTTCGTCGTCTCACAGGATGGCGAGGCCCTGGTCTGGGAAAGCGGCGAGGACCGCAGCTGGGTTCCGCTCTTCGAGGGCCTGGACCAGCATCCCGGCCCCTTCGGCGACGGCATCGAGGATGAAGAGCTTCCGCTGGCCTGTTTCGACCGCGTGGCCTGCGGCGAAGAGGCGCTTGCCGCTCCCCTGCTGCTGGGAGCGGACCTGAGCTTTGTGCCACGCCAGCAGGCCCTGGGCGTGCAGTGGCGGCACGAGGGGCAGGCGCGCGACCCGCTGCAGCTCTTCCGCGAGCAGGGCTGGCGCGTGCAGCGCCTCCGCCTGTGGCACACTCCCTCCGACCCCTGGCACGACCTGGAGCACACCGTTACGGCGGCCCTGTCCGGGCAGGCGGCGGGCATGGAACTGCTGCTCGATTTCCACTATTCGGATACCTGGGCCGATCCCGGCCACCAGGACACGCCGCAAGCCTGGGCCGGCCTCTCCCCCGCCGCGATGGCCGATTCCCTGCGCGCGTATACGGCGTCCTGCCTGCAGGCCTTCATTGACGCCGGCGTGCCGCCGCGCTGGGTGCAGCTGGGCAACGAGATCGACAACGGCATGTGCTGGCCGACAGGCGCGGTCAGCGGCGAGAACGACACGCCCCAGCAGTGGGCGCAGCTGATGGCCCTGCTCGAGGGGGCTTCGCTGGGGGTCGAGGACGCCTTTCCGGATCCGGAAGAGCGCCCGCAGCGCGTGATCCATCTGGCCTTCGGCACCAACAACCCCGGCTGCCGCCAGTTCTACGACCAGGTCGGAAGCGCCGGCCTGGCCTGGGAGATCATCGGGCTGAGCTACTACCCCTGGTGGCACGGCGGACTTTCCGAGCTGCAGGCCAACATGATGGACCTGCCGCAGCGCTACGAGAGGCCGTTGTGGCTGGTGGAGAGCAATTATCCGTGGACGCTCGACTGGCAGGACGACACGAACAATTTCGTCGGTACGGAAGGCCAGCTGCTGCCGGGATACCCGGCAACGCCGGAGGGGCAGCTCGCCTTCTTCCGCAGCCTGCTGACCCTGCTGCGCTCGATTCCGGAAGGACGGGGCCTGGGCCTCTGCCTCTGGGAGCCGGCCTGGCTTGTGGCCGAGGGCATGTCGAATCCCCAGGAGAACCTGGCCCTCTTCGATTTCGCGGGAAACAGCCTGCCGGCCCTGTTCCTGCCCCTGCCGGAAGCGCCGCAGCTCGCCATCTGCTACACGGGCGGACAGCTCCTGCTGGAATGGGCGCCGGTGGCGGGCGCATCCTCCTACCGCGTTGAATCACGCGAGGGCGCGGAGATGCCCTGGGCAGATGCCGGCTGCACGGCCTCCACCCACCTGCTCCTGCCCCTGGCCGGCGACCAGTGTTTCTATCGTGTGCTTTCGCAACTCGACGAGTGCCAGCCCTGAGCTTATGACCGGGGAACCCTTTCCCGTCGCGGGAGTTTGCCTCCAGCCACAGCAGAAGGGGAAAGGAGACCCTGTGCAATCGACTTACTTTCCGGACGAGACCCGCGGCAGAATGCAGATGGATTGGCTGAACGCCACCTACAGCTTCAGTTTCGCCAACTGGTTCGACCGCAGCCGCCTGCATTTCGGCCAGCTGCGCGTGCTCAACGAGGACCGCATCGCCGGGGGAGGCGGCTTCGGCACGCATCCCCACGACAACATGGAGATCGTCACCCTTCCGCTCTCGGGAGGCCTGGAGCACAAGGACAGCATGGGCAACCAGGGCGTGATCCGCGCCGGCGAGGTCCAGGTGATGAGCGCCGGAACGGGCATCACGCACTCGGAGGTCAACGCCTCCGACAGAGAGGAATGCCACCTGCTGCAGATCTGGGTCATCCCCGACGCCCGCGGCCACGAGCCGCGATACGACCAGGCCGCCTTTCCCGCAGAGGAGCGCCAGGGCAAGTGGCAGACCCTCGTCGCCCCCTGGGGCAGCGGCGAGGGCCTGGAGGTCCACCAGAACACGCGCTTCCGCCGTGTTGCCTTATCTGCCGGGCAGGAGATCCCCCTGCCGGAAGTCCAGGGCGACCAGGGCTTCTACCTCTTCGTGATTCAGGGCTGCGCAAAAGTGGACGGCCGCTCCCTGAAGTCCGGAGACGCCCTCGGCATGCGTGAGACAAAGGGGGAACCAGTCACGGCGGAGGCCGACAGCGACCTGCTGCTGATCGAAGTGCCGCTGCACTAGGAGCCCCAAGGGAGAAGAGAGTGCCCCCCTTCCGTCGCCCCCGCGAAGGCGGGGGCCTATCTTCACTCTTCGGTCTGTGACCGCATGCTTTTCGCCCTCCGGCCTGCGGCGTGGTCAAGGATCCCGTGGTCAAGCCACGGGATGACAAAGGTGGAGGGTGCTGGGCGGATGTGGAGGCGGCCTGCCGCCTAGGCCCGCTTCCTCTTGGCCTGGGCGACCTTGGCCGTTGTGGCCTTGCGGGCGGGGCGCTTCTCGACCTTGCGGGTCGTGACACGGGGGCGGTGGCCCTTGAGGATCGTGTCGCGTGTGACGCGGACCTCGTCGACATCGTTGCGCTCGGGAAGCTCGAACATGGCGTCGAGCAGGCGCTCTTCGACGATGGAGCGCAGGGCGCGGGCGCCCGTCTTGCGGCGCCGGGCCTCGCGGACGATTTCCAGCAGGGCCTCCTTGCTGAAGACCAGGTTCTGCTTGTCCAGCTCGAAGAGCTTGTGATACTGCTTGATGATGGCGTTGCGCGGCTCGGTGAGGATCTGCAGCATGGCGCTTTCGCTGAGCTGCTGCAGCACGGTGACCGTGGGCAGGCGGCCGATCAGTTCCGGGATCAGGCCGAACTTGAGCAGGTCCTCGAAGCTCGTGTGATCCATGATCTCGTCGCTGTCCAGGCTGCGCACTTCGTGATCCGCGCCGAAGCCCATGTGGTTGCGGCCGATGCGGTTGGAGACGATCTCCTCCAGCCCGTCGAAGGCGCCGCCGCAAATGAAGAGGATGTTGCGCGTGTTGATGTGGATCAGCTTCTGCTCGGGGTGCTTGCGCCCGCCCTCGGGAGGCACGCTGGCCACGGTGCCCTCCAGCATCTTCAGCAGGGCCTGCTGCACGCCTTCGCCGCTGACATCGCGCGTGATCGAGACATTGCTTTCCTTGCGCGCGATCTTGTCGATCTCGTCGATGTAGACGATGCCCATCTCCGCGGCGCCGACATCGTAGTTGGCCGCCTGCAGCAGGCGGACAAGAATGTTCTCCACGTCTTCGCCCACGTAGCCGGCTTCGGTGAGCACGGTGGCGTCGGCAATGGTGAAGGGCACCTGCAGGAAACGCGCCAGGGTCTGGGCCAACAGGGTTTTGCCCGTGCCCGTCGGACCGACGAGCAGGATGTTGGCCTTCTGCAGCTCGACCTCGCTGGCCAGGCCCTCGCTGGTGCTCGAGCCGGCGCGAATGCGCTTGTAGTGATTGTATACGGCGACCGAGAGCGCGCGCTTGGCGCGGTCCTGGCCGATGACGTATTCGTCGAGCTTGTGCTTGATCTCGCGGGGCGTCGAGATGCGGTCGATGGGCAGGCGCCGGTTCTGGGCCATGTTCCGTTTGACGATCTGCGCAGAGGCTTCCACGCACTCGTTGCAGATGTTGACCATCGGTCCCTGGATCATGATCTGCACTTCCTGGCTGTTACGCCCGCAGAAGCTGCAGCTGGGATTGGGGTCGCGGAAATCCTGGTCGCGGGACATGGCTCTCCTGGGTTCGTCCTCCGGGACGGAAAATCAGCCGCTGACCTTGCCCAAGGCGGCGTCGCTGCTGATCACTTCGTCCACGAGGCCGTAGGTCGCGGCCTCTTCGGCGGACATGAAGTTGTCACGATCCGTATCGTTCTCCAGCCGATCGAGGGTCTGGCCGCTATGCTTGGCCAGGATCTCGTTCAGCTGCTTCCTCATCTTCAGAATCTCGCGGGCCTGGATCTCGATGTCCGAGGCCTGCCCCTGGGCTCCGCCGTGGGGCTGGTGAATCATGATCCGGCTGTTGGGCAGCGTGAAGCGCTTGCCTTCGGCGCCGGCGGCCAGCAGCACGGCACCCATCGAGGCCGCCATGCCGACGCAGATCGTCGACACCGCCGGTTTGATGTACTGCATCGTGTCGTAAATGGCCAGTCCGGCCGTCACGCTGCCGCCCGGGCTGTTCACGTAGAGATGAATATCCTTCTCGGGGTCCTCCGCCGCAAGGAAAAGCAGCTGGGCCACGGTCAAGTTGGCAATGTGGTCGTTGATGGCCGTGCCCAGGAAGACGATGCGCTCCTTGAGCAGGCGGGAATAGATGTCAAAGGCGCGTTCGCCGCGGCCCGTGGTCTCGATGACGGTCGGGATCAGTCCCATGGGGTCTCCTGGGTTGGGAATCCTAGGATTCGGATGAGCTCTCCTCCGCGTCGGTCTTTTCGACCGGCTTGTCGGTAATCGTGGAGTTGGAGCGCAGAAAGTCGAAGAGGTTTCGCTCGACCAGGCCCTCGGCCATGCGGCGCATGGAATCGCCGCGGCTTAACTGCAGCTTGATCGTTTCGACGGGCTGTCCCTGCTCCTCGGCGATGCGGGCAATCTCGGCCTCGATCTCGCTGTCGCCGATCTTGATCTCTTCCTTCTTCAGAATCGCTTTGGCGATCAGCGTCCAGCGGATCTGGTTTTCCACCTGCTGGGCGTAGGTTTCGCGCACGACGCCTTCGTCGATCGGATTGTCGGTGCCCTGGCGGGCCTGATCGACGATCTCCTGCAGACGCTGGTCGATCATCTTGGCCGGGACCTCGAAGGGATTCTTCTCGATCAGCTGATCGATGATGCGCCCGTTCAAGGTCTGCTCGATGTTGCGATCCAGGGACTTGGACAGCTCGCCGCGCATGTGTTCCTTGAGCGCCTCCAGGCTGTCGAAGCCCGGGGGAATCTCGCTGGCGAAGTCGTCGTTGATCTCGGCCAGTTCGGCGCGCTTGACCTCATTGACCGTCACGGTATAGTATTCGGTCTTGCCGGCGACCTCGGGGTCCGGATCGTCCTCGGGATTGGTGATCGTCAGATCGCGGGTCTCGCCGGCCTTGACGCCTTCCATGCGTTCGTCGAAGACGGGACCGTAGGCCCCTTTGCCCAGCACCACGTCGATGTTCTTGTAGAGGCGCTCGTCCAGCGCCAGGCCCATGCTGTCGTTTTCCTGGATGTCGCAGGTCAGCTGATCGCCCTGGGCCGCGCCGTCCTCGACGGGCACCCAGCTGGCGTATTTTTCCTGCAGGTCCTTGAGGGCCTTGTCCATGTCGTTGTCGTCCACCTCGCGCACCAGGCGCTCGACTTCCAGGCCGGTGTACTGGCTCAGCTCGACCGTGGGCTCGACCTCGATGCGGGCGACGAAGGTCAGCGGCCCGCCGGGCTCGTGGTCGACCTTTTCGATGTTGCCCTGGTCAATGGGAACCAGCTCCTTCTCGCCGACGGCAAGGGGGTAGTGGCGATTGATCAGTTCGTTGACCGCTTCGTTGAGCGCCTGGCCTTCCATGTTCTTGCGGATATAGCTCATGGGGACCTTGCCGCGACGGAAGCCCTTGAGGGCCACCTTCTTCTGGTACTCCCGGAAACGGTTCTCCACCTCGTCACGCACGGATTCGGAAGGGAGGGTGACGGTCATCTCCACTTCGCCGGCTTTCAGCTCCTTGACGCTGATGTCCACGTTCGGCCTCTTCACTTACGTATGGTATGGATGCGGAAGGGGGGACTCGAACCCCCACGCCCGAAGGCACAGGAACCTAAATCCTGCGCGTCTGCCAGTTCCGCCACTCCCGCGGGGATCATCTCCGCTTGCGCGGTGGCAAGCCGGGTAAGATATCCCCCCGGCCGTTGGAAAGCAACTTCGGCGGGAAGGGAGAACGCGTGGGCATCGTCCTTCATCCTGAATCACTTGAATACTTCTGAAACAGCCGTCAGGTACTCATGAGCGCGCCGATGTAGCCATTCAACTGCCTCACGCCAGTTGTCTGGATTCATGGTATCCACGCTCATGCTGTCCTGCGGATGATTGGTGTCAACGCCAAGCATACGGCAGGATCCTGCCAATGCTGCAAATTCGCTGGCTTTCGGTGCGAGACGCCTCTGGGTTTCAGCAGGTGTTTCGCCTCGCGGACCTCGAAGAAACACTCCAACCGCGTTCTTTGATTTGTAGAGAGCGACCAGGAACCCATTGGACCGATCCGTCTTGATCCACTGCGAGCTGGACGCATTCGATTGAACCCCCAGTTCAGCATCCTCCGGATACTCGCTCAAATAGAAATCCCAGAACTCTTTTCGGGCTTTCACATACTGGGCCATTTCCCCTGTCGGTTGGCGAATGGCACGACGTACTTCCCGGTCCCATGTATTGGGACGGGCAAGCACATCGAATACGGCCGCCGGAGTGCTGTCTTCTATTTGTACGACACCGACCTGAAGGGCGAAGAAGGCGAAGTTCTCTTCTGTGTGCTCATTCAGCCAGTTGATTGCCGACAAGTGCTCGTCACGGAAGGCCGTGGCTATCCAGATCACGATCTCCGCCTCCAGACCGGCCAGATAGGTCATGATCTGACCCAAATGAGTGTGATCCGTTCCCTCGAGTTGATTCTCGATCAGAACCAGGCGCCCTCGTTGATCGCGTGCGACAATATCCGCCGAGAAGGGTCCCACCGCAATTTCTCGACCTTCTGGCTCAAGGTGCAGCTCGATCACTTCGCCGATGCGATCCAGGTTCTCGACAAGCCAGGGTGTAAAATCCTGTGCTTCATGCTGCCACGCCTCACGGGCGGAGAGTTGGTGCAGTCGGCTGATTTTCATGTGTGGACTTTCTATTGAATCAAAGACCGTTCTGAGTGTATTCACCTGACTCGAGCGAACTCGCCCGGCCCCTTCACTGTCACTTCCACATCACACCCCAGAACCTGCAGCAAGGCCAGCAGCTGGTTGAGGGACTTGCGCTTGTTCGTCGGGTCCAGCAGGCGGTAGTACTGCGCGGGCGAGGTCCCCAGGCGGCGGATCAGATCGCGGCGGTTCAAAGAGAAGTGCAGGTTCATGCACCCGGGCGCACTACTCCTGATCGCCAGACTTCCAGGGACGAATGCTTCGCAAGACCTTCCCCATTCTGGCTTCGGCCACTTCCGTGTCATGGGCAACCTGGGCCCGCAGCCAATAGCCCTTGGACAAGCCGAAAAAGCGACAGAGGCGCAGGTCCGTATCCGCGGTGATTGAACGCTTGCCCGCCACGATCTCGCTGATTCTCTGGATGGGCACCAGGATCTCCTTGGCCAGGCGATACTGGGATATGCCCATGGGAACCAGGAATTCTTCCTTGAGGAGCTCGCCCGGTGTTACAGGCGGAAGTCGCTTCATCTCTACACCCTAGTGATAGTCAACGATCTCAACATCTGCCGGACCGGCAGATGTCCAGAGGAAACAAAGCCGATAGCGGTCATTGATGCGAATGCTGTACTGTCCTTTTCTGTCGCCGACTAGAGCTTCAAGCCGATTGCCGGGGGGAATTCGCAGATCCATCAGACCTTCGGCAAGCTCCAATTGACGCAGCTTTCTGCGGGCGCTGCCTGCGATTCGCGAGAACCTGGGCACCGGGATTCCGCTCGCCAGTTTCCTGGTTTCGGAGCATTTGAAGGACAGGATCATCGCAAGGGTATTGTTTCGCGTGACTATTTGCAACAAGAGTCTATCTACAGAAACTGAAACGACTGGAACAGGGAATAATGATGCCTGGGGCGTTGCCGGATACACACTGTCATACGATCCGGACAGAATACAACCGAGTGCGAAACCGGCAGCAGGAATGGACAGGGGTCTACATCAAGGGTCCTGTGTCACACGCCGCGGCCCCTTCACCACCACGTCCACATCGCAGCCCAGAACCTGCAGGAGGGACAGCAGCTGGTTCAGGGATTTCCGCTTGTTCGTCGGGTCCAGCAGGCGGTAGTACTGCGCGGGCGAGGTCCCCAGGCGGCGGATCAGGTCGCGGCGGCTCCAGCCGTCCTGTTCGATCCGGCGTCCGGCTTCCACGGAGAGACGATACAGGATCAGCTCGGCCAGATAGCCCGGATCCCGGTTCACCTCCAGGACATGGTCCGCGTGCACGCTGCCTTCCCGTCCATCCTTCAGGCGATAGCTGAAGGCTTCGCGGCCCAGCTCTTCGTCGATCCAGCCCTCCACCACAGGATTGCCGGGTTCCGGACGGATCTCCAGCCGATTGTAGGGGAACTCGTAGTCCTTACGCCCAAGACGCACGGTGAACGAGCGTCGACGATTGTTCCACTGGATTTGGCGGACTTTCACAGCAGACCCTCCTTCTCCAGCTGGCGGATGTGCTCGCGCACCCGGCGGCTGGCGACTCCCTTCATGGCCTGTTGGTTGTCCAGATCCCATTTCACCACGAGCACACCGTCTTTGTAGACATGCACATGCCGTGGGGGGGTGATCCCCGACCCAGGAAAGGAAAATGAAATTGCCGCGACGGATCTTGACCATCACGGATGATACCGCATGAGGTAACATTTAAAAAGGGAAGAACAAGCACTATCCAGCAACATGCGAGATGCTGTCTTGAGGGCTGGACAATCCGATGCACTGGAAGGGGCGGTACCGTGACAAACCTTTGAAGACGTCTCGCGTCCCTGGGTCCATGGAGAGTGGCAACGGGATTCCTCCCCGCCAGTCCCCTACCGGCCCTTCTTCTTGCCGCTGCGGATCTTCCTGCTGAAGGCGCGGCCCTTCTGGCGCTGTTCGGTGTAGGACATCTTGTAGTGGGCGGATTCCGCCTGCAGCTTGAGGTAGTTGCGGAAGTGCAGGCGGTCCAGCTCGCCGCTGGCCAGCGCGGCCTGCACGGCGCAGCCGGGCTCGCTCTCGTGGCGGCAGTCGCTGAAGCGGCAGGTCCGGGCCAGGTGCTCGATGTCCTGGAAGCTGCCGGCCAGGCCCTCGTCGGCATCCATCAGACCGAACTCGCGCATGCCCGGCGTGTCGATCACCAATGCGCCGTTGCCGAGCACGAGCAGTTCGCGACGGACGGTGGTGTGTCGTCCTTCGCCCGTTGCGCTGACGGCAAGGGTCTTCTGCTGCTCTTCCCCGCAAAGGAGATTGATCAGGGTGCTCTTGCCGACCCCCGAGCTGCCGACGAAACAATAGGTGTTCCCGTGTTCCAGGCGCTCGCGGAAAGCGGCCAGGCCTTCCTGTGTCACATTGCTCAGTGTGAGGATCTCCCCGTCGTAGCCCGTCGCGCGAACCTGGTCGCAGAGGACTGCCAGGCTGTCCGCGTCCACCAGGTCGGTCTTGGTCAGCAGCACCCAGGGTTCCGCGCCTCCGTCCCGCACCATGACCAGGTAGCGTTCCAGGCGCTTGGGGTTGAAGTCGAAATGGCAGGACTGCACGATGACCACGGCGTCCACATTGGCCGCGATCATCTGGAAGGCGACCTGGATGCCCGCGGCGCGCCTTCGCAGGGCCGTCCGTCGCGGACAAAGCGCCTGGATCACGCCGACGGATCCGGCGGCACCCTTCTCCGCCAGCACCCAGTCGCCGACGCAGGGCAGGACATTCTCCTGCCCTTCCTCCAGGCGGAATCGACCGGCCAGGGCGGCCCGGAAGGGACCTTCGGCGTCCAGCAGCAGCAGCAGCCGGTCCCGATCCACGGCCGCCACCCGGGCGTAGCCCGCCGTTCCGGCGGCGTCCTCTCCGGTATCGAATCCGTCATGCCAGCCCAGGGCTTCCAGGCCCTTGGTCGCAGTGGTCATGTTGTGTCTCCAGGGTGGGGTTCTAGACCGACCTCGTCAGTCCACCGTCCACCCGCAGGTTCTGCCCGGTGATGTAGGCCGCGCCGTCGGAAAGCAGGAAGGAGACGGTCCGCGCGATCTCGTCCATGCGGCCGTAGCGCCCCATGGGAATGCGTTCGCGGCTTGCCGGATTCTCCGGCAGGCTGTCGATGAAGCCGGGCAGCAGGTTGTTGATGCGGATGTTGGCCTTCGCGTGGGCATCGGCGTAGAGCTTCGTATACGCCGCCAGGCCGGCGCGGAAGACGCCGGAGGTCGGGAATGCCGGTTCGGGCTCGAAGACGGCGAAGGTCGAGATGTTGACGATGGAGCCGCCGCCTCGCTCCTTGAACGCCGGTGTCACAAGCCGGCACATGCGGATCACATTGAGCAGGTAGACCTCCAGCCCCTCGTGCCACTGCTCGTCCGTGATCCCGAGCAGCTCTCCCTTCGGGCCATGGCCGGCGCTGTTGACGAGGGCATCGATGCCGCCCCAGGCGTCCAGGGCCCTGTCGACGAGAGCCTGCAAGGCCTGGGTGTCCCGATTGGACCCTGTCACACCGATCCCGCCCAGTTCACGGGCAAGGGCTTCCCCTTTCCCGCTGGAGGACAAGACGGCAATCTTCCAGCCTTCCTCCGCCAGCTGCCGCGCAACGGCGGCGCCCATGCCGCTCCCGGCGGCGGTCAGTAGTGCAACCTTCATCGATGTTTCCTCGCGTGTGCCATGGAATGCTTCCCCGGGATTCTGCACCTCCTTTGGACGGGAAATCGTCCAGCGGAACCTGTCAATTCCGTATACCGGCATGCTACTGCTTTTCCAGGAACTCCAGCAGCGCTTCCCGGAAGAGCGGGAAGGCCTCGATGTGAGGCAAGTGGCCGATGCCTTCCAGCTCGACCAGCTCGGCGTCAGGGATCGCCGCCAGGGCGGCGCGGCCGAGTTCGGGGTAGTTGCCCAGGCGGGCCTTGAGCTCGGGAGGCGCTGTGGCCCGGCCGATGGCCGTGCGGTCGCGCTGGCCGATGATCAGCAGGGTCGGGGCGGCGATGTCGCCGAACTCGTGACACACGGGCTGCGTCAGGACCATGTCGGTGGTCAAGGCCTGGTTCCAGGCCATGAAGGCGTACTCCGGGCTTTCGCAGAAGCTGGCCAGCAGCCGGACCCAGGGGTCATAAGCGGCTTTCCACTGGCCGTCGTAGTAGCTGCTCAACTGGTAGGCGCGAATCGACTCCTCCGTCTTGCGCAGTTCGGCACGGTAGGTCTGCTCGATGTTGGGGTAGGACACGCCCTCGGCCAGCCAGTCCTCGAGGCCGATCGGGTTCTCCAGCACCAGGGCCCGTGTGCGCTCGGGATAGAGCAGGGCGAAGCGCGTCGCCAGCATGCCGCCCATGGAGTGGCCGAGCACGAAGACCTCCTCCACCTGCAGGTGATCCAGCAGGTCCCGCGTGTTCGTCGCCAGCTGGTGAAAGCTGAACTGGTAGTGATGAGGCTTGCTCGACTTGCCGAAGCCGATCTGATCGGGCATGACAACGCGGTAGCCCTCGGCCGAAAGCGCGCGCGCCGTCTTCTCCCAATAGGCGCCGGAAAAGTTCTTGCCGTGCAGCAGCAGAACCACGCCGTGCTCTTCGCCCTCGGCCTTCCGATCCATGTAAGCCATTTCCAGCGTTTGGCGCTGGCCTTCGACGACGAAGGTCTGCACCGGGAAGGGATAGGCGAAGTCCTCCAGCCGGATGCCTGCCGCTTGGGCGGTAGCAGTCAGCAGTACAAGAAAGAGGGTGGAGAGAAGAAGACGGATGGAAGGGGCAGGATGCTGCAAAACGACCTCGGGTCTAAGTGAAGGGTTTCTGTCGGCATACGCCGTCGAGTGCTTCGGGTTCCGGCCGGGTCCGGGGAAGCAAGGCGGCTTCCCGTCCGGACGCCGGTGAACAGGCGTCTGCGGTTCCCTAGCGGATCGCCACATAGACGCCGTTGTCCTCTCGTTCCCCCAGGATCGTGTTCTCGAAGGGAACCGTATGGCCGATCACGCGGGAGAAGACACGGTCCAGCCTTCGCGTGAACTCGGCCTCCGGGGCGTCGTTGGACCAGAGGGCGAAGACGCCTCCTGGCCGAAGGAAGGAACGCAGGCAAGCCAGTCCTTCCTCCGTATACAGGCGGGCATTGTCCGGATGCAGCCAGTCGGAGGGCGTGTGGTCGATGTCGAGCAGGATCGCGTCGAAAGCGCGTCCGGCTGCGCCTGGGTCGAAGCCGTCGGCAAACGCCATGGCGAAGAAGTCGCCCTGCTGCAGGCGGCAGCGCGGATCACGGGCCAGGCGCGTCCCGTTGGGCACCAGCTCCTGCAGGTGCCAGTCGATTACCGGCTGCAAGGCGTCTACGACAAGCAGCTCCGAGACGCGCTCGTCGTCCAGGGCCGTGGCGGCCGTATACCCCAGTCCCAGGCCCCCGACCACGACCTGGAGCCCCTCCCCGGAGACGGCCTCGAGGCCCTTCGTCGCCAGGGCGATCTCCCCGGCGGTGAAGTGGGAGCTCATCAGGAACTCCTCGTTGAGCTTCACTTCGTAGACCTCGGTTCCGCCCAATTCCAGGGCCAGCCGGCGGCGGAGGACCAACTCGCCCAGCTCGGTCCGGACGGCGGCCAGCTCTTCGATGATCGGGGGCATGAACGGCTCCTCTTCGGGATGGCAGGCTCGCGGTCTACAACAGCCCCTCGTTGCGGCGGCGTCTCACGCGCTCGAGTTCGCGGATCATCAGGCCCAGCTCCTCGTCGCGCAGCAGGGGGCTGTAGATGCGCTCGCGTCGCACATCGTCGGGGAAATAGTCCACGCTGAGGATGCCCGCCTTCTGCTCCAGGGCCTTCAGCCCGATGCCGTTGGGGCCCCACCAGGAGCTGCCGCCCCAGAAGCCGATGCCGTCGTCGAAGCCCGTGCGGTTGCAGAAGAGGATCGGCGTGGAACTGGTCTTGGCATGGAAGGACATCAAGCCGTACCACACGCGGGCGTTGTCGTTGTGGACACGGACATCCGGGCCGAAGTTCCAGGCCTGGCCGCTGCCGCTCATGCCTCGGCTGGGGCTGTTGGCCGGCGCCAGCAGCAGGGTCGCGCCGTCCTGGGCCAGCACCATGCTGCCCGCCGAGTGCCACCAGTCGTTGCAGATCATCAGGCCGATGCGTCCCAGGCGCGGCGTGTCGAAGGCGCGGATGTTCTCGCCGCGGGCGAAGAAACGCTTCTCCTCCATCAGGCCGTAGGTCGGCAGGAAGACCTTGCGGTGCACGTGCACGATCTGGCCTTCCGAAAGGTAGGCGCAACTGTTGTAGTACAGGTAGGAATCGCTCTGCTCGACGAAGCCGAAGCAGATGTCGATGCGGCGGCTCAGCGCCAGCAGGGGCGCGAAAAAGCTGTCCTCCTTCTTGAGCGCCACCTCGAAGACCATGTCCTTCAGCGCGTAGCCGGTGAGACTCAACTCGGGAAACAGCGCCAGCTCGGCGCCCTCGTCGGCGGCTTCCTCCGCCATCTGCAGGTGCTGGTCGAAATTGTGCGCCAGGTCTCCCAGGACGGGATTGACCTGGCAGGCCGACAGACGATGGGTGGCAACGCTCATGATGGAGTACCTCTTCCGGCCCTTCCGGACCGCTTCAAATGTGCTTCGCCGAAATCCCGGGACTAGTTGCGCACGCCGCCGGTCGGCGCCGGAATGCGGCCGCCGCGGCGTACGAAGATGCTGCTGTCCAGGGTGCGCAGGGGCATGACCGGAGCCGCGCCCAGCAGGCCGCCGTAGTCCAGGGTATCCCCGACCTTCATGCCGATGGCGGGGATCACCCGCAGGGCCGTGGTCTTGTTGTTGACCATGCCCAGGGCGGCCTCGTCGGCCAGGATGCCCGAGAGCGTGGTCGCCGGTGTATCACCGGGAACCGCGATCATGTCCAGCCCCACCGAGCAGACGCAGGTCATCGACTCCAGCTTCTCGATGGACAGATGCCCTTCGGCGACGGCCTGGATCATCTTCTCGTCCTCGCTGACCGGAATGAAGGCGCCGCTCATGCCGCCCACGTAGGCGCTGGCCATCAGCCCGCCCTTCTTCACCGAATCGTTGAGCAGGGCCAGGGCGGCCGTCGTGCCGTGTGCGCCGACACGCTCGAGGCCCAGGCATTCGAGAATCTCGCCCACGCTGTCTCCCGGAGCGGGCGTCGGCGCGAGACTGATGTCCACGACACCGAATGGCACGCCCTGGCTCTCCGCGACCTGGCGGCCCATCATTTCCCCGGCACGCGTGATCTTGAAGGCCATGCGCTTGATCGCCGTCGAGACCTCGCCGAAGGTCGCCTGCGGCCCGGCCTCCTTGACCGCCTGCAGCACGACGCCGGGACCGCTGACGCCCACATTGAGTGTCACATTTCCTTCCGTGACACCGTGGAAGGCGCCGGCAATGAAGGGATTGTCCTCCACCGCGTTGCAGAAGACCACCAGCTTGGCGCAGCCCAGGCAGCGGTCCTCGGCTGTGCGACGCGCCGTCTCGAGGATCACCTCGCCCATCAGGCGGACGGCGTCCATGTTGATGCCGGCGCGCGTCGAGCCGATGTCGATGCTCGAGCAGACGTGTTTCGTCGACGCCAGGGCCTCGGGAATCGAAAGGATCAGGGCCTGGTCGCCGGGGGTCATGCCCTTGGCCACCAGGGCGCTGAAGCCGCCGATGTAGTCCACGCCGCACTCCTCGGCGGCCCGGTCCAGCACCTGGGCGATCTCGACGAACTGCTCGGCGCTGAAGGCGTCGCCGGGGATCGCCACCGGTGTGACACTGATGCGCTTGTTGGCGATCCGGATCCCGTACTGCTCCTCGACCTTCTCCGCCGCGGCGACGTGTCCGCCCGCGAAACGCGTGATCTTGTCGTAGACACGGCGCTTGAAGCCCTCGATGGAGTCGCTGGCGCAGTCGCGCAGCGAGATCCCCATGGTCACCGTGCGGATGTCGAAGTGTTCGTGTTCGGTCATCTGCAGGGTCTGCAGAATCTCTTCCTGGCTCCAGTGCATGGGCCGCGTTCCTTCAGGATAGGGTCTTTATACGGAGGGCGGAGCGCTTCAAATGCGGTGCATGGCCGTGAAGACGCGCTCGTGCTGGGCGTGGATCTGCATGCCCTGCTCCTCGCCGATCACGCGCAGGGCCTTCTGCAGCTCGGCAAAGGGCGCGCTCAGCGAGCGGCCGTCGACGACGAGAATCATGCTGAACCAGTCCATCAGCAGCTTCTGGCTCACATCGACCACGTTGCCCTGGAAATCGGCGACACAGCGCGAGACGGCGGCGAGCACGCCGGGCTTGTTGCGGCCGAAGATGGTGATGATCAGCTGGTCGCCGTCCCCGCCCAGGTGCGAGGTCTCGAGGCCCGGCACGCGGAGCTTCTCCGCGCCTTCCGCCTCGAGCCGCGAGACGGCCTCCTTGACGAGCTGTCTCACATTGTCCGGTGTCGCGCGGGGACCCAGTTCATCGATCACCTTGCGCGTGATCTCGCGAATGCGCTGTTCGCTGAGTGCCATGGCCTAGTCTTCCTTTCCCGCATCGTCCGGTCGATCGCCCCGGTAGTCCGGGCCGGCCTCGAGTTCGTCGACAATGCCGACCACGGCCGCCTCGATGCTGATGTCCTTGTCCTGGCCCACGGCCATGCGCGCCGCGTGACCATAGGCGCAGATCACCATCTCCCCGACGCCGGCTCCGACCACGTCGGCGACGACCACCAGGTCCTCGTTGGTCTTCTTCTTCAAGTTGACCGGGTGCACGAGCAGCATCCGCAGGTTGCGGAGGTTCTCGACCTTTTTTGTCGACCAGACGGTGCCGACCACTTTGCCCAGGAACATGGCATGCCTCTCTGCTTGAAGGGAGCAAGATAGCTTGGTGAAGGCGGTTTCCCAGCCATCCTCAGTACTCCTCCAAGGCTGTCATTCCGTCGCCCTCGCCGTCATTCAGTGGCCCTCCCCCGCTGTCATTCCGTGGCTTGACCACGGAACCCTTGTCAAGGCCGCAGGCCGGAGGGGTAGTAGCACTTCGGTCTGCGACGCGGAACAGGATTCCGTGGTCAAGCCACGGGATGACACTGCGGAGTGGGCAAGTCAAGGGATGGCAGCGGAATGGAAAGAATGAAGAACCCCCCGCAGCACGGAGACTGCGGGGGGCCGGCTTGGACGATGTCACATCATCCAGGGGGAATTCTGCCCTTAGAACGCGAAACGCAGGGTGTACCAGGTGGTGCCGTCGAAGAACTCGTTCTCGGTGTAGCTCCAGTCCAGGTACAGGTCGGTCGCTCCCATGTCGAAACGGAAGCCCAGACCGCCGGACCAGGTGTAGAGGTATTCCTGGTCGTCGTCGATCTTCGAGGCGTAGACATAGCCGAAACGGGCGAAGGCCATGTTGCGGAAGCCGTACTCCAGCCCGGCCACATACTCGTCGCTGGAGGTGTTGTTGCCGTTGAAAGCCGCATAGCCGGTCAACTGGTTCATCGGATCCATCAGGATGTCGTAAGCCAGACCGAAGTGGAAACTCGCCGGCAGCTGGAAATCCTGCATCTTCAGGTTCCAGGTCTGACGATAGCTGTTGGGCTCCTGGTCTTCGGGAATAAAGCGGGACTCGTTGCCATAGCCTTCAAAGACCATGTTGGCGCCGAAGTTCCGGATCGCGATGCCGAAACTCAGCCCTTCCATGGGCGTCTCGACCTGCACGCCGAAGTCGAAGGAGGCGCCCGAGGCTTCCATGTCCTTGACCTTCTCGTTGATCAGGTTGGCGTTGAAGCCCAGCGCGACACGGTCGGTGATCGACCGGGCCCAGCTGAAGGTGAAAACGCTGAACTTCGGCTCAAGGATCTCCCCGGTGCCGTTGGGCTGCGATTCAGTGGTCACCACCAGCTCGCCCAGGTTGAGCAGGCGCGCGCTCAGACCGATCACGCCCAGATTGCCGAAATTGTGAGCCGCCGCGAAGTGCGTCATCTTCATGTCGGCGAAGTAGTCGTAGCTGCCGAAGGTGGCTTCATTGCTTTCCACGTCGACCAGGCCGCCGACGTTCCAGGTGATGGCGCCTACACCGTGCACGTCGCCGATGTTGGATCCCATCAGGGCCGTGCCCTGCGCGCCGATCGGAATGCGCAGTTCGTTGGCGCCGGAGCTGCCGACGCTCGAGACGCCAGCGGCTTGCGCCGTGAAGGAGAAGCCCAGCAGGGCGGCCACTCCGATGCTTGTGTATGTCAATCGATTCATGTTGTCCTCCAGAGAGTGTTCAGGCTGATCAATAATCCTTCAGGCGCTCTTCCTGCAGGAAGACCGCGACCTTTCCGAAGGACTCCCCGTAGGACGGGGCCTCCACGTGGTAGACGTATACGCCGCTGGCGACGTAGACATCGTAGTCGTTCTTCAGGTTCCAGTCGATCTCGTAGTTGCTGTCCGAGTTCAGACTGGCGGGCGAAGTCTGCAGCGTGCGGACGTGATCGCCGGCGATGTTGAAGATGCGGATCGTGGCATTGTTCGGCAGGTTGGTGAACTTGAGGACCTTCTTGTCCGCCTGGAGCTCGTAGGAGCTGCGGCCGTAGTAGGGATTGGGGACGGCGCGCACCTGGTTCAGCGAGGCTTCGGTCTGGCGCACGGTCATGGGACTCGTGGTGATCGTGAAGCTGTCGTTGGAAGTGAAGGGCTGCGAGGCGCTGAAGATCAGGCTGCCCGGACGCTCGGCCAGGAGCTGGGCGAAGCAGCCGCCCGCGGCGCTTTCCGGGGTCGCGCAATCGCCGGTCTGGGAACCGCGCAGCAGGAACCAGCCCGCCCAGAGCACGTCGGAAACGGTGCCGTCGGTGGCGCCGTCGTAGCCGCCGCCCGTAGCCTCGTCGTAGTCGCTGTCCATGATGAAAAAGTACTCGCGGCCGCCGGTGCCGGCGCCGTTGGGGTTCCACATCATATCGGCGGTGAACTCGTCGCTCGCCGGATCGTCCATCTCGACCATGCAGACGTTGAGTCGACGCGGCGGATCCACCGTGATGTCCCACAAGCTGCCCGGGAAGGTGCCGAGACCATTGAAGGCGTAGCCAAGGTCGCGGCGATATACGGCGCAAGTGGACCATTCGTTCTGGTCGTCCGTCAGGCGCATCTCGACGGTCTTCATGTCCTCGAGCGTCAGGGTCGAGCCGAAGAAGTTCATGCCGAAGTCCAGTCCGCCGAAGAACTGCGCGGCGCCCCAGTCGACACCACTCAGCCATCGCGCGCTGGAGCCGTCTTCCGGAATCCACTCGAAGCCGGCAGGAACGATCTCGGGATGGTTCTCGACGCTGACCCGCATGCCTTCCGTATACGGATAGACCAGGTCGCCGCTCAGGTTCTCGCCCCGCGGCACCAGCACGTCGCCGGTCGTGGAATTCGCCAGGGTGTAGTAGTTCACCCGTGTGACATCCACAAAGGCGGAGTCGTCGGGACTCCATTCACTCACGGTCGTGTCGGTGAAAGTCAGCGAGTAGGTGTTGCCCGTGATCGCCCAGTCGTTGATCACCTCCGCCTGCACCGGACCCGTTCCGGAACCCGCATCGTGCGACACGGTGGCGCTGACGGTCGACCAGTCCGCACCGGATGGCCCGGCGTTGGGCGACAGGATCAGCACCTGCTCCGGACCGATGGGACTCTCGACGAAGTTCTGCAGCGAGTCCGCCGGGTCGTGGCTGTAGTTGTAGGCCGTGACGGCGAAGTAGTAGGGATGGTTGTTGACCAGTTTCGTGTTGCCGTTCCAGCCGAACTTGTCGTCGGTGATCTCCACCTGGAACTGCAGGCCCGTGTTCAGGCCGAACTGGGTCGGCTGCCGGTAGACGTTGCCGTCTTCCGCATTGAAAGTGGTCGTCCAGATGGTCTCGACGTCGTCGATCAGGTCATAGGTGGCGACACGCTCCCAGGGGCCGGAAGCCGTCTGTCCCTGCCAGACATTGTAGCCCTGGAAGTCGAAGTCGCCCGGGTTCTCGACCGAATTGTCGTCCCAGGAGATGGACACCATGCGGGGCAGACCCACCGCGGAAACGATTTCAGGCACTTCGGGAGCGGCCTTGACCTGGAAGTTGTTGTCGAAGACGCCCTGCGCCAGCTGGTCGACGAACTTCAGGTAAGTGATGCTCGACAAGCGGTTCGCGCCGTCGGCGGCCACCACCGCGGCCACCACCGTGTTGGTGTCGCCGGGAGCCATGCTGAAAGGTCCGGCGCTCAGCATGTAGCGGCGGTCGGCGGGATCGCTGTCGATGTCGCCGCTGCCGGAGACCGGGTCGCCGGGGTGAAAGAAGGTCGTGCCGTTGTCCAGCGGCGTGCCGTCGGCGTTGAGACCGCGCATGTAGTTGTAGGTCTCAAGCCAGGAATGCGGGTCCGTGCCGTTGATGTACTTGTTGAAGGAGGTCATCGGCAGGGTCGCGGGCGTCTCGCCGCTTCCCGGAGGCCATTCGATGCCGTAGCTGTTCACCGGTCCCTGGAAGAAGTCGAAGCCGACCGCCGGCGGAGCCGTGCCGTAGGCGTTGTCGCTGTTGGTGGCGTTGTAGCAGTAGCCCAGGCCGATTTCCGGCACGCAGCCCACATAGTCGTCGCCGGCGCCGCCCAGGTCGGGGTCGGCCCAGAGGCTCACGTAGGCCTGCTCCAGGTTCTGCTCGGGCAACCCGACGGCGCCCGGATTATAGATGAACTCGAACTGCATGAAGATCACCTTGCCCAGGGGTCCGGAGACATTATAGGCGAAGGTGGTCTGGTGCACTTCCATGCCGATGGGATCGGTAGCGCCCGCGTCATTGGTGTGCAGGGCGGGATCGCCGTCGTTGTAGACGGCGTAGGTCATCTGGTCGGCGCCGATCTCGTTGATCCACGGAGTGCCGTCATCACCGACGGGGCCGGGCCAGTTGTTGTAGTCCTCCGCGGACAGCAGTTCCATGCCGTTGGGGTCGCCGCTGTTCTTGGTCTGCACCATGTAGCCGTTGGCGACCTTGTCCAGATGATCCTTGTAGATCTTGTAGACGCGGTTCTCCGGCGCGCCGGCGTCTCCGCCCAGCGGCCCTTGCGTATACTCCGAGCTGTACTCGGCCACGACCACCAGCGTGTCGCTGCCGCGAATGCCGCCCAGCCACATGCCGGCGTCATAGATCACGGTCTTGTCGGACAGCGGGTAGGTGTTGGGGAAATAGAGTCCGTCCGCCTTGCCGCGGATGTTGCTGATATCGTAGGCGAAATTGCCCTCGTTGGTCACGAACATGTCCAGCTGGTTCGCGTCGATGCTGGTCAAGGTCGAGCGCACGTCGACGCCGCGATCCTCTCCCTTGCGCACCACGCGATCCGCTGCCGGTTCGGCGACCAGGTTGCCGGTCACGCAGACTCCGGCAACCAGGGCAGCGATCAGTTTCCGATTCATCTATCTGTTCCTCTCTAGTAGTTGATCTTGAAACCGAAGAACACGCGGCGGGGCGCTCCGTAGTTGTTCGGATCGTCCTCGCGGAACTGGTAGGCCTCCGGGCCCGTCAGGCCGCCGTATTCATCGATCGGATCAGGGTTGGCCGCGGCCCAGGCTACGCCCTCGTCGCTGCCGAGCCAATAGGTCGTGCCGGCGTCGCCGCTGCTTTCCCAGACCGAGATCTGGTTCTCGGTGTTGAGCAGGTTCTCGACCACCGCGAAGAGCTCCAGTTCCACGGCGCCGATCTCGAAACCGCGAGTGACCTGCAGGTCGAGATTATAGTCCCAATCCATGTAGGAGCGGTTGATCGGGCGGTCGTTCTCCGGGAAGGTGGCGCCCAGCGTGACCTCGTTGTAGGTCTTGCGCTTGGTGTAGGGACGGCCGCTGCTGGCGTTGAGCTGCAGGCCGAAGCTCGTGTTCTCCAGCACCGGCATGCCGCCGAGACGCGGGCCATCGCCCTTGTCGAAGGCGTACTGCACGATGGCGGCCAGGTTGTGGCGGCGATCGAAGACCAGCGGATTGGTGTACTTGGGCACCTCGCCGGCGGTGTGCGCCACGCGGTCGTTGCCGTCGTTGCTGCTGCCCGTGCCGTTGGCCCAGCTCAGCGTGTAGTTGACGATGCTGCTGACGCGCTTGTAGGGCTGCAGGCCGAACTCGAACTCGAAGCCCTTGGCCACGGCGCGGTCCATGTTGAGGTAGGTGCTGTAGCTGCTGGGCGTGGCGCTCAGGTTCTGGCTGTTGACGTAGTCCTTGATGTTCTTGTAATACGTCGAGAAGGCCAGGGTGGCGAAATCGCCGAGGCTGTGGTCGATGCCGAACTCGTAGCTGGTCATCTTGATCGGCTCGAGGTTCGGGTTGCCCAGCACGGTGTGATACGGGCTGGTGTTCATGTAGTAGTCATAGTACTCGTAGCCCACGTAGTACGAATAGAACGAGGGGAACTGCGCGTACTTGCCGTAGTTGAAATGGAACACGGTGTTCTCGCTCGCCGGGAAGCTCACGCCCAGACGGGGACTCCAGATCTGGAAGCTCTCCGTCTCCTCCGTGTCCGCGTTGATGTTCCAGCTCAGGTCGCTGCCCAGCGGATTCGTCGGATCCTTGATCTTGCGCGTGTTCGGCGAAAGCACGTCGAGGCGCAGGCCCAGGTCCAGGCGGATGCCGTAGGACAGGCTGATCTTGTCCTGCACGTAGAAGCCGAAGGTGGTCGGCTCGCGCGGACCCGTGCTGTCGCCGCCGTCGTCGCTCTCCTCGCCGTGCTGGTCGAAGCCGAAGCGGTTCTGGTCGCTGAAGGCGTTGGCGGCCCAGGTCCCGCCGTTCTGCAGGTAGTTGTTGGGGAAGAAGTGCTCGAAGTAGCGCACCGTGTGACTCTGGCCGTCGATGCCGAAGCGCAGGTCGTGGCGGCTCTCCAGCTCGCTCAGGTCGTCGGCGTCCGAGGCCAGCATGGCGGCCAGCGAGGGCTCGAAGAGCATCTGCAGGTCGAGGCGCCAGCTGAGCGTCTCCGTGCGGCGCTTGAGGTAGTTGCGGAACATGCGGTCGGGGTCCCAGAACAGCGCCGAGCTGTGGTAGGTCGGCAGCAGGTCCGTGCCGTAGGCGCTCAGGTCCTCGCCGAACATGTTGTCGCCGCGGAAGCGTGATACATCGGTGTAGCCGATGGTCAGCGTGCCGTTGACGTCCTTGCTGTAGGCGTAGTTCAGGCGGCCGTAGGCGGCCATGTTCTCGTCATGGTAGAAGGGCATGTGCTCGTTGTTGAAGTAGTAGGAGTGGCGGTACTCGTTCCACTCCTCGTCACTCATCAGGAAGCCCAGGTCCATGCGCAGGTTGTCGGTGAAGTTGCTGGAGAACTTGGCGGACACGCCGATGTATTCTGTCCCGGCGTTCTCCTTGGGCCCGTCATCGACGATCGAGGGTTTGCGATCGTCGGTGGATCCGGACTCGACGGCCAGGAAGAAGCGGTGATTCGAGTTGCCGGGGATGATCGGACCGGAGAGGCTGAGGCCGTAGACGACTTCGCCGTAGTTGTGCTCGTCGTCGCCCAGCTCGGTCTCCATCTCGGCGGAGACGTGGTAGTCCTCTTCGCCCGACCTGGTGGTCCAGTTGACGATGCCCGACATGTAGCGGCCGTATTCGGCGCTGAAGTTGCCCTTGTGGAAGGTGAACTCGTCCCAGGCCAGGTTCGGCACGCGGAAGGTGATCAGGCCGGAATAGGGATCGTTGAGGCTGACGCCGTCCACGTTGAACATGATCTCGTCTCGCCGGCTGCCGCGCACGGAGAACTGCGGACCGTTCGTGTTCTCGTTGTAGTAGCGTCCGTTGTTCGAGCTGTTGTACTCGTAGGACTGCACGCCGCTCTGGATCTTGATGATGTCCTCGTAGCCGCGCACGGGGGCGTTCGCGAGTTCCTCGGCTTCCATGATCTGCACGCTGGAGGTCTTGTCCAGCTGGATCAGGGGACGCTCGGCAATGATCGTGACGACCTCGCCCTCGATGGCCGACACGGCCAGCGTGACATTCTGCACCGTCTCGAAGTCCGCGCTGATGCGCAGATCCGTGACCTCCTTGGAGGCATAGCCCACCGAGGAGACCAATGCGGTGTAGGTGCCCGCAGGAATGTTGCTGACGTAGAAATCGCCGTCGATGTCGGTGGCGGCGCCAAGAGTGGTCCCCTTGAGGATCACATTGGCTCCGGCCAGCGGCTCTCCGGACTTTTCGCTGGAAACCGTTCCCCGGAAACTGCCTGTCGTCGCGGCGATCAGGCAGGCAGGGAGCAGCAGCAGCAGAAAGAACTGCAACAAGCCACGTTTCATACTTCCCTCCCATCCTTAGGATGGACCCTTTGCGGGTCCGTGATACAGGACAGCCCGGCCTGCATGGAGCACACCGGGCGGATCTATGTTTGCTGAAGTTTTCGACTCACGTAGGCGTGGAACCTGGTTAGCTGTGGATGAGGTCTACATTACAGCTGTGTAAACCTATCGGACAAAAGCTAGACAATCCGGCACAGCTATACAAGCGCTCACAGGGGCAAGCGTTTTAGAAACAGGGCCTTTGGCAGAAATCGTATACGGGGGGCTTCCGAATCCAATCCTAACAACCCTACGGATAGCGCCATATTTTGCAGATCACAACCGCGGCGAATCGTAAACTTGTATCGTTTCCGTCATACAGCCGGATTCTGACAAAGCTGATTCGCGGGTGATTCGCACACATAGACAATCTTGTCCGTGACTGCGCACGGCTTGCTTGCGGTATACATGCTCCGGGTCGGCTCAGCCGGCCGGGAAGATCCGGTCCAGGCTTTCCAGGCTCTCCGGACCGAGTTCGACCTCCAGGGCCCCCAGGTTCTCTTCCAGCTGTTCGATCCGGGTCGCGCCGGTGATTACGCTGCTGACGCCCGGCTGACGCAGACACCAGGCCAGGGCCAGCTGGGAAGGCGTGCAGCCCAGTTCACCGGCAAGTGCGCTGAACTCCCGGCACCGCTGCAGGTTCTTCTCCACCAGATGCTGCTCGGCCAGCC
Organism: bacterium; assembly: GCA_030429345.1. Classification (GTDB taxonomy): domain Bacteria; phylum CAIWAD01; class CAIWAD01; order CAIWAD01; family CAIWAD01; genus JAUIFJ01. The sequence continues at coordinate 57,539 of JAUIFJ010000004.1, read as the reverse complement.
ATTCGATGCGGCCCAGACGGCTGTCTTCCGGCACGCTGTCGTTGTACTTGCCGCTCAGCAGGCCGCTGGCGAGGGGACTCCAGGTGACCAGGCCCATGCCGAGCTCTTCTGCAGCCTGCAGGATTTCCCCTTCCATGCGCTTTCGGGCAAGCAGGCTGTACTGCGGCTGTTCGACGCGGGGCGGGTGCGCGCGCAGGTGATCCGCCTGGTAGCGCGCCTCGGCAAGCTGCTCACCGCTCCATTCGCTGGTGCCCCAGTAGAGCACCTTGCCCTGCCGGACCAGGTCGTCCATGGCCAGGACGGTCTCCTCGACCGGCGTGTGTTCATCGTAGCGGTGACAGAAGTAGAGATCCAGGTAGTCCGTCCCGATGCGCTTGAGGGACTTCTCGACCGATTCCATGATGTGCTTGCGCGAAAGGCCGCGATCGTTGACATCCTCGCTCATCGGCCAGAAGACCTTGCTGGAAATGACGATCTCGTGGCGCGGAAAGTCGCGCAGTGTGCGCCCCATGAGTTCCTCGGAGGCCCCGCGGGCATAGATATCCGCGATATCGAAAAAGTTGATCCCCGCCTCGCGGGCGCGGCGCAGAAGGGTGTCGGCAAGCTTCTCGTCTTTCAGCGAACCTCCAAAAGTGGTCCAGCCGCCCAGGCTGAGAGCACTCAGGCTCAGGCCGCTGTGCCCCATGCGGCGATACGGCATTTCGGGGGTGGGCATTCCTAAGTCCTTTCCGTTAAAGAGGGAAGCCATCTGGAACCCGTCCAGGAACGGGCAGCCGGCCTTGGGGAAAACGCAAGGAAGCAAGGTGCCTTTTTCCGGGCTGAAGAACGAGAGCCCCCGTGGACGATTCCTGGGGCTGCCGGCACTTCGGCGGGAAGGGAACCTTATATTCGATTTTTACATCCAAGTGTAGATGCCGGTTTTCCACAGAGGTTGGAAGAGCCTGCATGTTCGCCCCTGCAATCCGACGACACACGGGAGTCCCCAGCAAGTGAAACAGATCCTGATCGTGGTCGGCGTCATCGGCGCCGCCCTGCTACTCATGCTCTTCCTGTCCCGCGACGGCGACGAGCAGCGCCGACGTCCGCCCCGGCCGCAGGAAGTGGTCGTCAATACCCTGGTCATCCAGAAAGAGAACCTGCCGGTCCGTGTCCGCTCCTGGGGCCGCGTGCGCAGCCAGTCGGACATCGAACTGCACTCCGAGGTCGAAGGTCCCGTGCTCGCCGGCGACCATCCATTCCTGGCCGGCACCCGCTTCGACAAGGGCGAGGTCCTGCTGCGGGTGGACGAGCGGCCGACCCGCCTGGCCCTGGGCAGCGCGCGCAGCCAGCTGCTGAAGGCGGCGGCCGGCGCCCTGCCCGAACTGCGCTTCGATTCCCCGCAGGACGCGGAGCTGCTCGAGGAGTGGATCCAGGCCTTCCGCATGGACGAACCGATCCGTCCCCTGCCGGAAGCCGGCTCCCCGAAGAGTCTCCTGCTCCAGACCCGCTTCGACCTGCCCGCCCTGTGGAACACGGCGCGCAACCTGGAACTGACCCTGGAAAAGCATGTGATCCGTGCCCCCTTCGACTGCACCGTGATCCGCGCCGATCTACGCCCGGGGGCGACGGCTCGCAAGGGCGGCGCGATCGGCAGGCTGCTCGACCTGTCCTCGCTGGAAGTCGAGGCGGAAGTCCCCGGCGCCGAGCTGCACTTCATCCGCAAGGGCGACCGGGCCAGCATCCAGGTCCCGGGCACCGGCGAGACCCTGACGGGCGATGTCGTACGCATCGGCCGCCAGGTGGATCCCGGCACACGGACCGTTCCCGTATACGTAGGCCTTGGAAATGCCGAGAGCCGGCTGATGGAAGGGGTCTTCGTCGAAGTCCGCTTCAGCGGCAGCCGGCTTCCCGGAACCGTCCGTCTGCCGGGACACGTGCTGGGAGGCGACGCCACCGTGGCCGTGCTCGAAGGGGGCCGCCTTGCCCGAAGGACGATCAAGGTGGAACACATGGAAGAGGATTCCATGCTCGTCGGCGAAGGCCTGGCGGACGGAGACACCCTGGTCGTCGATGTGCTCCAGGGAGTCAGCCTGGGCACGCGCCTGCGGGACGCGCGGGCGGCAGCCGGCGGCAGCGGTGGGGAGGACAGGCCATGAACGGCGTCGTACGCTGGTTCATCCGCTACCCGATCTGGAGCAACGTGCTGATGCTGGTCGTCTTCATTGCCGGCCTGCTGTCGCTCTCGGGCATGCGCAGCTCCTTCTTCCCCGAAACGCGGCCGGACACGATCTCGATCCAGGTGCCCTATCCGGGCGCTTCCCCGGTGGAAGTGGAAGAGGCGATCCTGAGCCGCATCGAGGAATCCCTGGAGGGGCTGGACGGGGTCGACCGCATCAATGCCACGGCCGCCGAGGGCATGGCGGCGATCACGGTCGAACTGATCAAGAACACCGATCACGACGTGGCGCTTTCCGACATCAAGAACGCCGTCGACCAGATCACGGCCCTGCCGGAAGACGCAGAGAAGCCAGTGATCACGCGGGCCCGCTTCCGCGGCCGCAGCGTCAGCGTCCTGCTCTACGGCCCCGATGACCGTGAGACATTGAAGTACATCGCGGAGGACTTCCGCGACCGCCTGCTGCTCGAGCCCGGCCTGAGCCAGGTCACCATCAGCGGCGTCCCCGAGCGCGAGATCTCCGTCGAGGTCCGCGAGGAGAGCCTGCGCCGCTACGGCATCACCTTCCAGGATGTATCACGGGCGGTCAACTCGGCGAACCTCAACCTCTCCGGCGGCAAGCTGGAGACCCCGGCGGAGGAGTTCCGCATTCGCGCCTGGGGCCAGAGCTACGACCTGCGCGAACTGGAGCGCATTCCGGTGCGAGGCAGCGGCAACGGCAGCGTCGTCCGCCTGATGGATGTGGCACAGGTGGTCGAACGCTGGGAGGACAGCCCGGAACGGACCTGGTTCCAGGGCACGCCGGCGATCCAGCTCGACATCGACAAGACCTTCAGCGAGGACATTCTCGGCATTGCCGCGGCGACCTACCGCATCGTGGAGGAGTTCAACGACCGCGGCACGCCCGTGCAGGCCGAAGTCACCGACGACCGGACGATCCACCTGCGGCAGCGCATCGACCTGCTGATGAAGAACGGCGTGATCGGCCTGCTGCTGGTGCTGGCCAGCCTGTGGTTCTTCATCAATCTGCGGCTCAGCTTCTGGGTCGCGCTGGGCATTCCCTTTTCCTTCTGCGGCATGTTCATCATTGCCTCGCAGATCCCGATCACGATCAACGTGATCAGTCTCTTCGGCATGATCATCGTCGTCGGCATTCTAGTGGACGACGCGATCGTCGTCGCCGAGAACATCTACGCCCACGCGGAGAAGGGCGCTCCTCCCATCCAGGCTGCGGTCAAGGGCACGATCGAGATGCTGGGCCCCGTCTGCACGAGTGTCACAACGACGATCGTGGCCTTCACGCCCTTCTTCTTCCTGGACGGGTTCATGGGGAAGATCATCTGGCAGGTCGCCGTCGTCGTGATCGCCTCGCTCTTCTTCAGCCTGATCGAGGCCTTCCTGATCCTGCCGGCGCACCTGGCGCATTCGAAGGGGCTGGACCGGCAGGAGCGGCAACACCCGGTCCGCGAGCGCATCGAGAAGTTCGTGGAGTACATCACCCACCGGGTCTACGCGCCCCTTCTCCGCGCCAGCCTGCGCAACAAGCTGATCGTGCTCAGCATGCCCATCGCCGCCTTCCTGATCGTGATCGGCCTGATGCGCGGCGGACACGTGGGCATGACCTTCTTCCCCTTCATCGACGGGGACAGCTTCCCGGTCAACCTGAGCCTCGCCAGCGGCTCACAGGAAGACCGCACCCTGGCGGAGCTGCTGCGCATCGAGCAGGCGGTCTGGGAGGTCAACGAGGAAATCGCCGCCGAGCGCCCGGACAGCCTGCGCGTGATCACGGGCGTGATCCGTTCGCTGGGCAGCAACGGCCTGGGCGACCGGGGCGGACACGCCGGCATGCTCGACGTGCAGCTGCAGCCCGGCGAGATCCGGGAAATGGACAGCTTCCTGATCTCCAATCGTCTGCGCGAGAAGGTCGGTTCGATCGTCGGCGCGCGCCAGCTGACCTACGGGCGCACCGGCCGCTTCGGCAAGCCGGTCTCGATCGCCCTGCTGGGACGCAGCATGGAACAGCTGCAGGAGGCCCGCGACCTGGTGGTCGAAAGCCTGCAGGCCTATCCCGAACTGAAGGACATCACCGACAGCAACCAGGAAGGCAACCGCGAGCTGAGTATCACGCTGACCCCGCTGGCCGAAAGCCTGGGATTCACGCTGCGGGATGTGACCAGCCAGGTGAGACAGGGCTTCTACGGCCTGCAGTCGCAACGGCTGCAGCGCGGTCGCGACGAACTGCGTGTCTGGGTGCGCTACGCCGACAGCGAGCGCCAGGGTCTGGGACAGCTGAAGAGCATGCGCATCCAGGGTGCCGACGGCAGCAGCTATCCCCTGGCCGACCTGGCGGAGCTCGAGTACCGCAAGGGCGTGATCAGCATCTCGCACCTGGACGGCAAGCGGCAGATCCTGGTCGAAGCCAACCTGAGCGACGAGGAGATCAACCTGCCGCCGCTGCTGGCGCGTATACAAGGCGAGATCCTGCCGCTCGTCCAGTCGCGCACCCAGGGGGTCCAGGTCTCCTTCGAGGGACAGAGCCGCCAGCAGCGCAAGGAAACGACGAGCATGCGCAACACCTTCCTCTTCGCGCTCTTCGTGATGTTCGTGCTCATGGTGCTGGTCTTCCGCAGCTGGGGACAGGCCCTGCTCATCTTCAGCCTGATTCCGCTGGGCCTGATCGGGGTGGTCGTCGGACACGGCATTCACGACGTGCAGGTCAACATCCTGAGCCTCTACGGCATCATCGCGCTGACGGGCATCATCGTCAACGACAGCATCGTGCTCGTCGACCAGATCAACCGCAACCTGAAGGCCGGCATGCATGTAGACAAAGCGGCTTTCGAGGCGGGTATCGCCCGCCTGCGGCCGATCCTGCTGACCACTTTCACCACCAGCCTGGGACTGGCTCCGCTGATCCTGGAGACCAGCCGCCAGGCGCAGTTCCTGATTCCCATGGCGATCAGCGTGGCCTGGGGCCTGGTTTTCGCCACGGCCATCATGCTGCTGGTCCTGCCCGCCGGTTTCCTGGTGCTGAACCGCCTGCGCCTCTTCGCGGGTCGCCTGCGCGACAAGAACCTGGGAACGGAGGATGTCGAACCGGCAATCCTCGAGCTGCGTCAGAAGGAGGTCGCCTGAATGCGTGTGACACTGTGGATCCTCCTGCTGGGCTGTGCGACAGCCCTTGCGGATAGCAGGGAATTGAGCCTGGCCGAGGCGCTCGCACTGGCGAAGGTCGAAGCGCCTTCCCTGGCCAGCGCGGCCCTTGACTCCAGCAGCAGCGCGCTTTCGCGGAACCTGGCGCGCGCCGAGTGGCTGCCCAGCCTGGTGGTCGCCGCCGAGAGCGGCCTCTCTTCCAGTGATACAGAAAGCGACAATCCCAACGTGGACAGCAAGAGCGACAGCCGCTCCCACGCTGCCAGCCTCCTGCTGGACTGGCCGCTGTTCCAGGGCTTTGCCGGACAGGCCGAGAGCCGGCGGCAGATGCTGCTCGGGGAACAGGGTGAGCTGGAGGCGGCCCGCGCCGCGGACCTGGCCCTGCTGGGTGTCGCACAGGCCTGGTACGGCCTGCACCTGGCGGAACGGAACCTGTCCATCGCCGAGGAAAGCGTCGAACTCTCGCGCAATCGTGTCGCACAGGACAGCATGCGCGTGCTGATCGGCGGGGGGAGCGCGGCCAACCTGCTCAACGCCCGGCTGGCCCTGAACACGGATCTCCGCTCGCTGAGCGAGGCCCGTCGCCTGCGGGATGCCGCTTCCGCCGGTCTGGCGAGTCGGCTCGGCCGCAAGGGGGCAAGGGCTTCCAGCAGCGGCGGACTTCCGCCGGACCGGGACCTGTCCGATGCCGCGGCCTTTGAGCGCGCCGTGATGCAAGGCAACTACCGCCTGCGCTCCCAGCGTTCGAGCCTGGCCCAGAGCGCCGAGAGCCGGCGCATCGCCCGCTCGGGCCTCTACCCGACCCTCAGCCTGGAGGGCAGCGCGGGCATGCGCAGCACCCACACGGATCCCGAAAGCGGCGCCTCCTGGGACAGCGACAACACGAACTGGAGCGCCGGAGTGGGCCTGAGCTGGCCCTTGTATACGGGCGGCAGCCAATCGGTGGCGCGCCAGCGCGCGAGCATCGGCGAACGGAAGAGCCGCCTGGCCCTGCAGGCCCTGGAGGCCCAGGTGGCCGGCGAATGGCAAAGCGCCTACAGCGCCTGGCAGAACCGCAGGGAGCAGCTGGAACTGGCGGCGTCGAGCCGCGTGCTCGCGGGCAGGCAGCTGGACCTGCGGGAAGAGGAGTACGAACTGGGCCGCACGGGGGCGCTGGATTTCCGCGACGCGCAGCTCAGCCTGGCCAATGCCCGACGGGCGGAAGTCGAGGCGCGTGTCAACCTGCAGCTGGTGAGGATGGAACTCGAGATGCTGCGGGGAACCCTGGGGCCTTTCCTGGATGAGCTCCTGGCCGAGAACTAAGAGCTCACGCGGAGACGCGGGGACGCGGAAGAGATGGCCCGCTCTCTGGATCGACTCTCCGTGTCTATGCGTCTCTGCGTGAGCACCAAACCGGAGGCGGCATGAACAAGCTGGACTGGGCCCTGCGCATCGTTGCGGCCGTGATCCTGCTGCAGACCCTGTTCTTCAAGTTCACGGGCGCGGCGGAGAGCGTCTACATCTTCGAGACCCTGGGCGCGGAGCCGGCGGGGCGCATCGGTTCCGGCGTCGCCGAGCTGATCGCCTCGATCCTGCTCCTCTGGCCGGGGAAGCAGGCCTTTGGCGCGCTGCTCGGGATGGGCGTCATGGGCGGAGCGCTGCTCAGCCACCTGACGGTGCTGGGCATTGTCGTACAGGATGATGGCGGCCTGCTCTTCGGCCTGGGCTGCCTGGTGTTCCTGTGCTGCGCGGGGAGTCTCTGGATCAATCGGGCGACGCTGCTTGGGGTGCTGAAGCGCTAGGCACCCGCCCCGTTCCGTCGCCCCCTGCCTTCGCAGGGGCAGGCTCCCGCGAAGGCGGGGGCCTATCTTTGGGGCGTGGGAAGCACTCCTGGTTGTGACACATGGGTGTTGGATGCGGTGTGGTTTTTTGACCGTCTCCGCGGGTTGGCACCCGCGGCTACTATTCTGTCGCCGCTTTGCGGCTTTATGCGGTAGGGAGTATTTATAGAGGCGGTGGCACCGCGTAGGGTTTTGGTGGTGCTGCAGGGTTTCTTCACTTCATACTTCGTACTTCATACTTTTCTAGATGTGCACCAGGGCTTTTTCGGCCCTTTGCCGGCCTTCGGGCTTCAGGTGCAGCAGGCCGTCCATTCGTGTGACATGCCCTTCCTCCAGGGCGTCCGCCAGGACGCCCCTGGCGAACTCGGGGCTCCAGCCCAGGTGCTCCTGCATGTGGATCACGCGGGCCTCGCGCCGTTCCGTCGGGCTGCCTTCGTGCTGCAGCAGATGGATCACCAACAGGTCCCCCGCCAGGCGCCGGGTCTGGGCGCGACGCAGCGCCCGGCGTGCGAGCCAGCCTTCGCGCGGCGCCGCCAGCCAGGTCAGGGCAAAGAAGAGGCCAAGCACGGTAGCCATCGAGCCCGCAATGTTCAGGTCCAGGAACACGGCCAGCCCGTAGCCGAGCAGCGCGCCGGCGACCGCCAGCGCCGCGCTCAGCGCGAAGAGAAGGCCCAGCCTTTCCGTCAGCAGGCGGGCCGTGGCGGGCGGGGCGATCATCAGGGCCACCACCAGGATCGAGCCCACGGCGTCGAAAGCGCCGACACAGGTCAGGCTGACCAGCGACAAGAGGCCATAGTGCAGCACGCCCGGCATGAAGCCGAGCACGGCCGCCAGCCCGGCGTCGAAGGTCGAGAGCTTGAGCTCCTTGTAGCACAGCCCCAGAAAGGCCAGGTTGAGCGCCAGAATGCCCGTCCCGATCCAGAGGCCGCGCGGGCCCAGGTCGGCACCCCCGGCTTCCAGCCGGTCAAAGGGCGCAAAGGCCAGTTCGCCCAGCAGGACGGCGTCCACGTCCAGGTGGATGGATCCCGTGTGCCGACTGACCAGGATCACGGCAATGCTGAAGAGCACGGGAAAGACCAGGCCGATCGCGGCGTCTTCCCGCACCAGCCGCGATCGCACCAGGAACTCGACCAGCACGACCATCAGCACGCCGCTTGCCGCGGCTCCCAGGATCACGAGAGGCGAATCCAGTCCGCCCTGCGCGAAGAAGGCCAGCACGATGCCCAGCAGGATCGAGTGGCTGATGGCGTCCGAGAGCAGCGCCATGCGCCTTAGCACCAGCAGCGTGCCGGGCAGGGCGCAGGCAACGGCGATCACGGCGGCAATGGCCAGGATTTCCAGGTGCGCCTGCATCAGGACGGCGGACGCTCGCGCTCGGCGCGGTGGCTCAGGGCCCGTTCCGCGCCATCGGAGGTCAGCGACCAGCTGTCCCCTTCCCTGCGGCGGACCCAGCCGGCCTGCTCCAAGGAATGCAGCACGGGACGCACATCCGCCCTTGGAGTCATCGACTGGATCACGCGCCTCGCATGGGGATGGTCCAGCCTTCCGGCGTGGTGCTGCGCCATCTGCAGCATGTGATACAACACCAGGTCCTCGTCGAGACGGCGGCGGTTGCGGCGGAAGCGCAGCCAGCTCCAGAGAATGCCGCGGTGGGGTGCGAAAAGCAGGGAGGCCACTACGAGCAGCGAGGCGCAGAGCACGATCGCCGGACCGGTAGGCCAGCGCGGGGCGCTGCTCGAGAGCAGCACGCCACCCGCCCCGGAGAGCGCGCCCGCCAGGGCCGCCAGGGCCACCATGCGCGAGAGCCGGTCCGTCCATTGCCGGGCCGCCGCGGCGGGGGCGATCAGCATGGCGCTCATCAGCACCACGCCCACCGTCTGCAGACCGATCACGATCGCCAGCACCAGCAACAGGGTCAGCAGCGCCTCGACACGCTCGACGGGAAGGCCCAGGGCCCGGGCGTAGGCGGCATCGAAAGTCAGCAGCTTGAGTTCCTTCCAGAAAAGGACAAGCAGCAAGAGGGAAGGCAGGGCGATGGCGCACATCAGCAGTACATCCGACCGGACCAGGGTCGCCGCCTGGCCGAAGAGGAACTTGTCCAGGCCCGCCTTGCCCGCACCCGGCAGGCGCTGGGCCCAGGTGAGCAGCACCAGCCCCAGACCGAAGAAGACCGAGAGCACAATGCCCAGGGCGCTGTCCTCGCGGGTCAGCCTGCCGCGCACCATGGCGCGAATGGCCAGGGTTCCCAGCCAGCCGGCGATTGCCGCTCCCAGCAAGAGCACACCTGTCGCGCGGCTGCCGCTCAGCAGGAAGGCGAGCACGATTCCCGGCAGGGCGGCGTGTGACAGGGCGTCTCCGAGCAGACTCTGACGGCGCAGCACGGCAAAGCTCCCGAGAGCGCCGGAGAAGATCCCCAGCGCCAGCACGCCGCCCAGCACCATGCGCAGCGTATAGTCCTGGAGGAAGGAGCTCACGATCCCTTGCGCTCCTCGTCCGGGGCCAGGCGGCCGAAGACCGGTTGTGCCGCGACCGAACCGCCGCCTGTGGCCGCAAAGGCCAGGCGGCCGCCGTAGGTCAGGCGCAGCCGCTCTTCGTCGAAGACCTCCGCGACCGGGCCGCTGGCAATGAGTCTCACATTGAGCAGGGTCACCCAGTCGAAGTAGTCGGCGACCGTCTGCAGATCGTGGTGTACGACAATCACCGTCTTGCCCGCCGCCCGCAGCTCCTTCAGCAGCTCGACGATCGTCCGCTCGGTGGTCGCGTCCACGCCCTGGAAGGGTTCGTCCATGAAATGGATCTGCGCCTCCTGCACCAGGGCCCTGGCCAGGAAGGCCCGCTGCTGCTGGCCGCCGGAAAGCTGGCTGATCTGGCGACCCTCCAGGTCCTCGAGGCCGACCCGCCTCAGCGCGCCGCGCGCCCTCTCGCGCTCCGCCTCGCCGGGACGGCGGAACCAGCCCAGCGCGCCATAGGTGCCCATCAGCACCAGGTCGAGCACGCTGGTGGGAAAATCCCAGTCGACCGAATTGCGTTGCGGCACATAGGCCGTGATCCGCCGCTGCTCGCGGGCCGGGCGGTCGTGGATCTGGATGCGGCCCGCCAGCGGCTTGACCAGGCCCATGACGCTCTTCAGCAGCGTGGTCTTCCCCGCCCCGTTGGGTCCGACGACCGCCATCAGGACGCCTTGTGGCACGCGCAGATCGACGTCCCACAGAACGGGCCGTTCGCGATAGGCCACCGTCAGGTCGTCCACCTGGAGCGCGGGGATCTCGTGCGTGTTCACGGCTGCTCCGGCAGCTTGCCGCCCAGCGCGCGGACGATCTGTGTCACATTGAAACGGAACATCCCCGTATACGTGCCTTCCGGGGTGCCCGCGTCGCCCATGGCGTCGGAGAACAGCTCGGCACCGACCCGTACTTCGTGTCCGCGGGAGCGCACGGCGGCGGCGACGGCTTCCATGGTGCGCCGCGGAATCGAACTCTCGACGAAGATCGCCGGCAGCTTCCGCTCGGAAATGAAGCGGGCCAGGTCCTGCACGTCCGCGGTGCCCGCCTCGCTGGCGGTCGAGATGCCCTGGAGGCCGCGCACCTGGCAGCCGTAGGCCTTGCCGAAATAGCGGAAAGCGTCATGGCTGGTGACCAGCACGCGCTGCGCCTCCTGAATGCTGCCCATGGCCTTCAGGGCCCAGCCGTGCATGTCGGTCAGTTCCCGGGTCAATTCACGCGTGCGCTTCCAGTGCGCGTCGGCGTGCTCCGCATCCCGGTCCTTCAGCGCCTGCCCGATGTTTTCCGCCGCCAGGATCCAGAGCCGCGGATCGAACCAGATGTGCGGATCGAAATGCCCCGGATAGTCCACGGATTCCAGCAGCAGGCTTTCGGGAATGCCCTGGCTGACGGCCAGGACCTTCTGCGGACCGAGCTTCTCCAGCACTTCGCCCATGCGGCCCTCCAGGTGCAGGCCGTTGACCAGCACCAGGTCGGCTCCCGTGAGACGTCGCAGGTCGCCGGCGGAGGCCTTGTAGAGATGCGGATCCACTCCGGGACCCATCAGCGTTGTCACACGGACGCGTTCGCCGCCGATGCGCGCGGCGATGTCGCCGATCATGCCCGTCGTGGCCACCAGGTCCAGGCGCCCGTCGTCGACCGGGGCCTGCTCCTTCTTTCCGCAGGCGGTCGCCAGCAGCAGGACCAGCAACAGGGCCAGGCTCTTTTGAATCCAATGCACTCGTTTCATTCCCTTTCCTCCTGCGGGCGCACGGTGATCGCCGCCGCCGCTTCCCGGCCGATCGAGGCCGTCTCACCGCCAAGTTCCAGACGGGCCGGCCCGTTGAAGGGCGCGAGTTCCAGCAGGACCACTTCCTTTTCCGGGCGGATCCCCAGGTTGCCCAGGTAGACGAGGAGCTCCGGTTCCCCGTCGCGCACTCTCAGCACAGTGGCCCGCCGGCCTTCCTCCAGATCCAGCACGCAAATGCCTCCCGCCTCCGGCAGGCTGCCGTTTGCGCGGGGAATCGGGTCCCCGTGCGGATCGTATTCGGGATCGCCCAACCGGCGCGCCAGGCGCTCGATCAGGCGGTCCGACATGCTGTGTTCCAGATGATCCGCTTCCTCGTGGACTTCCTCCCAGCCGTAGCCGAGTTCGCGGCAGAGCCAGGTCTCGATCAGGCGATGCTTGCGCAGCAGCTGCAGCGCCCGTGTGCGGCCGGCAGCGCTCAGGCGGGCGCCCGCGTGTTTCTCATAGTGCACCGGCGCCGAGGGGCGGGAGGCCAGCCGCGACAGCATGCCGCTGACCGAAGCGGCCCGCAAACCCAGGTATTCCGCAATGCCGGAAGTACTGGCAGCCTGCCCTTCGCGAGTCAGCATGTAGATGGCCTTCAGGTAATCCTGCTCCGCAATCGTAGCCATTCCGAACTCATGGATTAGTTCATACGAATTTCGTGAAGATCCAATTCTGCGCGGGATGGATCAAGTCCTCGAGGGCAGATTCGCGCGGTCCATTTTCCTGTCGATCGGCGTCCCGTGGAATGCCAGATTCTTTCCGTCACAGCGCCAGGATCACCTTTTGACGAAGACGGGTTCCGGAACGAAGAGTCATGGATCGCGGTTTCTCCGTCCGGGAGCGCAAGACGCCGTTCAGCTGGCCGATAGATAAAGAACACACAAACGATACTCCGAAGGACGGGCCCCCATGGGAAGCGCCAAACTGTTATTCCTGCCCTTGCTGATCCTGGTTTTTTGCCTCGCACCGCTACAAGCCATGGCCAGCGGTACCCTGGCGCCCAAGCTTCAGGCCAAGCTTTTCAAGAAGGTGCTCAGCTTCGACAAGGAGCTGGGCAACCATGCCATCATCAAGCTGGGCGTCGTCTACAGCGCCGGAACCCGCCAGGTGGCGACGATCCTGGTCAACGAGTTCGCCGCCAACGGCATTGCCGCCGAAGCCGTCTCCATGGAAGAACTGGGCGAGAAAACCCGCAACTATGACGTCCTCTACCTGACCGAAGGGACGGAAGCCAGCGCGGCGACCGTCCAGGGCAGCGGCCTGCTGCGCGTTTCCGGCCTGCCGGATTTCGCCAACCAGGGCATCGTCGGCATCGCGGTGACGGAAATGAAGGGCAAGCCGCGGATCCTGATCCACCAGGGATGCCTGAGCGCCGACGGCCACGAGTTCTCCAGCAAGCTGCTCAAGCTGGCGACGGTCGTCGGCTGAGTCGGCAACAACTCCTTGCACCTGCAAAGCCCGGCACTGCCGGGCTTTTCTGTACCCGGCGTCCCGATCCCGGCAAATTTGCCGGACAAGGTGCCGATATGAGCAGAGGCGCGTGACAGGGATCGCAAGCGCCTGCATTCAAGCACTGCATCAATCGGGAGTCCGGGATGGGATCACTAGTCAAGTCCGGAAAAATCCGCTTCAAGCTGGTCAGCTCGACCAGCCTGCTCTTCGTACTCATCGCCCTGTTGATTTCGGTTTTCTTCCCCATGCGGCAGAAGGCCAGCATGATCGCCGGCATGCAGGACAAGGCCTCCGCCGTGGCCCTGCTGATGGCTGTCAATACGGAAGCCGGCCTGCTCTTCGAGGACCCCGGCGTCGTCGAAGAAAGCCTGCGCGGCCTGGGCAATCTGCGGGACCTGGATTTCGGCCTGACGGTCAACAGCGAGAACGAGGTCTTCGCCAGTTTCTTTGGCAGCGATCTTTCCAAGGAAGAGCTGACGAAGCGCCGGAAGTCCATGATGGAACACATGGATGAGTTGATGGGTGAGATCAAGGAGCTCAGTGCCTCCGGGGAAGCCTTCTTGATCCACTATGACGGCGACACCGTCCAGGCCCTGGCGCCGATCACCAGCGGCGACGAGCGACTTGGCACCATGGTGCTGAGCCTGGATTGCGCCGAGCTGAACGCGGAGGTCGCAGCCAACCGCATGGTGGCGATCCTGATCAGTCTGCTCTGTCTTGGATTCGGCATTGTCAGTTCCTTCGTCATTGCCAAGCGCATTTCGGATCCCCTGGTCGAACTGCAGGAGGCCGCCGGCAGGATTTCAAAGGGTGAAACCGGTGTCCAGGTGAATATCCACACGAAGGACGAGCTGCAGACCCTGGGAGAAGCCTTTAACGGCATGGTCAAAACCATCCACGACAGCCTGGAGAAATCCCGCGAGCAGGCCCAGCAGGCCGAAGAGGCGCGACGGAAGGTGGAATCCCAGCAGGCCGAAGTGGCCCAGCAGGGCGAGCAGGCCCGCCTGGCCGCCGCCGAAGCCGAACAGGCGCGCAAGGACATCCAGAGCCAGCAGGAATACATGCGGCAACAGGTGGACAACCTGCTGAAAGCGATGAGCAAAGTCAGCGACGGTGAATTGAACATCACTCTTTCCAGCGAGCGCGAAGACGAGTTCGCCACTTTGTTCAAGGGCTTCAACACGACAGTGGGCAATCTGCGGACGACCATCGAACAGGTGGCCAACGCGGCCGACAGCCTGCATCGCAGCGCCAGCGGCCTGATCGAGACCAGCGAATCGATGAACACCAATGCCACCACGGCCAGTGGACAGGCCCAGGGGGCGGCCATGGCCAGCAAGGAAGTCGACGAGAACATCCAGTCCGTCGCCGCGGCGACCACGGAAATGGGCGCCAGCATTCGCGAGATCTCGCAGAACGCGGGCAAGGCGGCGCAGATCGCCACATCCGCGGTACAGGTCGCCGGCGAGACCAACGGGACCATCAACAAGCTGGGCGAGAGCAGCGCGGAAATCGGCAAGGTGATCAAGATCATCACTTCGATCGCCGAGCAGACCAATCTGCTGGCTTTGAACGCCACCATCGAGGCGGCCCGGGCCGGGGAGGCCGGAAAGGGCTTTGCCGTGGTTGCCAACGAGGTCAAGGAACTGGCCAAGGAAACGGCCCGCGCCACGGAGGAAGTCAGCCGCCAGATCAGCAGCATCCAGGGCGACACGGAACAGGCCGTTTCGGCGATCTCCCAGATCAGCAACATCATTCATGAGATCTCCGATCTGCAGAACAGCATCGCCAGCGCGATCGAGGAACAGAGCGTGACCACCAACGAGATCGGCATGAACCTGGGCAACGCGGCCCAGGGATCGACGACGATCTCGAGCAGCATGCTAGCCCTTTCGGAGGCCGCCACCTCCACCACGGAAGGCGCGGGCAACACCATGAGCGCCGCCAACGAAATGAGCTCGATGAGTTCCCAGCTGGAACAGCTCGTGCGCCAGTTCCGCTTCTAGAGCGAGCACAATCGACTTCGAAGGCCGCGTCCCACCGGGCGCGGCCTTTTCTCTGCTTGTCGCCCACACGGTCTTTCCCGAACTTCGACCCTTTTGCGGAGTCCCTCGACCGGCCGTGGAGCGCGGCCCCAGCGGAAAGCCCCCTCATGATTCGTGTACGCAACCTGAAGAAGGAGTTCCGTGTCCACCGCAAGGAGCCTGGGCTGATTGCCTCCATCCGCTCGCTCTTCGTTCGGGAGCACATCGTCAAGCATGCGCTCAAGGGCGTCAGTTTCGAGGTGGGAGAAGGAGAGATCCTGGGCCTGGTCGGGGCCAACGGCGCGGGCAAGACCACGCTGGTCAAGATCCTCAGCGGGATCATCCATCCCAGCGGCGGCGAGGTTTCCGTGCTGGATCACGATCCCTGGAAGCGCGAGGACGACTTCCGCAGCCGCATCGCGCTGATCATGGGCCAGAAGGCCCAGCTCTGGTGGGACCTTCCGGCCGCGGACTGCTTCCTGCTGCTGAAGGAGATCTACCGCATTCCGGACGGGCAGTATCGTGATACACTGGCCAATCTGTGCGACATGCTCAAGGTCAGCGGGGAGATCAACTTCCAGATCCGCCGCCTGAGCCTGGGCGAGCGCATGAAGATGGAACTGATCGCCGCCCTGCTGCACCGGCCGCGCGTGGTCTTCCTGGATGAGCCGACCATCGGCCTGGACCTTTCCGCCCAGCGCGCGATCCGCGACTTCCTGCTCCAGTACCGCGAAGAGCACAAGCCGGCGATGATCCTGACCAGCCACTACATGGAGGACATCGAGCGGCTCTGCGAGCGGATCCTGATCATCCGCGACGGCGAGTTCGTATACGACGGCGCGCTGGATCGCGTGGTGAGACACTACGCCAACCACAAGATCCTGACGGCGCACCTGAAGCGCTGGCCGGAAGAGGAGCGCGCGGCCGCTGTAGCGCGCCTGCAGGGCGAGGTGCTCGAGGCGGGACGGGACCAGGTGCGCGTGAAGGTGGATCGGGAGGATGTCACACGCTGCGCCCAGCAGCTCCTGAGCGAGTGGCCGGTGGTCGACCTCAACATCGAGGAAGTGGACATCGGCACGGTGATCGAGCGCATCTTCAACGAGAAGGGCAAGGTCCCCGCATGAACGCGCGCCTTTTCGCCCTGGTCTTCAGCCTGGAGGCCCGCAAGCTGATGAGCTACCGGGTCGACTTCTGGCTCAACTCGGTGATCGGCTTCGCCGCGCACTTCAGCATCGTCTATTTCCTCTGGCAGGCCATCTTCAGCGAATCGGGCAGCGAGCTGATCCGCGGCTGGAGCTTCGAGATGATGCTGCTGTACTACGTGCTGGTGATTCTCGCCGGCAAGCTGGTGCGCGGCGCGGAGCACCTGGGGGACATCGCCACCGACATCTACGAAGGCGGATTGACGAGATACATCATCTACCCCACGAGCTACCTGGCCTTCAAGTACGCCCAGCACCTGGGAAACGTGGTGCCGGCGCTGGTGCAGCTGGTGCTCTTCGCCACGCTCTACGTGCTCCTGCTGCCCATGCCGGAGGAAGCGGCGATCACGCCGGCGAGCATCGCCATGGCGGCGGTCTCGATCGGGCTGGGCAACCTGCTCTTCTACTCCTTCATGGCCCCCTTGCAGAGCGTGGCCTACTGGGCGGACAATGTCTGGAGCCTGAACGTGATGTTCCGCTTCTCGAGCAACCTGCTCGGCGGCGCCATGCTGCCGCTGACCCTCTTCCCCGAGTGGGGCCAGAGGGTGCTCGACTTCCTGCCCTTCAAGCACCTGTACTACGTCCCCGTCAGCGTGCTCATCGGGACCATGGGCCCCGCAGAGTGGCTGCGCAGCCTGGGCGTCGGGCTGGTCTGGCTGCTGGTGATCCACCTGGTCTTCCGCGCCGTCTGGAACCGGGGGAAGTTTGTGTATACGGGAGTGGGGATATGAGAATACCGCTTCGCCAGCCCGGGAGAATCGCTTTCGCTATCGGGATCGATGGTTCGAACAGTGCGGAAGGGCTGGGAAAGTTCCTCTCTTGTAAGGAAGCGATAGCGATAGCGACTCGTCTCGTGAACTCTCGGCAGGGAGCTGGTAGATGAGATACCTTCGCCTCTACCTCTACTTCCTGCGCTTCTCCTTCAGCCGGGCGATGGAGTTCCGCCTGGACTTCTGGTTCCGCATCGTGATGGATGTGGTCTTCTATGTGGTACAGATCATCTTCTTCAGCGTGCTCTACAACCATACCTCCGTGCTCGGGGGCTGGGAGTTTCCGCAGGTGCTGGTCTTCATTTGCGGTTTCTTCCTGATCGACGCCCTGCACATGACCGTCTTCGCCAACAACATGTGGTGGCTGCCGATCCTCGTCAACAAGGGCGACCTGGACTACTACCTGGTGCGGCCGGTCAGTTCGCTCTTCTTCCTGAGCCTGCGCGACTTTGCCGCGAACAGCTTCGTCAACATCCTGGTCGCCTCGGGCCTGATGGCCTGGGCGCTGCTCAGCTACCCGGACGCCCTTGGCGGCCTGCGCATCGGCACCTACCTGCTGCTGCTGCTCAACGGGACGATCCTGTACTACGTGATGCACATCGCCTTCCTGATTCCCGTCTTCTGGCTGCACAGCAACCGAGGCCTGGGGGACATCTTCTTCGCCATGACGCGCTACAGCGAACGGCCGGACCGCATCTTCAAGGGTTATGTGAGACGGACCCTGCTGACGATCCTTCCCTTCAGTCTCATATCGAGCCTGCCGGCCCGCGTGCTCTTCGAAGGCCTGAAGCCGGAGCTCCTGCTGCACGCCCTGGGGGTGACGGCGCTGCTTTTCGTCGGGATGACGCTATTCTGGAAGAGAGCGCTGCGGGCCTATGCTTCGGCGTCGTCGTAGGAGTATTCGATTTGATCAGGGTCCGTCGCATTCTGCGACGGCTATGGGGCAGCGACCACTACGTGGTCGTGTCACGCGCCCGTTGGGCGCGTGACGGGGGGTTTGCCGTTGTGGTCATGCCACCCCGCCCCGGCGCACGCCCGACCTCGTTTCAACCCGCCAACACCGGAACGCACACCAAGGCACCGCGTAGCGGTGCTTGCATAAACCTGCCGCAGAATGCGGCAGATCCTTTCCATCCATCCCGCCGCAGGCGGGATCATCCGCCTTCTCCGAACATCTTCTTGCCGGATTGGTCCAGCAGGTCCTGCAGACTCGTTCTTCGAAAACAGCCTTCAGCCTGTGCGGCGGCCCCGTCCAGGGTCGCGTGCAGGCTGCAAAGTTCGTTCTCGTGTTCCGGCAGGTTCAACGGACAGCTGTGAATCCGCTTGATGGGCGAGACGGCGGTGACGATCTCGTAGAGGCTGATCTCGGCCGGAGTCTTTTGCAGCGACACTCCTCCTCCGGCCCCCCGGCGCGACCGCAGCAGGCCGACCCGGCTCAGCCCCTGGATGATCTTGTAGAGGTATTGGGCCGGCACCTGGATCTCGCGGGCCACCTCCTGCGCGGGCAGGGCCTGGCCAGGCTCTTCGGCGAGACGGACGACCAGCCGCAGGGCATACTCCGCCGTATTGGAAATCATGGGCACTCCTATTGGACATTCTAGTCCAATTTAATAGACTCCGGGATCAATTCTGGATAGAAACATCCACTATTGATCTTTCTGCAACCTTGAATATCGGTCCTGGTTCCCCGATGCAGGACTGATCCAAGTCAGGAGTCGCCGCATGCTTTCCAAATCCCAGGCCCGCCTCTTCTTCCTGGGAGGCACGATCCTCTTCAGCCTGATCTTTCTCTGGCTGACCCTCGACACGATCCGGCAGACTCCGGCGCGGACCCATATGGCCGCCATGGACGAGCAGGTGCTGCTCGGACGGAAACTGTGGGACGAGAACAACTGCATGGGGTGTCATACGATTCTCGGAGAAGGAGCGTATTACGCCCCCGAACTGACGAATGTGCTCGACCGCAAGCATCCCGAGTGGATCCGCGCCTTCATCCGCAATCCCCAGGCCTTCTACCCCGGTCGCCGCAAGATGGTGGCCTACGATTTCACCGACGAGGAGATCGACGGGCTGATCGCCTGGTTCCGCTGGGTCCAGGGAATCGACACCAACGGCTTCCCCAAGGATCCGCCCTTGCGGGAGTGGATAAAGGACAGCGGCCAAGCGAGCGTGAAGGAGTAGCAGCATGAAGTACAAATCCCAGAAAGTCGCTTATCTCTTCTTCGCCACCTGCATGGCGCTCTTCGTCCTGCAGCTGGTATACGGCTTCATCATGGGCTTTGCCCGCATGGGCCTCGACGGCCTCCACGACTGGATTCCCTTCAATGTCGCACGGGCGACGCACACCAATCTGCTCGTCGTCTGGCTGCTGGCCGGCTTCATGGGGGCGGCCTACTACATTCTCCCGGAGGAGGCCGAGCGCGAACTATACAGCGTGAAGCTGGCCGTGATCCAATGGGGGTCGCTGGTTCTCGTCTCGCTCGTTGCCCTCGTGGGCTTCCATTTCAACTGGTGGGAAGGGCGGAAGTTCCTTGAGATCCCGCGCCCCCTCGACTACCTGGTCGTGGTCAATGTGCTGGCCTTCATCTTCAACATCGGTGTCACGGTCTGGCGCGGACGGCGTTTCACGACCACCGGCCTGGTGCTCTTCGGCGGCCTGCTCTCGGCGGCCCTGCTCTACCTGCCGGGCATGTGGACCTTCCAGAACCATGTCTTCGACAGCTACTTCCGCTGGTGGGTCGTGCACCTGTGGGTCGAGGGCGTCTGGGAACTCATCATGGGTTCGATCCTGGCCTACCTGCTGATCAAGCTCACCGGCATCGACCGCGAGGTGATCGAGAAATGGCTCTACGTGATCGTCGGCCTGACTTTTCTCAGCGGCATTCTCGGCACCGGACACCACTACTATTACATGGGTGCTCCCGAATACTGGCTCTGGGTCGGCGGCCTCTTCTCCGCTCTGGAGCCTCTCGCCTTCCTGGCGATGGCGCTTTGGGCGGTCTTCCTGGCCAACAAGGGCGGGCGCAAGCATCCCAATCGCATCGCGCTCTCCTGGGCCGTGGGCACGGGGATCATGAGCTTCGTCGGCGCGGGCTTCCTCGGTTTCGCGCACACGCTGCCGCAGGTCAACATCTACACGCACGGCACGCTGATCGTCGGCATGCATGGCCACATGGCCTTCTGGGGCGCCTACGCCATGCTCGTCCTGGCCCTGATCGCCTACGCCATGCCCCAGATGACCGGGCGCAATCTCTTCACCGGCCGCATTCCCGTGATCGCCTTCTGGACGGCCAACATCGGCATGGTGGCGATGACTGCCGCCTTCGCCGTCGCCGGCGTGGCACAGGTGTACCTGGAGCGCATGCTGGGCATCGATTTCCTTGTAGTACAGGAGAACCTGGAAGTGCACTTCCTGGGCCTGGTGCTCGCCGCCTGCCTCTTCACCACGGGCATCCTGCTCTACATCTGGAACTTCACGCGCTACGGCCTGCCCAGGGATGAGGCCCTGGAGGCTGTCCGATGACTTCAGCCGCCGGAACGCTCGCCGCCTTCGAGGAACAGGCCCCGCCCTTCTACCGCCCGGTCGGCCGCGAAGTGGAAGTCTTCCACGCGGCCTGGGAGAATCGGCTCTCCCTGCTGCTCAAGGGTCCGACCGGCTGCGGCAAGTCGCGCTTCGTGGAGTACATGGCCGCGAGCCTGGGCCGGCCGCTGGTCACCGTGAGCTGCCATGACGACACGACCGCGACGGACCTGCTGGGGCGCTACCTGCTGCGCGGCGGCGAGACCGTCTGGCAGGATGGCCCTGTCACACGGGCTGTCCGGCAGGATGCGATTCTCTACCTGGACGAGGTGATGGAGGCGCGCAGCGATGTCGTCGTCGTGATCCATTCCCTGACGGATCACAGGCGCCGCCTCTTCATCGAGCGGCACAACGAGGAGCTGGCGGCCGGACCCGGCTTCCTGCTGGTCGTCAGCGGCAAT
Source organism: bacterium (assembly GCA_030429345.1). Lineage (GTDB taxonomy): Bacteria > CAIWAD01 > CAIWAD01 > CAIWAD01 > CAIWAD01 > JAUIFJ01. Next base: position 36,710 of record JAUIFJ010000004.1, on the reverse strand, counting down.
CCGGGCTACGCGCAGAGCCTGAAGGAGCTCAAGCCCTCGACGCGACAGCGCTTCGTCTCCCTGGCTTTCGACTGGCCGGAACCCGGACTGGAGCGCGAGATCCTGCAGGGCGAGACCGGCATCGACGCCGAGACGGCGAAACGACTGGCTACTCTCGGCGGAAAGTTCCGCCACCTGGAGGAATTCGGCCTGGCGGAGGGCGCTTCGACGAGACTGCTGGTCAACGCCGCCCGCCTGATCCAGGGCGGCCTGCCGCCTCGCCTGGCCTGCCGGCAGGCGATCGTCGAACCTTTGTGCGACGATCGGGAAATCAACCAGGGCCTGATGGATCTGGTGGCAATGGCCTTCTGATGAAGAGCCCTTCCTTCGACTTCGACTGGGAGGAACGTCTTTTCCGGCTGCTCCGAAGGGGCTGGCAAGGCCTGTTCTCCTCATCTTCCGAAGAAGAGCCGGAGAACCCGGAAGCGGTCTCCCTTGCCGAGGTCGTCCATCGCCTGCGCGTGATCGCTCCCCTTCTGGCTGGACGCACCCTGCGCGTCGAGGAAGCCGAAGGCGCGGGAGGATTGAGGGGCGGCACCCTGCTCCTGCCCGCGCGTATGACATTGGGCAAGTCAACAGAAGAGAACCTGGCGCTCTATCTGACGCGGTGCGCTCTGGCGGCCATCCTGCGAAGATTCCCGGGCGAAGGGGCCGACCTGCCCGAGCCCGAGGCCCATCCGGCGGAGTGGCTGCTGGCCTCCCTGCGTGTGACAGCCGCCGCCCGCCGAATCCTCCTGGAGGAGTTTCCGGCCTTTGGCCCGATGCTGGATCTCGCCGAAGCGGCCTGCCTGAGCGGCCGCACTTTGCCGGAGGACTCCTCCGCCGCCTTGCGTCTGCTGGAGCGCTGCCGCCTGGGCGCCCTGCAGGGGGAATCCCCCTGGCTGGACGCGGAACTGCGTATACAGCTCCTGGCCCTGCCCGCCGACCCGCTTTTCTTTCGCGAATCCGCAAGTCCACCGCTGGAGGCCTGGGGAGAAGTGCTGCCTCCGCTGATCACGGATGCCGGGCTGGGCATCGACCCGGACCTGGAATCGCCGGGCACGGCCAGCGGCACGGAACGCGAGGCGCCGCCCAAGGATCACATCGAGCAGGTCAAGCTCGACCGCAAGGAGCAGGAGGACAATGTCCTGATCCATTCCTTTGAGAAGGTGGAAACCGCCGAGGAGTACAAGGGCGGCGCCCGTGAGACGGATGGCGAGGACGAGCTCGACGAGCACCTGGAGGCGCTGGAGGAAGTGGACCTGCGCACCGTGATCCGCGGCGGGGAGGAGGCCCAGTCGGTCTACCGGACCGAACTGCGCCTGGATATGGAGGCTCCCGACATCAGCGCCGGAGAGCCGGAGGGACCCGCGCTGCTCTACGACGAGTGGGACGGGAAGCGCCGCCGCTACCGCAAGGACTGGTGCCGGGTCTATCCGCAGCCCTGGCCGACCGGCGATGCCTCCTGGGCCGCCCGCCAGCGAAGCCTGCAGGACCGCCGGATCCGTAGGCTGGAACACGAACTGCTGCGCTACCGCCAGAAGCTGGAGCGGCAGGACCGGCAGATGGACGGCGAGGAGATCGACATCTCCGCCCTCTGCGACGAGCTGGCCTTTCGCCGAGCGGGCGAGTCGACCGACGAGAAAGTATACATCCGTCGTTCGCGGCTGCGTCACGAGGTGGCGGTCACGGTCCTGCTCGACCTGTCCCTCTCCAGCGACAGCTACGTGGGCGAACAGCGTGTACTCGACCTGTCCCGCGAGGCGGTCTTCGTGCTCGGGGAGACCTGTCGTCGGCTGGGGGAAAGCATCCAGGTGCTGGCATTCGCCTCGAAGACGCGCACCCATTGCCGCGTCTGGTCGATCGCGGAGCGGCACGAGGACTGGCGCCAGGCCGCGCAGAGGCTCGGCGCGCTGAAACCCCAGGGCTACACCCGCATCGGGCCGGCCCTGCGCCATGCGACACGCGAGCTGGTCTCCCGGAAAGAGGGACGCAAGCTCCTGCTGCTGATCAGCGACGGCAAGCCCAACGACTATGACCGCTACGAAGGCCGTCACGGCATCGCCGATGTGCGCCAGGCCCTGAGGGAAGCGAAACGTGATGGCGTCCACACCCACGCCCTCGCCGTCGACCGCCAGGCCCGTCACTACCTGCCGGAAATGCTCGGGCCGGGCGCCTGGCATATCCTGCAGCACCCGGAGGACCTGGTGCCGGCCCTGACCCGCGTATACGGCCGCCTGACGGCGGATTGATCTCATCAGGGGAGAATTTCATGGAGTTGTTCGGGCCCGTCGCATTCTGCGACGGCCAGGGGGCAGCGACCACTACGTGGTCGTGTCACGCGCCCGATGGGCGCGTGACGGTAAATCACCGATCATGGCAATGACACACCCCCGGTAGGGGCGGCCTGCGGCCGCCCCGGCGCACGCCCATTTTCGTCCCCCACACACCAACACCGGCAGGTACACCAAGGCACCGCGTAGCGGTGCCTGCATAAAGCCGCGGCAGAATGCCGCGGACCTTTTCAATAAATCCCGCCGCAGGCGGACACCCTACCCGTAAACGGGACTCAGTTCCATGATCCGGTCCGTCTTCTCATCGCGCAGCGCGTGCCACAAATCCCAGTCCTGCTGCAGGCCGAGCCAGAATTCGGCAGGCATGCCCAGGACGCGTGCCAGGCGCAGGGCCGTATCCGTGGTCACGGAGCGCTTGCCTCGAATGATCTCATTCAATCGCGGAAAGGATACTCCCAGCTGGATGGCGAAGGCCGACTGGGAGATCCCCCTGGGAACCAGGAATTCCTCCAGCAGCATCTCTCCGGGATGAGTTGGCGGCCGATTTGTCGGCAGGCGACGCTGCACCAGCTTGCCCGCCCCGCGACGCGGCTTCGGTGCAGGGCTCGTGCTAGTGGTAGTCTGTGATCTCGACGGCATAGGCGTCTTCTCCTTCCCAGCGAAAGCAGATGCGGTACTGCTCGTTGATGCGAATGCTGTATTGTCCCAGTCGCTTGCCCTTCAAGGCCTCCAGCCGATTGCCGGGAGGAATCGACAACTCGAAGACATCCAGGACGCGGTTCAGCTGGTCCAGTTTGCGCCGGGTAGTCTTCCAAAGATCGGCAGGACAGCACTGCCGCGCGGCCCTGGAACCCAGGCCGTCGAATACATCGGCTGTCCCCTTGCCTTGAAAGTCGGCTATCATGCCACCCGTTATAACGATTGGCGTGCGAAGAGAAAAGCTGATTCGGCGGCATGGCTCGAAGGATTCGCGGGACGTCCTGCAGGCTGGACACTCTTTGGGGATCCCATCGCGACGAGTGCGTGTGTTTTTACGGTCCGTCGCATTCTGCGACGGCCAGGGGGCGGCGACCACTACGTGGTCGTGTTTCGTGCCCGATGGGCACGGAACGGGGGGTTCCCGGTTTGGGCACGCCAATCCCGGTAGGGGCGGCCTGCGGCCGCCCCGGTAAATGGCCTACACATTCTCCACCCGCCTGATCCGGCGCGAAACATTCCGGAAATTCTGTTCAGAATCCTCCCCCCTGAACAACAACGCTATCCAGCACCGCAGAAAATCCGTGCTAACTAATTGTTTTTTTTGCGATTTCTGGCATTCGCTTTGCAGAAGGTTCGCACCGTCAACGCAAAATCATCCCCAGCACCCAGACACACATCCGCCATGAAAGGACGGTCATGAAATCCTTGCTCCTTCTTCTTGCTGCATCCGTTTCAATACAAACAGCCCAGGCCGAGTTGATCGGGTACTATCCATTTGATGGGGATTTCCTGGACTATAGTGGGAATGGGCATCATGGCATAGAGCAAAACGGTCCTATAAGTTTTGCTTTGGATCATGCTGGTAACCCTGAGTCAGCCCTAAACCTTGCAAGCAACTTTGACTACATATATGTGGAAGACTTTTACAGCACCTTGACCTATCCTTGTTCTATAAGTCTTTGGCTGCGTAATCCGAGCAATGCAGGCAGCACTTTCGGGGAAGAGCAAATCTTTACTTCATGCAATGCTTATTCAATTGGACAGGGAGGAATGGCAGGTATACGCTTCTTTCTGTATAACAATGAACTGGTCATTATGTATGCAAATGGTGGGTCATTTAACCTGGACAACTATAGAATCTATAGATCCAATGAAGCTCTGCAGTACAATCGGTGGTACCAGGTAACTGCCGTTCTTCACGACGAGGTGGATGCAACACTCTATGTAGATGGCGCTGCCGTTGGTGGTTATCATTATGGGGGCGGCTTCTTCATTGGAACCTATGAATCAGCATCATCTACAATTGGTTGGTACTACACACAAACATCATATGCATCGGCAAATGCAGTATTCGATGAGTTCATGATCTTCGATCACGCCCTGACCGACCAGGAAGTGTGGAACATCTACTCAACCGGCAATGTCGCCAGCGCCAATGAAGTGGCGACCCACTTCGAGTTGCTGAACAACTACCCCAATCCCTTCAACCCGTCCACCACAATCCGCTTCACCCTGCCGGAGACGGGTTTCACTAATCTGTCCGTATACAACGCCCAGGGCCAGCTCGTGCGGACCCTGTTGAACGGCCTGACCGCCGGCGGGCAGCATGATGTGGATTTCCAGGCCGACGGCCTGAGCAGCGGCACCTATTTCTACACCCTGGAAACCGAGGACCATTCGGAGACTCGTCCGATGGTGCTTGTGAAATAATCCCTGGATCACGGGAATGCGAAAAGGGCTGCCGTTGGCAGCCCTTTTTTACTCGATCTGGAATTCTCGTGAACAAAATGGGACAAGAACTCAGGTTCTATCCAGGGCCCGATTGCCTTCTAGCAATCCGGCCACACTGAGATCTTCATCCGCCTCGGGCCAATGAATGCCTTCACCGGCGCCCAGGAGTTCCCACTTGGCACGGGCCTCCGGAGTCGCTGCCAGCAGCCTGGGGAACCACGTCAAGGGAACTGAAACTGATCGGCCGTCCGCCAGATCCACCTTCAGCTCGTCCTCTGTCACCACAACATGTGTGGCAAGCGCTTTGAATTCAAGCGGAAAAGAACTCACGCCAGGCCTCCTCGAGTTGCTCGCGGTGATCGCCAATCAACTTCAGTAGTCGCCGTAATTCCTTCGCCGAAAAACCAGTCGAACCCGCGAGAGTGACTGGGCGAAGCCAGAACTTCGCAAGTTTCTTCTCCCGTTGAACATGCACATGAGCAGGCTCCCCGGCTTCATTCGAATAGAAGAAGACACGGTAAGGACCGGATCGAAGAACCGTAGGCGACATCACATCGTCCAGAAAACAACATCAAAGACTGAGATCTGATCAATTCTAGCAGCTTGCATCCAGAACCACCACGCCTTTGCGCGCGTTTTCAAATCCGCAGCATGCGACCCCGTGCCCGTCGCATTCTGCGACGGCCAGGGGGCAGCGACCACTACGTGGTCGTGTCACGCGCCCGATGGGCGCGTGACAGGGCGTTCGCCGATCATGGCAATGACACACCCCCGGTAGGGGCGGCCTGCGGCCGCCCCGGCGCACGCCCATTTTCGTTCCCCACACACCAACCCCGGCAGGCACACCAAGGCACCGCATAGCGGTGCTTGCATAAACCTGCCGCAGAATGCGGCAGCCATTTCAATCCATCCCGCCGCAGGCGGACACCTTTTCATTCATAGGGCATAGCCGCCACCTTGCCCAGCAATCGGGCGTAGACGGTCAGCGCTCCGCGGTGGTGGGCGCAGTGGTCGGTAATGCCGCTGATGATCGAGAAGCGCGGGCTGCCGCCCATGATCCCCTCGGCGATGGGCTGCATCCAGTCCTCGTCGCTGGTGGACTGGATTTTGGCGACGGCCTCCTCGATGGCGTGCTGCATCCAGTTGCGGGCCGCTTCCAGGCTCTTGCACTCGCGCACTTCGCGCTCCATGCCTTCGAAGTCCTCGCTCATGCCCTCCGGCGAGAAGGCCCCATTCAGGAACCACTCGATGCACTGAGCGGTGTGCGCCACCTGTTCGGCGACGCTGAACATGCCCTCAGCGGGGCGGAAGCTGCTGTCCTTCTCCTCCAGGCACTCGATGGTGCGCATGAAGAAGCGCCCGGTCATCTCGACGGAAATGCGGTATCCTTCGCGGCTCATGATCTCTCCCATATGGAACAAAGTGAATCAGGGCGCCCGGGCCTTCGCGGGCCACCCCTGTTGCAACAACTTGCCTGAAGATGGGATGGGGGAGGGACAACGCAATTCCGCGCCCCTCGATTCCCGATTGAAATTGCCCCGCAGGATGCGGATTTTGCAGGTCTTGCCGGGTGCTGCTCCCGGCGGCGTCAATCGCCCGGCGACAGCCGGCCTTCCCCACAGCTTCTGGAGAATCCATGCAGACCACCGCCAGCCACGGCGAATGCCACGACACGCCCCTGCCCGGAGACCAGCCTGCCCACGTGGCCAGCTACGAAGACTACCGCAAACTCTACGAATTCTCGGTCTCGGACCCGGAAGGCTTCTGGTCCGAACAGGCCGGCAGCCTGAGCTGGTTCAGTCGCTGGCACAAGGTCCTGCAAACGGATTTCAGCGAAGGCGAAGTGGCCTGGTTCGTCGACGGCCGGCTCAATGTGGCCCACAACTGCATTGACCGCCACCTGCCGGAGCGGGAAAACGACGTGGCGCTGATCTGGGAAGCCGACGAACCCGGCCAGGGCCGCGAGATCACCTTCGGCGAGCTGCAGCGGGAAGTCAGCCGCTGCGCCAATGCCCTGAAGGCCGCCGGCGTCCGCAAGGGAGACCGGGTAGTGATCTACCTGCCCATGGTTCCCGAACTGGCCTTCTCCATGCTGGCCTGCGCGCGCATCGGGGCGATCCATTCCATTGTCTTTGCCGGCTTCTCCGCCGATTCCCTGCACGACCGCGTGCTCGACTGCAGGCCGAAGGTGCTGATCACCGCCGACGAGGGCCTGCGCGGCGGCAAGCCCATCGAGCTGAAGAAGATCACCGATCGCGCCCTGGAGGGCCTGTCGATCGTCGAGACGGTCTTCGTCGTCGAGCGCACGGGCGCCCCGATCCACATGGAAGAGGACCGGGATGTATGGTATCACGAAGTCGTCGCCAACGAGCGATCCTACTGCCCCTGCGAATGGATGGACAGCGAGGACCCGCTGTTCATCCTGTATACCTCCGGCAGCACAGGCAAGCCCAAGGGAGTCGTCCATACCCAGGCGGGCTACCTGTTGCACGTGAGCCTGACGCACAGGATGGCCTTCGACTACCACCCCGGCGAAATCTACTGCTGCGCCGCGGATATCGGCTGGATCACGGGGCACAGCTACATCGTATACGGTCCCCTGGCAAACGGCGCGACCACGGTGCTCTTCGAATCGACTCCCGTATACCCGGACGCCGGCCGCTACTGGGAAATGGTCGAGCGCCTGAAGATCAACTCCTTCTACACTGCCCCGACGGCGATCCGCGCCCTGGCCCGCGAAGGGGAGGACTTCGTGAAGAAGCACGACCGCTCCAGCCTGCGCGTACTGGGCACCGTCGGCGAGCCGATCAATCCGGAGGCCTGGCGCTGGTATCACGATGTCGTCGGCGAGAAGCGCTGTCCGGTCGTCGACACCTGGTGGCAGACCGAGACCGGCGGCATGATGATCACACCGATTCCCGGCAAGCTGACGCTCAAGCCCGGGTCGGCCAGCCTGCCTTTCTTCGGCGTCCGCCCGGTGCTGGTCAACGAGAAGAACGAGGTCCAGTCGGATGCCGCGGCCGCCGGACACCTTTGCATTGATTTTCCCTGGCCGGGCATGGCGCGCACCATCTGGGGCGACCACCAGCGTTTCCGCAGCACCTACTTTTCCACCTACAAGGGCCGCTACTTCACCGGCGACGGCTGCCGCCGCGACGAGGACGGCTACTATTGGATCACGGGCCGCGTCGACGACGTGATCAATGTCAGCGGCCATCGCCTGGGCACGGCGGAGATCGAAAGCGCCCTGGTGGCCAGTCCGCTGGTCTCGGAGGCCGCCGTGATCGGCGTGCCGCACGAGATCAAGGGCACGGCGATCTTCGCCTTCGTGATCCTCAGCAAGGAGGCGGAGGACATGGAGCTGCACGAGCTCGTCGGCGCGCTCAAGTACCAGGTGCGCGAAGAGATCAGCCCCATCGCCCAGCCGGACATCGTGATGCCCACTCCCGGCCTGCCCAAGACGCGCAGCGGCAAGATCATGCGCCGCATCCTGCGCAAGATCTCGGAGGGCGAGTACAAGGACCTGGGCAACACCAGCACCCTGGCCGACCCCGGCGTCGTCGAAGGCCTGATCGCCGCGCACAGGAAACTGGCGGACTACTAGTCACAGAAACTGCTCGCACCTTCATTTCCCTTCGCTATCGGGATCGTTATCGATGGTAAGACTCACTAGCGCATTTCGTGAGTCCCATCGTCATGTGACAGGTCGATAGCGATAGCGATCCCGATAGCGATAGCGATTTTTTGTGAGATACACTCACCTCTCTCAGCAGGAAGGTACAGGAATGAACTCCCCCAAACCCGGCATTGCCGAGCTGACTGTCCGTGTCGTCGTCCTGGGCCTCGTGCTCTCGGTGATCATGGGCGCGGCGAATGTATACCTGGGCCTCAAGGTCGGCATGACGGTCTCGGCCTCGATCCCGGCGGCCGTCGTCGCCATGCTCGTGCTGCGCGGCCTCTTCCGCAACGGCACGGTCCTGGAAGCCAACCAGGTGCAGACAGCCGCCTCGGCCGGCGAATCGCTGGCGGCAGGCATCATCTTCACCATGCCGGCGATCATCCTGATCGGCGTCTGGCAATCCTTCGACTGGCTGACGACGACGCTGATCGCCTTTGCCGGCGGCCTGCTGGGCATTCTCTTCATGATCCCCATGCGGCGCATCTTCGTCGCCGGCGAGGAACTGAAACTCAAGTACCCGGAGGGCGTCGCCTGCGCGGCCGTGCTGCAGGCCGGCGAGGAGCACCAGGGCGCGGACAGCGGAGCGGCAAAGGCCGTGGTCGGCGGCGCGCTGACCGGCCTGGTCTTCAAGGCCCTGGTCAGTTTCGCCGGCATTCTCAAGGGCAGCCTTTCGGTGGCGGGAGCCGCCGGCTCGCGCATCTTCTACTTCGGGGGCGATGTATCACCGGCGCTGATCGCCGTAGGCTACATCGTGAGACTGAATGTCGCCGTGCTGATCTTCATCGGCGGGGCCATCGGCTGGCTGGTGGGCATTCCGCTGCTCGAGGCCAGCGCCGAGCAGCTCGCCGATCCCCACGAGGGCGCCTTCGCGCTCTGGTCGACGCAGATCCGCTACGTGGGCGTGGGGGCAATGGTCGTCGGCGGCATCGATTCGATCATCAAGGTGAGACACGGCCTGAAGCAGGCCATCGTCGGCATCCGCAGCCGGGGCGCGGCGGACACGGCGGCGCTGGGCGAGGACATCGGTTCGCGCGCCATCGTCTTCTGGTCGGCCGTGGCGATCGCCGTGGTGGCGGTGGTGTACTACATCTTCACGCAGAGCGTCGCCATCACGGTGTTCACGACCCTGGCGATGGTCGTGATGTCCTTCTTCTTCACCGCCGTGGCGAGCTACATCGTCGGGCTGGTGGGCAATTCCAACAGCCCGGTCTCCGGCATGACGATCACCGCCGTGCTCTTCACCGGTGCGCTGCTCCTGGTCCTGGGCTTCAGCGGTCCCAGCGGCATGGTGGCCACCCTCGGCGTGGCGGCCATCGTGTGTTGCGCCGCCTGCACTTCCGGCGATGTCTGCAACGATCTCAAGACCGGCCAGCTTGTCGGCGCCACACCGCGCAAGCAGCAGATGATGCAGATCGCCGGCGTGGCCGCCGCCTCGCTGGTGATGGCCCCCGTGTTGCAGCTCCTGCACGCCAACACGCCGGGCGGCATCGGCGGACGCGAGCTGGCGGCACCCCAGGCCAGCCTTTTCGCCAGCCTGGCCCGCGGCTTCTTCGGTGACGGCCATCTGCCCTGGAACATGGTCGCCTGGGGCGCGGCGCTGGGCGTCGTGATCCTGGTCGTGGATCACCTGCTCAAGCAGAAGGGCAGCAGCTTCCGCGCGCATCTCATGCCGATCGCGGTCGGCGTCTACCTGCCCTTCGAGCTGGCCACGCCGATCCTCGCCGGCGGCCTGCTGGCGCACCTCTTCAGCGCCGGGGACAGCGAAGAACTCGCCGAACGCAAACTGCGCCGCGGAGTGCTTTTCGCCTCCGGCGCCATCGCGGGCGAATCGCTGATGGGCATCGGCCTGGCTTTCCTGGCCAGTCTGGGCATCGCCCGCCTTTCCCTGCCTGTCGGGGAAGGCCTGAGCACGGCGTTGACCCTGGCGGCGCTCGGGATCATTCTCTGGCTGTACTACACCCAGATCCGCAAGGGGGCGATGAAGAGCTGATTCTGCAGCCGCAGCTCACCCCCATGGACCGGCCAATCGAGCTTTGATCCCTTTCGGAAACGATATTGAGGCCTTTCCAAGGCTGTTGAAGGAAGACTCCGCCCATGCGAATCGAACCCGCCCGCCGCACCCGCGACATGGTCTACGCGGTCCGCGATATCGTGCTGGTGGCCGAAGAGGCCCAGCGCGCCGGCAAGGACCTGCTCTACCTGAACATCGGGGACCCCAATCTCTACGATTTCAGGACGCCGGAACACATCCTTGACGCGGTGCGCGATGCCATGTACCGCAACCGCAACGGCTACAGCCATTCCAGCGGCATCGAGGAGGCGCGGGACGCCATCCGCCGGCGGGCCCTGTCCCAGGGCATTCGCGAGATCCGCGACATCTTCGTGACCACGGGCGCTTCGGAGGCCATCGACATTGCCCTGAGCAGCCTGGTCAATCCCGGGGACAACGTGCTGATTCCGGCGCCGGGCTACCCGCTCTACAGCTCCCTGCTCTGCAAGCTGGATGTGCAGGCCCGCGAATACCTTCTCAATGAAGAGGAGGGATGGCAGCCGGACCTGGCGGACATGGAGGCGCGCGTCGACGACAAGACCCGCGCCATCGTGCTGATCAATCCCAACAATCCGACGGGAGCGGTCTACCGGAAAGAGTTCATTGAAGGGGTGATCGACCTCTGCCGCCGCAACGGCCTGGTGCTTTTTTCCGACGAGATCTATGACCGGCTGCTCTTCGATGACCACCAGCACGTCTCGAGCGCCAGCCTGGCCGATGACGTCTGCATCCTGACCTTCAACGGCTTGTCGAAGAACTACGTGGCTCCCGGCTTCCGCATCGGCTGGTGCATTGTCAGCGGCCCGCAGGAGACGACCGCCGACTACCTGGCGGCGATGCTCAAGCTGACCCGCGCGCGGCTCTCCGCCAGTCATCCGATGCAGTACGGAATTGCACCGGCCCTGGATGGAGATGACAGTCACCTGCAGGACATGATCCAGCGCCTGGAGAGCCGTGCCGCGCTCACCGACCGGATGATGAATGCCATCGAGGGCATTCGCTGCGTCCGGCCCCAGGCCGCCTTCTACGCCTTCCCCAGCCTGGAGATCGAGGAAGAGGACGAGGACTTCGTCAAGGCCCTGATCCGCGAAACGGGGGTCGTGGTCGTGCACGGCGGCGGTTTCGGCCAGAAGCCCGGCAGCCGCCATTTCCGCATCGTCACCTTGCCGGACGAGGAGATCCTGCGCAGAGCCTACGAGCGCGTTGCCGACTTCCTGCAGGCATGGCCTTCCCGTCGCAAGTGACCCGCTGTTCACGGCATTGGAGTCACAAAGCAGACAGCAGGGGCAGCGGCTGCGAGCGGCTTCCGCGCCCTTCTTCGGATCCCTTTTCGGCATCCGGCTCCCGGATCCATTCCACCCTCGATGAGCGCTCTTCGCCTGCAGACGCTGACGAAGCCGCTCCCGCCCCTTTGCAAGCTGTCTGAAATCGAGCAGGAATGGCGGGAATTGAACAGGATTTCCAACGTCCTGCTCCCTGCCCTGAAGCTGCAGAGGCTTGAAAAACGGGGGCTTGCGCAGTTTGCATTCCTTGGCATGACACTTGCAGTTGCCCCAACGACGACGAAGGAAAATGGGTTCTTCAGAAGAGAGGGTTCTGGGTGCTGGATGGACAAATACTTTGACATCCACTTCCATTGGGACAACCTCCCCACCACTAGGCAGATGGTGCGCAAGGTTGTTTTCCATTCGAATCTCCTTATCTCCTCACCCGTCTTTCTGATTTTGCTATTGGTCATGTGTCTGTTCGGCATGTAACCAGAACCAGCCGCTATCTTTTTCTGAAGAACCCTTCCTTCGTCGCTTTTCGCAAAATCAGAACTCTACACGGACACAATTCCGTTCGAGTACAGAATCAAAATGATTCTGTCGATAGCCTTTGAACAAGCATGACTGGGTAAGCTCTGCTTCTCTGTCATCCCTGTATTGGAACGGGCGGCGTAGCGGCCAAAGTACCGTTCCGGGCACACCCTTGATTCTCATAGGGTTAGAGGATCCTGGGGAGCTTTTGAGCGCAGGGACGCACAGAGGTGGTGTGCAGATGCTGAACAGGAGCAAAATCAGACTCTCGCAAAACGGGTGAGGTCAACTGCGCAATTGCTTGTTATTTATAGAATACCCATTCGCACTGAAGGTTGGCATGCATCTTGCTTTCCTTAGGGGCGAATGGGTTTCTTATTGAGACTGACTGGTTGAAGGGACCTTCGAGCATCTGATCTTTCCCCCTTGATCCATGCTTGATCCCCCTTCACTACCACACCACCGTTTGATTTTGCTAATTCGCTCTTCAACCGGTCAAGCCGCTATCAATAGGAAGCCCATTACTTTACACACAACAACCCGGCGCACGCGCCGGGTTTTCTTTTTTGGTGACGGAGGTTGGATCCAATGCGCGTCCTGATCACGGGAATGAAGGGTACGGTGGCCCCGGTACTTGCGGAGGCCTGCCGTGCGACCGGTCATGAGGTCGTGGCCTGGGACCGCTCTCGCTTTCCTTCCGAGGACCCGGATGCCGCCCGGGCGGGAATGGATGACTTTCGTGCGGATGCCTTCTGCCACCTGGCCACGGGCCCGGCCGAATGGGCCGGAACCCTTGCCGGCCTGGCGGCAGAGCGCGGGATGCCTTTCCTGTTCACCAGCAGCGTATCCGTCTTCTCCGGCCTACAGCAGGGTCCGCATGCAATCGAGGCGACTCCTCACCCGGACGACGACTACGGCCGCTACAAGCTGGACGCGGAAAAGCGGGTGCTTGCTGCCAATCCGGATGCGCGCATCGCGCGCATCGGCTGGCAGATCGGCGAGGATCTGCAGGGCAACCAGATGCTGGCGCATCTCGCGGCGCAGCAGCAGGCACAGGGGCGCGTGGACGCCAGCCGCAACTGGTTCCAGGCCTGCTCCTTTCTGCAGGACACAGCCCAGGGCCTGCTGCAGCTTCTGGAGCTCGACGAGGCCGGCCTGTACCACCTGGACAGCAATCCCGGCCTCTCCTTCGACAGGATCGCCCAGGCCCTGGCAGCTCGTTTCTGCCTGCCCTGGACCGTCGCCGTGAGGGAAGAGCCGCACCTGGACAATCGCCTGGTCGACGCGAGGCTGTCCATGCCGAGCCTCAGGGAGCGTCTGTCCCTGGAGTCCTGAGGCTCTCGGCGAACAAACCTTCCGGCGCCAGCCGCCAGCGTTCTCCGGGCAGGCGCTGCACCAGTCCCTGGATCTCCAGTTCCAGCAGTTCCGCCGCGCAGGCCTCGGCCCTGCGCTCCGTCCGGCGGGCCAGCAGGTCGAGGGTCGGCGGGCTCTCGCAGGCGGCCAGGGCGCGACAAATGCAGGAACGCTTCATGCGTTCTTCCCGGCCTTTCCTCTGCTCGATCAGCTCCGGCCGGGCTCTTGGCAGGGGAAAGGGCAGGCGGGCCAGCTCGGCCAGCAGGTCCGGCAGGGAAGACACCAGGCGCGCGCCCTCGCGAACCAGGCGAAGGCCGCCGGCCCAGCGGGGATCGCCGAAGGGACCGCTCAACACCCAGACCTCCCGGCCCTGATCGAGGGCGCAACGCGCAGTGATCAGGGCGCCGCTGCGCTCGGGCACCTGGATCAGGATCACGGCACGGCTGAGGCCCGAGATCAGCCGGTTGCGGCGGGGGAAGTGAAAGGGCCGCGCGCTGATCCAGGGCGGCACCTCGCTGAGCAGCAGGCCGTCGGCGGCAACCCGCTCCAGCAGCGGCAGATTGCTGCGCGGACCGGGGCACTCCACGCCTCCTGCGATCACGGCCACGCAGCTGGAGGCGGGACAGGCCTCGTGCGTCGCCCGGTCGATGCCCAGGGCGCCACCGCTGCAGACCGCATATCCCAGTTCCGCCAGCCGACGGGCGCAGGCGGAAGCCGCCTCCTCTCCGCTTCGCGTGCTGCGCCTGGTGCCGACGATGGCGATGCTCTCCCGTTCCAGCAGGCGAGCGTCTCCCCGTGTAACAAGCGCGCGCGGCGGGTCCGGAATCGCTTCCAGCCGGGCCGGCCAGCGGCAGTCCCCGGGCAGGAGCACCCGCGCCCTGCCTTCCTTCCGCAGGATCTCGCCCATGCGCGGATCGCCGGCCAGGCGCCGCACTTCCTCCCGGGCGGCATTGGTCAAGGGCAGGTCCCGCAGCCTCTGCTCCAGGTCCCCCCGGGCCTTGGCGGCCAGCAGGACATCCCTCACCGCTCCCGGCAGCAGGGGCGCCAGGCGGATCGCCAGTTCTTCGTGTGCTTTCATCGCATCTCCCCGTTGTCGGGAAGAATGTGATGCATGCCTTCGGTTGGCGGAAGGCCTATCTCGTCACACGACGGGGCCTCGCGTCGAACTGTCCAGTACAGTGGGCAGAAGCAGGAAAGGATAGGTTCGTAGGGCAGGCGTGACACATCCGCTGGCGAAGGAAATCGCCGCGGAGCCTAGTCGACGAAGTCCCAGCGCACGCCGATCCACTCTTCGTGGCCGAAGTGGGGTCGGCCCTCGACGCGCTGCAGGACGGCGTCGAAGGGATTGCGCAGGGCCCACCACAATGTGAAACGCCCCCGGCGGGCGTCGATGCGGACCCAGGGCTCGGGCGCTTCCCACAGGCTGTTGCCTGCCGAGTCGGTGCCGCCGCTCTCGTAGTGCAGCCCCAGGACTCCCCTCACCAGCAGTTCTTCGGAAAAGAAACGCCGCTGCTTGCTGAGGCGCGCGTCGAGCAGGTAGAGCGGATACTCGCGGGAGATCGCTTCCCCGTCTTCGGGAAACCAGCCCTGGCTGACCTGCAGCCGCCAGTCGCGAGGCGCGGCCAGGTCCAGGAAGAGCTGAGCGCCCAGCTGCTCCCCTTCGACCGGCGTCCAGCGGTAGTCCCCGTTCCCGACGGCCCGGGGCTGGGGCTCGCCGGAAGAGCTCGCCCGCCAGCCGCGCAGCGATGCCGCGAGGTCCAGGGACCAGGGCAGGCTCCAGCGTCCGTGCAGACGCAGTTCCTGCCTTTGCCACTGCCAGCCCGCCAGGCTCGAATCCGGCAGCAGGGATCCGCCCGTGTCACGCAGCCAGGGGGAGCGCAGGGGGTTCTGCTCGCCGGGGACCACGGTGCGCCAGAGCTGGTCCGGCCAGGGCAGGGATCGGCCCCTGGCGAAAACAAGCTGCCAGCCCTCGAGGGGGCGCGGCAAGGGGCCGTCCAGCTGCAGAGCCAGGCGCCAGCGCGTCTCGTTGTCCATGTCGCGCACGGCGATCTCGCCCTCTGCCACGGAATGCACTCCGTGTGACACAGGCTGCCGCCAGCGCGCTCCCAGCCCGATTTCGCCCAGCTCCTTCTTCAGGCTGTCGCCGGAAAGGAACTGCTTCTCCAGCAGGACCCAGCTACGCTGGGCGCCGCGGTCCAGGCTGTCCGGTGCATCACGCAAAAGGGTTGCCTGCAGCCGGCGGAACTCGCTGCGCAGGTCGACCCCGCCCGCGAAATCCTCGCGGTCCCAGCGGCGCTGGGCGTCCAGGGCCAGCCGCCAGGGCGCGTCGCTGCGCTCCTGCCAGGCGCGGGCGCGCAGCAGGGTCTGGAAAAGGCGGCGCGAACGGCTGGTGTCCAGCAGCAGGCCCTTTTCCCGCAGGTTGCGGCGGTCCAGGCGCAGCCGCCATCCGCCGGGCAGGGGATGTTCCCAGTTGCCCCAGAAGAGGTTCCCGTGCACTGTGGCTCCGGGAACGCGCTCATGCGTATACACCTGCCGCGTGCCCAGGCCCAGGTGTCCGCGCCCAAGGGGACGCTCGGCGCGGATATCCGTGGGCACATGTCCCAGGAATCCGTCCGACCAGTCGACCCGCACGAAGACCGAATCTGCCGCCCGCGGCCAGGAGCCGCGCAGAACGCCGCCCTGGGCGCCCAGGCGGTCCCAGGGGTCCAGGCTTTCGCCGGCCAGCATCTCGCCGGCCATCCAGCGCAGGTCGGTCAAGCCGCTCCAGCGGTTGTGCAGCTGTTCGCCTTCCAGGTCCAGCCTCATGGCGCGCGGGTCCAGGCCGTCCAGGGCCAGGTACTGCGGATGATGGATCTGCGCCCAGTCCTCCAGCGGGCCCGGCACCAGCTCCAGCAGGCGATCCGCCAGGTCTTCGCTCGGGCGGTCGTCCCAACCGGGGCGGGGCAGTCCGGGAGCGACCGGCAGGCTTCGATCGTCGATCCAGGGATCCGGTCTTCGGGGAAGCTGGAGAACCGAATCCGCGGGGGCCAGGGCCAGGCTGTCGACGGCGGATCCAGCAGCGCCGAGGCTGTCAGGCAGGGAAGAGGCTCCGGAAAGGGAATCCGCTGCGGCAAGACTGTCCGGCAGGGCCGAGGCCGAGCGCAGGAAGAGGGTGTCCGCCGCAAGCTCCTGCCGCAGACCCGCCCGGCGAAGGGAATCGGCTGGCGGCTCCCCGTCGGCGCAGGCCTTGTGTGGCAGAACCAGTCCGCCGGCCAGCAAGGTGAGAAGTGGAAAGACCGCTAGCAGGTTCACCGGGAATCCGATTTCTCGAAGAGGCGGGGGTTCCTCCTGCCCAGTTCCCGGAGAAGATCCGGAAGCAGCGAGAAGACCGCCGTGTTCCAGACAATATAGCTCAGGGTGAACACGCTGCCGGCGATCAGCCAGCCGAGGAAGGTGTCCATGCCTCCGCTCTGCAGCGCGAAGGACAGGGAGGCGCCGGCCTGGCTCGCCAGGGTCAGCAGGAGGCCGGCCAGGGCCGAGAGCAGGCGGGCGCCGAGGCCGCCCCGCAGGAGAATGGAACGCAGCGTCCCGCCGACCAGACCGGCCAGGGCGCCATCCAGAAGCTGGAAGAGAAACAGCAGCGGCAGGGCGAAACTGCTGCCGAAGGGGTGAAAGCCGCGGTAGATCAGCTGGACGATCAGCCCCACCGCCAGGCCGGCCCGCGGTCCGCGGATCACGCCGGCCAGGCAGATGGTCAAGGTCACCAGCTCGACGGGAGTGCCCATCAAGAGAAAACCCAGGGCCACGGCGACCGCGCTGAAAAGCGCGATCTGCACGCTTCTCAGCACGGTAGCGCCCGGGTCCTGGGCAGTAGGCCGGCTCATGCCATCATCCCGTCGCGAGGCCTATGTCCCCGCGCAGGGAGCATTGCCTAGCGGGAGGCCTTTTCGCGAATACGGGCCGCCTTGCCGCTGCGCTCGCGCAGGTAGTAGAGCTTGGCGCGGCGCACATGCCCGCGACGGCGCACGACCAGCTTCTCCACCTTCGGGCTGTGGAGCTGGAAGATGCGCTCGACGCCGTAGCCCTTTTCCGCCTTGCGGACGGTGTAGGTGCCATTGACCGAGTCGCCGCCGCTGCGGGCGATCACCACGCCGCTGAAGATCTGGACGCGCTCCTTGTTGCCTTCGATAATGCGCACATGCACATCCACGTTGTCGCCGGGGCCGAATTCCGGCAGATCCGCCCGCACGGGGGCTTCCCAGGCGTTCTTGAGCAGGCTCATCTTGTTCTTCCTCGCAGGATGCGAAAGCGGGCCGCGGCCCTCTTCCGGTACTATTGATTTTCCTTCGTCCAGGCCCGGTACAGGTCCGGGCGCTTGCGCCGCGTGCGCTCCACGCGCTGCTGCTGACGCCATTCGGCAATGCGGCCGTGATGGCCGCTGAGCAGGATTTCCGGCACCTGCAGTCCGCGGAATTCCGCGGGCCGTGTATACTGCGGCGCGTCGAGCAGCCCGTCTTCCAGGCTGTCGCTTTCCGCCGATTCGGGCGTGTTCAGCGCTTGCGGCAACAGGCGGACAATGCCGTCCACCAGCACCATGGCCGCCAGCTCGCCGCCGGAAAGCACATAGTCGCCAATGCTCAGCTCCTCGTCGACGCAGGCTTCAATGAAGCGCTCGTCCAGTCCCTTGTAGCGGCCGCAGACCAGGATCAGGCGTTCGTCGCTCGCCGCCAGCTGCCGGCAGCGACCCTGGGTCAGCAGCGGCCCCTGGGGGCTGAGCAGGATCACTCGCGCCGGGCCTTCCCGACGCAGATCCTCGATGCAGGCAAAGAGCGGTTCCGGTTTCAGCACCATGCCGGCGCCGTCGCCGAAGGCATCGTCGTCCACCTTGCGGTGCTTGTCGCGCGCCCAGTCCCGCAGGTTGTGCAGGCGGATCTCGCAACGGCCCGCCTCCCGGCTGCGACCGACGATGCTGTCGTCCAGCGGTCCCCGGAACATGTCCGGAAACAGGGTGACGATGTCAAGAATCACGCTTCCGCCTCCGGCTCGCCGGCGCTTTCCGCGGCGGCGGCTTCGAGCATCCCCTCCGGCAGCATGCCTTCCAGGGGGCGGATCGTGATGCGGCCCGCTTCCACATCCAATGCGGGCATGAATTCGCCAATGGCCGGCACCAGGGCCTCGTGCTGCCCGGCGCGAATCACCAGGACCGGACTGGCCGGCATGTCCAGCACATCGGCCACGCGACCGACCAGGCGATCATCTTCGAGCCGCACTTCCAGGCCCGGCAAATCCGCCAGGAAGAACTCCTTCTCTTCCAGGGGAGGTAGATCGCGGCGATGGATCTGCAGGGCCAGGCCGTGCAGGGCTTCCGCCGCTTCACGGGATTCGACCCCTTCAAAGCGGAAGAGCAGCTTGCCGGAAAGGAACTCCCCTTCGGCCAGGCTGAGGCGCTCGCGGCGTCCCTGCCGCTGGACGAAAAAATCTTCCAGCTCGATCAATCGAAGCGGATCGTCGCTGAAGACCTGGACCCAGACATGGCCCGCAAGGCCTTTGGGACGCAGCAGGCGCCCGATATCCAGATACTCGTCCATGCAGGAAAGGAAAAGCTACTCGCTCTTCTCTTCGCCTTCAGCGGGAGCGTCTTCGGAAGCGGCCTCTTCGGCGGGGGCTTCTTCGCTCTCCTCGGCCTTGGCGGCGGCTTCGGCTTCAGCCTTGGCCTTGGCTTCCGCTTCGGCTTCGGCGCGGGCCTTGGCTTCGGCTTCGGCAGCCTCGGCGGCGGCCTTCTCCTCTTCGGCGCGGCGGACCTTCTCGGCCGCTTCGCGCTTGGCCGACTCGGCCTTGGAAATCTTGTCCAGGTAGCCCTGCTGGTGGGCGCTGACCGCTTCCTCGATCTGCTCCGGCGTGGCCTTGCGCTTGCTCAGGTCCCAGCGCAGCATGACGCCGGTTCGGGAAAGCAGCGTGCGGACCGTGTCGGAAGGCTTGGCGCCGTTGCCCAGCCACTTGATGGCCAGGTCGTGATCCACTTCGATGCGGGCCGGCTGCTGCAGCGGATCATAGGTCCCGATGCGCTCGAGAAAATCCGCGTTGCGGGCCTTGCGCGAGTCGATCGCGACGATGCGGTAGAAGGGGCGTTTCTTGCGGCCCAGGCGGGCCAGACGAAGCTTGACAGCCATCGTTCTCCTGCTTGCCTTGGTGGCGCCATCCAGGCGGCGCCTGTCTATCGTTTCTTTTTCTTCTTCTTGCGGTTGTGGTGGCGCACCGGCTTCGTGCTGCGCTGCCGCATGCCGCCCATGCCCGGCATCAGGGGCATGCGACCACCCGCGGGCAGGGCGCCTTCTTCTTCGGCGCCGGCTCCGCCGCCGCCGAACAGGGCGCCCATTCCTCCCAGACCCGAGAGCTGCTTCAGCATGCCCTTCATCTGGTTGTATTGATTCAGCAGGGCCTGGACCTCGTTTTCCTGGGTTCCGGAGCCCCGCGCAATCCGCTTCTTGCGACTGCCGTTGATCGCCGCGGGCTGCTTGCGCTCGCCCGGCGTCATCGACTGGATGATCGCCTCCGTCCGCACCATCGACTTGGGGTCGAGGTTCAGCTGGCTGATCTTGCTGCCAACCCCGGGGATCATCTTCAACAGGCCCTCCAGGGGGCCCATTTTCTTGATCACCTGCAGCTGGCTCAGGAAATCTTCCAGGTCGAACTCGGCGCGGCTCAGCTTGGCCGCCATCTTCTCCGCATCGACCCGGTCGATCTGCTCCTGGGCTTTTTCGACGAGGGTCACTACGTCGCCCATGCCCAGAATGCGCTGCGCCATGCGATCCGGATGGAACTGCTCGATGGCGTCGAGCTTCTCTCCCAGACCGACGAACTTGATCGGCTTGCCCGTCACCGAGCGGATCGAAAGGGCGCTGCCCCCTCGCGTGTCGCCGTCAAGCTTGGTCAGCACGACGCCGGTGAAAGCCAGCCGGCGATCGAACTCGCTGGCGGCGTTGACCGCGTCCTGGCCGATCATGGCATCCGCCACGAAGAGGATCTCGCTGGGCTGGATTTCCCCGCGGATCGCCTCCAGTTCGGCCATCATCCCTTCGTCAATGTGCAGGCGTCCCGCCGTATCCAGCAGGATCGTGTCCGCGCCTTGACGCTTCGCCTCGGCCAGACCTTCGACGGCCGTCTTGAAGGGATCGTCGTCAATGGGCCGGAACACCGGCACTCCCAGCTGCTCGCCCAGCACGACCAGCTGGTCGACGGCGGCAGGCCGGTAGACGTCGGCGGCGATCAGGAAGGGCTTGCGCCCTTTCTTCTTCAACATGCCCGCCAGTTTGCCGGCGGAAGTCGTCTTGCCGCTGCCCTGCAGGCCGACCATCATGATGACCGTCGGGCCTTCGCGGTTCCAGCGGATCGGCTCGGCCTGGCCGCCCAGGAGCTCCTGCAGCTTGTCGCTGAGGATCTTGGTGAATTGCTGCCCCGGCGAGACCGCCTTAAGCACCCCTTCGCCCTTCGCCTCCTCGCGGACGTCATTAATGAAGGTGCGGACCACCTTGATGTTGACGTCCGCCTCGAGCAGGGCCCGGCGGATCTGGCTGACGGCTTCCTCGATGTTCGATTCGCTGATCTTCGCCGTGCCCTTCAGGCCGCGAAGAATCCCGTCGAAACGGTCCTGAATCGATTCGAACATGCGAGGCGCTCCAGACAACTCGCGGCATCGCCACAGGGGAGATGCCGCATCAGGAAACCGGGAGCGCAGCACACGCTCCGGCCGTCAATGGCCGAAAACGGCCGAAGCTCGACATGCTAGCAGTTTTCCAAAGGAAGCGCAATAGAACAGAAGAGAGCCCGGCGAGATTCTGCTCTCTGCAGAGCGCCCCGCGCGCGGGGAAAGCCAGGCCCTGCAACTGTGACACTCCAGGACAAACGAAAAGAACCCCGCGGCAAGGCGCGGGGTTCTGGAATGGCGTAGCTGGCGCCCGGCTAGGGAAGGTAGACGACCTTCCTTGCCGCGCTTTCGCCATTGGCGCTCAGGCGCAGCAGGTAGACTCCGCCGGCCAGGCCACCACCGTCGAAGTTCAGGCTGTGGCTGCCCGCAGCCAGCGGACCCTCGTGCAGGGTACGCACCAGGCGGCCGCGCAGGTTGTAGACGGCCAGGCGGACCGCGCCGGGCTGCTGCAGGCTGAACTCGACCCGAGCCACCGGATTGAAGGGATTGGGCACCACCGCGTCCAGGCTCAGGCTGGCGGGCAGGCTTCGGGGTCCTTCGCCCAGCTCGACCGCCGGGTCGATGGTCAGGAAGGCCATGCGATCGTCGAAGACCAGGCAGGCCAGGCTGTCGACGGCGGCGACGCGCCTCAGGTTGGAAATGTTCATCCAGCCGCCCAGCAAGGGCATCTGGAGATTCTGCAGATCCAGGATATCCAGCCCGGTCTCCGGATCCATGGCGTAGGCCAGGTCCTGGGTCAGGACGAGCTGGCTGCCTTGCGTCTCCTCGAAGTCGGACACTTCCACGGGCACCTGGGGATTGCTCAGATCGTGCAGCACCAACCGGTCGCCGATGGTGGCCAGCATGCCGTTGTCCGCCGCCACATCCTGCACAGTCGCGTCCATCGTCACCGATCCCAGGTCCTCCAGGCTCTCCGGATCCTCCAGGGAGAGGATGCGCACTCCGGTCAGAATCGCCAGGTAGGCCGTCTGGCCGTCGACGGCGATGCCGCGCTTGACCTCCGGGGAAACCAGGGAGTCCTGCAGCACGGGCATCGCGGGATCGCTCAGGTCGATGTCGTAGACGCTGAAGGGATAGCCCAGGGCCAACATGCGGTCCGGCGAGGCCATCACCATGCCGCTGATCAGGCCGCTCAAGGGCAGGTGTCCCAGTTCGACGGGTTCGACAGGGTCCGAGAGGTCGACAATGCGGATGCCGTCATCATAACAGCTCAAGTAGGCCGTCGTGCCGTCCAGCAGCACACGGCGGGCGTCGCAGTCGGGGCGGTACTGGGAAACCTGGCGGACACCTTCCGCTTCCTGCACATCGTAGACCAGCAGGCCCGCCTCGCCGCCGGCGACGACGAATTGTCCGCCGCCGAAGGCCGCGTCATGGAATTCTTCCGGCGTGTCGAGCAGGGCCACCCGGTAGGGCTCCCAGGTCTGTGACACAGCGATCGCGTCCAGGCCGCCGGCGAGCGTGGCGACCAGGGCCAGGCTGTCCTGCAGCACAAGGCCGCTGCCGTTGCCGCCCAGCTCCTGCTGGCCCATGTACTGCGGATTCTCCGGATCGGAGATGTCGACCAGGCGCAGGACATCGCTGCAGATGACCACGGCCAGGCTGTCGTTGCCCTCGATCTCGCCCGGCGTGCCGTCCAGGTCGAAGAAACCGTTGTCGACCAGCGAATCCGGCTGGCTCACGTCCACCCGGATGATGCCGCTGGACACGGAAACCCAGGCCGTGTCGTCCACCAGGAAGAGGTCGGCCATGTCGCCGTGTCCGCCCAGGCTGTCCAGCTCGACAGGCTGTGACACATTTCTGAGGTCGATGCTGCGCAGCCCGCCGCCCTGGTCGGCCAGCAGGGCCGTGCTGTCGCGGAAGACGACCGAGTTGCTGTAGCCGGAAGTATTGTAGCTGCCGAGGACCGCGGGGCTTTCCGGATCCTGCACATCCATCAGCTGCAGGCCGCTGCCGCCGGAAGCGACGCCCAGCAGGCTGCCGTGGAGCGCCAGCTCGCGGGCGAAACCGGGCGTGTCGAGGGATCCGATGATGGCCGGATTGTCGGGATCGTCCAGGTCGACGATGCGCAGGCCGGCGTCGCCGCAGGCCACATAGGCCAGCGTCCCCTCGACGAGGATGTCCTCGACGATGGCCGGCATGTCCAGGCTCACGCTGCGTTGCGGATGGGTCTCACCCAGAAGATCCACGATGTGGAAGCGCATGCCTTCCCCGCAGAGAATCCACTCAGAGGTCGAAGCCACGGCGCGCACTTCGCCGGAGAGCTCCCACTGGACGATGCTGCAGTTCTGGGATTCCTGAGCCTGGAGTCCCGTTGCAGCCAGAATCAGACCGGCCAAAGCCAGCCCTTGGGTCAGGGCCTTCATGCCTCTTCCTTCCTTATTGGTCAAACCAAAACGCTGTGCCGCCGGATCTTCACCCGGACGCGGCAAATCTACTCATGCCGGGGCGAATCACGTGTGTTCGCGGTCACCGCCCGGAATCCAGAGCACCTCGCCCCCCCGGTCGCAGTTCGCGCGGGCCAGGACAAAAAGCAGGTCCCCCAGCCGGTTGAGGTACAGGCCGATGGCCCGGGAAACGCTCGCGCCGCTGGAAACCAGTTGCCAGTAGCGCCGTTCCGCCCGGCGACAGACCGTGCGCGCCTGGTGCAGCCGGGCGGCCGTTTCGCCCCCGCCAGGCAGGATGAAGCTGGTCAGGGCCGGCAGATCGGCATTGCGCGCTTCCAGCTCTTCTTCCAGCGCTTCGGCGGCGCGGGGAGCGAGACGCAGCCGGCTGCCCTCTTTTTCTGTATCGGCGGGCGGAGTGCAGAGATCCGCTCCCAGGTCGAAAAGCTCGTTCTGCACGCGGGAAAGCAGGGCGCGGTCGGCCTCGGGAAGATCTTCGCGCGCCAGGACCAGGCCCAGGACCGCGTTGACTTCGTCCACCGAGCCATAGGCCTCGACCCGCGGATCCTCCTTGGGCACTTCGCTGTTGTCTCCCAGCCGGGTCGAGCCCTTGTCTCCCACCCCCGTCACAATCCGGTTGATGCGAACCATCTACACAAATCCAATCTGGCCCGGCAAAGCCGGGCCTTTACTGCTAAAATCCCGTGGCTGGACCACGGGAACTTGAACGATTATACCAACAGTCTCTCCCCGGCTTCGCCGGGCCTTTACAGCTCAAATCCCGTGGCCAGACCACGGGAACTTGAACGATTATACCAACAGTCTCTCCCCGGCAAAGCCGGGCCAGATCTTTTCCTATTCCAGCCACAGCAGCGCGCCCGGACCGTCTCCGGCCGTGTAACACGCACTCAGGCTGTCCCCGCGGATCACGCAGACCTGGTCGGCGGCGAAACAGCTGACCAGCAGCTCCTCGCCGCTCCACTCCAGGTCCGTGGCCCCGGCGCCGACCTCCAGCCCCATGCCGCTGCCCCGCAGCCAGGCCTGCCCCGCCAGGTCATAGCAGTAGACCAACCCCGACTGTTCCCCGCCGGGCGTCAGGTCGTACTGTCCCCACGCGGCCAGCCAGACCCGGTTTCCCGCCACCTCGAGCTGCCCCGGGTAGTCGTCGAGTGAAGCGCTGAATAGCAGGCCTCCGTCCACCGGATCCAGCCCTTGCAAGGTGCCTGTCACCTGGTCGTAGTCCCCGCTGCTCAGCGCCAGCAGCGTGCCGTCCCCGGCGAAGGCAAGGGCCTGGCAGTTGGGGGCAAGGGGCACCCGGTAGAGTTCCTCAATGCCGGGGAGCCCGTATACGCGCAGCTCGCTCGCGCCATAGCTGAAATCGGCGGGGTCGAAACCCGTGCAGGCCACGTAGAGCCGGTCCCCGCGCCGGAGCAGGCCCTGCGGCCAGCGGCCGGTGGCGAAGCGGCTCCATTCGCCGCTCTGCGGGTCCAGCACGCCGATCTCGTCCGTGGAACCCAGCGTGCTGTAGACGAGGCCGTCGTGTGTCACGCTGGCCCAGAGCCCGTAGCGCCGCTCCTGCGGATCCGGCAATTCGTCGATCTCGTTGAAGGCCCAGTTGCGCTCCAGGACCAGGCTGCTGTCGCCGATGCTGTAGCACAGCAGCCGGTCGTCGCCGGAACAGCTCACGTAGAGCCGGTCGCCCTCGCGGTGCAGGTGGTTGGGCACGGCTCCCGTCGGAGCAATGTGCTCCAGGAAGCTGCCGTCCGCCGGATCGAGCAACCCGATGCTGGTGGATCCGCCGTCGCTGTCCAGGACCAGCAGGCGCCGGCCGAGCAGCTGCGCCGGATCGGCGGATTCCTCCGTGTCACACGCCGCCAGCAGGAACAGCGGCAGAAGGGCAAGGCGGGGTCTCATGGTCCGGGTCTGTACTCCAGGCTCAGGTGCAGGCCGATGCGGCGTCCGGGCAGCGGCACCCGGGGGACAAGACGATAGCTCTCGTCCAGCAGATTTCCCACCAGCAGCCCGCCGCGCAGATCCCAGGGCCCCTGCCGCCAGCGCGCGCCCAGGTCCAGGTCGAGGGTGCTCCAGGGCTCGAGCCCGGCCAGGTCCAGCCCGCTGGTGTTGCTTTCGTTGTGGTGGCGCTTGCCTTCCCCGCGGGCGCTGAGAGTGGCGTGCCAACGCGCGGCGTGCCTGCGCGCGGCGCGCCTGCGCCCCCAGTCGCGCCGCAGGACCAGGTTCCAGCCCCACAACGCGCGATGCGGAAGGAAGCGCCCCTCGTTGACGCCGGGCGTCGTGTTGCGCGGATCCAGGCGCCGCGCCTCTGCCTGCAGGCTCCACTCCGGGCCGGCTTCTGCACGCAGGGAGACGCGCAGCTGCCGAATGCGCGCCGAACCCAGGTTGAAGGCCTTCCAGGCGCGGGCCGTGGTTTGCCGCCAGACGATCTGGTCTTCCCCCCGGCGCTCCAAAGCTTCCGCCTCGATCCAGCCCAGACGGGCACCCGGCCCGCCGCGTGATGCCGGGCTCCAGCGCAGCAGCAGGCGCGCTTCCCGGTAGCGCTCGGGACGCAGGTCGCTGTTGCCGACGATGCGCGTGCCGCCGACCGGGAAGGATTCCAGGAAGGTCGGCATGCGCAGACTGCGCGCCAGACTGAGCCGTGCCAGCAGGGGCCGTCCCTGCCGGTTCTCCAGGTCCAGCCCCGCCAGACCGTGCCCTTCCCTCTGCCCCTCGCGGCTGCGCTCCTGCCAGGCGAGCGCCAGGCGGCTGCGCAACAGGGGCAGCATGTCGCTGCGCCAGGCGAGGGATGGGCGCTGTTCCAGGCTGCGGACCTTGCTGCTGCCGCTCCGCTCTCTCGCTTCGTGGAGCTGCAGGCGCAGATCGTAGCGCAGGCGAAGGTGGTGGGCGCCCAGGCTGTCCGCCGTCCAGGTCCCGCTGCCCTCCAGGTGATCCAGGGTTTCGCCGCGACGGCCGTAGAAGGCGTCCTCCTGCTCGAGAGTGCGACGACGCAGGTCGAGGCGCAGGCCCCTGTGCTCGGCCGCGCCCAGGTCGAGGCCGAACCGCGTTTCGCGCTGTTCCTGTCGCACAGGGAACTCGTCGGCCAGGGCCAGGCGGTCGCCGATCCCCTCCCTCGCCAGGCTGCGCGACAAGCGGATCCGGCTCAGGCCGCGCCGTTCTTCCCGGCGCCAGTCCAGGTCGAAGCCGGACTGCGAGCGGTCGTTGTTCCGGCGGCGGGCGATCCGGCCATCGGCAGGATTGCCGTACTCGTAGTCTCCCGGACTGCCCTTGCGGCTCAGGTCCAGGCGCAGGAAGCCCCGGGCCAGTTCGTGTTCCAGGCCCGCGCCAAGGCCCCAGCGCCAGGGATCGGCGGCGTCCACGCGGAAGCGCAGGCCGCGTCCGCCCCGCTGGTGTGTGACAAAGTTGATCGAGGCGGCGATCGCCCCGCTGGCGGGGTCGGCACCCCGACGGTACTCGACGGACTCGACACGCGACAGGTCGAGCATCGACAGGTCGACGGCACCCCCAGCTCCAGGATTGAGCGGAAGGCCGTCCAGCAGGACCAGCACCTGTTCCGGGCGGCTGCCGTCGACACGCAGGTACTGCCGTCCTCCCTGCCGATCGAGGCTCAAGCCAGGCAGTCCTTCCAGGGCCTTTCCCGGATCCGCTCCCAGGGCGCGCAGGGATTCTCCCCGCAGCAGCAGCAGGTTGCCTTCGCCCTCCACCTCCTGCAGGGCCTGCGCCCGGCCTTCGACGACCAGGGCTTCCAGCTCCAGGCGGCGGGGCTCCAGGCTGACCTCGATCCGCGTGACGCCCGCGTCCTCGATGTCCAGGGACAGCTCCCGGGAGCGGTAGGCCAGATGGCTCAGGCGCGCTGTGTGACGCCCCGTCTCAAGGTCGCCGAAGCGGCAGCGGCCCAGGGCGTCGCTCCAGGCCCGGCGACCTGGACCCGGCAGCTCGACGAGCACGTTTTCGAGTTCCACGCCGCTCTCCGCAGAGCGCACCAGCACGTGGAGCTCTCCGTGCCCGGCAAACGTTGGACCGGCCAGCAGCAGGCAGAAGAAGAAGAGGATCCACGGACTTTGCATAGAAGGGAAAGGTACGATCCCCCGAAGCGATGGAGGCCGTTCCGGAGCAAAAGAGAAATCCCGCGCCCCGGAAGGGACGCGGGATGCAGCAATCGAAGCGAAGCCCCCTACTTGAGCAGCAGGAGCTTTTCGGTGGCCAGCACTTCTCCGGAAGCGCTGCCCAGCTGCAGCATGTAGACACCGCTGGCCAGGGCGCTTCCGTCCAGGCGGAAGGCATGGCTGCCCGGCGCCAGGTCGCCCAGGCTGCGGCCGGCCACCCGCGCACCACGGATGTCGTAGAGGGTCCAGGCCATCGAGCGTGCCTGCCCCAATTCGAAACGGACACGGGTGGACGGGTTGAAGGGATTGGGCGCGATTCCGGCCAGGCGGAAGTCGGCGGTCTGTGTGGCGGATTCCCCGACACTCGTGCTCTCGAAGTCCGGAGCATCGGTGATCAGCAGGGTGACATCATCGCCGATGGGCTGGCAGGCATCGCAGTAGTCGTTGCTGAAGAGGTACTGCAGACCGGAGGTGTGGTCGTAGGTCTCGATCCCCACCGTGATGCTGCCGTCGCCGATGGTCGGGCTGATGTCGTCGTAGACGAAGAGGATCTCCCCGTTGCCGCTCGGGGTCGGCCAGTGCGCGGGATCACGCAGGATGACCTGGAAGGTCTCGTCTCCCTGGTTGGTGCCGTGGCGGAATCCGCTCCACTGGATCACGAACTGGTTCTGCTGCGCATCGTGCCAGGTATGGACGCTGCCGTAGGTATCCCAGCCGTTGCTGTTGATCAGGTCCGTCCAATAGGGACTGATCATGCCCGGAGGGCCCTGGGCGCCGGGAATCGTCACGTTGCGCGCGCTGTAGTAGTCCTCGCGGGCGCCCATGGCCAGCCAACCATTGCTGCAGACCGTGGCCTCCACCCAGGGCTGGCCGTAGAAGGTGAAGACGAAGGGCAGCTCGACGACCGCGCTGACTCCGTCCACGCCGCCGTTCCACTGGGAATCCTGCGTGTCCACCAGGTCGATGGGCGTGCCCGCCTCCTGGATGTCCTGGAAGACGTGTAACGGCGCCTGCTCGTAGTCCGAGTCGCTGCTGTGGAAGATCACGTAGCCTTCGGCATCCGGGCCCATCGGGTCGCCGGGGCCGGCCTCGCCCAGCTGGAGCGTGAAGGGCGTTTCGGCAATTACCTGTCCCTGCTCTTCGAACTGGATCCAGCAGTCGATCAGCGTGCCGGGCAGCATGTCCTCGTCGAAAACCAGGCTGAAGGCGGTGCTCGATGCCTGGGCCCCGGAGGTCATCGCCGGCACATCGGCGTTCGGCTGAAGCAATGTGACACCGCCGTGATCCACCAGCAGGCGCGCGTCGAGGGCATCCATGTCCTGCAGGTCGTTCAGCGCGAGCTCCAGGCGGAACTCCGCCTCCTCGCCGGGCTCGAAGGCGCCGGAAAGGAGTTCCTGATCGAGAACTCTCCAGGACGGAGCGCGCACCCTGACCAGGAAGCGGCCCAGCCACTGCTCCTCCAGGAACAGATCCAGCGGACACTCGGCTCCGTCGAGGGCATAGCCGGAGAGCTGCAGGGAGAAGTCGCCGCCGACCAGCTGGCTCTCTCCGGCAGAAGTCGCGGGAAGAGTCGCCACGTCCTGCTCGACGACAAGCAGGGGATTGTGGGACACGAGGTACAGACTGCGTTCGAGGTCCAGGCCCTCGCTGCCCGTTTCCGTGATCTCCAGTTCCAGAGAGAAGCTTTCGCCGGGCATGGCCAGGCCGTCCTCGTCGGCAATGGCCCAGCCCGAAAGCGCCGGGGCGCTGGCCTGCTGGCTCACCTGGATCACGCCCTGCGAAGGCCGCAGCTCGCGGCCGTGCACGGTCAGCACCAGTTCGCCCGCCTGCAGCTCTCCCAGGTCCAGCCAGGCGGAACCCGCTTCGTCCGTGCGGGCCAGCTCCCCGCTCTGTGTGACAGGGTCGTAGACGTAGACGACCGCGTCCGGGATCGCCGCGCCGTTGTCGGCGGCCTCCACGTGCACCTGGACCTGCCGGTTGCCGGTCGCCAGCTCGCTGTCGACGTCGACCACCAGGTCCACGGGTTCGCTCGTGCGCAGCCGCAGGCCGGGATCGCCGAGCAGGTTATAGCTGTAGAAGTAGTGTGGCACATTGTTGCCCGCGCCGCCGGGGCTCCAGTCCTCGATCCGGTCGTTGGGGAAGTTCATCCACAACTCGTGCTTGCCGCGGTTCATCAATGCGCCGAGCTGTGAGACATTGTCATGGACCAGCCCCTGGTAGATGCCCATCGTGATGCAGTTGTTCCACTTGGTATGCGTGTCCAGTTCGGAGGGGCCGATGAAGCCGATCGCCCCCTTGGGGCTGGGGCCATTGGAGGCGCGCAGCCAGGCCTCGCCGAAGCAGGGGTCGCTGTCGGCGCTGCCGAAATCCCCTCCGCCGCACACAATGGAGGTCACGAAGGGCCAGGCCTGGAAATTCGTCAAGTCGTTGAAGATGTGTGTTACGCCGAAATAGGGGCCCGCCCACTGGTAGCGGTAGCCGTATCCGCGGTAGGAGACGACGCTGGCCCCCTGGTTGACCATGTTCGTAACGACCGCCGGCGAAAGCGGGTTGCCCCAAAGGTCGTTCTCGATGAACGTGAACTGGTCATAGTCCCGATCCTCAAGAAGATGGGACAGGGAGTACATCGTCTCACGACGACTGCCCGCCTGGGCGATGTCATACACAAGCCCCGCGTTGTTGTACCAGTTCGCGGCGCCCGGATCCGTCGGCTCCTTCGCGTAGGTGATCTGCTTCGTGACCAGCGTGTTGAGCTGCTGGTGGGAATCGACCGACAACCTGCCGACGAGCAGGTCGGGGAAGTAATCGCTCCCCTCCTGCAGCGAGTAGGAATGATCGGAGACGATATTCCAGCCCCAGGTGCCGTGCTCGGCATGCTGACCGCTTGCCGCAAGGTCCGAAGGCATGTAGTACAGCCCCGGGTTGGAATCCATGTCGCCGACCAATACCAGGTAGTCGATGCCCTCGGCGGCGTACTCCAGGTCCACGTGGGCCTTGACGTCGTTGTAGTCCACGTTGCTGCCGATCGCCTCCCGCGTCAGCGTGCGGACACGGTAGCCCATCTCGCGCTTCCAGGCGATCCAGGGATCCAGGTAGGTCTGCGCGCTCTCGGGATAGATCACGAAGTAGCGGCCCAGGTTGACCTCGTCCTGGGGATCCAGGCGCGAGGCCTGGGCTTCCGCCGTGCGCGGATTGGCCACGGCGGGCAGGACCAGCTCGCGCGCCAGGGAGCTGAGCGGGCGCTCCGGTTCGCGCGTGTTGCGGTAGTCCTCACCCTGGAAGCTGACGCGCAGGCGCAGCAGGGTGGTGACCCGCAGCTGGCCCTCGGCAGGCTCCCAGCTCAGCGGAAAGACATCCAGGGGAGCGACGCGCAGGCCGTGCCACAGAGCCGGTTCGCCCAGGCGGGCCGGCTGGGCCGGCCAGAAGGCTTCCTGTCCGTAGATGGAAGGGTCGAAGGCCGTTTCCGCAGGCTGTGCCTCCAGGTAGTCGCTTTCCCATTCCGGCGAGGGCGGCAGATGGCCCAGCTCGAGGACTTCGCTTTCCTGGTGCAGGATCTCGAGGCCGACTCCGGCCTGCGCCGGCAGCGCCAGCAGCTCGCTGTAGAATGGCAGCGCGGGCTGGCCAGGGGTTTCCAGGTTGTCCAGCCCGCCCACCAGGCAGCGCCAGCCATCCTCCTCGGGAATAGCCTGCAGCTCGTTCAGGCGGAGCTCAAGCTCCAGCCCGGCATCGCTTTCGCCCAGGATCCGGACCTGCCAGGCCTCCGCTGCGGGGCGGAACTCCCAGCTTCGGGGCGCCTGTTCGACGGGTGCGGGCAGCGCCTGGACCAGGCCGCCCAGGCTGGCGCTCAGCAGGCAGATGAGAGAGAAGCGCATGCGATTCCTTTCGGTTCGATTCGGCGGGGCTGGACTTTGATTGCTGCGACGATGGCATGTGGACGACGGGTCCGCATGAGCTACGGTATATGCAAAAAGCAGTCCAAAGCTGCAGCCATTCTTTGGCCTTCCACAAAAGGCTTTGACGCCGATTCCGCGAAACCTGTTCCGACAGATGTTTGACAGGGTGTAAGGCAGATCTAACATCCACATCGGGAAGCCCCCGTCATTCCGATTTCACCAGTGAACGCTCAGCGCAGACCAAGCGTAAAAGGGGGCCTCCTGCCTGAACTCAAGCGGCACCATTCTTGCAGAGAACTTTGCCGTTTCCGGATTGGGAAGGGCCTGCGTGGGCCACCCTTTTTTCCAATCTTGGCGAATTGATTTCCAGCAGCTTCGCAACCCCCCAATTTGTCGCTCGAAGTCTGTCACGGAAAAGGGCGGGCGGCCGCCTCCCGGCCGGCGCACAAATCTGAACCAACTGTTTCCTGAACAAAGGAGCTTTCCATGCGTCAAGATTTCGGGGTCCTCGGCATGCTGCTGATGGCCTCCACCGTGGTTTCTGCCCGGACCGAACTGCGACTTGAAGGCCTGGATCCCGGCCTGGCCGCAAGGGACCAGGTGGGCGCCACCTTCCGCATGCAGCTCGATTTCGATCCGGTCGAGATCGAGGAGATCGCCGTCAACAACGAGATCTACACCCTCTTCCATATGGAAGAGGAACAAGGCCTGCTCGGCGTCGCCGGACATCCGGACCTGCCGCTGGTCAATCGCCTGCTCGAACTCCCTGACCGCAGTGGTGTATCCGTCGAATTCCTGGGAGGCGACTACGAGATCCTGCAGGACGTGCTGCCGCTCCCCATGCAGGAAGCCCTGCACCACGCCGAAGACCAGCCCCAGCCCTGGTACCAGGACGAGGCCTTGTATTCCACGGATGGATGGTACCCCTCCGAAGCCGTGCAGCTCGGCGATCCGGCCCTTCTGCGCAACCACCGCCTGGTGAAGACCTCCATCGCGCCGATCCAGGTCAACCCGGTGACCCGCGAGGCCCGCGTCTGGACCCGCATGCACTTCGAAGTCCGCTTCGAGGGCGAGAATCCCATCAACCAGCGCGTCCTGCAGCTGCCTCGTGAGAAGATGCGCCTGGACGGAGCCGTCGCCGAAGCCGTGATCAATGCTCCCCGCGAGGACCAGGCCCTCTCCGGCGCCTGGCTCGATCCGGGGGATCTGCCGGGCAAGTACCTGGTCTTCGCCTCGAGTTCGGCCATGTCCCCTTCCACCGGCCTGCCGGCGTTGATCGAATGGAAGCGCCAGCGCGGACATACGGTGATCGTCGAAAGCAGCAGCTCGATTCTGAATTCGGCCAACTCGATCAAGAACCGCATCACCAGCGAGTACAACAGCGAGGACCCGGTCAAGTTCGTCCTGCTCTGCGGCGACACGGACGGTTCCTATGACATTCCCGCGGACGGCACCAGCGGCTACGACCACTATTTCAGCCGCGTGGAGGGAACGGACATCCTGGCCGACGTGGCCGTGGGCCGCCTTTCCGCCGACAACCTGACGCAGATGGCCACCATCACCAACAAGATCCTGCAGTACGAGCGCAACCCCTTCATCAGCAATCCCGACTGGTTCGAAAGCGCTTCCTTCCTGGTCGGCAGCAGCGCCTGCTACCTGAGCATGCGCCAGCTGAGCCGCAACATCGCCCACGAGCTGGTCGACAGCCGCGGCTACACGGACGTGGACACGGTCTGGTGCCAGTCGAGCAGCGTGGTCGCCGGCTTCTTCAACAGCGGCATCACCTTCTACAACTACCGCGGCTGGATCGGCATGGAAGGCCTGAACTCCGGCACCGTCCAGGGCTGGACCCAGGGACCGCGGACGCCGGTGGCGACGATCTTCACCTGCTCGACGGGCGATTTTGTCGGCCAGGACGACTACTCGGAAGCCTTCCTGCGCGGCGGCAACCCGACGACGCCCGGCGCCGCCGTGGCCTGCATGGGCTACGCCACCGCGTCCACGCACACGCGCTACAACAACGTGATGTGTGGCGGCTTCTACCACGCCTTCCTCGAGCAGGACGTGCCGGAAGTCGGCAGCTGCCTGGCGCACAGCAAGTACGAACTCTTCATGACCCTGCCTCCGGGCGACAGCCACATCACCCAGTTCAGCAACTGGGGCAACCTGATGGGCGACCCCGGCATGCGCATGTGGGCCGGCATTCCCATGGATGTAGACATGGATCTGCCCGGCAGCCTGCGCGCCGGAGCCGAGTTCCTGCAGCTGGAGCTGAGCGTCGACGGAAGCCCTGCCGAGGGCGTGATCGTCTCCGCATTCCAGGACAACGGCGACTTCTTCCAGAGCGTGGCCATGAGCGACGAAAGCGGCATGGTCTGGCTGGATCTGCAGGGCATGCAGCCCGGCACACTGACTCTGACGATCAGCAGTCACCGCCACTATCCGCAGCAGGTGAACATTCCCGTCACCAACGCGACGATGAACCCCATCGTCTCCGCTTTCTCTGTAGACGGAAATTCCACGGCCCTGCCCGGCGTCGCCGGCCAGACCCTGGAGTTTGATGTGCTCAACGACGGCGATGCCGCGTTGAACAACCTGAGCATCACGGCAAGCCTCGATCCCATGTACGGCACGGTAAGCGGGGGACCCCTGAGCCTGGCCAGCCTGGCCCAGGGCGCGATCAGCGATCCCTTCGACGGGATCACGATCAGCCCGGTCAGCGAACTGGCCGACGGCGATATCCTGCCCGTCGTGCTGACCGTGGCCGCCGACGAGGGCACGGTCGAAATGCTTGCGGCCGTTTCGGTAGGCGCGCCGACCCTCGTCCTGAACAACCAGAGCTACCCCGACGGCCAGTGGCTGCCGGCGACGACGCGCAGCCTGCGTCTCACGGTGCAGAACGGCGGAAGCGAAGAAGGCGGCTCGGTCCAGGTGACGCTGGTCTCCGACGAGGAGGATTTCGTCACCGTGAGCAGCGGCGTGCAGGACGCGGGAACCATCGCCCCCGGCGGCAGCGCGGTCGTCGACTTCGACGTGGAAGTGACACAGGACGCCCTGGTGGGCATGAGCCTGCAGCTGCACGCGGAAGTCGCGATGAACGGCGGCGATGTCACACAGCGCATCGACCTGCTGGTGCCCGTCGGCACGCCCGGGCAGAACGACCCCACCGGTCCCGACGCCTGGGGCTACTGGGCCTACGAGGACGAGGACAACACCTACGCCCAGGCTCCGACCTACGAATGGATCGGCATCGCCCCCGCGGAAGGCGGCGAGGGCACGCTGGTCCCGCTGAGCGACAACGGCGACGAGCAGGACGACGCCGCCACGGTGAACCTGCCCTTCGACTTCCGCTACTACGGCATGTATTACGACCACATGGTGGTCTGCTCGAACGGCTTCATCAGCTTCGGCGAGCCCGGGGCCTTCTGGGAGACCGACTTCCGCAACCACTACCTGCCCAGCGGCATGGGCCCCGACGCGATGATCGCCCCCATGTGGGACGACCACAAGACCACGCCGGGCGATGTATACACCTGGTTCGACGAGGCCAACCACACCTTCATCATCGAGTGGTACAACCTGAGCGCCAACCAGAGCGGCGGGCCCAACAGCTTCCAGCTCATCCTCTATGATCCGGCCGTCTACCCGACGGGCACCGGCGACGGCGAGTTCAAGTTCCAGTACAATGTCTTCAACGACAACCAGAGCGCGGGCACGGACTTTCCGCAGTGCAGCATCGGCATCAAGGATCACACCTCGACCATGGGCATGACGCTGAAGAACTACGGCCAGCTGAACCCGACCATGCACAACATCAGCGCCGGCACGGCCGTTCTGTTCACCACCACCGTCAACGGCGTGTTGACGCCCGCCGAGATCAACGTGGATCCCGCCGGACTGGGCGTGGACCTGGCCAGCGGGGATGCCCTCGTGGACAGCCTGGAAATCGGCAACCTGGGCGAGGTGACCCTGCTTTGGGACGCCTGGCTCAGTTTCGACGCCCGCGACAGCGGCGGCCCCGACAGCTACGGCTACGAGTGGATGGATTCCAACGAGGACCTGGGTCCGGTCTATGGCTGGGTCGATGGCGGCGAGAACGCGGTGCCGGTCAGCTTCGCGCACAACGACAGCACCTCGGGCTGGTTCGACGTGGGCTTCGACTTCTACCTCTATGGCGAGCCCTTCGACCAGTTCCGCGTCAGTCCCAACGGCTTCATCAGCTTCAGTTCGTATTCGGGCGCCTGGAGCAACCAGTCCCTGCCCACGGAACTGGCTCCGCAGAACAGCATCTGCGTCTGGTGGGACGACTTGCGTCCGGTGGACAACGAGGAAGGCTACTGCTGGTACGAGAGCAACGGCGTAGACAGCCTGGTGGTCAGCTGGACCGGCGTGCCGCACTACAATCCCGGCACCCACGGCGGGCCTTTCACCGTGCAGGCCATCCTGCAGGCCAACGGCCAGGTGACCCTGCAGTACGAAGGCCTGGGCGGCGGCTTCAGCGGCACCGCGGGCTTCCAGGGCGCCGACGAGGACACGGGCATCCAGGTCTTCCACAACCAGCTGCTCGAGACTCCCTACGCGGTGCGTATCACGCCGCCGGCATGGGCCGTGCTGGCCGAGGAGAACGGCATCGTGCTGGGCAGCGGCAGCCACTGGCTGCCGATCCAGTTCAGCTCGACGGCGGGCTACGAGCTGCCGAACGGCGAGTACAACGCGACCCTGCACCTTTCGAGCAACGACCCGAACAACGCGGAGCTTTCCGTGCCGATCACGATGACCATCCAGACCACGGACGTGGCCGAGCGTGCGGCCCTGCCCGCGACGACGGCGCTGAAGGGCAACTATCCCAACCCCTTCAACCCGAGCACCGTGATCCGTTTCGATCTGGCGCGTTCCGGGCCGGTGCGCTTAAGCGTCTACAACATGGTCGGCCAGCAGGTGGCAACGCTTGTCGACGGCCCGCTGGACGCCGGCAGCCACAGCCTGAACTGGGACGCCAGTCCCCTGGCGA